>NZ_WUQX01000002.1 GCF_009830285.1 Sporofaciens musculi | reverse complement strand
AATCCTTATGTGGCGTACAATGCAGATGGAAGCTTCAGAGAAATCTATCCGGAGATGGAACGGTTTATCGACAGGGCAAACGGAGAGCCGTATAAGTGATTGGGCATGAGGATGTTCGTTATCAGATTTTTACCAGGTATGGCTTTTTACATGGGCGGGATTGGACAGACCCTATCGATTATCAGTATTTTGAGAAGAATTGGGGTAAAATTCTGCTGATAAAATAGAAGCAAAAATGGTTGACACACGCGGCAACTTATAATATACCTTAACAGTATGACAAAAAGAGAAACAGTGAGGAACCAAAGCCCCGGAGCCTTATTGATTTCGATACCATAATATGCGTAAGAATTGCCTTGGGCAGATTGTCTTCGTATAATTATCATGAATATGTTAATGTTTCACAGGAGGTAGACTGATGAAAACTTATATGGCGAATCCAGATAAGATTGAAAGAAAAATGGTATGTAGTTGATGCTGCGGGATGTACGTTGGGTCGTCTCACATCAGAAGTGGCTAAGATTTTAAGAGGTAAGAATAAGCCGGAATTTACTCCGCATATTGATACCGGCGATTATGTAGTAATTGTCAATGCTGAAAAGATTAAGGTAACAGGCAAGAAGATGGAGCAGAAGATCTATTACCATCACTCTGACTATGTAGGAGGCATGAAGGAGACTACATTGGCAGAGATGATGGACAAGAAGCCTGGAGAAAGTGATTGAACTTGCTGTTAAGGGTATGCTTCCAAAGGACCTTTGGGAAGATCCATGATCAAGAAGCTTCATGTATATGCCGGACCAGAGCATAATCAGCAGGCTCAGAAGCCGGTTGAACTGAAACTGTAAGAGAAGGTTGAGAGGAGGATATTAAAGTGGCTAATGCAAGATTCTACGGAACAGGAAGAAGAAAAAAATCAATCGCAAGAGTGTATTTAGTACCAGGAACAGGTAAGGTTACGATAAATAAAAGAGATATCGATGATTATCTCGGATTAGAGACATTGAAGGTTGTTGTTCGTCAGCCGCTGGTTGCAACAGAGACAGACGGCAAGTTTGACGTTATTGTTAATGTAAAGGGCGGCGGATATACAGGACAGGCAGGCGCAATCCGTCATGGTATCGCAAGAGCGCTTCTTCAGGCAGATGCAGATTACAGGCCGGTGCTTAAGAAGGCAGGATATTTGACACGTGATCCACGTATGAAAGAGCGTAAGAAATACGGCCTCAAGGCGGCTCGTCGCGCTCCGCAGTTCAGCAAGCGATAATTCAAGCGAATATTGCAAAGAGAGACATTCCCCGGAAACAGCGCGTTTCCGGGGTTTTCTTGTATTCTGAAATTCTTATGAGACAGCACAAAATCACACAAAATTCCAACGGTAAGTAACAAGTAAGTAACAGGTAAGTGACAAATGAGAAAATCTTTTTCTTGTGTCGTGCGCACGACAATGTTATAATGCAAAAAAACAGGAAAAGAGGCGGTATCAGTGAACCGGACAGAGTATAAGAACCAACACGCAAAAGAGCATTACGACCGGATAAATTTCAGAATACCAATAGGGAAAAAGAAAGAATACGGGCAGCAGCATCCGCAATCGGGATGTCGGTCAACGAATATCTCTATGCACTGATATGTAATGACCTTGCATCCGGGGAAAGTAAGTTCGGGAAGAAAAAGCAGGGATTCAATGAGGAGCAGCGTCGCATGTTGGAAAAGTGGCAAGTTCCGAAAAATATTATGATATGATTGAGGATATGTCCTATTCAAAGGAGGAGGGATATTTCATATATCTCAAGGATGGATTCATAAATGATGTGACTGGCAGCAGGAGCATCCATTGTGAAAAGACTTCCGAGGTTCGGCGGGTAATTGGAAAGACACATAAAAATAAAAGATTGTAGAACATAAGAAAATATGATAAAATACGACATGACAACCGTGTTGCAGGGTGGGCTGACCTCTCATTTTTATAGAATGGGGGTGATGCCTATGAAAAATCATTTTGATTTTAAGGACATTATGACCTTTGGTCTGTTCCTTTTGGCGTTGCTTACATTCGTTTTTACGTTTTGTAAGTAGGTCTACATAGAAAAACCACCCCAAAACTTTGACCGAGTGCAAGGGTGGATTTTTCTATCTTTATTCATTTGGTCAACCCACCTTGTGGGCGGTTGTCTTTTTTTGTATTTATAATATACCATAAGAAGGCGGAGAGTTCAAGGGTAAAATCGTTTGTGGGATAGTGTGAGGCGATATGAGATAATGTGAGAACATACAATAGGCAGGCTTGAACCTGCCTGTTGTCATATCTTGTTGATTGCGTCGATTAGTTCCTCAATTTCAAAGTGGGTATATACAACCTCCGTCGCACTCTGCCCTTTATGACCGACAATTTTTTTGATGACCTTATCATCGACACCTGCGACGGTCAGCATTGAAATGCAGGTGTGCCGGGTGAAGTGTGGCGTGTGGTCGATGTTTAGAACCTCAACCAAAGAAGACCAGTACGAATCATAATAATTACGGTATATGAAATGTCCGCCGTCCGGGGTGCAGAGGAGGTATTCACATTTGCTATGTACATATCAGTATTCAAAAAATAGGAGAACCTTGTCAGCAATCGGAACAACACGGATTCCGGCTGCGGTTTTCGCCTAGACGATATTGAAATAGCGTTCCTCAAGGTTGACATGTTCTTTCTTTAGGTCGAGCAGTTCCGAGATACGGCATCCGGAATATATCAACATGAGGATGTAAATATCTGAAAAAGTAAGGAGGACGAAATCATGTTATACTATTTAGGCAAGGGAACGGAGTTCAAGAAAGAGGAGTGCAAAGAATAAAAGACATTAAAAAATGTACTGGCAGCAGCGAAAGACGAGGTTCTCACCGTATGGGATGAAAACGGAGTGGTCGTCGGTGGCTTGACTGACAATGAAGATGGTGAGGACGATTGACGACCACTATCTCTCTGGACTGTCTGAACACGTTCAGTTTGAACAGTTGTAAAATCCGGAAAAAGTATTACAAAAATCATGATTCCGATGTATAATAAAACAATAGCGGAGCATATGAGACTTTTCCGGTAATAAACAGGTAATAAACAAATGCCTTGAAAATGCCGGAAAATAAGGGTTTGAAACTATGTAAGAGTTAAATTTTATCAAAACGGCTCAAAAAGCCCGGAAAATCAAATGTTTACGGTTAGAGGGAAGTAATTTCGGATTAGGCGGTATAGCCCCAATTACAGGGGCTGTACCGTCTTTTCGAGTTCCTATGCGCCTTGCCGTTTCGGTTGCGTGGCAGAAAGGAAATTGATTTCCCCTACAAAGTTGAAAACAATATCTACTTTCTGTACTCGTTTCCCGTCCACCTTTTCCGGTGCATGGACTATGATTTTCTTGATAAATTCATTGACGATTGCGGGAGTGAGTTCCTTTATCCCCACATACTTGCGGATAATTGCGGCGAAGCTGTCAAAATCGCTCTTGTTCTGTTCGTAGGTATCCACTTCCTGCTGGTCTGCCTTGACCTTTTCTTCCAGTTCCCGCTGTTCCGCTTCATATTCTGCGGACAGCTTCCTCGCCTGTCCGACCTCACGTTTCCTGCGCTTCATTTCCTTTTCTGTTTCAGCGGAGCGTTGATGATACATCATTTCATGGAAAGCCATGATGTCATCAAAGAAAAGGGCAGTCACGTCAAATATCCTGCTCCATACGATTTGCTTCAACACTTCCTCGCGGATAAAGTGAGCCGTACAGCTTCCCGTATTGCTCTTGTACTTTGCACAGCGGTAATGGTCTTGTGAACCGTTAAAACTTTTACAAGTAGCGAAATGTAGCTTACTCCCACAGTCCGCACAATATACCAAGCCGGAAAATAAACCTTGCCGCTCTGCCTTTGTGGGGCGGCGTTTGTTTGCCCTTAGTTCCTGCACCCGTTCAAAAACGGCGTCCTCTACAATCGCTTCATGGGTATTGAAAAAGATAGCCTGCTGCTCCTTTGTGGTTGGAATCCGCTTTTTCAATTTGTGGGATTTGGAATAGCTTTTGAAATTTACGGTATGTCCGCAGTAGTCCATACGCTCCAAAATACCAACAATGGTACTATCCCTCCAATCATAGGGATTTTCGGAAAAAGCTTTTCCCTTTTCTTTGCGTAGTGGGCTTTGGCAGTCAGTACCTTATCTTCTTTGAGGATTTTTGCTATCTGCATGGGACCTTTCCCACCGATACATAAATCAAAAATCCGTTTCACCACAGCGGCGGCTTCCTCGTCTACAATCCATTGCTTTTTGTCCGTAGGGCTTACTATGTAGCCATAGGGCGGCTTTGTCAGGTGTTCCCCCGCCTGTCCTTGCGCCCGTTTGATTGCCCGCACCTTTTTGCTTGTGTCTTTAGCATAAAAATCGTTGAACCAGTTCCGCAGAGGGGTAAACTCGTTATCTTCCCTTGCTGTGTCTACACCGTCGTTAATGGCAATGTAGCGCACTTCGTATTCGGGAAAGACAATCTCTATCAGCTCCCCGGTTTTCAGATAATTACGTCCCAGACGGGAAAGGTCTTTTGTTATGACGGTCGCCACGTTTCCGGCTTCAACTTCATGCAGCATGGCTTGAAGCCCCTCACGCTCAAAGCTCACGCCGGAAAATCCGTCGTCTACGAAAAAGCGCGTATTGAAAAAGTGGTGTTCGTCAGCGTACTTTTGTAAAATCAGCTTTTGGTTCTGTATGCTCTCGCTTTCCCCGGCTTGCATATCTTCCTGGCTCAATCTGCAATATAAAGCGGTAATCTTGTCTGTCTGTAACATTTTGTCCTCCTTTCCGACGACAGACAAGCATGGTATTTGTACTGTCTATATTATACCACATACCGCTGCCTGTGTCATGTATAAAATGTGAAGAAACGCCCTATTTTCGGGCGTTTGTGGGGTTCAGCTCCATGTCTTTGCGAATGAGCTTTTTTATCTTTTTATCCAGTGTGTCCGTCGCGCGTTCACTTGCGGACGAACATACAAGGTAAGTAACTTTTCCTATTTTATGCTCCGTTGTGGTAACGGGCGTTTGGTTTTGCGTCAAAGAAAATCCCCCTTTCTTTCGCAAACATATAATACAGTCTATGAATAGCAGCAAGTCCACTATTCAATAAATCAAAGGCTTTAATCGGACGGTTATCAGCATAACCTCATGGGAATTGCACCCCCGCATGGTTCTCATGCAGCCCTACCCATTGCCTGCGACGCTCTTAACGCTCGGACTGTGGCTGTAAGGAAGTATCATTGTATATTCTGCGTGTCGTCGCCCGCAAGCCGCTACACTTGCTTTCCGGCGCGGTGTTGGTCGCTCGGCTGTCCGGGCGGGGATAACCTCACCCGGATAGCGTCATGGCGCACCCGCCGTATGGCTCGGCGCAAAAGGAACGTATCCGATTTGCCCTATGCTGCGCCGCCGTTATCTTGCGCCGCTTTCTTTTTCAAGGTTCAAAATGGCTGTGCTGCCGCGTCAGCAGCGGAACGGAAAAGGGGTTAGAGAAAGCGTCCCGCCGCTGCGGTTATTCCTCTGCCTTAAAGGTGAGGACAGCCATCATCAGTTTTGCTTGCAGCCGTTCCCGAATGTCGTGGTCTACGCCGAAATAGACGTTCCCGCGCTCGTCGTACAGCTTCCGCATGGAAAGGCGGGCTATGTAGCCGCTGAAATGCTGCAAGACAATCTTCATGGCGTCCGGGTCGCCCTTTGTCGCTGCCACAATGACAGGATAGGGAACAAGGGCGTTTTCCGGGTAGCCGGGTTCGTTACCATTCGTCCCATTCATCAGCATTTTCCTCCAGATATTTTCTTAGCAGCTCAAAAGAGCTTGTCCGCCTGTACTGTATCGTGCTTCTCGACGTATTGAACAGTTCTGCAATCTCGGTATCGTTCATTCCCTCGAAGTAATACAGCAATATGGCTTTGCGCTTTTCTTCCGGCAAAGTACGGATTGCTTCAAGAAGCAGCTTTGGCGTGATTTTCTTCCCGGCTTTCTCAAAGGCGGTTTCGGCAGTTTCCCGTTTGAAATATTCATCAAACGTATGAAGCTGTCGCGCTTCGTCTAAGGTCATGTCGGAAAAGGTCACTTCCTTTGCCTTGTGTCTGCGAAGCTCTCTATGAGTGTCGCACGCTTCATTGTGCAATACCGTATTACAAAACTTCTGAAAAGCACACTGTTTGTAAAACTCCCTGCTGTTAGGTTCCACATTCTCACCTCCTTTCTCGTTGGAAAGTTGGTGGTGCTTCCCCCTTTTCGCGGGCAATACGGCGTTTTTCAAAAACGCCGAAGATTTTTTGAAATTTCTTCAAAAATTTTTGAACGTACAAAATGCGCCCGTCCGAAAAGCCCGGACGGGCGCATAGGCATTGTAAGCAGTATTCAGATGATTAGACAGTTCATATATATAAGCGTAGTTTCCCCGGTGGTGGGCGGGCTTTTTTTGATAAGTCAATAACTGTCGGATTTTGTCGATATGCTTTTTGCTTCATGGCGGCTACCTCCTTTAGCCGCCGATTTCAACAGTGATACCGCGTCATTCCTTGAGAAGATAAAAAAGAAACGGCGGATTTGATATTTCAAAACCGCCGATAGATTAGATATTGCGTAAAAAGGCATACAAAAACATCTGCTCCTCTAACGGTTTTTTTCTTTCCCCGTTAAGGGAGCAGATAATATTATTTAAGGATTGTGTACAGTTCAAAAAAACTTTCCTCTAAAGATACCTACTTCTTTAGTTGGTAGAAGTCATAAAATGCAGCGTGTTTAGTAATAAGTTCTTCAAATGTGCCATGTTCAATTATTTTTCCGTCTGCCATAAATACAATTTCGTCATAGAGTGTAAGAATATCGCTGCTCATATTATGAGTGATAGTAAGTAGCGTTAAATCAGATATTGCCAATAGCCTACTTTCAATATCATACGCAGTTTGCATATCAATAGCAGACGTACCCTCGTCTAAAATCAACAGTGGCTTCTTGCGAATTAAAGCTCTTGCTACGGCTCTTTGTTTCTGTCCGCCGGAAAGGTTATCTCCATTTTCTCCAACGTGATATTTAAGTCCGTTTGGTACTTGCTCAATAAACTGTGATAAACCACTATCAGACAATACGGATTGCAATTCTTCTTTACTGAAATCTTCGTGTAGGCAAATATTATCAAAAATGCTCTCATCAAACATATAAACATTCTGATGAATGACCGACGATAGCGCAGTTATTTTATCAATATCCAAAACGGAAAGACTATCTGTGTCATATAGTACATTACCTTTGAAATTAGAGTAATATCCGGCAATCAACTTAATAAACGTAGACTTTCCACACCCACTTTTACCGACAAAAGCATATTTTTTCCTTTATCAATGGATAGTGAAATACCGTTTATGACTTCGTTTTCTTTATCATAGGAAAAATGCAAATCATCTACATAAATCATTTTTTTGAAAGAGGGTGGTTTTTTCGTATTTGTGTCCTGTTCTTTGTAATCTGAAAGGTTATTTAACTTCTGTGTAATTGGTTTTATACTCTTGATTTTTGGAATATTGCTAAAAATAATCAGTAATGGATTTGCAAGGTTACTGCTTACCTGTACCATGCCTAACAAGGCTCCTGCACTGATACGACCAATAATAATGAAGTATGCAGAAAGAAAAACAACAACCACTTGAACAAGAAGCGCAAGCACCATAGAAACCGCTTCATTTGCTGCAATCGCCTTGTCAACAGAATATTTTGCTTTTATAGTGTCCTCGTTACTTATTTCAAATCGTGAGAGGACATATTTTTTCATTCGATAAGACTTGATAACCTCAAAACCGGATAACAGGTCTTTTACATGGTTTGTAAAATCGGATAGCATATCAGAATATTTATCCTGTCGTTTGGAGAGTAGTCCTCCGAATAGACTGGGTACAATAAGCATGATAGCGATTGCGATAATCACGCAGACTGTAACGATAATGTCAAAATAAATCATTACAGCAAGGGAAGCTATAAAAATAATCGTATATTGGATAACTTGCAACAGGGGAAGTAAATAGTTATCTTCAATCATTTTTACATCATTCGTAATTGCGGATAAATAATCAGCAGTATTATTTTTAGAGTAGTCCTCTATCGTGTGCCGTTCAATTCCTATAAAGGTTTTAGAACGGACAGCTTTCATAATTTTACAGACAAATTTTTTGCTAAACAAAGATTGTAGGTACATGAATACTCCCATAAGTGCAAAGTAGGCTAAAGAAAAGAGTAGTATTCTGATAAAGCCGTCCATATCGCCCATATCTACAATATCCATAACTTGTTGCAATAAGATAGCAATAAATACATAAGATAGAGAACTGATTGCAGTAAATAATATGGTAAGAAAAAGCAAAAATTTGTATTGTTTTAAGTATCGTATCATATAGCGGTGTCCTCCTATTTTCTGTTAAAAAGTAAATCGCAGGCAAGTCCTACTGCCCCTAAACCAAACAGACAGGTGGCGGCTGATTTATAGCCTTCGGATAAATGTGCAGCCCCTATCATCAGACCCATTTCTGCCGCAGCAGATATAGACTTAGATACAATGCGGAATGACCGCTTTTTCCATGCTTCATTTGCGACAACTTCAATTTTGTTTGCAGCATTTTCGATTTTTTGGTCTAAATTTGACATAGTATTCTCCTTTCATACATTAAGACGGTATGTATCTGTCGAAAAAATAATACCTTACGAATGAATGTATAGTTTGAAAATAAAACTGCCTTTTGCAAGGCAATTTTATCTATTCGCCTACGTTTAAGTGTTCAAAGTAATTCTGTGCCATATCGAAAATTTCATCATCAATAATCGGCAAGTTCATACTATCTAACAAATATTTAATAAATGCAAACTTTGAAAGCAGTTCTTCCGGGGTTGCAGGATAGACAGAGGGAATTAACCAAAAATTTGTAAGTAATGGCAAAAGTTCAGATAGTTCTTTTGCATACTCGGTTTGGATAGAGCCGTCCTCTATTCCCTCTTGAATAAGTTGCAACCAAAGAGGGGCAATCAATTTCCTGTTTGTATCAGCCAGTTCAGCCAACAAGCGGGGATTTTTCAAAAGAGGAATACTCTGTTTTCCAAGTTCAGTCCTATCATTATCTGCATGGTTTAACTTAATGACTTCACGCATTTTTTCTAAACCATTTAGGTTCTTCTGATTTTGTACGGTAACAAATGGATTGTTGTCAAAAAAGAGTTTCCCCCCTAATGCGTCAATAATTTCCTCTTTCGATTTGAAATGATGATAAATTGCTCCTTTAGTCAATCCACCAAGTTCATTTACAATATCTTGAATAGTTGTATTGTCGTACCCTTTTTCCATGAATAACCGCTGTGACACTTCTAATATCTTTTCAACGGTTATTTCAGGATATTTATTACGCGCCATGTATCTACCACCTCCCATTTCATTCGTTTGGTATGTATTATATTCTTTTTGCGTCTGCTTGTCAAGATACATTCAGACGGTATTTAATTGTAAAGCAGAATAATATGTTTTATTTTGGCTAACTAATAGAACTGTGTAGGCATATCCAAAAGCAAAGGTGAACAGTAGAATGTAATAGGGTGAATAATTATGGCAAAAAGACCAGTACCAAAATACGACTTCAAGGCTTTTGGGGCAGCGATAAAGGCAGCGCGTGAGGGGCGCAAGGAGAGCCGCAAGAAAGTAGGCGACGAAATGTTTATCTCACCGCGCTATCTTGCGAACATTGAGAACAAGGGGCAACACCCAAGTTTACAGATATTTTTTGAGCTGATACAGCGTTACCATATATCCGTAGACCAATTCCTGTTAGACACGCCCGCCGCAAAGGATACAAAGCGGCGGCAGCTTGACGCGCTCCTTGACGGTATGAGCGATACGGGCATACGGATTGTGACCGCAACAGCAAAAGAGATTTCCGAAGTCGAAAAAGAGGGCGAATAGGAATGTCCGGCTTAAAACTGAACAGGATTTAGAGAGCGTTGTAATCTTTTGAGATTGCAGCGTTTTTCTTTGTGGAAGTTTGGCAAAATCGCTTTTTCTCCGTAGTAGAGGATAAGAGCCTAAAGGATAAAAACATTCGTAGCAAGCATAGGAAGCGGGTACCCACTTCCGTATTTTCCCCCTCCGCTGCGGCGCGTCGGTTGAAAATGGCTTGTTGGGAAGTGTCCCAAACCCTCGGAACGGAAAGGAAAGGAGCGAATACATGGACGGACGGAAAAGGACGGTGCAAATCAAATTCAGAGTGACGGAAGCGGAACGGGATTTAATACTGGAAAAAATGAAGCTCGTACCCACCCGGAACATGGCGGCATATCTGCGGAAGATTGCCATTGACGGGTACATCATTCAGATAGACCATAGCGACATTAAGGCAATGACCGCAGAGATACAGAAAATCGGTGTCAACGTCAACCAGATAGCACGCCGCGTAAACGCGACGGGGAACGCATACCAAGAGGACATAGAGGAAATAAAGGGGGTGCTTGCGGAGATATGGCGGTTACAAAGATTAAGCCTATTAAAAGCACTCTAAGCAAAGCCCTTGACTATATCGAAAACCCGGACAAGACAGACGGGAAAATGCTTGTGTCCTCTTTCGGCTGCTCCTATGAAACGGCAGATATTGAGTTTGAATATACCTTGTCCCAAGCACTCCAAAAGGGGAACAATTTAGCCTTTCATCTGATACAGTCCTTTGAGCCGGGGAAGTAGATTATCAGAAAGCCCATGAAATCGGAAAGCAGCTTGCCGACGCGGTAACAAAGGGGCAGCATGAATATGTACTCACGACGCACATTGACAAAGGACACGTCCACAATCACATTATTTTCTGCGCCGTAAATTTCGTAGACCACCACAAATACAATTCCAACAAAAGGAGCTATTACGGCATACGGAACATGAGCGACAAGCTGTGCCGGGAGAATGGCTTGTCCGTCGGCGTTCCCGGCAAGGGCAGCAAGGGAAAGAGCTATGCGGAGTACCAGGCAGAAAAGACGGGTACCAGTTGGAAAGGCAAACTGAAAACCGCCCTTGACGCGCTTATCCCCCAAGTTTCCAGTTTTGAGGAATTGCTAACGCGGTTACAGGCGGCGGGCTATGAGATAAAGCCGGGGAAATATGTGTCATGCCGCGCCCCCGGACAGGAACGCTTCACACGCCTTAAAACCCTCGGCGCAGACTATACAGAGGAAGCCATAAGGGAACGGATAGCGGGCAGACGGACAAAAGCGGTGAAAGCTCCCAGAGAACAGCGCGGCGTGTCGCTGCTTATCGACATTGAGAACAGTATCAAGGCGGCGCAGAGTAAGGGCTATGAACAGTGGGCGAAAATCCATAATCTGAAACAGGCAGCGAAAACAATGAATTTCTTGACGGAACATAAGATTGAGCAGTACGCAGATTTAGTCAGCCGGATAGAGGAAATGGCAGCGGAAAGCGGACAGGCGGCAGACGCATTGAAGAACGCCGAAAAGCGGCTTGCGGAAATGGCGGTGCTTATCAAGAATGTTTCCACCTACCAAAAGACAAAGCCCGTCTATGACGCATACCGCAAGGCAAGGAACAGGGAGAAATACCGCGCCAGACAGGAACAGGCAATTATCCTCCATGAAGCCGCCGCAAGGTCGCTGAAAGCGGCGGGCATTGCAAAGCTCCCGAACCTCGCCGCGCTGCAATCGGAGTATGAAGCCCTCCAAGCGCAGAAAGAAGCCCTTTACGCCGACTATGGGAAGCTGAAAAAGAAAGTCCGGGAATATGACATTATCAAGCAGAACATTGACAGCATTTTACAGGCAGACAGACAGCCGGAACGGGAAAAAGAAACGGAACGATGATATATTTGTGTAGATTTTTTAAAAAAATTCATTATAATGATTTTAGGAAAGAGGGGTAACGTGAAAAATCAAGGAAAAAAAGTATTAAACATTTTGCGTTCACAAGTTTTTTATAATGTAATAAGTCTAATTGCACTGATTGTATCATTTTCTACACTTATTTTTACAGTATATAATCAAGTAAAATACGATAAAATCAACATAATTCTTTCAGAGGGATTTGAAAAGAATAGGATGATTGAATGTGTCATAAATGAAGATGAAGCATATTTGAATATACCTCTAATTATTACAATAACTAATAAATCAAATTTAGTACAGCCAGTAGACAGGATAGATGTTGAAATTGCTGATACCTCAAAAAGTGATTATGAATGGAATGAGATATATGAAATATCGGGTGACAAATTGTATTTACCTGTTAATATACCAGAACAATCCTCATATGCTTTTCAGTTAAATTTACATCTTCCATTAGAAGAAAAAACTTTACAAGAGATATGCGAATTGTATCTTATAAACAATCGAAGTGGAAGATATGAATTAGGCACAATAAATGATTTTGAAGAAAAAACAGATGATATTAAATACTCTGAAAGCCTTTCTCTATCAGACATATTAAAAACCGTATACTACATAAATTTTTGGATGCCAAATTCAAAACATGATTATCCAGTGGTTCAATACATTTATATGTTTCCCAAATAAAGAACAGGACGCGGAAGCCAGTATATGACTTCCGCGCCCTGTCTTTTTGTGGGTGCTGTTTTCGTGAATGTTACGCAGTAGAACGCCATTTTCGGGGGTAAAGGTATAAAGTATCGCCTTTCTGATTTTCACGCCCGGAAAGCCCTGTAAATCAAGGGATTTTCCGCGCCTACTGCGTAACAGGGGCGCGTCTTTTCCTCATGCGCTCGGCGGCTTGTCTGCGGGTGATACGTTTCCGGCAGACGGGGCAGTATTTGACGCTGTTAGAGGTTGACGCAAAGAACGCGCCGCACTCGGTACATTTCTTCTTATCCCCTGTCTGGTAAAGCTCCGCATAAAGCAGCCTGTCGGCGGGAAGCACCGCAACCCGGAACCACTTGCAGAGAAGCGAATAGGAAATGAGCTGCGGACATACGCACTCGTCCCCGTCGTCCAGTAAGATACAGTTCCCGTTATCATAATTGCAGCACGTCCGGCGCACAAGGGCGTTTACTTTCCGGCTTTGGGGCGGCGTCAGCCGCTTAACCCCGTTCATGCTTCATCAGCGGCGTAAATGGGAAGCTCTGCAAATTCCGCTTCGGTCAAAGCGTCCACTTTGGAAAGGGTGCGCTTTGCAAGCTCCCGCATATCCGCGTCCATGTAGGGCAGCGCGGCGTTGACATTCTCAATCAAAGCCCGCTTGCCGCCCTCGTTGTAAATGCTCAAAAGGTTTGTTTCTTCAACAGTCAGTCTAATCATGCTCATACCTCCATATCGTGATTTTTTGTTTTCGCCACCGCCTTTTTCGGGGCGGTCTTTGCCTTGTCTGCTTTAAGCTGCGCCCGGATAGAGGGGCGGGGCTTCCTTATCTCTCTGTCCCGGTTCTCCCCCTTGTCAATTAGCGCATACGTCCCATGTCTGCCCTCGATTTTGGAAAAGGAAAGTGTCTTGTAGGGCAGCATGGAGAAAAGGCGGTCAGTGTCCTTTGTCCCCGCAAGCCGCATGAACGCCGGGGAAAGCTCTGACATGAAATGGGTCTTGTTCGGGCTGTTCGGCGTGTCGTGCCGCTTCATTTCCCGCACAATGCGCCGCGCTTCCGTTTCAATCAGTCCGTCCCGCAAGGCTGCGATATGCGCCTTGAAGTCCCCCGGCGAAAGCTGCTCCCGGCTGCGCCGTTCTTCCTGTAAAATAGCTTGCAACGCGTCCGGGTCGTTGGGTAGGGCTTCAAAGTGTTCAAACTTCCCAAGCTGCGGGTCTGGGGTTCCGTCAAAATATCTCCCGGCTTCCTGTACCCTTTCCCCATGCTCATAAATCAGCTTCACCGTATCGGCGGGCAGCTCCTTTTCCTTGACACGCTCATAATGTTTAGCGTAGTCCAGTTCGTACAGATTGCCCTTGATTTTCCCGCGCTCCTTGCCCGTCAGCTCGATTGCATAGGCAAGTACGCGGTCGCTTGTCTGCTCCATGTAGAAACGCCATGTATTGTGGGGCGCGGTGTCCTTTAGGAAAACGTCGCGCTCCCGGAAGCAATGCGTCCCAGACGGGCGGCAGAACCACAAAAGGGTCTTGTCCTCCCTGTGGGGGCTTGCCGCCGCCTTTGCGATAATCTCCTTGTCAATCTCCAAGTCGCTCTGGTAAAAGCCTGTATTCTGCTTCATAATCGCTTCAAGGGAAGCGGTCACGTCCACGTTTTCAAATCTGCTCTGTTCCGGCATGGGTCAGCTCCTTTCCAAGTCCTGTGACTTCTGCTTTGCGTTTTTCTTCTGCGCCTTTTCCTTGTCGGCTCTAAGCTGCGCCCGGATAGAGGGCTTCTTTTCCGGCTTCGCTCCCTTGCCGCGCTCCTTGTCGGCTTTGACAGCATTAGCCAGGTCAACAAGGGAAATCTGCTCGCCCGCCTTTACCTTTGCTTCCAGTTCGTCAACGGTGGGGGTGTTGTTGATGATACCGTCAATCATGTTCCCGTTCTGCTCTGTGGTCTGCTCGGCGGTTTTCAAGGGATTGTCCCGCTGCGCCTGTTCTGCGGCAACGGCAAACGCCCGCGTCCCATTCCCCATAATCAGATACTTTCCGTCGTCCGACTGGTGGTGAAAGCCATATCCGGCGGCTTCTATCTGCTCCCGGCTCATAGCGGTCACATGGAAAGTCCCCCTCGGTGTTTTGATAGTTTCGCCCGTTTCCAAGTCGTCCGGGGTAAGCTGCTTTTGCTCCTGTAAAAACTCCGGCACTTCCCGGAAGCCTACGCTATCAACGAAATGCGCCGCGTCCTGTCCGTCCTGATGAAGCACTACCACGTCCGAAACGGAAAGGCTGTGTCCCTTAAAATCTTTGGGGTGGTCGATATTGAAACGGGCGTAAATATCTTCAAGGGAAGTTTCCGGCGCAAGGGGCGCGGAATAGACAAGCTCATAGTTCGCCCTGTCAACCACATTTCCCGCCGCCTGCAGGCGGTCGTATGGCTCAAAGCGCAAGTCCCTTGTTTCGTCCCCGCCCTTTATCTGGTAAATGGAAAAGGTGTCTTTGTCCTGTCCGGCGGTCTGCGCCGTTTCCTGTGCCTTTGCGTAAAGTTCTTTTACCTCTGCCTGTGTCAGTTCCCCGGCGTTCAGTTGCCCCATAAGCTCGCGGCATTTTTCGGGTGTGCCGATATACAGAACGTCGCCTATTTTGGCTTTCCCGTCCTCCTGTGGAACGTATGCTTGCAGAATAGAAAGATTTTCCCGGCTGTCGCTTCGGGGGTTCGCGTGTACTTGATAGATGTACTCTGGTGTTAGTATATAAGTGTGGACAGGAAAAGTTGAACAACCTATACTATCAAGTGAAAAAGCAAAGGAGATGTTTTACATGGCGAAAAACCAGAAATCTTACACTCCGGAATTCAAGCAGCAGATCGTGGATCTGTATAATGCCGGAGGAACCTCGTATCCGCAACTGGAGCGTGAATATGGCGTAAATCGAAGCACACTCAGCAACTGGGTAAAACAGCTCTCCCCCATCAAAGTATCCGGGGAGGAGACGGTCACCCTTAAGGAGTATAAGGCTCTCCAGAAAGAAATCCAACGCCTTAAGATTGAGAATGAAATATTAAAAAAGCGACCGCCATATTCGCGAAAGAACAATAGCCGAGATTGTTTCCTTTATCCAGAACAACTTAACCCGCTACTGTGTATCTCAGCTTTGCAGCGCTCTGAAATTCCCAAGGAGTACCTATTACAAGGCTCTGGTTTGTGTACCCTCAAATAAGCAGAAGGCATATGCGGAATTCGGCAGGAAAGTGAAACAGGCATATGATGACTCAAAACAAAGGTATGGGGCTGTCAAAATATGCCGTGTGCTGAATGATAATGGTACACCTTGCAGCGTCAAGAGGGTGCAGAGGCATATGGCAGAGCAGGGACTGCGCTCTATCGTAGTAAAGAAGTACAATCATCATGCCAACCATGGCAGCATCCCGGAGGATAAGAAAAATATCCTGAGGCGTGATTTTGGGACGGAGACCATCAACCAGAAATGGTGTACGGATATCACTTACATCCATGTACAGAAAGAAGGATGGACCTATCTGGCTTCTGTCATGGATCTGTGCAGCCGAAAGATTATAGGGTATGCCTATGGCACATCTATGACGGCGGAACTGGCGGTTAAAGCGGTAGAAAACGCATGCCTGAATGTCAGGGATACCGAGGGGATCATCCTTCATAGTGATCTTGGAAGTCAGTATACGAGCCAGGCATTTGAAGACTGCCTGGGCAGTAAAGGAATCCTGCATTCATTTAGTCGTAAGGGAAATCCATACGATAATGCCTGTATGGAATCTTTCCATTCCGTACTGAAAAAGGAAGAAATCTATCTTCATACTTACCAGGATTTAAGGGAAGCTCGCAGAGCAATCTTTAAATACATAGAGGGCTGGTATAACCGTAAACGGATCCATAGCTCTATCGGTTATCTGACACCACAGCAAAAGGAGGATGAGGAACTCACAGCATAATCTTTCAACTTTTTTTGTCTAAAGTATTGACATAGATCCACTCCTGTGGGGGCTGCGCCTGTGCCGCTTCCTTTTGGCTGCGGATATGCGCCCGCAGTAAATCAGTGGGCTTTTCCCCGGTAAGGGGCTGAATGGATTTCACATAGTCTGCCGCATAATAGGCATTATTGGTTAGCTGCCGCTGCCATGCTTCGGCTTTGGGTGACCACCGAAAACCATTGCTTTTCAGTTCTGTCCGCGTCGCTTCGTCGGGCTTCCCGTCAAAAAAGATTTGCAGACGGTTTGCTTCGGTGTTTGCTTCCACTCTGCCGCCCTCAAACTCCCAACCGACAAAACCGATTTCTTTTGTCTGTGAGAGGGATTTAATGCGGTCTTTGACGCGCCGGATTTCTGCGTTGTTGTTGGATAACGCCCATGTCGCGAAAGGCTTATCCCCCAAGTGCCATTGGCTCGACATATCGGCTTTCAGCTTTTCAAGCTGCTCCGGCGGTAAATGCGGGCAACCGTCAAGGGTCTTATGCTTGCGGTAATAGGCGTTGACTGCTTTCATGGTTTCCTGTGATTTTTCCAGTCCCGCAAGTTTCTTTTGAAGTTTCTCGACTGCTTGCGGGTCGTCCGCGCTGATACCGCCCATTCCTGTGCTGCGGATTTTATCAAGCAAGCCCTGTATGTCCCGGTATTCCTGCATATTCCGGTCGGTGGCGGCGTTCTGCTTTTCTTTCTTCCTTGTGGGGAAGTTGGAACCTCCGGCAATCAAGATAGAGGGAACGCGCCCCGCAATTTCATAGCCCTTGTTCATATTCGCCGCCAGTTTCCGGGCATAAGTGTCAAGCAGACTGTCAATCTTTTCATGGTACATAGGGTCAACACGTTTTTTCTGCCGTTCCGCGATTTGTACGGCTTCGTCAATGTAGCTGCGGTATTCTGCCGTTGCGCTGCCCGGTTTGTAATCGTAAAAGCTGCTCATATCCTTTGCGCGGCGGGCGGCGGTTTCGTTGATAGAATAGTAGGGGGCGGCGGCTTGCTGCGTTTCCTGTGCTGTGGCGGTTTCCTGTGGGGCTTCGCTGCGGGTTTCCTGTGCTGTGTCCGCTTGTTTCTGCGGGGCTGCTTCGGGCTGCTCCGGCGCGGGGGGGTCCGGCGGCTCTGTTACTGCTTCGGGCTGCGCCTGTGCCTGTCCTTTTGCCTGTTCCTTTTGGATTTCCGCAAAATGTCCGTCAATGGCTTCAATCAGCTTTGCAGCGGTGCTTTTGATGATTTCAAGAGAGCTTTTCAGCTCGGCAAGCTCCCGTCCGCTGCTCCACCCGGCGACATAGCCGAAGGAATAATCCGACGTGTCAAGCCCGTAATGTTGGCAGACGGTAAAGGCGATACTTTCAGCCTGTACCTCGCGGGTGCGACGGTCGGGGCGTTCCGGCGCGTCGATAGCGGTATCATGTAGCGTTGCATGGGCGATTTCATGGATAGCAGTCTTGATATTCTGTAATTCGCTCATGCCCTCGTTGATGATGATTTTTCTTTCCTCATAGTTGCAGCGTCCTTTTATGCTGCCTGTCAGTTCGTCAAAGCCAACGGCAAAGGGCGACGTTTTTTCAAGGGCGGCAAAAAAATCCGGGTACTGTTCCACATTGCCCGTCAGCTCGGCGGCAAGGGTGGGCAGCTCCTTTCCCTCGGTCTGCGCCACGTCAAAGACAGAAACGACAATAAACTTTGGTATCTTGATTTCCTGTACTTCGGTGACGGGCTTTCCGTCCGCGCCGATTATGGGCTGCTGCGTGTCCGGGTCAAGTTTTTCTACCTGCTTCCGTATGGTCTTTTCGGTAGGGGCGATAATCCGTATTCCCTTTTCATCTGCCTTTACATGGCGGTTGATAAGCGGGTCTTTCCATGCGTTGAAGCCCATGACATGGGTAGCGTCGGGGGCTTGCATGGCGATTAAGACGGTGTTCCGCAAGCTGTACGTTGGAAACTTTGACATGACGCGCAGATAGTCCGCATAGCGTTCACTGTCAAACAGTTCTGTAATGCCGCGTTCCAGGTGGGCGGCAATCTCTTTCAGCTTCCCGTCGGAAGTGTCGGCGGTAGGGATAATCGGGATAACCGGGCGCGGTTCGGCAGCAAGGGCGGGCTGCATTGCGGCAGCGTCAAAATCTTCTTTTTCCGGGTCGGGGCGTTCTGGCTGCGGGGGCTGCGGCGTTACCCGGTATTCCTGCGGCACGTCGCGCCCGTCGTACCATTCTGTAAAGGTGTTGCGGTTGTTGTAGATATAGCCCTTTTCGGTAAACATACCGTCGTCGTTAATGGAAGCGTCCCGCCCGTATTCCTCATACATGAAATACCGTTTCACTTCGTCGGATAGCTCCGGTTCTTCCAGTTCGTCAACCAGATAATGCCCGTATTCTTCTTCACTGTGGACGGACGGATAAAGCCAGTAGCAGTCAAGGTTCTGTGCAAGGTTGATGATGTCCTGTAAGCTGTCGGCATGGTCGCCGTATTCAATGGCTGCAATGAATTTCTCCCGGTCGTCGTCAAACTGCATTTCCAAGAGCTTTCCTAAATAGTTCAGCTCGTCGGGGTGGGAATACTCGCTTAAATGTTCCGTCAAGCCGGGGATAGGGGATTGAAATTCTGTGAAATGCCATTCCTCATAGTGCTTGAAGTCAATCCCGATACGGTCAAAGACTTCTTTCAGATGTTCGGCAGTCGTGGGGAACGTCACCCATTCGCCCGCGGGTCTGCCCTCGGTGTACTTTCCAAGATTGGAAAGATAGCCGCTTAAAATCGGTTCTGCCATTTGTTCGCTCCTTTCTTCGTTCATCATGCGGTGCATAAGCTCGTAATCTTCAATGCTCATGCTCCCGTCAAATACATAGGGGTTAAAATCCTCACCGTCCCGGTAGGGCTTTTCGGAAAAGGGAAGCCCCGCTTCATGGGCGGCGGCTCTCGCTTCCTCGATAACCTCCGGGGGAAGCCTGTCGTCATGCGCCCCGATAAAACCGTCAATGTCGTTCATGCTGTTTTCGTAGTGGTAGCGCACTCCGGCGGTCAGCTCGTCAAGGCTCATGTCCTCGCCTAAATGCCCGCAGTAATAGCCGTTTAAGATAACGGCGGCGGGGTCGGTGCTTTTGATTTCCTCTAACCGGCTCCTGTCCTCCGGGTAGAGGGTGTCGTCCATATCAAGATGAAAATATTCCGCGTTCCATGAACGCCCCTGTTTCCAGAACGCTACCCATGCGATACCGTCCCTAAGCTCGTCTTGATAGTCCTTTACGGTGTCCCGTAAACTTGCCATAAATGAAAACCTCCTTTCTCTGCGTCAGCGTCACAAGCTGCATTTTTTGGCTGCATAGCCTACTACGGCACACCCGCATTTCTGCCAAAGATTTATGAAAATTTTCAGAGGGTGAAGCCCTCCGCAAAAAGAGGGTTTGGGAAACTTCCCAACAAGCAAAATCCCCGTCCGGCGCGTCAGCGGCAGGACAGGGATTTACGGAAGTGGGTACCCGCTTCCTATGCTTGCTATTCAAGTTTTTAGTTCTTCTGTACTTCGATACGGTAGTTGACGTATTTCCCGCCAGTGTCAGCCAAAACGATAGTTCCGTCGTAGGTCTTGCCTGTTTTCGGGGAGTAGAGCTTCTTCACATTCGCCTTGCCGGATTTAAGGAGCGCGGCGGCAATCTTCGCGGAAAAAGCGGTCTTGCGTTCCTCGAAAAAGCGGTCGTTCTTCCACATGACAAAGGCACATTCTTTGTTGCCGCAATAATAGTTTTTCTTCCCCTCATAGACGGGAGAGCCGCAACGGGGGCATTTGCCGACAGAGGGCTTTTCCTCCCGGAACAAATCCTTTTTCCCGTCCAGTGCTGCGGCGTGTGTCTGCACAAGCTCCCGCGCCATAGCTTCAATGCCGGACAGAAATTCGCCGGGGTCTGCGGCTCCCTTTGCTATCTGCGTCAGATTGTTTTCCCATTCTGCGGTAAGCTGTGGGGAAGTGAGCATATCCGGCAGCACTGATATAAGGGCGGCTCCGTTCTGCGTGGGGATAAGCTGCTTCCCCTTGCGCTCCGCAAAGCCGCCCTTTACCAGTTTTTCAATGACGGCGGCGCGGGTGGCGGGAGTGCCAAGCCCCCGGCGTTCCGCGTCCGGGTCAGTGTCCCCGTTCCCGGCGCGTTCCATAGCCGACAAAAGGCTTGCTTCGCTGTGGGGCTTCGGCGGCGTTGTGGTATGCTCCGTTACTTTTGCGGCGGGGTTTTCAAAGCCCTGTCCCTCGGAAAGCTCCGGCAGCGTCACGTCTGCATTTTCCCCGTCCTCTGCTTCGGGCTTGTCTTTCAGCGTCGCCCGGTATCTGCGTTCAAGCTCTTTCCAACCCTCCGCAAGTACGGTCTTTCCTTTTGCGGTGAAGTCTGTCCCGGCGCATGAGAAAACCGCCGTAACCGCTTCATAAATATGCGGCTCGGCGGTGGCAAGGAGCAGACGCGCCCCCGCAAGGGTAAGGATATTTTTCTCGCTTTCCGGCAGCGTGTCCGGGTCAGCCTTTGCAAGCTCCATAGTGGGAATGATTGCGTGGTGGTCTGATACTTTTTTACTGTCTAATACCTTTGCAACCTCCGGCGTGAAATTTACGCCCGCCATAAAGGGGAGCTTGTCACAAAGCAGCGCGATAATGCCCGCTGCGGTGCCGCCCATGTCGTCAGTAAGATAGCTGCTGTCTGTCCTCGGATAAGTAAGGAGCCGCTTTTCATAAAGGGCTTGTGCAAGGTCAAGGGTCTGCTTTGCGGTGTAGCCGAAAATGCGGTTCGCTTCCCGCTGCAAAGAGGTAAGGTCAAAGAGCTTCGGCGAGGCTGCGGTTTTCTTCTCTCTGGTAAGGGAAACGCATACCGCCGTTTCTGTTTCGCAAGCTCCTTTCAGCGCGTCGGCTTCTGCCTTGTCTGAAATCCTTTCGCTTGCCGCTTCCGCGCCGGATAAATCAAGGCGAACATGATAATATTTTTCTTTCTGGAAATGGGAGATAGCCACGTCCCGGTCGGTGAGCATTTTTAAGGTCGGGGTCTGGACGCGCCCCACGTTCAAGGTCTTTCCATACAGGCAGGAGAAAAGCCGGGTGGCGTTAATGCCGATAAGCCAGTCAGCCTTTGCGCGGCAGAGGGCAGACGCAAAGAGCGCGTCATAGTCCCGCCCGTCTTTGAGGGAAGCAAAGCCCGCCTTAATCGCCCCGTCCTCCATTGAGGAAATCCACAAGCGGCGCATGGGCTTCTTGCAGCCCGCCGTTTCGTAGACAAAGCGGAAAATCAATTCACCCTCGCGCCCCGCATCACACGCATTTACCACTTCGGAAACGTCGGCGCGGTGCATAAGCTCTTTTAGGGTTTTGAATTGCTTCCCCTTGTCCGGGTCAACGGTGTACTGCCATTCCTCCGGCAGAATGGGTAAGCTGTCAAGCTGCCATTTCCTGTACTGTTCCCCGTAGGCGGCAGCTTCCGCAAGCTGTACCAAATGCCCGACGCACCATGAAATGAGGTAGCCGCCGCCCTCGATATATCCGTCTTTCTTTTCTTTAACGCCAAGCGCGGCGGCGATAGTCTGCGCCACGCTCGGTTTTTCTGCAATCACAAGTCTAAGTGCCATGAAAAAATCCTCCTTTCAGCGTTCCGGCTCGCTTGCCTTTTTCTCCTGTATCTGTTTCAGACAGTAGCCCACACAAGGGAGCTGCCCTTTGTACGGGCAGGAAGCGCAAGCCGGGGAATGGGGAACGGGCGGCGCATTGTCACGCCGCCCGCCCGGTCTTTGTATCATCATCTTTTCAAAGGGATTGTCGGTAAACAGGGTCATGCTTCCTCGTCCTCCTGTTCTTCATCAGAAAGCCCGTCCCCCTCGTCCGGCTCCGGCTCGTCCTCGTCGTAATCGTCAAAATCGAAATCTTCAAGGTCGGTGTCGCCCTTGACGCTCTGCTTCGGTTTCATAAACTTAAAATAATAGAACGCGCCCCCGCCGCCAAGAAGTGCCACGACAAGGAAAAGCACAAGCCCGCCTGTATTGCCTTTCTCTTTGGGCTGCTCTGTTGGTTCCTCGGTTTCCGGCTCCGCTTCCTTGCCGCTGCAAGCGGTCATGTTGTCCTTGCAGACGGGGCAGCTCACATTCACTTTCCCGGCTTCGCATTTCTCGGTACAACTGCAAACGGCGGGCGGGGCTGCTTCGGTGCTTCCGTCCTCCATAAGTGCTAAGAGGTCGGCTTCGTCCACTTGATTAAGGAAATGTACGGTGTCCTCGCCCTCGTCGTCCCGGTCAATGAGGATATAAAAGTAATTGCCGTTTTTGGTCGTTACGGTGATAAGCTGCTTGTTGCCGCCGAAATCGTCTACAAGGGTCGCGTTCCCGTCCGGGGTAAGGGGTTCTTCCTTTTGGGGTTCCTCGTAGACAACGCCGCTGTCGTTGGTGTCGTCCTCTCCCTCCGGGGTCTGTGCAAAAGCGGTAACGGAAAAGCCGCCCATAAGTACAAGGGCGGCGCAAAGTGCGGTCAGTGGTCTAAGGATTTTCTTATTCATTCTCGGTGTCCTCCATTTCTTCGTTGTCGTGGTCTGCGGGTTCTGCGGGGTAGCCCGGCGCGGCTTCCATGCCCGGAATACCGCCCCCGGAAAGCATAGCGGAAAGCTCATGCGGGGAAAGGCGCATGGAGCGCACAAGCTGTACGATTTGCAGGTTTTCCGCTTCGGTTTTCTGCGCTTCAAGCCCCCTTAATTTGTTCTGGTACTCGGTGATTTTCTCGCGGGTCTTTGCAATCTCCTTGTCGATACGTTCAATTTTGTTCATAGCCATCAATAAATTTCTCCTTTCAGATTTTCTGTGTTATGTTTGTTTTTAGTTCCGGTTCATCAGCCCGTAGCCTTTAATACAGGAGTAATTAACGGGGTAGCTCTTTATCTTGCAGGCGTCGCCGGAATTGCCCTCGACGGTATAGACGCGCTCCCCGTCCGTTCCGATAACAAGCCCCACATGGTCTGCGCTCCCGTCCCCGTCCCAGTCGAAAAAGATAGCGTCGCCGGGGGCGATATTCTCATAGCCCCTCGCGCCCCATTGCCCGCGTGACTGGAACCAGGGTACGCCCTGTGACTGGCACCCGGCAAAGCGCGGCTCGCTCTTTCCGGCTTGATTGTAGCACCATGAAACGAAACAGGCGCACCATTCCACGCGGCTGTTAAATCCGTACCAGCTCCAAAAGGGTCGCCCGCCCACGTTGCCGACTTGCTGCTTCGCAAGGTCTACAACGGCGGTGTTGCCGGGGCGTGTGCCGTTTACAAGCTGTACGCCGCTTAAATCCTCGGACGCGCCCATATCGGGGGAGCCGCCGCCAAAAATCAGCGGCTTGTTTCCGCTTGTTTCCAGATAGACGCGGTACATTTCAAGCTGCTCCGGCGTTAGAAGTTCCTCCGCAATCTCGGAAATGGGCTTGTTCGTCAGTTTCACGTTGAGGATATGGTACTCGTAGGGTACTTCCTCGGTGGTGGTTTCCCCTGTTTCCGGGTCGGTGCTTGTTTCTGTGCGGTAACGGATTTCCGTTTCTTCCGTCAGCGTCAAAGTGTACTGCATGGCAAAGACGCGGTTTAATTCTGCCTGTGCGCTCTGCGGGGTGTAGGTCTGTAAAGGGCGGTGAGGTAGGACGCTAACTCATGGGGGTTATGCCCGATACTGTCAAGGTCATAGCGGTATTCGTCATAGCCGGGGTGGGTGCTTTCGATATTGTCAATCTGCTGCTGAAGCTCGTTTTCCTTTGCGGCGTAATTATTTTCCGTCGCCACAAGGTCGCTGTCCTCCGACGTGTAGGAAGTCCCAAGTATGCCGTTCATCAAGCCGGAGAACATGGAACCGCAAGAGGAAAGCCCCGCCGATACCATGATGAATAAGAGCAGCGCGGCAACGGCGATACATACGCCCGCCGGGTGCCGCCCTACAAAAGCGATTGCCCGTTTGGTTTCCTCGGTGGTTTTCTTTGCCGCTTTCCTTGTATTCTCCGCTGCCTTTTTTGCTGTGGCTGTGCCCCCTTTTTTCGCTGCCTTTGCATACTGCCGCTTGATTTGCTGCTTCTGCATGAAGCGGGAAAGGGGATTGCCCGCAATCTGCGGATTGTCATGCAGGGCTTTATGGTACTGGAAATCCACATTCGCCTTGAACGCCGCTTTCTCTGCCTTTGACGCCGCCCGGTAGGGTTTCAGCTTGTGGCTGCGGTAGCCCTCCTTGACTTTCCGCGCCCCGTACTTTGCGCCGCGCTCTGCCAGTTCTTCGGATTTGTGCGCCCCCTCAACGCCGGAATTGTCCTTTTCAACGGAATGTATCTTGTTGTGGACGAAAATACCCGCTTCCTGTGCGGGGCGGGATAGCGGGTTATGGTGGGGTTTGTTCTTTCCTATGGGCTTTTCCCGTTCCTCAAAGCGTAGGCGGGTCTTGCCTTTCCCGGTGGTTTCATCAAAGGTGCGCTCCCGTACAAGTTTCTTTTCTTTGGGGATAGCCGCCTTTGCAGCGTCCAGACGGTCGGCTGCTTTGTCCGATTTTCGGATATACTTTTCAAGCTCCGGCGTTGCCCGTTCCTCGTCGGTAAACTGCAAACGGGAAGATTTTTCTTTTGCTGTGGCTTCTGCCTGTGCCTTCCTCGCCGCCTTTTTGCTCGCCTTTCTGGTACGCGCCCCGTCGATACGCTCCAAGACGCGCTCGGCTGCGGCGGTGTCCTGTTCCCGTTCTGCCCCCGGCACATGGGGAAGCGGCGGCGTGTCGGTTAAGGGCGGGGAAGTTGCACCGCCCGGTAGGGGCTGCGCTGCCTGTTCCGGCTGCGGCGGGGCTTCGGTCTTTGCAAAGTCCGCGTCCCTTATCCGCTTGCTGATACGTTTCTTTTTCCCGGTGGCGGCGTTTACCTCGACAGCCCCCTCGCGGGTCATTTTCTGCGTGACTTTTTCACGCGCTTTATATTGTTTTATGTGTCTGTCCCTCCAATCCGCGCCCTTGCAAGGGCGCAATACTCGGCGTTTATCTCAATGCCTATATACCTGTCAAGCTGCTTTGCGGCTGCCCCCGTCGTGCCGCTGCCGAAAAAGGGGTCAAGCACAACGCCGCCTTTCGGACAGCCCGCCTTGATACAGGTTTCGGCAAGTTTTGGCGGGAACGCGGCGAAATGCCCGCCCTTGTAGGGAACGGTATTGATAAGCCACACGTCCCGCCTGTTCCGCATGGTCGGCATGAGGGCTTCGTCGTAGTAGCTGCCGCTTCTCGCCCGGTTAAGCCCCTGTACGTTCCCCTGTCCGGGTACTTCGTCCGCATATTTCTGTCCCGCGCTGCGCCCGGTGCGGTACCGCGCCGCCGTTGTGGGGCTAACGGCTCGGCTATGGCGGCTGCGTCATAGAAATATTTCTTTGACTTCGTAAGCAGAAAGATATGTTCATAGCAGCGGGTAGGGCGGTCTTTCACGCTCTCCGGCATGGGGTTTTCTTTCTGCCAGATAATGTCGCTCCTTAAATACCACCCGTCAGCGCGTAGGGCAAAAGCTAAAAGCCAAGGGATACCGATTAAGTCCTTTTGTTTGCAGCCGGAAACGCGGTTGTTTCTTGCAATCTGCTGTCCGTTCCTCCCTTTCGGGTTCTTCGGGTCTGCATGGTAGCCCTTGTTCCCTGTGCCGCAGTAGGTGTCCGCGATATTCAGCCAGAAAGTGCCGTCAGAACGCAGTACCCGGCGCAGCTCGCGGAAAACCTCGGTCAGCCTGTCAATGTACTGCTCCGGCGTGTCCTCCCTCCCAATCTGCATATCAAGCCCGTAATCTCTAAGTGCGTAGTAGGGCGGGCTTGTGACGCAACAGTGTACGCTTTCCTCTGGAAGCTCCCGCAAGGCATAGAGCGCGTCCCGGTTGATGATGGTGTCAGTTTTCAGCCCGTTCATGCTTCGCCCACTTCCTCCGGCTTCGTCGTCATTACCCGGTAAAGCTCGGTGTCTTTCGGGAAACGGTCTACAAAGGGCAGCACCACGTTCCCGTAGAAGATAAGCCCCTCGCCCGCTTCGGTGTGGGTGACATATTTCATCTGCTGCGGGGAGATGTTGAGCTGCTTTGCAAGGATAGCCCGGTCGCCCGCCGCCTGATTGAGCATGAGGACAAAATCAGAGTTTTCAAAGATATTCTCCACTTCGCGGGAAGCAAGCAAATCCTTGACGTTCTGCGTAATGGCTGTGGGTATGCCGCCCCATTTACGGAAACGCTTCCAGATTTCAACGGAATAGGCGGCGGTCTGTTCCTCTTTCAAGAGAAGATGAAATTCGTCCATAAAATACCGGGTGGATTTCCTTTCTGCCCGGTTGACGGTGACGCGGTTCCATACCTGGTCCTGCACAATGAGCATACCTAACTTTTTGAGCTGCTTCCCAAGCTGCTTGATGTCAAAGCAGACAAGGCGGTTGTTCAGTTCCACGTTGGTACGGTGGTTAAATACGTTAAGGCTCCCGGAAACATAAAGCTCCAATGCCGCCGCGATACGCGCCGCTTCCGGCTCCGGCTGCTTCAAAAGCTCGTCGTAGAGGTCGCCCAAAATCGGCATTTTCTCCGGGGCGGGGTCTGCAAGGAAAGGGCGGTACACGTTCCTAACGGCGCGGTCAATGACGGTCTTATCGACGGGCTGCAAGCCCTCCTTGCCGCCTATGACAAGCTCGCAGAGGGAGAGGATAAAGTCGGATTTCAGCGCAAGGGGGCTGTCGTCCTCGCTGTAATTAAGGTTAATATCCATAGGGTTTACATACTGGGGTTTCCCGTCAATGCCCTTGCCCGTAGGCGACAAGCGTATCACTTGCCCGTCAAGCCGCTGCACAAGGGAAAATACTCTGCTTCCGGGTCGCAGATAATTATGTCGTCGTCTGTAATGAGGAAAGCGTTTGTCATTTCCCGTTTGGCTGCAAAGGATTTCCCGCTTCCCGGCGTACCCAAGATTAAGCCGTTGGGGTTTTTAAGCTGCTTGCGGTCGCAGAGTATCATGTTGTTAGACAGGGCGTTTAAGCCGTAGTATAAAGCCGCGCCAGATTGAAAAAGCTCCTGTGTGATAAAGGGGATAAAGATAGCGGTGCTTGACGTGGTAAGCCCCCTTTGAATGGGGATAAGGTTCTCCCCAAGCGGTACAGAGGACATAAGCCCCGCTTCCTGTTGGTAGTCAAGGCGGGTTAAGGCGCAGTTGTTCTTCTGTGCTATACCCGCCGCCGCGAACACGTCATTTTCCAGTTTCCTTTTTGTGTCTGCCATGTTCACCACAAGGAACGTCAAAAGGAACATTCTTTCATTCCGGCTCTGCAAGTCCTGTAAGAGATTTTTCGCTTCGCTGCCGAAAGTGGCAAGGTCGGACGGGATTATATCCATGTCATAGCCGCTGCGTACCGCTTTTTTCTGTTCCTCGATTTTCATTTTGTCAAGGTCGGTGATTTTCCGCTTGATTGTCTTTATGGCTTCGGTCTGGTCGATACTGTGGATATGCAGATTGACGATAACGCCCGTTTCAAGTCCAGAATATCCGATAAGATACGGTCGTTTAATTCCGGCGCAAGGATTTCAAGGAATGAAACCGCGCCGATTTTGCGCCCCATGCGGAAATACCGCCCCTCGCCAAAACGGAAAGAGGACGGGGCGATAAAGTCCTTTGTGGAAAGCCCGGACGGGGCAAGCCATGAAAAATCAAAGGCAAACTGCCCGCCCTCCGGGTGGAAAATGCCATGCAGCATTTTAAGGCGTTCATAGCCTGTCATGGGGCGGGCAGCTACGCCCAAGAGCTTAAAGTTGTTCAGTACGTCCGTTTCGATACGGGCAAGGCGGGATTTCGCCGCGCCCAGACTGTCGGCTTCAATGGCAAAGGTGATATATTTTGCTTTGACAAGCCCGTTGTTGCCCTTTGCAAGCTGGTTTTTCAGCATATCCCGGTATTCTGTTCGGATAGAATTGAAAGCGTCCTCCTGTGCCGGGATATTGACCGCTTTTCCGCTTCGCCCCGCTGCGTCCCCTGATTGATGAAAGAGAGCTGCACCGAAACGGAAGCGTCAAAGTAGTTTAGGAAGTCGCACCAGTTCTCAAAAATGGCGGTCTTGTCGTCTGCCTGTGCAAGCTGATAGTTAATATCTTCAAAGGCGACGGTCTTTGAATATTTCCGTCCCGTAACCTTGCAGATACCGTCCGGGTACATCTGGATATAGGGGATTGTCTGCTGCGCGGTGTGCGCTTTCCGTCGCCCTTTGCCTGTCTGATGATTTCCGCAATCTGCTTTTTCTCGGCGCGGGTGAGCTTGCGGGGCGGGTTAGGCTTTGCGCTTCCCGCCGCGCTGTTTCTTCGTGTTTCCTTTTGCAATCGCTGATACCTCCTTTTCAAGTTTTCTCTGCCGTTCTAAGACGGAATAAAAGTTGTCTGTCCTGTATGGTCGTTCTTTGGGGGCTATGAATTTCGTCTGAATTATGTTCTTCACCACCACTTCAAGGGGCTGTCCATGCTTTTCATACATGGCGAACAGGAAACAGGGCAGCATGACGGCAATCATAGCCATAGACGCAAGGCTTGTGCCTGTGCTGTCTTTGAGCAGAAAGAAAAGCGGCAAGCCGAACAGGAGAGCCGCCGCAAAACATACAATCTGCCGTTTGGTAAGGTTGAACGCTACTTTTGTCTTGACTTTGGATAAATCTTTGGGTACGGGTACATACGCCAAGTGAAAACCTCCTTTCTCTGGGTTTGGTGTTGCTGTAATCTCCCATAAGGGTAATCAAGGCAAAGGTCAATTTATGCCCTTTGCCCGCCCGTATTTTATGGGGGTTATCCGCGTCAAGGTCGGGTCGTATTTTCGCCGCTTCGCTCTGAAAATCTCCACCCTATCCTTGACACGCCGCTAATGCGCGGAGAATATCGACTTCGCCAGTGCGCCGGATTTGAACAGGGAGAAACAGAGGATAACGGTATAGGCTGCAAGGGAGAATATCGCGCTGTGCAGATTGTCCGCTATTATCATGTTGTTCACCAGTACGGCGTAAATGCCGACGCATATCATTATGAGGAAGCCTTGAAAACCGATAGCGAACAGGGATTTGAGGTAGTTGTTTCCTATCTGCCCCCATTCCCGGTTCGTCATAGTTGCAAACGGGATAGGCGATACCGAACAGTAAAGGTAAATCTCTATCATTCTTCCGTAGAGGATAACGGTTATCAGTACGGACATGATTTTCATGCACAAGCTCACAAGGCTTGTTTCCATGACAAGTAAGAGCAGTTCGGGGATTTCCATAGCGTCAAGCCCGTCCTGCATGGAAGCAAGGGCGGCGGCAACATCAATCTCTGTGCTGCCGCCGATAACCCCCGCCGCGCCGGAAACAACGTGCTGCGCCATATCGAACACCGCCATAGTGATGTCAAAGGTGTGCGTCACAAGGTAGACTGCCACAAACGCCTTGAACACCCACTTGAAGAACATGGAAGTGTCAACGTCGTGCATATTGTTCTTTTCCGTTACCATGCTGATAAGCTCATAGCATAGGACGTAGGTAATGACAAGCCCCGCAATGGGTACGATTACATTCTCACTAAGGGTCTGTATCATGGAGAATATATTTGCGTTCCACCCTTGCGGGGTCTGCCCTACCTCTGCGGCGATAGTGCCGACTTTTTCGTTTACGTCCCCGAACATAGTTGACAGATTACCGTTTATGGCTCCTATGAGGATTTCCTTTATCCATTCGTTAATCGCGTCAAGTATGCTCTGCATAAGCCTTTACCCGCGCTTCTTAACCGAACAAGCCGGAAAGCAGCGGTACAAGGGTCATGCCGATAAGGGCAACGCCGCCGCCCGCCATAAGCTGTGTTATCCCCAATTAGTAGGAACAATACAGCTTTCTGGCGGGCGGCGGCACGTCAAGAAATATATATGGAGTTTTTAAAGAATCCCCCGGAGCAGGGGAGCGGTCAGCCTGTGACCTGCTCCACTTCCGGTATGGGTTTGAGATTAAAATGAATTTCGATAGAAATGTGTCTTGTTTTCGCGCTGTCTATGGTTTCATGGACAACGATTTCTTTAATCAGGCGGTTCAGGATGGAAGCGTCCAGCTCGGTGATGTCCCGGTATTCCTGTATGGATTCCACCCACTGCCTTGCGTCCACGGCAAGCCGGATTTCATCGGCAAGGCGTTTCCGGCCTTTCTCAACCTTGGCTTTTAATTCCGCCTGTTCCTTCTGTGTCTTTTCCAGCAGGAGATTGAAGTTTTCTTCTGTGATTCGTCCGGCTACCATGTCCTCATAGAGCCGCAATACCATCTTTTCCAGCACTTCAATCCGTTCTTCGTCTTTGGCAAGGGTGCGCTCCATCGCTTCCCGCTGGTCTTTCTGTCTCGGCCTGGCAGGTATCGGTCAGCCGTCCGGCTACTGCTTCACTGTCGGTCAGGGCAGCGGCGGCGCACTCCCGGATTTTGTTCAGCACAAGAGAATAGAGCGTGTCAAACTCAACCCGGTGCTGTGTGCAGTGCTGCTTCCCATAGGCATTGTAGGTCTTGCAGGAGAAAATCCGCTTCGGGAACTTCTCATGCGTGGTGCGGATGGTGAGAGCCTTTCCGCACTCCCCACATTTTATCAGCCCTGCAAAGAGGTTGATTTCCCCGGATTTGCCCGGTCGCTGGCGGGATTTCAGTTTTTCCTGCACAATCGCAAAGTCCTTTTTGTCCACCAGCGGCTCATGCGTCCCCTCCACCACAATCCAGTCCTCCGGCTTCTTATCCCGGATAGTGCCGATTTTAAAGCGGTACTCGGTCTTTTGGGAAGCGATTGCGCCGGTGTAGACGGGGTTCATCAGGATTTCCTTAATCACGGAGAAGTCCCAGACGTACCGCCCGTTTTCCGGGTCTTTCTTTTCCCATTTGGTGCGGATGTTCCGGTGTCCCCGCTTCCGGTTCCACCATGTCGGGCAGGGGTGCTTTTCTTCCTCCAGCCTGCGCCGGATGTAGTTGGGGCCGTGGCCGTCCAGCGCATATCCGAAAATCAGCCGGACAACCGGGGCGGTTTCCCCGTCAATGAGAAGGTGGTTCTTGTCCTCCGGGTCTTTCTTGTAGCCAAACGGGGCGATACAGCCGGTGAACTGGCCTTTCTGCGCCTTCAGCACATAGGAAGAATGGACTTTCTTGGAAATATCCTTGCTGTACATCTCATTCAGGATATTTTTAAAGGGCGCAATGTCGTTGTTGTCCCGCATGGTGTCGATACCGTCATTCATGGCGATGTAGCGCACACCGTTTCTTGGGAAGAAGTCCTCGATAAGCTGCCCGGTCTGCAAGTAGTTCCGTCCTAACCTCGATAAATCCTTTGTAATCACAAGGTTTATCTGTTTCCGCTCAATGGCTTTCAACATCCGTTTCAGGTCGGGGCGTTCCATGTTCAAACCGGTGAAGCCGTCGTCCTGATAGACTGCCGTAACCTCCCATCCCTGCTTCTGGCAGAACTTTTCCAGCATATCCCGCTGGTTCTCGATACTGGCACTCGTCCCGTCAAGGTCGTCGTCCTTGGACAGCCTGCAATAGATAGCTGCCCGGAAGCTCCCGGCAAGAAGTGTGTCCATCCCTGTATATTCCATTGTGTTCATCATAACCGTTTACCCGCACAATCCAGACGGAACACGGTCACTTGGAACCTCATCTTTATTATACCCTATTTCTTGTGGTTTAGCAAGATATTCTTTATCTGTTTTTCTGCTGTGTTTCTGTGCGATAAGGCTCACGAAAACGTCCGTAGCGTCCAGCTCGCCGTCAAATACTGTGGTGACATGAATCTCTGTTTTATTTTTCGCCATAGGCAGTTGTCCTCCATACATGAAAACAGCCAGACAGGGAAGGTCGGCAACGAAGTCCGGCAACGGGCTTCAAAAAACCTTGGAACTAATCCTTGTCTGGCGGTTGGGTTATTTTATACTTTTTCTTTTATTTTTCTGTTGCTTTGGTTGTTAAAGGGGAGAAAAGCCGACAGTTACGGGATTTTCCCCGGCAACCGGCCCGGCAACGGGATAGCAACGTGCAACGTGATGCAACGGGCTGTTATTTGCCGGTTTTTCAGAAGGGAAGCTCCATCTGCTCCGGCACTGGCGTAAATCCCTCCGGGGTTTTTCCACGCCCGTTGCCAGTGTCCGTTGCCGGCTTTTCCCGTTCCCATCCTTTCTGCCTGCCGTACCCGGCGAACATCCGGGGGTTGGAGAAATACTTCCAGCCGGTGACGCACTGGTTCATTATCTCGTTGATTTCCCGGATTTCCCATTGTTTCGGCTCGTCAAAGGAGTGGTTCAGGGCTTCTTTGTAAAGCTGTTTGGAGCAGACGGTATCGCCGGGGTAGCTGTCAAGGAAAGCCTGAATCATCCCGGCCTTGGTGTCCTCCGGCATAAAGTCCCGCTGGCGTTCCTTTAGATAGCGCACCATTTCCGGGCTGAATGTCAGCTTCCATCTGCCGCTTTTGTAAATCTCCATCGCTTCCGCCCACACCTGGTTTAAATAGGCTCTGGAAGCGGCTTCGTCCTCTAAAATGTGCGTTTCCGCCTGTTCCGGGCATACCTGTATGGGGATAAAGCGGCGGTTGCCGGAGCGGTCAAGGGGCAGGAAGTCAAGGGCGTTGGATGTGCCGCCGAACACGCACTGCCTTGGGCGGTCTGCCGGGTGGGTTTCGTAGGGTATCTTGTAGACTTCCTTCTGGCGGCTCAAAAATGACTTGATTTCCTCTATGCTCTTTGCATTTGCGGTGGCAATCATCTCCGACATTTCGATTATCCAGTGACCTTGCAGCTTCCGGTATACATTGTCATCGTCCAGCTTCCGCAAATCGTCCGAAAACCACTCGTCTTTGACTGCCAGCAGACGGAAGAAGGTGGACTTCCCGGCTCCCTGCCCGCCTACCAGACAGAGCATGACTTCAAATTTACAGCCGGGGAAAATGCCCGGTGGATGGCTCCCAACAAAACAGGCGCAGGGATTGGTAGGTGTACTCGTCCTCACCGGCTCCCAAAAATGCCGCAGGCAGGAGCGTATCCGCCCGGTTCCGTCCCATGTCAGGCTGTTTAAATACTCCCGGACAGGGTGGTAGCTGTTCTCATTGGCGGCAAGGTCGGCGGCGTCCTGTATCTTCTTTTCGCTTGTCAGGCCGTAGGTTTCTTCCAGATACAGCCGGATATATTTCATGTCCGTGTCGGTCATGGGGCTGTTTGGGGTCTTTTTGTAGCCGATGGGCTTTAAAATATCGGTGCGGTCGGTCAGCAGGTTATAGGCAACCGCCCCGGACAGGAGCGGGTCGCACTGGAACACGGTCAGGCAGTTGCGGATGCTGTTGCGGAAGCCGCCTTTCTCGGTGGTTTCCAGCATGGCCTTGACTTCCTCAACGCTCCGGGGCGGCTCGGCGCTGTCTGCCATGTTCGCTATTTCCTGCCGTATCTGGGGCGGTAAATTCTGCCATTCGTCTTTCAAGGTTCCTCACTTCCTTTCCGTGTCCTGTAATAAGGGCTGCCCGCTCCTGAATGTCCCCGGAGAGAAGCACGTCCATCAGGTATTCCACCCGGCTCATGTTCTGCAGGGCTTCCACAAACCGGGGATTCCATGCTTCATCGGGCTGCCGTGGGGCGTATTCCTCCTTCCAGCGGCGCAGGAGATGGTAATAGTCGGACAGCACCCGGAAACAGTGCCGCTCCATGCGCTTAAATTTCTGTTCCTCGGTTTCCCTCCGCAGGCGTGGCCGGATGGGCGGCTTCCCGGCGTTCCTCCCGTCCTCATAGGGGATGGAGAAGTCCTGCGCCAGCATGAGGGCGGCTTCTTTACTGCCGATACCGTGGAGCCGGGAAACAAAGTCAATCACGTCCCCGGTGGCTCCGCAGCCGAAACAGTAAAAGCGGCGGTCAACCTTCATGCTTGGGTTCTTGTCGTTGTGGAACGGGCAGACGCACATCCCATTCCGGTTTACTTTGATTCCATAACGCTCCGCAGCCTGCCTTGTGGTGACGGACTGCTTCACGGCTTCAAATACGTTCAATAGGCGTTCCTCCTGATAATCCCAACGTGAGCGACACAATGTCGTTCACGTTGTCTGTAAATCCATCTTGTTCAAAATGAAAAAGGCACTTGCCAGCGATTTCCAATCACAAAACAAGTGCCTGTTTAAAGTTCCATATTCTGTTGTTTCTGTGTCCGGGGTGGCTGGCGTTTCTCTGCCTGCTCCTGCCGGATGCGTTCCTGCCGCCCTTTCAGGTTCCCCTGTACGGACGGTTTCTTCCCCGGCTCGGCGGTCTGGCGGTACTGCTCGGACGGCAATACCTGATTGAGCCAGCGGCGCACATCCCGCAGCACTTTTACATCTGCCTGAACCGCTTCCAGCTCCTCCCCCTGTTCCGGCAGGGCAGAAGCAAGCTGTTCCCGTTCGGATTCCAAATCTTTGCGGGAGTAAGAGTTGCCTTTCAGGTTGGCTTTCAAATACCGGATGGCGGCATTGTAAGCGTCCAGTTCCTCCCGGTGGCTCTCCGCAAACTGCTCTTTTTCTTCTTCCAGCCGATGGCGGCGTACTCCTTATGGACTGGCTTGTTGGCTTCGTATTTGTCAATGTAGGACAGCATGGTGTCGATGGCTTTGATACGCTTTGGCTTTTTCAATACTTTCCATGACAGAAACGGCGGTCTGGCTGATTTCCTCCAGCCGGGTGTCAAGGCTCTAGAGCTATGGTGGAGATTACGGTTATCCAGCAGAAAAGATCCATTGCCGCTTCCCTTAAATCCTGGTAAGTATGAAGATAGATTTCTTCCTTTTTCAGCCATACAGGCATTATCGTATGGATTTCCCTTACGACTAAATGAAAGGATTCCTTTACTGCCCAGGCAGTCTTCAAATGCCTGGCTCGTATACTGACTTCCAAGATCACTATGAAGGATGATCCCCTCGGTATCCCTGACATTCAGGCATGCGTTTTCTACCGCTTTAACCGCCAGTTCCGCCGTCATAGATGTGCCATAGGCATACCCTATAATCTTTCGGCTGCACAGATCCATGACAGAAGCCAGATAGGTCCATCCTTCTTTCTGTACATGGATGTAAGTGATATCCGTACACCATTTCTGGTTGATGGTCTCCGCCCAAAATCACGCCTCAGGATATTTTTCTTATCCTCCGGGATGCTGCCATGGTTGGCATGATGATTGTACTTCTTTACTACGATCCAGTCCCTGCTCTGCCATATGCCTCTGCACCCTTTGACGCTGCAAGGTGTACCATTATCATTCAGCACACGGCATATTTTGACAGCCCCATACCTTTGTTTTGAGTCATCATATGCCTGTTTCACTTTCCTGCCGAATTCCGCATATGCCTTCTGGCGAGGGTACACAAACCAGAGCCTTGTAATAGGTACTCCTTGGGAATTTCAGAGCGCTGCAAAGCTGAGATACACAGTAGCGGGTTAAGTTGTTCTGGATAAAGGAAACAATCTCGGCTATTGTTCTTTCGCGATATGGCGGTCGCTTTTTTTAATATTTCATTCTCAATCTTAAGGCGTTGGATTTCTTTCTGGAGAGCCTTATACTCCTTAAGGGTGACCGTCTCCTCCCCGGATACTTTGATGGGGGAGAGCTGTTTTACCCAGTTGCTGAGTGTGCTTCGATTTACGCCATATTCACGCTCCAGTTGCGGATACGAGGTTCCTCCGGCATTATACAGATCCACGATCTGCTGCTTGAATTCCAGCTGGTTTTTCGCCATGGCTTTTTCACTTGATAGTATAGGTTGTTCAACTTTTCCTGTCCACACTTATATACTAACACCACTTCTCGCTTTTTTTCACGCCCTCCATGACAGAAACGGCGGTCTGGCTGATTTCGTCCAGCCGGGTGTCAAGGCTCTCCACGGTGGAGATTCCTTTTTTCCGCAGAAAATCCATTGCCGCCTGTACCTTGTTGAAGTCGGCAACTGTGCCTTTGAGCTTCCCTGAAGTCCAGTCGGCACGCTGTCCGCTCCGCAGTTCTAAATACTGTGAGAGCAGCTCCGGTATGGTCGGTTCCTTCGTCTGCTCCAATGCTTCCATCAGAGCGGCTTTTTTCTCTTTTAAATCGGCAATCCAGCCTTTTAAGTGGCGCACCATCTGGCGGATGGACTGCATGAGGGAGTTGGCGGCTTTGATGTCCCGGTTCAGGTTGCCGATGCTGGTCTGGATTCCTTTCTTCTCCATCTGGCAGGCGGCAGGCCCCATGTGGACGGTGGGGATTTTATCAATCCCCTGTCGGGCATAGGAGCGCAGGTCAAGCCGTTCCGGGCGGTCGTTGGCTTCCAGATAGCGGTTGGCCGTGTCCGCCCATCCCTGCCGCCAGATTTCAGCGTATTTCCGGTCGTTCCAGTCCACGGTGTTCTCCTTGTGGCTTTTCCATCTGCCGGACGGGAGCCGGATTCTTTCGCCGTTTCCGTCAAGGTCATATACCTTGCGGCACTTGGGAGCCATTTCCCTTTTTCGTCCATCGCCCGCATGGTGAGCAGGATATGGGCGTGGGGGTTCCCATCCCCTTGTCATGGATGGCAAAATCGGCTATCATGCCTTTGGAAACAAAAAACTCCCGGCAGTAGTCACGGATAAGGTCGGCGTACTGTTCCGGCGGGATTTCCCTTGGGATGGCAAGCACGAACCTCCGGGCAAGCTGGGAGTTCCATTGTTTTTCCTGCGCTTCGGCAGAGTTCCATAAGGTATTGCGGTCTGCAAACTCCGGCGGCACATGGGGTGGGAGCATGATTTCTTTGTGGGTGACTTCGTTCTTGTAGGGATAGTATTTCTGCTCTTGGTCGTATTCAGAGAACAGCTTTTCGCCGCTCTGGTAGGCGGCGGCAGAAACAGCGGATTCATTGTTGCTCCGCTTAATGATGGTGATTTTACAGTGCGGGCATGGCAAGTGTGCGCCCTCCTTTCTCCCGGATTCCGGGCAAAAAAAGAGCAGGATAACTTTTTCAGTTTCCTGCTTGGGTTGCCGCTGGTGGGCGGCAAGTATTTAGTTTTTTGATGATTGTCAGTTCGACAAACAGTTTGATTCAGCTTAAATTTTCACAATTTGAATTTATTCCCATCAAGAATAGTTCAAATATCAACCCATAACGGTTATTTCTTTACTACCATCTAAAAATATTCGATGATAAATAAATGGAATAATTTTCTGCCAGAATTCTTTAAGTCAACAGTCCTAAATATTCAAAATTTGGCATTTCTATATTCTTCCAAAGTCTAAACTTCCTCCCAAAAAATTTTATCTATTAATGATACTGCGGCACCTGCCAACCCAAAAATTTTAATTATTTTCACTGAAAATTTAGTTTCTTTGTTTTGTAGAACCATTTTCATCAATATGCTAAGGAATTTTCAAAACCAGTCAAGCCCGTAAGGGATAAAATATAATGGCAAAAATCAGCAAAATGAAATCAATACATCTTCTGAATTTTGTTGTCATTAGAACATAATGTATTGTCTATAAATAAACCAAAGGAAGTTCAAATATTTCATCTTAATTTGCTTTGTAAAAGTTCTCGAACTTTAAATGAAATTTATATGTACAAACCACAATACAATTTCTATAGGCTAGTATTTTAATATATGGTTGTTTTGCATTGAAGTTAACAGTATACACTATCAATTTTCCATTTAGTTACAGGGACTAATATAAAATTCCTTTGATAATAATTCTTCCATTTTCTTCTTAAAAACTCATATTCATTCCTACAAATCCCAAACAAAACTGGTACTATTATACAGCTTTAACTTGCTAAATGGAATAGCTTCTCTGTAAGATTTTCAGGTGGCAAAGCCACAAAGGGGTAGCTGGCAAAGCCAGCGCAGGGGAAGGGTAGCTTCCCCTGTGATGATTGGAGTAGATTGGAAATCATCTGCTGTCCGCAGGAAATCATCCGCTGTCCACTTCCCTAAGTGGTGTATATTGGGAGATTTTCCAGCTTGTCAATTTGGACCAAAAATTCCCCAAGTGGTGTATAATTGCGCCCGGTAAAAATCAGAACGCGCCTGGCGCGCCGTTTTTCTGGAACAGGCTTTTTACCGTTCCTGCTGTCTGGGCTTCTTATCAGGATAGAGCTTTCCGTCAACAACGGCGGCATGGCTTTTTATTTTGATTTCCCCCTCCTGCTCGCTGCGCTTTTTGCGTTCCTGTAGCCTTCATCGGAGAGATAAAACGGAACCGCTCCCCTTAAAGCCAACAAAGCATTGTTTCTGTACTTCCACCATAATCATGTGGCGGGTTTCCGGGCGGAACCGTTCTTTTCCTGACAGGTCATGCCCCTGTAAAATCTGTTCCTGCAACTTTGCCGCCGCAAGTCGCTGACGGATAGAATTGTTGTTTTGTTCTGTCGGGAACCGTGCTTTTACACTGGCAATAAACTGGCTGCACTCTGGTTCTGGTATTCGTTCCAGTCTTCGGATGGCGTTCTCCATGATTAACTTTGTCATTAAATCCGCTGTTACCGATACGATTTCTTTTATGCCTGCAAGAGTTTCCGCCTTGGTCGGTGCGGCATTTTGATAGATGACATTCAGTTCATTTTTTGAAAATTTCATTTCATATCCTCCTTCCGGTTTTCTGCAAGAACCTGTTCCAAAAGACGTTTGGTGTCGCTCCGGTGGAACAATACTTTTAAAATGGTGCTGACCTGTTCATCCGTCACGGCTTCCGGGTGGGGGAGATGGCTTTCCAGCATTGCCCCTCTGGTGCAGAGCCGGTGCGTCCGTTCCTTCCGGTTCAGGGTCTTTATCTGGTGTTCCAGCATTTTCTCCTTATGCTGCGCCCGCCGCAGTCTGGCTTCGGTCTTTTCAATCTCCTGATTCAGTTTTTCCAGCTTCTCATTCATGGGCAGCGTCCTCCTTCGGGAGCAGGATATAGATGTGGCTGACCTCCCCGATTCCCTGACGGACACGCATAATCATTCCCGCCTGTTCCAGCTCATTCAGGGAACGCTTGCAGGTCTGGGGGCTTCGGGAGAGTGCCGCCGCTATCTCCATGACGGGGAAGCGGATGAACAGAATCCCGTTGCTGTCCTCGGTTCCCCTTGTCAGGATTTCATCCAGCAGGCGGGCATACATGACCTTTGCCGTGTTGCTGACCGGAAGCCGGAGCATTGCCTTTGGGAGCGGCATACAGGGCGGCAGGGGCGTACTGGCTATCATAAATTCACAATTCATTGGATGGTGTCCTCCTTTTGGCTCGTTTGGATAGGTAGTGGGGGCAGTCGATAATGACAGCCCGGAAACTCTGCTTGCACCCATGCTGGCATTTCCGGCAAAGTTCATTGTAGCTTCTGCGCCCCCGGTCGTTCAGGAAGAAAGCAAGCTCTTTCTTCAACTTCTTTGACATTCTCGGCATGGTGCCTCCTTCATAGAAAAACCGCCCGATTCAGCAGGTACAGCCGGAATGGGCGGGCAGTGGTTTTTTGTGTATCGTTTCGGGGCGATTTTCAGGGGAAATACAGCCGTAGAGCCGCCCCAAAATCCCCCTTGGTATTACGGGCAGGGCAGACTATGCCCCGTGAAATTGTTGTGTTTCGGTATCGTTTCGGTGTTCATTTTGCCGGTTCCCTCTGCTGTCGTTCCTGCCCCCGTCTTTGGCGGCGTTTCGCTCTCCTTGGTACGCTCGTTCCGGTCAGGGTTCCTCCGTTTCCCTGCCGGAAGTCGTTGCGTTACATCGCCGGGGAGCATATCCCATACAGGCCGGTCATTCGATTGGAATAATCCATCGATGAACTGCCTATATCATATGACATTTTTGTACCATGTGCCGTATGTCCACGAATCAGGAATAAAGCCCAAAATCTCGAAAATTTCCACGATTGTGGAAAGTATGGTATAATCCAGTTAAGCGGCAGGGAAGCAAAATCCAGAAAGTGCATTTTGCGCCCATGAAAGGAGCGACTACCATACAGGAACGCCTTTGGGAACTGCAAGGACAAAGGGCTGAATCTGGAAGAACTGGCACAACTGACAAAGATTTCAAAATCTGCCCTTGCCAGCTATGAATCTAAGGACAATGGAAATCAATCATGGCAATCTTATCACGCTGGCGGATTTCTAAAAGTCCATTGATTATCTGCTATGCCGGACAGAAAACAGGAGCAGGCCAACACGGGATTTAACAGATTGCATTTGAGTGATGAAATGGTTTAAGGAAAAGTGGCCGGATTAACAACCGTCTGCTGTGGAACTTGCCACCCACAAGGATTTTATAAAGTTTTTGGCTGATATTGAAGTTTATGTGGATGGGAACTTCCATGCAATTCAAAACCTCAACTCCCTTGTCGATACTGTCCGGCAACGGAATTATAGAACCGCCCATCCGCCCATGGAACTTAGATGACCCGTACCTGCGGATTTTACAAAAGCTGCACACATTGAGGATGACGAATATTTCAGCCACATGATAACAGGACGATATAAGCGTAATCGTCCGGGATATTCGTGCTGCACATAAGTCTGACAGTGAGAGTGCGCCGCCAACTACCATTGCCGAAGAATTGAAACAGGATTTGGAGGATGTTGCAAATTTCAAGGGAAGCCCTCTTGAAAAAGAGGCTGCGCTTTACTGCAAGCGGCTGGGTATCAATTATAACAAGCTGTCTGATGTGGAATTCCGGCAGCTTGTGCAATATCCTTGAAAAGTCCAAATACTTCAAGAGCTATGTCGGCCAGAGGAAGAAACGGAAATAGCTGGCCGCTGCTGCATGGTTGTGTATGTTTCCATGCAGCAGCGGTTTCGTGCTGGCGGTATTTAGTTGAGAACATGGCTCGATAAACAGGAAGTTTGCTAACAAGGCTACAATATTCCTTCCAGTATATTCTTTTGAGACTCTTTTATATATTGAATATCATCCAAATACAAATTCAAATGTCCATCTTCTATATTTTTCCGAACATCTTCATTTCCAGAACTGCCTCATTTCTCATATATGCAACAAGACTGTTTATCCGTTGAATTATCATATTGGGCAACTGTTCTCTTTCATTATTCTTTAAATCATAGGCGTCTGCAAATAACTTTAATCTACGAATCTGTTCATATAAATTATAATAATAATCAGGATTTTCGGTGAAACAAATGGAATTCATCTATATACTGGTATTCAACATCCCAAATTCTTGGTCCTGGATGTAATGTATCAAAATCATTATCCCATGCTACACACGCTCAACAAAAGTTATGTTATACGGTGCAAAATCCCCATGACACATAACCTTTGGTAATTGTTTGGGCAGCATCCAAACTTCTTCTCCCTTAATCGATGAACAAAATTTTCGATGGTATCATGATACCGACGCTGTTGTTTTGCCACTTCAACCAAAATCGTCATCTGTTAGAATAGAACTTCGGTAAACTGTCATTATAAACAGTGCCATCCACAAAAGAAACCATTTCCATTCCAGATACGTTAATTCCATATGGTTTAGGAATATTATTAAACCCGTTTTCATGCATAAACGATAAAAATGACTGTACATGCGAAGTCCATTTATTTCCTGGGCGAATTACTTTATCTTCTTCTTTTGATATTTTACCAATCTTCTTCCGCCATGTAAAACTTCTTTTGAATCATATATTTTTGCCCATTCATATTCCGATTTGTCACTGGCTCCATTATATCGCAATAACTTTCCTGATGGAATAGATTTTACAAAAATTCATTTAGCTGCAATAGATATTATCCCACTGAATCCGCTCTTGTTCCGTCTTTTGTGATAATAAGCTTCCCCTGCTGGCATTTTACGGTGATTTTATCCCCTTCCGGAGAATCCACCCTGCTCCAGCCACTTTTTGTAAAAAATCTGCGGCGGCGATTTCTTGAAAGCACCTCGCCCATTTAAACGGTCAGTTTGCGGTCGTCCATCCGTCCTCCTTCCCTGCTGCCTGCCGGCATACGATTTCAAATACATCCCCGTCCTCTGTCCTGACATTGAGCAGGCTGTTCCGCTCGTCTGTGTTCAGATCGGCAATCCTCATCCCTTTGCTGTCATTCAGCAAATCAAAAAGTTTGATAAAATCGTTCAGTTCCATTGTGTTGTTCATCGCTCATTGTTTAAGTCTATAGAATAATATTATATAGTCTTTTAAAAGCTATTGCAATCCCTATGTGTGATGTAGTCTAAAACTTAACAAAATAAATGCTAATAGCTTATGAAATGGGTGGGCATTATGGAAACAAAATTGGGCAAACGTATCAACATGGTGAGGAAAGACCGGGGAACACGGCTGATTTTTTTCAGAATTGGGCTACCATAAACGCATACCTCCGGCAGATTGAAGGCGGGACAAAGATTCCCAGCCTGCCTGTATTTATCAATATCTGCAAAGTACTTGAAAATTTCTCCGGATTATCTGCTGCGGGATGCGCTGGAAGATAATGAGGTCAGTAAAATACGAGAACTGGCAGCATTGTTGGAAAGCACTTCGCCCAGCCAACAGGAAATCGCCGTTGCCATGATTCAGGCGGTATTGGAGCGCAGGTGAAGATTAGAAAATGACCAGCCATTTATAATCGGCTGGCCATTTTATACCCAATCAAATATAAATCAACTCGCTGTTTATGATTTCCTCCGCCCGGTTGCGGATATTGTTCATCCGGCCTACCCATTCAAGCTGGTTCCGGGCTTTCAGTTCCTCGGTCACTCCCTCGGCGGCTTTCATCTGCTCTATGATTAAGTCACGCCGTTTCTCTGCCTGCTCGTTCAGGTCGGCAAGGTACGTCCATAATTTCCCGGTCAGGATAAGGGAGCTGTACCGTGCCGGGTGTTCCTGTTTGAGATATTCCCGGTGCAGCCGCCCATAGCGTCCGATGGGGCGGTTCTCCTCCGGCAGCTTCAAGTCCGGAATATAGTAATCGCCTGCCAGAATATAATCAATACCGTTCTCTGTTCTTTCTTTCAACCGATTCTTTCTTTCAGTTTTTCCATTGTCGTTCCCTCCTGTGGTGGAAGGCTCGTCACTGGCCAGCTCAATCACATCCATAATGCCACAATCCAGCGTTTCGCAGATTCGTGCCAGCGTGTCCATGCTGATATGTTTCCCTTCTTTGCCCATGTTGGCTATCATATTTGTGGTCAGTCCAGCGGCAAGCCTTAAATCCTCTTTCCTCATGTTTCGCTCTATCAGTGTGTGCCAGAGCGGTTTGTAGCTGATGTGCATTTTTCTCCCTGCCTTTCTGCCCCGGATGGGCGCTTATACCCATTATATCAGGATTCTTGCTAACTCACAAATATTTCTTGACGGTATCGCCGGTTCCGTCTGGATTGTGCTTTTCCTTTCCTCTTTTGATTACATCTAATTAACCATGACCTGCTTCATGCCCTGGCTTTTCGCACCCGGATTGTCATTGCCGTAGCCCTCCATCAGATTGATTACGCCCCAGATACCAAGCCCGGCTCCAAGTGCTACAACAAGGGTCTGCAAAACGTCTACTGCGCTATTGAAAAATGCCATAAATATATCCTTTCTGCCGCGTCTGCGGCTGTCCGGCAAGCGGACAAAAGGCGGTCAGCGTATGGTCGCCGCCGCATAAAAAACCGCCCTCTGGTAAAGGCGGCTGTCCCCGCGCTGCGTAAGTTCTGCGGCGCGGCGGTATTCAGTTGTACAGGGGTGCGGCTCCTGCCGCTGTGTACTGCGCCGGAAAGTGGGGGCGCGTATCATGTTTGGTATGGATAGATGTGATTGCTTCAATCGCTCCTTTCTGTGTCCCGCTGTGCTGCCGGACGTTTTTTTCAGACTTGCGGGAAGTGAATAGCTTGCGTAAAGGTGTTCGCTTCCCGCAAGTTCACTTTGCGATAGCTGCCGCAAGGCAGCGTAGGGGAAGTGTAGCTTCCCCTGTCTCCCGGCGGTCTGCCATGCTGTCACTGTTGCGGGATAAGCCCCCGGCGCGTGACATACTCCGTTGCAAAACGGCGGTGTTCCGCTTCCTTTTCCCGCCAATACTCCCATAATGCAGCGTCGGCGGCTTCCGCAACATTCATTAAAAACCGTTCAAGCTGCTTTTGTTTTTCCTCTGCGCTACGTTTCCTCATGGTCTGCGTCCTCCTGTAAGTCTGCCGCGTCAATCTCGTAATAGTCAAAAACCTCGTCGGGCTTGACAATGGCGGGGCGGCGTTTAAGGTGCTTTTCCATGTCAAAGGCGTTCTTCGGGTCTGCGTCGGACAGGTACTTGTATTTCGGGTGCTTCGTTATGTCAAATTTGTCCGAAAAGAACGGGCGCACCCCGCGTAGCTGCAAGATACATTTCCCTCCGTCCATGACTGCAATTTCATCTTCCGTCATAAATTCTTTCCCAATTTCTGATAGTTCAGCCCATGAACGGCTCCGTACCTCTGGTTTCGGAAGTGTTGAAGCTGTCATGAGGTAAGCGCCTCGTGGACGCTCCCTCCCGAACCGTGCGGGCACCTCTCGATGCACACGGCTCTCCATATGCCATCAACTAACAAAATCAGTCTTTTCCGTGTATCTCACGGTGGCACGCCGGGCATACTGCCAGCGTTTTCCTATGGTTCTTTAACATAACTTTTTCCCACTCATATTTACCGCTAAGGCTTTTCAGCCGTTTCACCTGATGAATCTCCACGTCATTTGTGTACTGTCCGCAGAGTTCACAGGTTTTGGAGCGCAGTTTTGCCGCTATGCGGTTCGGTTTATCATACCGCTTATAGGCGGGCAGGATATCTGCCTGCGGCACATTAGGCTTGTCCTTGCGGATAAAAGGCCCTCTGTAAAATACGCTCTCCTTCATACCGCCTTTTGTCTTATAAATGACTGTAAACCGTCCATTTCTGAAATATCTCTTTTTGATTTTTCTGGTCTTTGTGCGGTATTTATTTGCGAATGTTTTCAACATACTATAATGCATTAAACTCGCATACTTGCTCATTGCGCATACATTACATGCCAGTGAGTAATAGTTGTACAAACCTCTGATTTCAGAGTTGTACTTTGACAGGATTTCGATATCCTTACGGTTAATGAGCTGTGGTCTGTGAATGGCTTTCCAATGCTCTTTTTGTGTAACTTTGTCCTTCTTGATACGGATTGCGCCATACTCCAACAGTTTTGATTCCCATTTTTCATGCGGCATGTATAACTTTACTGCGCCGCTGTACCCCTTCACTTTCCTGCCTTGGCGTTTTGTGATTTCCCGGCTCTTTGAAATAGAGATATCATAGCCGAGGAATCTCGCCCGGTCAGTAGCATAGGTGATTTTGGTTTTCTCCACTGACAGCGTAAGGTTTAATTTTTCTTTGAGGAATACAGCAAGGTCTGCTTTTAATTCTTCCGCATCCCTTTTGCTCCCGATAATGCTTATGATAAAGTCATCCGCATAACGGACGTATTGCAGGTTTTTATAGGTTTCATCCCTGAACTGCTTAGACGGGATTTCCCTCTGTTTCTCCCGCAGTCTGCGTAATTCCCCGGCACGTTCTTTCTTTTCGGCTTCGGTAAGCGTATCCCATACTTCCCTGTTCTGGCGCATGAACTTCTGCACTTCACGGTTCCGTCTGGCGTATTCCGGGTTCACTTTACGGTTTACCCGGTTCCCTTTTATAAAGCCTTCTTTGTATTCCTCCACATACATATCCAATTCATGCAGGTAAATATTTGCCAATATGGGACTGATACCGGAACCCTGCGGAGTGCCGCAGTAAGTCCTGTTGTACTGCCATTGTTCCATATATCCGGCTTTCAGAAATTTCCACATCAATGAGATAAAAGCTTCGTCATCAATGCGCCTGCGCAGAATATCAATGATAACATGGTGGTCGAAGCTGTCAAAACATGCCTGAATGTCACCTTCCACAAACCAGTTTGCCCCCGCAAATGTCCGCTGTATCTGTTCGAGGGCTGTATGGCAGCTCCTTTTCGGGCGGAATCCGTGGGAATAGTCGGAGAAGGTTGGCTCATAAATGCTTTCCAATATCATTCGGACTACTTCCTGCACCAGCTTGTCATCCCCGGAAGGAATCCCAAGCGGACGCTTCTTACTGCTGTTTTTCTTTGCAATATATGTACGCCGTGCAGGTTTTGGGCGGTAAGAACGGTCTTTTAATGCGCTGATGATACGCTCTATTCTCGGACTGCTCATTCCGTCCAGTGTTTCACCATCCACACCCGGCGTCATGCTTCCCTCATTGGCGTAGATATTTCTATATGCCAAAAGGTAAAACTCCGGGTTGTACAGGTTCCGGTAGAGCCTTTGGAACCTATACGATAAATCTTTAGACTGTTTGTTTAGGCTATTCAATACATCAGTTGGATTTCTCATGATGCCTCACGCACCTTCCTTTCTTTCTCTGTATTAAAAGCATACTGCTCCCCTTCGTCATGTGGGCGGCTCTCCCGCTTCCGTTTTTACGGCTATCCCTGTAAATCCAGAGTCCACGGGCTACTATGGGAGCTGTGTAACCATGCCCGCATATGGGCGGGTTTAGGTCATCCCCGGTAGCGTATGCCATACTTAGCGTTCCGTGTTGTCGGTAATCTTTGTAGATATGTGGCGTTCGCCGTTCAACCTAATCTAAGGCTTGCCCTGCTTTGGATATCGCACGTCTGCCGACGATTGAGCGACAGACGCCAAAGCACCGTGCGTTTCATCTTCTTTCGCACGTAGGCCAGATACTCCCAGGCTCCGGCTACCAATCAAGCAGTTTAGCTTTCATCCTCATACACGGATTTTCATCCCCACATAAAACAGCGGTTAGAAGATTGCGCCGTTTTATGCCAGTTATAGCGTTAATAGTGGCGGCTATAACAACGACATGCTACACTCCCCAGAGGGTTTCCCCTCACGGATAAGTCGTGGAATGATAGACTATAAATTTTCACCGTCCTTTCTTTGATATCTTTGTCTACCGCTTGCTAAAGGCGGTTTATGGCATACACCCTAACGGGCGCACAATGGTTTCTTTCCTAAAATTTCCGATATTTCTTTAAGGGTGGTTTTCTCCTTGCCGCCCAAGAAAAGCGTGGTGTCGCAGTTGCCGACTATGGTATCGGCGTTGTCTTTGTAAATGGCTTTTAGCTGTGACTGGCTCTGCAAGATGATTGACGCGGATATTTCCCGGCTCCGTATCGTTGCAATGAGCTTTTCAAACTTTGGTATCTGCCCGATATTCGCAAATTCATCAAGTAAGCACCTAACATGGACGGGAAGCCGCCCGCCGTATTCATCATCTGCTTTGTCGCACAAGAGGTTGAATAGCTGTGTGTAGAGAATACTCACGACAAAGTTAAAGGTATCGTCGGTGTCGCTGATAATGACGAAAAGGGCGGTCTTTCTGTCGCCTATGGTGTCAAGCTCCATTTCGTCGGTTTCCATCAGTTCCCGCAGCTCCTTAATGTCGAATGGGGCTAACCTCGCGCCGCATGAGATAAGTATGCTTTTTGCGGTCTTGCCCGCCGCCAGTTTGTATTTTTTGTACTGCTTGACTGCAAAATGTTCCGGGTCTTTTTCTTCCAGACGTTCAAACATGAGGTCAACCGGGTTCTGGAAATCCTCGTCGTCCTCGCGGGCTTCCGACGCATTTATCATTTCAAGCAGCGTCGTGAAGTTCTTCTCGTCCTCCGGGGCTTCATACCAGATGTAGCCGATTAGTGCGGTGTAGTAGAGCTTTTCCGCTTTCACCCAGAAATCCTCGCCGGATTTTTCCCCGTCGCCTTTGGTGTTGGCGATAATGGTATTGACTAACTTCAAAATGTCCTTTTCGCTCCGCAGATAGGCAAAGGGATTGTATTTCATGGATTTTTTGAAGTTAATCGTATTTAACACTTTGATACGGTATTTGTACCGCTGCAACATTTTCCCGGTTTCCAAAATCAGTGTTCCTTTTCGGACGGTGTGTCAAGGACATATTTACCGTTACACAAGCTGAATGTCCTGTTCAATCAATCTCTTGATTTTATCAGCCATTGTTTCCTTGCTGGTATCACTGAAATGTATAGATACCTCATAAGTGGTCGTGCCTATCCGCCGGATAAGTCGCGGCGCTTCCTGTCTTGTGGTGATAGTTGTTGTATCTGCTCTATTCATTTAGATTTCCTTTCTGCTGATTCAAGTTTTTGTCTTTCCCTTCCGTTCCGCCTATCCAGCCAGTCAAGGGTCGGGTCGTATTTTCGCCGCTCCGCTCTGAAAATCTCCACCCTTTCCCCTTGACAGTCTGGATTTTGCCGTGCCATTGCGCTGCCGACAACGGGGAACAGGAAAAAGAACTGTTTTCCCGCTGTCGTCCGCTCCATTCTACGGCAAAACCGGCTCCACTGGTGTACCGGCGGCGTTAGTGCTATGGGTGGCTCTGCCCCCACACCCCCGACCTCATCCAAAGAACAGGAGGGAGGGTCAGCGTTCCTGTTGCCGCTTCCTTTTTGGGGGATTGCGTGGGCGCGGAGGTTTTCCGGTTCCAGCCGTTTCAGGCTTTCCAGTGCCTTCCTTGTCTGTTCTGGGTGCAGCCGTTCCAGTTCCATGTAGTCTTTTGTCCTGCCCTTCAAGTCCTGCCAGCGGGTACGGTAGATTTCAGCCCCTTCACCGCTTCGGTAAGCTGCCGTTGCAATTCAAGGAGTTTCCCTTGTGACGCAAGCCCGGACTTTGCAAGGGTCAGCAGCTTCTTAAATTCTTCCGGGAGTAGTTCCATGTGTCCCCAAAGGTTCTTCTTTCCCATGCGTTCCAGTTCGCTATACATTGCGCTGGCTTTCTCTCCAGACCGTAAGCTGTTTGTCCAGCCCGGCTAATTGCTTGCCTTTCTGCTTCAAGGTTTTATCCAGAGCCGCCGCCTGTTCCTCTTGTCGGCAACGTCACCGGCAAGCCCGGCAAGTCGCTCCCTTGTCCTGCTTTATCTTTTGTATTCCAGCACGCCCCAGATGTGCCGCTGTACTGCCACGTTCCCCGCGCTCAAAGTCTTAAACCCTGCCGCCTGCATA
>NZ_WUQX01000001.1:0-367500 GCF_009830285.1 Sporofaciens musculi | reverse complement strand
ATGGCTAATGGTAATTTTAATTTCCAAAGTACAGCAGGCGATGCATATCAAGGAGAATATATTGCAATTCAGGATTCTATATTTCGTTTACGGGATAATCTAAACCGAACATTACGAGAGATAGATACTGCCGCCAGGGAAGTGGATTCGGGAGGTCAGCAGGTTTCAAACAGCGCTCAGGCATTAGCCCAGGGTACAACTGAACAGGCTTCTTCTGTAGAAGAATTAGCAGCCTCCTTTAGTGAAATATCTAATCAGGTAGAAAGTACGGCTGAACATGCTAGAATAGCCAAAGAGGAAAATAAATATACCCATGATCAGATTGAAGTATGTTCTTCCCACATGAACGATATGATGGGAGCCATGCATGCTATTGAAGAAAAATCTCAGGAGATCCATAATGTGATCAAGACAATAGAAGATATCGCATTCCAGACGAATATTCTGGCTTTAAATGCGGCAGTAGAAGCTGCACGCGCCGGAGAAGCTGGAAAAGGATTTGCGGTAGTTGCAGACGAGGTACGAAGCTTGGCAACACGCTCTCAGGAAGCCTCCAAGGGCACAACAGCTCTTATTGACGATACGGTACGGGCAGTAGCCGAGGGTACTCATCTTTCCAATGAGACCAACAAAGCTCTCCACGATGTTATTTTAAGTGCACAGAAGGTACTAAGTGAGATGACATTAATTTCTGACGCTACGGAGGAGCAAGCTAATTCTATATCACAAGTAACGATCGGCATTGACCAGATTTCCAGCGTGGTTCAGACGAATTCAGCTACCGCAGAGCAATCGGCGGCGGCAAGTGAAGAATTGGCAAGCCAGGCTGACCTTCTGAAAAAACTTGTTAATCAGTTTAAGCTGGTAAGATAGCCTGTTAGAGAGAATTCATTAAAAGAGGCTGTGGCACTGAGCAAGAACATTACAGGATATGGAAGAATCCAGTTTTTAGGAAATACTACATCTTGTATAGTTTATGCTTAATGCGACAGCCTCTTTTTTCTTATATTAAAATATTATATCAAGCTTCATGTGACGGGCCATATTTTCGTATTGTTCTCTGAACCCTTTCCTTTACCAGAGCAGCAATCTCCGTTGTCTTCATATCTTGATACTCCTCATAATACAGAGGTTTTAAAAAATGTACCTGTACAGTCACAGGACTGATAGTATTCGTGTCAAAAGGTTTAAACGCATCAATCAGAGCCACAGGAACAATAGGACACTTCGCCCTAGTTGCCGCCTTGAAGCTTCCCCCTTTGAATTCCTGGACCTCATTCCCATTCTTGGACCGCGTCCCTTCAGCAAATATAATATAATTCCTTCCGTCCATTACCTCTTTCGACACATTCGTAATCACCTTCATTGCCTGCCTTACATCGTCTCTGTCTATCATATATGCTTTCATACAGGCAAAAACTTGCTTTAGAAATTGTATGTGCGCTACCTCCTGCTTCGCCACAACGGAAAAAGGCTTTGGGCATGCTTCCACAATTGCAAGCACATCATATAATCCCTGATGATTAGGAAAAAACATAAATCCACTCTTAGAAGGTATATTCTCCTGTCCATGTACATCAATTGTTACATTGCCTCCTTTATTTGCTCGGCGTACAATGAACTTCAACATCTTATAGTGCTGTTCTTCCGTATATTTATCCACATGTGAAGCATGATAACACAGCTTAAACCACATAAACGGAACCAAAATGATATTGCGCAGCACCATATACAGTATTCTTTTCATAGGTTCCCAATACTCCTTATCAATATTTAAAATATCTTCCCCCATTTTACCATATATACAGGATTTTACCAACTTTATTTTTTATACATAAAACTAATACATAAAACTGCTTACATGCGGTTATGTTCACGATTATAATCCTTATGTTCTTCAAGAAACTGATCAGCCGCCAGCTTTGCTCGAATTCTGGAATAATTTGCCTTTCTAAAGTATATATTCTCATTGTTGATTGATATATTAAGAAAATAATTGTACATGGTCTGTTTTAAATATTCGTTTTCAATCAATGCCCACTCTTTATCATCCAAGTCAATCTTTGCAATTTCGGGCGCCGCGTCAATAGACATTGTTTCATACATGAGGTAAAAGAAGTCTTGTTTATCTGTATTCTTCCACTGAGCAATGTCATATCTTGCAATAATCACATCTGGTCTTGCAAATGAAAATCCAATGTACATTACGGATACTACTACTATAATATAGCGGAACAGTGAGAATTTCTTCCCATAGATACTTATTACCATTCCTATCATAATCAAAGCCAGAACAATCAAAAACCACAATACCAAAATTCTGAGAAATGTAAGATTATACTCATTAATATACATTTTCATCCTGTATGCTGAGGAAATAATCATTACAAAGGTGCACCCGCACATGATTGTAAGTATTACCTTCAAGGCCACATTTTCTCGAAACAGATACATACACAGCAGTATAACAATAAAATTAATGATACTGACAAACAATAATTCCCAGAAGCCGCCTCTTGCGTACTCAGCATATGTTACATAACTTGGAAGTCCTGTACTCATTCCCAAAAACAGATACATGATCTGTATTGCACAGTATATCAGATAAATTAAACTTACGATACTTGTAAATGTAATTCCTATCACCGGATCAAAAAATCTTACCTTTCTTTCTTTTCCCTCTGGAAAATTATAATGGCAAAGAGCCGTAAAAAAGGCGTATGGAAGGGTAAATCCTATGATAAATGTAAAACTAATCCAGAATAAAGTAGAAAAATTAACATAGCTCAATATCTCCCCAAATATTTTTGAGAACATAATATCAGATTTCAATAAAAGGGGCAGCGTCACACACAAAATTCCCATCGCCACGATAAAGCCAATCACTATGGCAATTAATGTATTATTTCTTCTGATGTACTTATTCTTACTAAAAAACCAACCTCCATGCCAATAAGGATAAGGTATTGACATAACTGTGGTTCCCATCAGAATAAAAATTCTCTGTAAATACGCAGGAAAATTCCATATATTGTCATTATAGAACTGATGAATCATGAAAACCATAAATAATAATAGAATGCCAACAATATTAAAAAAATGCATAAAGGTTGAAGTCGTAAACGCTGACGATACCCCTAGCATTCCCATTCCAACCAAATAAGGAATTGAGTTCTTCATAAGTCTGTAATTAATCTTTCTCATAAATAATATGGCAAATAGGACTGTTATCGCCACACATATGGGAAATGTGATTCCCGATACATTTTTATAGAGACAAAAAGTAAAAATAAATCCATAAAGCAGGCTCAACCCTCCAAAATATTTATAATTATCACGTACTTTCATAATCAGCATGTTTTCTTTCATAAAATTGCACCTCCATCATTCATTCTATTCATTGCTCAACTTCATCCTCTGGATGGTATTCTATAATATCCCCTGGCTGACATCCAAGCTCTCTGCAGATTGCCTCCAATGTGGAAAATCTCACAGCCTTTGCCTTATTATTCTTTAATATTGATAGGTTCGCAGGAGTGATATCTATCTTGCCAGCCAATTCTGTCAACCCAATCTTCCGTCTGGCCATCATGACATCAATATGAATCTTTATCCCCACAGCATCACCCCCTATATTGTCAAATCGTTTTCTTCTTTATAAGTTACTGCTTTGGCAAATACATGACCAAGTACCTCACAAAACAGAGCTGCTATAAAGAATACAAGAACGATTACTCCTGTTGCCGGAGTAGGAAGGACACATAGCTTGATAAAAAACATTACGACAATGCAAAGGCTTAAAACCGCCATCGTATTCAGGCTCTTAACATTCTCATAAACAAAGCAGGATTCTAATATCACTGTCTTCATCATCCTGCGGAGCTGTCTAATTATTAGAATACCAAAGATTCCCGAAGCTCCGAAAATTGCAAGCATAAATAAAAAATATTCGTTAATTATGCCAGAATAATATTTACCAAGAAACCTTAAACTTAACGGAAGTGTAAAGAAAACAATCCATCCACTGTAGAACATAAAATCAAGCACCAGCTTCGTGAAACGAATCATCCGTTCATTCATATCACACTCACATCCTTTTCTTTTTTTCAACTATATCATATATTTTATTGAATTTCAATATATTTTTATCGTTTTTCGATATTTTATTACAATCTAAAAGGATATAAGTTCTTTACACATAAATTACTTATTGTTATAATATATCCATCATATTAATCTGCATTTTAAAGAGAGAGGTGAGACTATGTCATCGGGCGCATAAATAATCAAAGACTTTGTCATTGAATACAAAATAAAAGGATACATTGTTGGACAAAGTCCACCCACCCGAAGGGTACGCATTACGGGATGCCCTGTGGGTATACATATAGAAACAGGAGATTTTAAGAATGAATACAAATATTAACATGGAACAGCTTAAGCAGGATGCAGTAGATATTTTTCACCAGGGCTTTGCCTGTTCCGAATCTGTAATCTATGCAATACGAAAGAACTTTGAATTGGATATGTCCGATGATGCAATCGCCATGAGCTCCGGTTTTCCCTGGGGGCTTGGCGGCGGCGGATGCATCTGCGGCGCCCTGGCAGGAGGAACGATGTGCATCGGATATTTCTTCGGACGCACAACCCCCGCAGATCCGAAGATTGGAAGATGCTTTGAACTGACCAATGAACTTCACGATTATTTTAAAGAAACCTGCGGCGGCACATGCTGTCGTCTCCTTACAAGAGGAATGGAGAAGGATTCGCCGGAAAGGAAGGCTCAATGTACCCGTTTTGTTAGCGCTACGGTGGAGAAAGTAGCCGATATTATTCTAAGAGAGCTTCCATAAAGCTATACCCGAAGGGTACGCCATAAGTATTAAAAAGCTGTCGGAAATAATATTTTCCCACAGCTTTTTACTTTAATTACATCTTCTGATATTTCTTTTGTATTATGTGTCTTTGCGAATAAAGTCCAAAGACCTATTCATCATTATCCCTGTTCTCATCCTTCTCATTTATATTTTCTTCATTTACACTATCTTCGTTTATATTCTCCTCATTCTCCTCATCGTCCTTACGTACCTTCGCGATGCTTGCTACAATATCTCCCTCCTGCAGGTTAATCAGCTTCACCCCAGAAGTAACGCGTCCAAGAACAGATATTCCAGAGCATTTCATGCGGATTACAATACCCTCCGTATTAATAATCATGATTTCATCATCATCATTAACAGCCTTGATTCCAACCACATTACCAGTCTTTTCAGTAATCTTGTAACATTTGATTCCCTTGCCTCCTCGGTTTTGGCAGGTAAATTCATCGAGAGGTGTACGTTTTCCCATTCCTTTCTCGGATACAATTAGAAGATCGCTGCCTTGTGAGCTTAACTGCATACCAATGACTTCGTCCCTGTCAGAAAGATTCATTCCACGTACTCCCATAGAATTTCGTCCCGTAGGCCTTACATCCTTCTCATCGAAACGAATGCACTGTCCAAACTCGGTCACAAGGAATACTTCCTGGTCACTGTTGGTATATTTCACCTCAATCAGTTCATCCTCCTCCCGAAGATTGATGGCCGCAAGTCCTGTCTTTCTCACAAACGCATATTCCTTAATCGGAGTCTTTTTCACAAGACCTTTCTTCGTCGCCATAAACAGGTACTCACCGTCCCTGTAATCATCAATCGGGATAATGGCGCTAATCTTCTCCCCTGGCATCAACTGCAGAAGATTAACAATCGCTGTCCCTCTGGAGGTACGGCTTGCCTCAGGAATCTCATATCCCTTCATCCGGTACACCCGTCCTGTATTGGTAAAGAACATGATATAATGATGGGTATGGCTCATAAACAATTCTTCCACGTAGTCTTCTTCCAAGGTCTGCATCCCCTTGATACCTTTGCCGCCGCGGTTCTGTGACTTAAAGGTATCATTAGACATACGCTTAATGTAGCCTAACTTCGTCATTGTTATAACTACATCCTCCTTAGGAATCAGATCCTCCATGGATATATCAAATTCGTCAAATCCAATTGCAGTTCGCCTGTCATCACCATATTTGTCTCTTATTACAATTATTTCTTCTCTTATCACGCCAAGCAGCAGCTTTCTATCCGCAAGAATTGCCTTCAACCTGCTGATCTGCTCCATCAGCTCATTGTATTCCTTCTCAAGCTTCTCTCTCTCCAGACCTGTTAGAGCACGCAGACGCATATCCACGATTGCCTGTGCCTGAATATCCGTCAGCCCGAATCTTTCCATTAATTCGCTCTTTGCAGCCTGTACTGTCTGAGAACCTCTGATAATGCGGATAACTTCATCAATATTATCGAGAGCAATCAGCAAACCTTCTAAAATGTGAGCTCTCTCTTGGGCTTTATTTAATTCATACTGTGTACGACGGGTTACAACCTCCTCCTGATGCCGTAAATAGTGATTCAGCATTTCCAGAAGGTTCATAACCTTGGGCTGGTTATTAATAAGAGCCAGCATGATTACTCCAAATGTATCCTGGAGTTGGGTATGCTTGTACAACTGATTCAAAATGACATTGGCATTCACATCTCTCCTAAGCTCAATGACCACCCGCATCCCCTCACGGCTGGACTGATCACTCAATTCCGTAATCCCGTCAATCTTCTTATCCTTGACAAGCTCTGCTATCTTCTCAATCAGCCTTGCCTTATTCACCATATAAGGAAGCTCTGTAACCACAATTCGGCTCTTTCCATTTGGCATGGACTCTATATCAGAAATCGCCCTGACGCGAATCTTCCCCCGTCCGGTTCTGTATGCCTCCTCAATCCCTCTAGTTCCAAGAATCATACCGCCTGTCGGAAAATCCGGCCCTTTTATAATCTGGAGAATCTCCTCAATCGTCGTCTCATCCTTATCACCAATCTGGTTATCTATAATCCTGACAACAGCATTGATTACCTCACGCAGATTATGGGGAGGAATATTCGTCGCCATACCAACCGCAATACCTGACGTACCGTTTACCAGCAGATTGGGAAATCTTGCAGGGAGCACAGTCGGCTCCTTCTCCGTCTCGTCAAAGTTCGGTATAAAATCAACCGTATTCTTATTGATATCAGCCGTCAACTCCATGGAAATCTTACTCAGTCTCGCCTCCGTATAACGCATGGCGGCAGCGCCGTCCCCGTCTACTGAGCCGAAATTCCCGTGACCATCCACTAACGGATATCTGGTGGACCATTCCTGTGCCATATTCACCAGCGCTCCATAGATGGAGCTGTCCCCATGGGGGTGATATTTACCCATGGTATCACCAACGATACGGGCACATTTCCTGTGGGGCTTGTCTGGACCGTTATTCAGCTCAATCATGGAATAAAGAATCCTTCTCTGCACTGGTTTCAGTCCGTCTCTCACATCTGGCAGCGCACGCGAAGCGATCACACTCATGGCGTAGTCGATATAGGAGTTTTCCATCGTCTTTTTCAAATCCACTTCATGAACTTTATCAAAAATATTATCTTCCATAATCTTAACTCCTTATCTATACGTCCAGATTCTTTACATACTTTGCATTTTCTTCGATAAATTCACGTCTTGGTTCCACCTTATCACCCATCAGTGTGGTAAAAGTAAGGTCAAGCTCTGATGTTGTTTCTTCATCCATTGTAACCTTTAAAAGAATCCTGTGCTCAGGGTCCATGGTCGTCTCCCAGAGCTGCTCGGCATCCATCTCTCCAAGCCCTTTATAACGCTGAATCTTATTATTCCCGTCGCGTCCCACATCCTTTAAGATACCATCTAGTTCCTCATCACTGTACGCATACCATACCTTCTTATTCTTCTCCAGCTTATAAAGCGGGGGCTGCGCCAGATAAACATATCCTTCTTTAATCAAGTCAGGCATAAAACGATACAGGAATGTCAACAATAAAGTACTGATATGAGCGCCGTCAACATCGGCATCCGTCATAATAATAATCTTGTGATACCTAAGCTTTGAAATATCAAAATCATCATGGATACCCGTACCAAATGCTGTAATCATGGCCTTAATCTCTGCATTTCCGTAAATTCGGTCAAGCCTAGCCTTTTCAACATTCAGAATCTTCCCACGAAGAGGCAGAATTGCCTGGGTTGCTCGATCCCTTGCAGTCTTAGCTGAGCCTCCGGCAGAGTCTCCCTCAACAATATATATCTCACATTTCGTCGGATCTTTGTCCGAACAGTCTGCTAATTTCCCCGGAAGTGACATCCCGTCCAGAGCAGACTTCCTCCTGGTAAGCTCACGCGCTTTTCTTGCTGCTTCCCTGGCACGCTGAGCCATCACAGACTTTTCAACCGTCATCTTTGCCACAGCCGGATTCTGCTCCAGATAAATCTCAAGCTGTTTGCTTACCACACTGTCAACCGCGCCTCGTGCCTCGCTGTTGCCAAGCTTCTGCTTCGTCTGTCCCTCAAACTGGGGATCCTCAATCTTGACGCTGATAATCGCAGTCAAACCCTCCCTGATATCCTCTCCCGAAAGGTTTAGATCACTGTCCTTTAACAATTTATTTTTTCTGGCATAATCATTAAACGTCTTTGTCAAAGCATTGCGAAAACCTACTACATGAGTTCCGCCCTCAGGCGTCGTAATATTATTCACGAACCCATAAGTATTATCACTGTAGGAATCGTTATGCTGCATGGCTACTTCCACCGATACATTGTTGACCATCCCTTCACAATATATGATATCTTCGTAAAGAGCTGTTTTACTTCTGTTGAGGTACGCTACAAACTCCTTGATACCACCTTCGTAATGAAATGTCTTTTCAACCGCACCATCCTCTGGTCTTTCATCCCGCAGCACAATCTTAAGCCCTCTCGTCAGAAATGCCATCTCACGAAAACGCTGCTTCAGTACATCATAATCGAATACTGTATCTTCAAAAATCGTGTCATCCGGCAGAAATACAACCTTCGTTCCTCTTCTCTCAGGTTCACATTCCCCAATAACCTTAAGTTTCTCCACGACTTTTCCACGTTCATAACGCTGCTTATACACTTTTCCCTCAAAACATATCTCAACCTCCAGCCAGTTGGACAGTGCGTTTACAACAGAAGCCCCAACTCCATGAAGTCCTCCTGAAACCTTGTATCCACCACCGCCGAATTTTCCTCCTGCGTGGAGTACAGTAAATACTACCTCAACTGCCGGAAGACCTGCTTTTTGGTTAATCCCTACCGGTATTCCTCTGCCATTATCCAGGACAGTGACTGAATTGTCCTGATTAATAGTTACAACGATCGTATCACAGAAACCAGCCAGCGCTTCGTCTACGGAGTTATCCACAATCTCATATACAAGGTGATGAAGTCCGCGCGATGAAGTGCTTCCGATATACATGCCGGGACGTTTTCTTACCGCCTCAAGCCCTTCCAATATCTGAATCTCATCTGCACCATACTCATGCTGTACCTTCTCTGTACTCATTCTTCTCCTCCTAGTTTTCATTCGTTACCTGCCCATTATGGACATGGAACACTTTGTTTATAGAGAAACGATGATTCACAAAATCCTCTACCCCTGTACAGGTAATAAGCGTCTGTATATCATTTATACTGTCTAATAGATAGTTTTGCCTATGTTTGTCCAGTTCAGACAAAACATCGTCAAGTAATAAAACAGGCGTATCCTTTGCTGCCTGTTTTACCAGCTCAATCTCAGATAACTTTAACGAAAGCGCAGCAGTCCTCTGCTGGCCCTGTGAGCCGAAACGCCTAATGTCCAGCTCTCCTGTCATAAAACAGATATCGTCTCTGTGGGGACCAACCGACGTACTTTTTATACGTATATCTCTTTCTCTGTTCTTTGATAATGCTTGTTCTAACGTAAGACTCCCGTTACTGGGCTCATAGATTACCTGAATCTCCTCCCGCCCGCCTGTCAGTTTTCCATGTATTGAAAAAATAATATGGTTAATCTCCCGTATGAATTCCATCCTTCTCTCTAAGAGTTGATTCCCATACCGAATAAGCTGCATATCCCAGATCTCCAAAGTATCTCTTAGATTCCCTTCATTATCAGCTCTCATCTCCTTTAGAAGATGATTTCTCTGATTCACAATCCTGTTGTAATTAGACAGATTGCTTAAGTATACTTTATCAAGCTGAGATAACTCCATATCAATAAACCTACGCCTCTCGGAAGGACCATTCTTAATGATATTCAGGTCCTCCGGAGAAAAAAACACAAGGTTCACAATACCGAATAATTCGCTTGCCTTGCGAATCGGCATCTTATTAATGGCTATCCCTTTCGCCCCATTTTTTTTCAAATGCATATCAAGTTGATAGTCAATACCATTTTTTTCCACCACAGCCTCAATGTGGGATTCATCCTTCCCAAAACGGATTAACTCCCTGTCCTTGGCGCCCCGATGGGACTTGGTGGTTCCGGAAAGATAGACTGCCTCTAAAATATTCGTTTTGCCCTGTGCATTATCCCCATAGAATATATTGGCAGCATCATCAAAATCAAGATTTAAAAAATCATAATTCCTATAATTCTTTAATTTCAAAGACTTAATCTTCAATTTTCACTTGTTCCCCGTTAAAAGTGATTATGTCTCCAGCATACAGCTTACGTCCTCTTCTGGTATCCGACTCCCCATTCACACTGACAGAACCTTCTAGGATAACCTCCTTCGCCTCCGCTCCGGACTCAACCAGTCCGGCGGCCTTTAAAGCCTGTCCAAGCTTAATGTACTCATCTCTCAATCTTATAACATCCACTTTTTATACCTCTCTATGCAGCCGCATTAAAATTAACAGGCAGAATCAGATAAATATAACTTTCTTCATCATCCTTAATGAAACACGGCGCCTTTGCATTCATCAGATAAAGTGTTACTTCCTCGTCCTCGATTACCCTAAGGGCGTCAATCAGGAACTTAGGGTTAAAGCCAATCAGAAGGTCCTTGCCCTCTTTGGTAATAAATATTTCCTCATTCATAGAGCCAATCTGGGACTTAATCCGAAGCTCCATCATCTCATCGCTGATATTTATAATAATCGGCTTCTTATCCCCCTCCTTCACCAGAAGAGTCGCTCTGTCAATACAGTTCAATAATTCTTTCTTGTTAATCCTAACCTTTGTCTCATAGTCGTTGGACAACATCTGATCAATCTTAAAATACTCTCCTTCAATCAGCCTTGATACCACAACCGTATTATCAAACTCAAATACAATATGATTGCTGGTATAAGAAATGGAAACCATACTTTCCGCTTCTCCAGACAAAATCTTGCTGACCTCCATCAGTGTCTTTCCTGGAACAATTAATTTCTTATCGGCTACTTCATCCTTCAGTTCAATCCTGCGGATGGAAATACGATGACCGTCAAGAGAAATGACTCTCAATACATTACTACGAATCTCAAATAATTCTCCCGTCATTAATTTGTTGCTCTCTGTGTCTGCAATAGAGAAGATTGTCTGTCTGATGACTTCTTTCAAAGTAAACTGAGATATTTCTATAGATTCATCCTTCTCGATAATTGGAAGATATGAAAACTCCTCTCCTGGCTTTCCAGACAAATCAAATTTTGCTTTTTCACAGGTAATGGTCATCTGAAGATTCTCATTTGTCTCAATCTTAATCTCATTGTCTGGAAGCTTGCGGACAATTTCTGAAAATATCTTCGCATCAATGGCAATCATGCCTCTCTCCACAATCTCTCCTTCAATATCTGTCTGTATTCCCAATTCCATATCATTAGCCGTTAATCTTATAATATCATTCGTAGCGTCAATCAAAATACATTCCAGGATTGGCATAGTAGTCTTAGAGGGTACAGCCTTATAAACAGTGCTGACTCCTTTTGAAAGATTTGCTTTGCTGCAGATGATTTTCATATGTGTAAAACTCCTTTCAAGCGCAGACGGATACATCTATCTATTAAAGATTTCCGTCTCCTTCTTATTAGGGGATGTGGAAAAGTGGAAAACCACCTCCATCCCAGGATTTAACAGTGTTTCCGCCATGAATAACTGTGTGGATTGCAACGAGATAGGGTGTGGATGTTGTGGTGAAAACTTGTCTAAAAAAACTTTTTAGTTTCTTAGAAAATAGTTTTCCAACAGTTATTCCACGTTATCCCGAAGTTGTCCACAATATTATTCACATTAAGCGGGATTAATCTTTTTCATAATAATACTGATGGTATTATGAAGGGTCTCGTCCTTCGCCATCTCTTTCTCAATCTTTTCCACACCATACTTGATGGTTGAGTGATCTTTTCCGCCAAGGATGATGCCGATTGCCTGCAATGGGGTCTCGGTAAGTGTGCGCATCAGGTACATACAGATCTGTCTGGGGACAGAAATACTTGCGCTTCGTTTATTTCCTTTTAGGTCAGCAATCGTAATATTAAAGTGGTCAGATACAATATCAAGGATCAGTTCAGGCGTTACGACTCTATTGTTATAAGAAGATATAATGTCCTTTAATGCCTCGGCGGCCAGTGGAATATCAATAGTCTCCGGATTGTTCAGCTTATAGAGTGCAATCAGTTTGTTGAGTGAACCTTCTAATTCACGAATATTGGATTTGATGTTCTCGGCAATATATGTCAGTACATCCTCAGGAATATTGTATCTGTCCAGATGATCCAGCTCAATCTTCCTGCGCAGGATTGCCATACGCGTCTCATAGTCAGGCGCAGAAATATCTGCAATTAAGCCCCACTCGAATCTGGTTCGGAGACGTGCCTCCAGCGTCTCGATATCCTTGGGAGGCTTGTCACTGGAGATAATAATCTGCTTGGCAGAGGTGTGCAGGTGGTTAAACGTGTGGAAAAACTCCTCCTGGGTACTCTCCTTGCCGATAATAAACTGAATATCATCAATCAACAGGACATCATTATTGCGGTACTTGTCGCGAAACTGCGCCATAGCAGACTCGTTATCCGCAGTCTTACCTTTCTTCAGGGCTTCAATCAGCTCGTTGGTAAATGTCTCGCTTGTGACATACAATACCTTCTTCTTTGGATTCTTATTCAAAATGAAATGTGCAATTGAATGCATTAGATGAGTCTTCCCAAGACCTACATCTCCGTATAAAAATAGGGGATTATACACTTCGCCTGGAGATTCCGCCACAGCAAGAGATGCCGCATGTGCAAAGTTATTGTTGCCCCCCACAACGAATGTATCAAAAGTGTACTTGGGATTAAGTCCCGCTTTCTCGCTTGCAGTCCGTGTCTTCTTCTTATGGCTTGCATCTGCGGACATACTCCGAATCTCGCTGATTCTGGAATCGTCCTCCGATACAAATACAACTTCATAATCAATTCCCGTAACTTCAGAAATGCATACTTTCAGAGGGAGAAGGTACTTCTTTTCAATATATTCAACGCTTGCATTCATATTCACCAGTATGAACACAGTGTTGTCAATAATCTCATATACCTTCAAAGGCTGTATCCAGGTGGTAAATGAGACATTGGATAATTCGTGTTCTACTCTTAGATGCTCGATAATTTCCGGCCATTTTTCATTCACAATATCCATTACAGTAAACTCCTAATCTCTCTTAATGTCAAAATATACATCATAACCCCAGTTTTGCTATCCTACTTATTTTACATCAAAATGGCAAATTAAGCAATCTCTAAATCAATGTGGAAAACGTAATACACAGTGGAAAATTGTAATTTTTAAAGGAAAATGAAGGTTAAAATATTTGTTTCCACGTCTTTTCCACAGAAATTTCAGATATTATCCACAATTTGTGGATAAATAAATTTAGAAAAATCCAGGAATAGCTTGACTCAGACGCATTTTTTCTATATAATCAAGGCTGATGTCTTAGGAAAATTTGTAGGGAGTTTCCCTTAGTATATAAGGAGGTGGATATCTATGAAAATGACATTCCAGCCAAAGAAAAGACAGAGGGCTAAAGTCCACGGATTCAGATCCAGGATGAGCACCAAAGGTGGAAGAAAAGTTCTTGCCAGCAGACGAGCAAAGGGAAGAAAAAGATTATCAGCGTAGGCCGCATATATGTGGCCTTTTCTTCTATAAAAATTGGATGGTGTGCGAATGAAGTATTCCGAATCATTGAAGAAGAACCAGGATTTCCGGAATGTCTATGGCAAAGGGAAATCCTGTGCGAACAAGTATCTGGTAATGTATGTATTAGAGAATGGAACCGGTAGGAACCGGTTAGGTATATCTGTAAGTAAGAAGGTAGGCAATAGTATTGTAAGGCATAGATTGACAAGATTAATCAGAGAGAGTTATAGACTACAAGAGGAACGGTACAGATGCGGGCTGGATATCGTAGTGATAGCCAGAACAGGCGCAAAAGAGAGGAATTACCATGAGATTGACAGCGCAATGCTGCATTTGGGCCGTCTTCATGCCATTATAGATTAGGGGTAATGTATTATGAAATATATTCTGTTAGGCTGTATCAGATTCTATCGGAAGTATTTGTCTGCTTTGAAGGGATATTCATCCTGTATTTATTATCCCACATGTTCTCAATATGCGATAGAAGCCATCGAGAAATATGGGGCATTAAAGGGAACTGCTCTGGCTGTGTGGAGAATATTACGCTGTAATCCCTTTGCCAAAGGCGGATACGACCCCGTACCTTAAGAATAGAATACATTGGAGGAATGAGTATGACGTTTAGTTTATTATCGGCAGCTAACTGGCCGATTATTGGTCAGATTAGCTGGCTTTTGGGGAAGGTCATGAACTTTATCTATACGATATTGGATAATGCGCTTCCAAGTGATAATGGACTGGTGGGGTTATCCATTATTTTGTATACGATTTTTGTATATACATTGATGTTACCAATGACCATCAGTCAGCAGAGGATGCAGAAGCTGTCTGCGGTGACGAACCCTGAAGTTCAGGCTATTCAGAAAAAATATAAAAACAAAAAAGACCAGGCTTCTATGATGAAACAGCAGGAGGAGATCCAGCAGGTATATGACAAATACGGAACCTCCATGATGGGAGGATGTCTTCCACTGTTGATTCAGATGCCGCTTCTTTTGGCTTTGTATCCGGTTATTTATGATATGCAGGCATATGTTCCGGCGATTAAAGATGCGGCGGCAAGTGTGAATCAATTTCTTACGATACCGGACATGACGGTTTCTCCCATTACCATGATCAAGAACAGCGGTTCTTACGGAATGGCTCCGGTTGTCATTATTATTACAGCAATTTTCATCCCAGTATTGTCAGGGCTTACCCAATATCTGAGCGTTAAGATTTCTCAGGCAATCTCCGGACAGCAGATGGATAAGGATAATCCGATGGCGAGTACTATGAACACTATGAATGTGACGATGCCGTTGTTCTCTGTATTTATGGTATTTTCACTTCCTACAGGTATTGGTATGTACTGGGTGTTCAGCGCTGTGGTAAGGATTGTACAGCAGGTGATTATCAACAAGCATCTGGCTAAGATTTCTGTGGAGGAATTGGTTGAGAAGAATAAGGAGAAGGCAGCAAAGAAGCGTGAGAAACGGAGCGTAAAGGCTGAGAAGATCAATGCCATGGCACAGACGAATACCAGGAGTATTAAGGATTCTGCCAGCAGAAATGCAACGGGAATGAGCGAGAAGGACAGAGAAAGAAAATTAGAACAGGCAAGAGCGCGTGCTGAGAATGCCAAGGAAGGCAGCCTTGCGGCAAAGGCTAACATGGTTAAAAAATTCAATGAAAATAATTAGGGGGCTTATTCATGGAATATATTACTGTATCAGCGAGGACGTTGGATGATGCGATTACAGAAGCATTAGTTCAGTTAGGAGTGACGAGTGATCAATTAGATTATCAGGTGATTGAAAAAGGAAGCGCCGGATTCCTTGGAATTGGGATGAAGCAGGCAGTAATTAAAGCACGCAGGAAAGAAGAAGTTAAGAAAGAAGAACCTGAGATCGAGATCCCGAAGGCAGACGTTTCTATGGCGAAGGAGACAGAGAAGAAAGAAGCCAAAAAGGAAGTACCAAAAAAAGAACATGAAAAGAAAGATTCTCCAAAGAGAGAACATGGTAAAAAGGAATCTCCAAAGAAAGAGCCGAAGAAGAAGGCGCCTGTAAAAGAGCAACATTTGACAAAAGCTCCTGAGAAAAAAAGAGGTAGAGCTGGCAAAGGTAGAGGCTTGCACGATAGAGAGGCATGTGAAAAATTTGTAAGAGATGTATTGTTTGCAATGGATATGACGGATGTAAAGGTTACATCCGTGGTAGATGAGGAGGGCGCTCTTTCCATAGATATGGAAGGAAGCAACATGGGAATTTTAATTGGAAAGAGAGGACAGACCTTGGATTCTCTCCAATATCTGACGAACAGGGTTGCCAATAAGATGCAGGAAGGATACGTTCGTGTTAAGCTTGATACGGAGGATTACCGCAGGAGAAGGAAAGAGACTCTTGAGAATCTGGCTAAGAATATTGCAAGTAAGGTAAAGAGAAGCAGAAGAACCGTATCTTTAGAGCCAATGAATCCGTATGAGAGAAGAATTATTCATTCGGCGCTGCAGGCTGATCCTGCGGTTTCCACACATAGCGAGGGTGAAGAACCTTACAGGAGAGTGGTAGTCACTCTGGTACGTAATAGGTAGGATGATGAAAAATAGGGGTGTGTTCAACCCCTATTTTTTGATATAAAGCATTGATTTCTTGTAAGTAAGGAGGCGTAAATGGAAGGTCTGTATAATACGACGATTGCTGCAATCGCTACGGCAATGAGTGATGCTGGAATAGGAATTGTGAGAATGAGTGGACCGGAAGCATTTTCCATTGCAGACAGAGTATATAAGGGGAAGAAGGAAAAGTCGCTTTTGAGCCAGAAGACCCATACCATCCACTACGGATATGTGATGGATGGGGAAGGTATGATAGATGAAGTACTTGTGATGCTGATGAAGAGTCCTCACAGCTATACAGGGGAGGACACGGTAGAAATTAATTGCCATGGCGGAGTATATGTCGTAAAGAGAATATTGGAATTGTTGATTGAAAAGGGAGCAAGACCAGCAGAACCGGGAGAATTTACAAAAAGGGCGTTTTTAAATGGAAAGTTGGATTTGTCTCAGGCAGAGGCAGTAGGTGATTTGATATCTTCCAAAAATCAGTATGCCCATCAGAGTTCTGTCAATCAGTTAAGGGGAAATATTAAGAACAAAATAAGTGAGATTAGAAATGAAATTATTTACCATACTGCATTTATTGAGTCAGCTTTGGATGACCCTGAGCATGTCAGTGTGGAGGGGTATGGGGAAAAGTTGTTGATCACTGTGGAAAAGTTAATGGGGCAAATAAAGAGGCTGATAGATACCTATGATAACGGTAGGATTATAAAAGAGGGAATTCGTACTGTGATTGTGGGAAAACCAAATGTGGGAAAGTCGTCCCTTCTAAACCTTCTTCTGGGAGAGGAGAGGGCGATTGTTACAGATATAGCAGGAACCACCAGAGATATTCTGGAGGAGAATATTAATTTGAGGGGGATATCCCTGAACATGATTGATACTGCAGGGATTCGGGATACAGAGGATCTTGTGGAAAAGATTGGCGTAGAGCGTGCAAAGGATTTCGTAGAGCAGGCTGATTTGATTTTATATGTAATCGATGGGTCAATTCCTCTGGATGAAAATGACCAGGAGATTTTTCGATTGATTGGGGATAAAAAAACTATTATATTATTGAATAAGTCAGACTTGAATATGGTGGTTACAAGGGAGGATGTAAAGAAGCTATATTTTGCAAGTAATCCTTCAGTAAGGGGAGATGAAGAAACAAATAAATTTACATTACCCGTTATTTATGTTTCTACTAAGGAAAAAATGGGAGTAAATACTCTGGAAGAAACTTTAAAAGACCTATTTTTTGAAGGAAATCTTGCATTTAATGATGAGATTTATATTACAAATATACGACATAAGACTGCGCTTCAGGACACATTTTCCTCATTAGGTCGGGTGAGGGACAGTATTGAGTCCGGTATGCCGGAGGATTTTTATTCTATTGATTTATTGGATGCTTATGAGTCTCTTGGTTGTATCATAGGGGAAAAAATCGGGGAGGATTTGGTAAATGAGATATTCAGTAAATTTTGTATGGGAAAATAAATAGAAGAGAGGGGAGGATTTGGTAAATGAAACACTCAGCAAATTCTGTGTGGATAAATGAGGATGGATATGATGTGGTTGTGATAGGCGCTGGACATGCGGGATGTGAGGCGGCTCTTGCTTGTGCCAGGCTTGGCTTCCGTACGATTGTATTTACTGTCAGTGTGGACAGTATTGCTCTTATGCCCTGTAATCCAAATATAGGGGGGAGTTCAAAGGGGCATCTTGTGAGAGAGGTAGATGCTCTTGGCGGAGAGATGGGGAAGGTAATTGACAGAACTTTTATTCAGTCGAAGATGCTTAATAAGTCGAAGGGGCCAGCAGTTCATTCACTTCGGGCACAGGCAGATAAGGCGAATTACAGCCGTACCATGCGTCAGGTATTGGAGAGTCAAAAGAATCTGGAAATTAAGCAGATGGAAGTCGTAAAAATTATGACTGAGGAAGGCAGAATCACAGGGGTACAGACATTTTCAGGAACAATATATCCTTGTAAGGCGGTCATTTTATGTACAGGAACTTATCTTCGGGCGCGCTGTATCTATGGGGAGGTAAGTAGTAATACTGGACCTAATGGACTTCAGGCGGCAAATTATCTTACGGAATCTCTCAAAGAACTGGGGATTGAGATGTATCGTTTTAAGACTGGAACTCCGGCCAGAATTGATAAGAATACGGTTGATTTTAGTAAGATGGAGGAACAGCTTGGAGATGAGAGGGTGGTTCCGTTTTCATTTACCACCAATCCAGAGGATGTACAGATTGACCAGGTGTCCTGCTGGCTGACTTATACGAATCAGAATACTCATGATATTATAAGGAAGAATCTGGACCGTTCGCCACTATTTTCTGGGATGATAGAAGGAACGGGGCCAAGATATTGTCCGTCTATTGAGGATAAGGTAGTAAAATTTGCTGATAAGGAAAGACATCAGGTTTTTATTGAGCCAGAGGGATTGGAAACCAATGAGATGTATATTGGAGGTATGTCAAGTTCTCTTCCAGAGGATGTACAGTATGCCATGTACCGTACAGTACCTGGCCTGGAAAATGTAAGGATTGTGAGAAATGCTTATGCAATCGAGTATGATTGTATTGATGCGAGACAGCTAAAGCCCTCTTTGGAATTTAGAGTGGTCGAGGGTCTGTTCAGCGGCGGTCAATTTAACGGAAGCTCAGGATATGAAGAAGCGGCGGCTCAGGGATTGATGGCGGGGATTAATGCCGCAAGGAAGCTGCAGGGTAAAGAGCCGGTGGTTTTAGACCGGTCTGAGGCGTATATTGGTGTACTGATTGACGACCTTGTGACCAAGGAGAGTCATGAGCCTTATCGAATGATGACTTCAAGAGCAGAGTATCGATTATTATTAAGACAGGATAATGCGGACCAGAGATTGACGAAGATTGGGTATGAGATTGGATTGATTTCAAAGGAGAGGTATCAAAAACTTCTGAGAAAGGAAGATTGGATAGAAGCAGAGATTGAGAGATTGAAGCATGCGAATGTGGGAACGTCTAAGAAGGTTCAAGATTTGTTGAAAAACTTTGGAAGTACTCAATTAGTATCGGGGACCTCTCTTGCCGAGTTGATTCGTCGTCCGGAATTGTCTTATCAGGGGTTGGAGGAGATTGATGAGAATAGACCTGAAATTCCGGATGAGTTAAAAGATGAAGTGATTGAGCAGGTGGATATTTCTATTAAGTATGAGGGGTATATCAGCAGACAGAAGAAGCAGGTTGAACAATTTAAAAAATTAGAGAACAAGAGGATACCAGAAGATATTGATTATGATTCCATAAAAAGTCTTCGGATCGAAGCGGTTCAGAAATTAAAAGAATATCGTCCGGCTTCAGTTGGACAGGCATCACGGATATCGGGGGTTTCGCCGGCGGATATATCGGTATTGTTGGTTTATATGGCGAATTGATACATTTTATAGACGTAAAAACACCGCGCAGATTTTAAATGCTGGCGGTGTTGTGTATAAAGTGTCATTTTTACATCCATCTAGTTTCGTTTACGATATAGAATTACAGTTATAAACGGTATTAAAGACCACATCTTTGCTTTTATATAACCAAATTTAAAGAATAGAGGCATTTGTACTCTGGTTATTGCAGAAAAGACTAAAAAAGATAAACTAAATCCAACCAGTGTATCAACTAAACTAAATGTACTATTTCTATATAAAATAAAGAAAAAATTTGAAAAGATAATTGAAAAAAATGATACAAGGTAATTCAGAAACACAAAGACATATCTTCCAAGAACAATATCATTTATACATACAGAAACTGTACTATATAAACGGTCAAGATTGTTTATTTTCTTGTATTTCAAAAATATTAGATGCCAATATTGTTACAAACCATGCACCTGTAAAGCATAATATAATAATAGACGAGTCCATAAAGGCGAATAGTAAAATGATTGCTGCTATGGATATATAAGAAAAAGGTATGATTTCATCGAAATCCAGTTTATATATTTTTTTGGAGATTTGGTGTAAGTTCTTGGGGGCGTCCTTTGATTATATGGTATCTTTCCAGCAAGTCATCCATACTGCCTGTAAAAACCATATTGCCTTGATTGATTAATGTAACGTAATCGGCAACTCGTTTCAAGTCAGAGGTAATGTGTGTTGAGAATAAAACACTTTTATCCCCATCCTTGATATAATCTTGTAAGATTTCTAATAATTCATCACGAGTAAGAGGAGCAAGTCCACTGGTTGGTTCATCAAGTATAAGCAGCTTTGCGTTGTGGAAAAAAGCACATGCAAGCATTAACTTTATCTGCATACCACGAGACAGCTCTCTGACTTTTTTACTTAGAGGCAGGGAAAAAACGTGCTAATATATGGTTAAAAGTGTCATGACACTAGTTGTCGTAAAAGATAGATATTGCCTTCTCCGTATCCTTTACTGTCCAGTTATCTACATAAAATATATTTTCAAAGACAATCCCGATTTCTTGTTTTGTGGATTTTTCATGAATGATATTATCTTTTCCAAAAACAGAAATTTCCCCCTATCTTTTACATACATCTTTTAATTCTAAGCTTTTTTATTCATGGTCTACCTCCAATAGAAGCTGTAATAAGTTGATAAGTTCCTTGTCAGACATAGAAACTCGTTGGGCTGCCGATATTGCATTATTAAGATTTTCTTCAACCTCTTTAATTAACTGTTCTCGAATTAGATTAGAGCTGCTTGACATAACAAAAAAGCCTTTGCCTTGTCGGCTTGTGATAAATCCTTCCCCTTCTAATTCGTTATATGCTCGTGTGGTTGTAAGAACGCTTATTTTTAAATCCTTTGCCAGATGTCTAAGGGAGGGAAGGGCTTCGTTTTCTGTAAGTTCTCCTGATAGAATCTGTTCTTTTACTTGCTCCTTTATCTGTGCATAAATGGGTAATTCTGAACTATTCGATATTACAATATGCAAATAATCACCTTCTATACTGTATATTTTAATATATATACAGTATAGACAAAAATAACAGTATTGTCAATAGATAAATATCTGTTGAGGAGGAGAATTTTTATATAGTTTAATTGTATATATAGGATATAACGTAATGCATATCCTTTGGGTTGGTGTACTTCGTCCAATAATGTATACCCAAGGGCATACCGTAAAGCATACCCTTCGGGTAGGTGTACTACGTCCAGCAAGGTATACCCAAGGGTACACCGTAATACATGCCCTTCGGGTGGGTGTACTACGTCCAGCAAGTTATGGTTTAAAAGTTCTTCAAAAATCATTTCAAGATTGGATGTATATTTAATGCAAATGATTTTTATATGTGTTATGATTGGAAATAACTTGGAAATATGAGTTTTTAACAGTGAGAGATGATAGGTTTTATTTAAAGTTATATTGTAATAAGTGATGATGATTTTTAGATGTATAGTGTGATAATGTTTATTAGTCTGATGAACTTTATTACATATAGTTTTAGTGATGAGTGTAGAAGATTATTTTGAAATTGTATTAGAAATGTTTATGTAATTCTTTTGGTATGGTATAATATGTGGGATATTAATGAAGATGATTTGTATATATTTTGATGGAGGAAGTATGGAAGATAGAAAAAAATTAGTGTATATTATTGGTGTATATGTAAAGAGAATATTATAATATTGAAGTTGGATATTTTTAGGTATACATTAATGGACAAAGTCCACCAGCCCGAAGGACATGTATTACGGTGTGCCCTTGGGTATACATTGATAGACGAAGTTCACTTTTCTTGTTAGGGGGCTGAATTACTGTATACCATTTGGTTTTATAATAATGAAATAAGATATTATATTTATTTTTGTTGTTAGTTTTTAGTGGACATATTGTATATGATTATGAGGTTGAAAATGTATAATTTATTAAAGGAAAAGATGCAGGGGATTAAAGTTAGTTTAGATGATGAACAGTTGAAGCAGTTTCATAGATTTTATGAAATGTTGATTGAATGGAATAAAGTAATGAACCTTACAGGTATTACGGAATATGAGGAAATTGTGGAGAAGCATTTTGTTGACAGTCTTTCGATTGTAAAATGTCTTGACATGAGTTGTGTGAATAAGATTATTGATGTGGGAACAGGAGCAGGCTTTCCAGGTATACCTTTGAAGATTACGTTTCCAAATATTGAAGTAGTTTTATTGGATTCATTAAATAAAAGAATACGATTTTTGAATAATGTAATTCATGAGTTAGGACTTATAAATATTTATACAATTCATGGACGAGCAGAGGATTTTGCCAGAAAAGAAGACTATAGGGAACAGTTTGAATTGTGTGTATCCAGGGCTGTTGCTAATCTTTCTACATTATCGGAATATTGTCTGCCATATGTAAAAATAGGAGGAATGTTTGTATCTTATAAATCTGGAAATATTGATGATGAGATGTTAGAGTCTAAAAAAGCGGTTCAGGTGTTGGGAGGAAGGATTGATAAGATTGTGAAATTTCAACTTCCGGATACAGACATTAAGAGATCATTAGTGAAGATAGAAAAAGTGAAAGATACAGGTAAAAAATATCCGCGTAAATCTGGAATTCCTGCAAAGGAACCTATAAGATAAAAAAGGACTATCGGGAAATATATCATTTCCCGATAGTCCTTTTAAAATTCGTCTTCTAAAAAAGATTCTGACTTTATCCATAAATTCATAGGGTTTTTCTAATTGTGGAAGTTGTTTTGTTTCATTTATTTTTTCTATTTCTATAGATGGTAAGATGGAATGGTATTCATCTGTAGTTTCTATAATATTTTCTTTTTCGCTTCCTATAATAAAGTAAATACTATTTGTTATTGTTTTTAGACAATGTTTTAGATTAATTGTAGTATAGTGCCCGTAGAGACTTGCAAATAAATATTTGGAACCAGCTTCCATGTGAGCAGTTTCATAATAAGTGCTAAGTAAATCATGCTCAATAAGATTTGAGTCATAAAAATAATGTTCATTAAAAATCTTGCCTGTATTGATTCTTCCGGTAAGTAAATTATATATAAAGGTACCAATAACAGGAAGCTGCAGTATGTTAATAAATAATTTGCTGCGTTTATCAGGAATTTTTGCTAGTTTATCAATATCTGGTGGATTGACAAGTATTAATTTACGGATAGCTAAATTATTATTATGGCAGGCTGCGATTGCAAATGCACCTGATTCACCTGTTGCAAGAATGTCGGTTTCTTCTCCGATGACTTGTTTGATAAAATCATTAATTAATTGTACATATAGGTAATTGGTATATGTAATATTGGGTTTATCGGATCTTCCGCATCCTAAAAGGTCAACCCGATAAACGGTATTTGTTTTGGAAAGATCTTTTAGAACTTTATTCCATTCATGACCAGAGCTGTAAGTATCTAAATCATGAAGTAAAAGAAGGGGATGGCCTATGCCTATTTTTTTGTAATAAATTTTTCCAAATTTCCAATTATAATATGAACCGGAGGAATTGGATAATAGGTTATCCATAGTTGCTAAAAAGTAAATGAGTTTATTGATTATATGAATTATAAAAGTTGCAAAACTTGCTAATGCGGTAATACTTATAAGTTTCTTTTTCCAATTCATTTATATACTTCCTTTCATATGATTAAAAAGAATTTTGGATTCTTATTCAATAATTTTGTTTCACAAAGTTTATTTGTGTATTAGGACATAAATTGAGGTGTAAATCTTATGTATTGAATATGAATAAAGTAAATGTTTCACGTGAAACATTTACTTTATTCTAAACAAGAGAAAAGTATATTTCACATGAATAGGTGGAGATTATTCTCTAATTAGGTTTTATTATAGTAAACCCTTGGGTATCATTTTAAAGAAAATAAGTTAAAATCAATTTGAATTAGTGTTCTTGATAGTTGGTAAATATATTGTCTAAACTAAGATATACTAGGATTAGACAATTAAATTACAATGGTTTTCCATAGGATTATTCTAAATTCTTTGGTAATTTATTGATATTAGTATAGCATAATCTGTTTGTATTGTCCATGTATTATAATGTGTGGAAGGGGAAGAAGATTAAATTAATATGTGAGTTATTTATGTATTAGTTGATGAAAATATTGTGGTTAAGAATATTTTGTCGAATAATGTCTGCTGATATAGTGGGATAGATATTATAGTATTTCATTAACTTATAATCAGGCAGAATGTACTTTATAATGTATGCTGTTGAAGTTGATGAGGTTTGTTTAGTGTGTATAATCATGTATTAAATTATAATTTGTGTTTTGTTGAGCTACTAAAATATGTCTGCTTGTTATAATATATGAGTAGATTGTAAATTTTTTAGTGGGAAGTATTTTGTTTATAATTGTATATCCAAAGGGTATCCCTTAATTTATGCCCTTCGAAATGGTAGACTTCCTTCATAAATGTATACCCAAAGGCTGCATCATAATAGAAGACCTGGTAGTAAGATGGATATTGTCTGGCAGGGTATAGATAAAGAATATATTTCGATTTACAATTTTCAGTGAAATAATTATTTTCTATTAGGATATGCTAAAGAGTATTTTCTAATTTGATTTTAGATGGAGAAATTCGTTCAATGAAGGATTTAAGGTTGATAAAAATATAATTAAGATTTTAAACGGAATTCTACTGATAACAATAAAAAATGGTAAATAGAAATTTATAGATATAAAATTCTTATATTTTAGAATATTAAACTTATTTAATACGTTTTACAAAATGTTTCACGTGAAACATTTATAAAATATATGTTTAAATAAAACATTTGCTAGATATGTAGAAAGAAAAGTGTTATACTATTTTCAATGAAAAAGAAAGGTGATTATAGATGGGAAGAATTATAGCTATTGCTAACCAAAAGGGTGGCGTCGGCAAAACAACGACTGCGATTAATTTGTCGGCATCTCTTGCGGAAAAGGGTCGAAAAGTTCTTGCTATTGATATGGACCCTCAGGGGAATATGTCGAGTGGACTCGGCTTAGATAAGAATTCAATAGATGGAACAATCTATGATATGATAATTGGTGAAGCTGATGTGGAAGAAGTAATTCATAAAAATACTATTGAAAATTTGGACATACTTCCTTCCAATGTCGATTTGTCAGCAGTTGAAATTGAGATGATTGATGTAGAAAATAAAGAGTTTGTAGTTAAAAACTCGATTCAAAAGATAAGAGATAATTATGATTATGTAATTATTGATTGTCCGCCATCATTAAGTTTACTTACAGTTAATGCCATGACTACTGCTGATTCAGTATTGGTTCCAATTCAATGCGAATATTATGCACTGGAAGGTTTAAGTCAGTTGATACATACAGTTGAGCTGGTTAAAGATAGACTGAATCCCATATTAGAGATCGAAGGAGTCGTATTTACAATGTACGATGCAAGAACTAATTTGTCACTACAGGTAGTAGAAAATGTAAAAGATAATTTGGAACAAAATATATATAAGACTATTATTCCAAGAAATATTCGTCTTGCAGAAGCGCCAAGTTTTGGAACACCAATTAATCAATATGATCCAAGATCAGCAGGTGCGGAAAGTTATATGAGGCTTGCGGAAGAAGTGATTAGTAGGGAATCATAAGAGGAGGATATAAATGGCGGTAAAGAAAAAAGGACTGGGAAAAGGGTTAGACAGTCTGATTCCTGATAATAGAGGAACAAAAGCTAAGGAATCAGAAGTACCATCAAAAAGTGAACCGGAATTAGAAACAAACTCTGGAGAACAGATGATGAAAATAAATCTGGTAGAACCCAATAGAGAACAACCGCGAAAGAAATTTGAAGAAGATGGTTTATTAGAGTTGGCTGATTCCATTAAACAGTTCGGAATCTTGCAGCCATTGTTGGTCAGACAAAGAAATGATTATTATGAAATAATAGCAGGTGAGAGAAGATGGAGGGCAGCTAAAATTGCTGGAATTAAAGAAGTCCCTGTAATTATTAAGAAATATTCAGAACAAGAAATAATAGAAATTGGGCTAATAGAAAATATACAACGGGAAAATTTAAATCCGATTGAAGAAGCAATGGCATTTAAAAGGCTTTTGGAAGAATTTAATTTAAAGCAGGATGAAGTTGCTGAAAGGGTTTCAAAGAGCAGAACTGCTGTTACGAATTCTATGCGTCTATTAAAACTGAACGAAAAAGTTCAACAAATGATTATAGATGATATGATATCAACAGGTCATGCAAGAGCTTTACTTGCAATCGACAATAAAGAACAGCAGTACATACTTGCTAACAAAATATTTGATGAGAAACTAAGTGTAAGGGAAACTGAGAAACTGATTAAAGACATTAAGAATCCCAAGAAACCAAAAGAAAAGAAGCAAATAGAGAATCCATTTGTCTACAAAGATATTGAAGATAAAATAAAAGAAGTAATGGGAACAAAAGTCAATATTTCTTCAAAAGGAAATGGAAAAGGAAAGATAGAGATAGAATATTATTCAGATAAAGAATTGGAACGAATGTTCGATATGATAATGAGTATACGAAGGGAAGAATAATATATGGAGAGTAAGATACTGGTTACATTAGGAATAGATCCGGCATTCATACTTTTATTTCTATTAATATTGATTGTCGTATTATTTGTTTTGTATGTAAACCTTACTGTAAAATATAATAAATTACAAAGTAGCTATAATACGTTTATGAAAGGAAGAAATGGGAAAACTTTAGAAGAAAGTTTGAAAGAAAAATTTGGAGAAGTAGATTCCATTCTTAAGATAACAAAACAGAATCGTTCAGATATTAAAGAATTATTTAAAAAGTATGAAAGAGGTTTTCAAAAAACAGGTATTGTAAAATATGATGCTTTTAATGAAATGGGTGGAAAACTAAGTTTTGCAGTTGCCCTGCTGGATAAGAATAATAGTGGATGGATTTTGAATGCTATGCACAGTAGAGAAGGATGTTATACTTATATAAAAGAAATCATTAAAGGTGAAAGCTATGTTGAATTGGCTGAGGAAGAAGCAGAAGCATTAGACAAAGCAATATTTGAAAATTATGAGATGGATGTTAAGGATGTAAAAAAATAAAACAAACTTATGAGGAGGAAAAAGAAATGTTAGATATCAAATTTGTAAGAATGAATCCAGATGTAGTGAGAGAGAATATAAAGAAAAAATTTCAGAATGAGAAATTACCTCTGGTGGACGACGTATTAGAATTAGATCAGCGGAATAGAGATATTAAGCAGGAGGTAGAAGGACTTCGTGCAGAACGTAATACCATTTCTAAACAGATTGGTGCATGTATGGGGCAGGGGAAAAAGGAGGAAGCAGAAGAATTAAAGAAAAAAGTACAGGAGAATGCAGAAAGGGTAGAAAATCTGTCCGCACAAGAAAAAGAAGTAGAGGCAAAGATTAAAAAGATTATGATGACAATTCCGAATATCATTGATCCTTCTGTGCCGATTGGAAAAGATGACAGTGAAAACGTTGAGATACAAAAGTACGGTGAACCAATAGTTCCAGATTTTGAGATTCCATATCACACAGAAATTATGGGCAGTTTTAACGGAATTGATTTGGAAAGTGCAGGAGAAGTTGCAGGGAACGGTTTCTACTATTTGATGGGAGATATAGCAAGACTTCATTCAGCTGTATTATCTTATGCTCGCGATTTTATGATTGGCAGAGGATTCACATATTGTATTCCTCCATTTATGATTAGAAGCAATGTAGTAACTGGTGTAATGAGTTTTGCGGAAATGGATGCTATGATGTATAAGATTGAGGGTGAAGACCTTTATCTAATTGGAACCAGTGAACATTCAATGATTGGAAAATTCATTGGAAAGATGCTGCCAGAAGAAGAACTTCCTCAGACATTGACTAGTTATTCTCCTTGCTTCCGCAAAGAAAAAGGCGCCCATGGAATCGAAGAAAGAGGCGTCTATAGAATTCATCAATTTGAAAAGCAAGAGATGATTGTGGTATGTAAGCCGGAAGAAAGTATGAAATGGTATGATAATTTGTGGCAGAATACAGTAGATCTTTTCCGTTCCATGGATATTCCAGTGCGTACTTTGGAATGCTGCTCCGGAGATCTGGCAGATCTGAAGGTGAAATCCTGTGATGTAGAGGCATGGTCACCTAGACAGAAAAAATATTTTGAAGTTGGAAGCTGCTCAAATCTTGGAGACGCGCAGGCAAGAAGACTTGGAATTCGTGTGAAAGGAAGCGAAGGAAAATATTTTGCACATACCTTGAACAATACGGTTGCAGCGCCTCCTAGAATGTTAATTGCATTTTTGGAAAATAATCTACAGGCGGACGGAACAGTAAGGATTCCGGAAGTACTCAGACCATACATGGGAGGTGCAGAGATTCTTATACCTAAGAGATAAGCGGCACAATAAGTGGGCATCCCCATAAAGTGTTTGTACCTAAATAATTGCATTTATAAGGAAAATAATATGCATCAATATATGAATGCCATTGGATTTGGCAATATTAACAGCAAAAGAAAATTGAAAAATATTCTTACCCAAGTAAAGACTTCATTTACACAGCATGATTTGATTGCACAGGATGAAGAAATGGACATATGTGAATATCAGAAGGAGTATGGCGCCGGAATAGGTATTGCAATGTTTGGTGACAGAGATATTCATGAAGAATTTGAAAAAAATTACTATTACCCATTCTTTTTAGGAACCGGAATTACCAGCCATGCGGATGTATATATAGAAAGAAGGATGGACAGAGAAGCATATGCCGGAATATGTGAGGACGTTAAGGTGGGAATCAATTTAATTTTCCACCTTCAAAATACAGTAGAATTACTGAAAGAGCGTCAGAAAGCAAAAAATTCTGTAAAATATAAATCGGTAACTTTATCGGGACTGTGTAATGGAGGAACCATTCTACTTCCTGTATTAAAAGATAAAGAGCAGGAAAAAAGGCAGAAGGAAGAAATTCATAATAGAATGATGCTTGTTAGTGCAGCGAGGACGGGAGATCCTGCTGCTATTGAAAGTCTTACAATGGATGATATTGATACATATTCAAAAGTGTCACAACGCTTGGTAAGTGAAGATGTGTTCAGTATTGTCGATACTTACATTATGCCTTATGGAATTGAATGTGATCATTATTCTATTATGGGTGAAATATTGGAATTGCAGAGGATCATTAATGAATATACAAGAGAAGAAATCTACGTAATGAGATTAGACGTTAATGAACTAGTGTTTGATATTTGTGTACCTGTAAAAAGTGTGATTGGTGATCCGGCAGTCGGAAGAAGATTTAAAGGAAATATGTGGCTGCAGGGAAGGATAAATTTCTAAAAATGAGCCAGAAAATCAGGTGAAAAGTCAGAGATATAACTATATGACTTTTTACCTGATTTTTGTTTAATTGTGAGGTATAAATAATAATAAATTATTTTGGTAAAAAAAAGGTGTATTGTAATTAGGTATAAAATGTTATAAAATGTAAAAATAAGCAAATAAATTGAAATAGAAAGAAGAAAAGTATTTGAATAAACAGAGAAGAAAGCCTTGTGGGACGCAGTCCGCTTACCCGAAGAATTTACAGGACAGTGTTCACCAGGGTATAATTAAAAAAATATGTGCAGTTGGAATGGTTGGAATATTTGTTGGGAATGTATCTGTATCTGTGCCTGCCATAAATTATTCAGAAAAAATAGAAGCTGAGAAATATCATACCCAAGTTTGCAGTACAGATGAAAATGGTATAAAGAAGGTAGTAATTCCAGTGAGTTCGTTCACGTCGGACCCTAAATTACCAGTAAAAAATATTAAAGAAGAAACACTATCATCTAAATTAGGAACGACTGCAATATTAAAAGAATCGGAGAATTTAGGAGAAAGTAATGTAACAGGGAAGCCAGATGAAAATGGAATATCCGATTCAGACAAAACCAATAGCATAATCCAACCCGATAAAGGAGTATTAGCAGACAATTCGGACAATCTAGTGAATTCAGATTATCCGAATGGCGAAGGAGTTTCGGACAATCTTATTAGTCCCGATAATCCAGAACAACCGGATAGTTCTGAAGCACCAGATAATTCCGATAGTCCCGATAATCCAGAACAACCGAGTGGCGGTGGAATTCCAGACAATTCCAATAGTACTGATAATCCAGAACAACCGAATGGTGATGGAATTCCAGACAATTCCAATGGTACTGATAATCCGGAACAATCTGCCAATCCAGATAGTACAATAAATCCAGACCAATCGGAACAACCGGATAGTTCGACGAATTCGGACAATTTAGAACAGCCAGGCCAATCTGAGGATTCTGAAAATAAGGGAGATCAGAGTAATCCAGACAATTCTGAGGATTCTCTCATATCAGGGAAACCGGGAAAACCTGATGTATCTGTTGATTCAGAAGATAATTCCAATTCGGCAAAACCATCAGGGTCAATGGAATTAAAACCTGGATTGGATATAAATTTTAATAATGAAAATATTGATGCAAATAAATTAAAGCCGGAAAAAATATCTTCAGAAAAAATAAAAAATGCATCTCTTGTATTAAAACAAAAATTGGTGAAGCTTCCTGAAGTGGTAGAGGATTATCGTTTTTGGACAGTTGCAAGAAAATATGCCTTTGCAAAAAATGATATTATTATTCGAGAATCAATTGTATCAGAAGAAGATAAAGAAGATGAAGTAAGGGTAATTGGAAAACTGCGAAAAAATGGTTTACTTTATATTTTGAAGGAAGAAGATGAGTGGTTGTATGTCGAATCAGGGAGAGTACGCGGCTTTGTGCGTTCGGAGGAAGTTATCACCGGTGAAGAAGCAGGACAACAGTTGGAGATATATCAAAAGAAAGCAAAGGATAGAGCCGAAAAGCTAAAACAGGAATACACAGGAATTGAAGATACTGCACCTATGGCGCAGGAATGGGTGCCATGGCAGAAAAACAATGCATATACATATCTAAGAGCTACTGTGAATCAGACAGTTGTAGAGAAAAAGTATGGATTTGCCGAAGATGGAGCTGTGGAAGTGATGGAAGATAAAGACGAAGGAAGTCGAATAATCGGTGTCATTCCCAAAGGAGGATTATGCTTTATACTAGAGGATAAAGGTGAAGAATGGATTTACGTAGAATCTGGAGATGTGCGAGGCTTTGTCAAAAGAAAAACGATTCAGCATAACGAGGAAATTACGAAACTGGTAGAGGAAAAGAAGGAAGATATATTTCCATTAGCAGAAGAAAAAATAAAACCAGAAGAAAATAGAGCGTGTTATTATACGTTGACATCAACGAAATCTGGAATTCCAAGTGGGGAGATAAGAAGCTCTATTGTGGAATTTGCTGGTCAGTTTGTGGGAAATCCCTATGTGTGGGGTGGAACAAGTCTGACAGAAGGGGCTGACTGTTCGGGGTTTGTGCAGAGTATATATAAGCAGTTTGGATATGAGCTGCCGAGAGTCTCACGGGATCAAGCACAATATGGAACGAAGATACCAGTAGAAGATGCTTTACCAGGTGATTTAATCTTTTATGCTAATAGCGGAAATATTTACCATGTTGTTATGTATGCAGGCGACGGAAAAACGATTGAAGCCATGAGTACAGATATGGGGATTGTCCAGTCTGATGTGAATAAAGAAAACGCAGTATGGGCCACAAGAGTGTTGAAGGATAATGGCTATGAATATGCAGGCGGAAGTATTAATGATGTGAATGCAACACAAGATATGTATGGAAAAAATTTAGGTACATTTAAGTTGACTTATTATTGTGCATGTGAACTCTGTTGTAACGTTGAGACTGGAATTACGGCTACTGGGGCACCAGTTGTTGAAGGAAGGACTATAGCGGTTGACCCGAAAGTTATTCCTTATGGGACTCAGGTTATTATTGGCGGGCATGTGTTTACTGCGGAGGATTGTGGCGGCGCAATTAAAGAGAAGCACATTGATATCTATGTAAACGACCATGCAAGTGCTTTGGAATTGGGTGTTAGTTATGCAGATGTATATCTAAAGAAATAGCAGGTGTCTGTTATTTCTTTAGATATGAGAAACGATGAAATAATTGTATGAAGTTGTGTAAAAGGTTTGACAATTATCAGGTGTTGAAGTATAATAATAAAGCATTAGTTAAGGTGCAAATGTTTAATAGATTGTCGCTATAGCTCAGCTGGATAGAGCGACCGCCTCCTAAGCGGTAGGTCGGAGGTTCAAATCCTCTTAGCGACGCTTTCAGAAATGCCGAAAACACTGGATTTCCAGAGTTTTCGGCATTTTACTATATCTGAGTTTGCTAATCAAAATGGCGTTTCTGCTAATTATTCTAAAAATTTTGCTGAAAATCTTGCTAATTGAAAAGGCGAGAGTTTCAAGTTCAAGATTATAACTTTGTCACAAGTTGGGACGAAGTTAAAACTTATTGTGTAGGAACATCTTCAAAATATGCAGAAAAAATGTTTGATATCAAACTTATTCAAGATGAAGGCAAGATTATGGCTATCCTCATAAAAAAATGTATGATATACTCTAAATGTAAACAATAAGCGTACATAAAATTTGATATTCCGATTTGGAATTTCGAGTTTATGGATAGACGAAGTAACAGAACTTGAAGTCGCAAATTGTGATTTCAAGTTACTCATAGTTTTGAGGTTTCAATCTGGCATTTCAAAATAGAAAGGGCGATAAAGATGGCTGATACAGAACAAACAGCTCTGACAAATGCAAATACTGATACCCAAGAAATAAGTATTGAATCAGCAGAGTCCGATATAAAAAGCATGATATATGTTATCCGTAACCAGCAGGTTATGATAGACAGTGATTTAGCGATGCTGTATCAAGTAGAAACGAGAGTATTAAATCAGGCAGTAAAGCGTAACATTTCAAGATTTCCAGAAAGATTTCGATTTCAACTGACGAAAGAGGAATATGAAAACTTGAAATCACAATTTGTGATTTCAAGTTTGGAGGATGATAATGGATATGGCGGGCGTAGGAAACTGCCATTTGTTTTTACAGAACAAGGAATTGCAATGCTTTCTGCGGTTTTGCGTAGTGATGTTGCTATCCGAGTAAGCAGTAGGATTATGGACACCTTTGTGGAGATGCGGAAGTATATGGCAAATACCTCTTTGCTGTATGAGAGGTTAAATGCAATGGAGGTTCGCCAGATAAATTACCAAGCAGAAACAGATGAGCGTTTTGAGAGAGTTTTTGAGTACATATCCGAACATGAGGAATCCAGTCAAAAGGTATTTTTTGACGGACAGATTTATGATGCGTTCAGTCTGATAGTAAGTCTAATTCAAAAATCAGAGAAAGAAATCACTCTGATAGACGGATATGTAGATGTTGGGACATTGAATCTGCTTTCAAAGAAAAAGTCTGATGTTGCAGTAACTATTTATACGCAGGAGCAGACAAAGTTAACGAAAGCTGATGTTAAGAATTTCAATGCACAGTATCCGACACTGAAAATAAAGTATACCAAAGTATTCCATGACAGGTTTTTGATTCTTGACCGAGTGACAGCCTATCATGTAGGAGCGTCTTTGAAAGATGCGGGAAAAAAGTGTTTTGGAATCAATCTAATTCAAGATGCAGGCATCATCAAAGACATCCTGCAAAGGTTGGAACTGGAAACGGAGAAATAGTTTTTCGATTATATTTGAAAAATAAATTTATAGAATATAAAAGGTTGGAGATAAGAATCATGAATAAATTAAATAATCAAAAATTTTTAGATATAATAAATCAAAAGTGGATTAATAAAAATTGTCCTATGTGTGGTCACAATAATTGGAATTTTGATGGAAATATAGTCTCCCCAATGACAATGGATGACAGTGGAAATATTCAATTAGGTGGACAGATTATGCCGTTAGTAGCAATGACATGTATGCATTGTGGAAATGTTATATTTGTTAACCCTCTAATTATTGGTGCATTTGAAAATCAAGGTATGGATAAATAGGGGGATGAATTTTGGAAGAGTCAAAAGACAATATATTGAATATATATTCTGAGTTAAATGGAGTTTCTGGTAAAAATATACATACTATTGCTAATCAACAAATATTAAATGTTGAAGAAAATGCTACACGAACTTTAACAAGTGCATACCATTTAAGTGAAATTCAACAGAATCAAATGATTATAGATACTGCAAAAAAGATAATTTGGGCAGGGTTTGGTATAATATCTATAGGTATAGTTTTTGCTTTTGTTGGAAAGACAGACATAGCCATAATTACTGCTATTTCAGGTATAGTTACAGAATTTATTTCTGCAATTATATTTGCCTTTGTTACTATGAGCAATAAAAGTAAATTGCAGTATTTTGAGCAATTATCTGTTAGTGAAGAAGGTGAAAAGCATATGCAAATGATTTTGACACTAGATAATAAAAAAGCACAGGAAAAATTAATTGATAAAATGGTTACAAATTATTGTGAAAGAAGAAAGTAATTTACATTTTGAGATTATAGGTGCATTTTGACCTTGATTGAAAATTGAAGATTATGATTTAAAGATTAAGAAAAAAAGCAACAGATGAAACTATTTAGAAATTAATTGTGAAATGCAGGTATCAATCGGGAAAGGTTTTACAGCGTAACATTTCCCTAAATTCAAGCCCCTTGCTAATCGCCTGCTAAAAGGAGCATTTAAAACACCTTAAAATCAGCAGTCACAGGTCGGTACGAGATAACATTCTGAATCCGTGACAAGCAAGGAAATAAAGGGATTAGATAACACTAAGAGGGAGCTGCCTACTAGCAAATGGGGCTACTCCTAAGCGAAACGCCGCAGGTTCGATTCCTGTCATGGACGCCAGTAAACAACGCTGTAAGCCTTTGTTTTCAAGGGTTTACAGCTTTTTTTGTTATCACGGACAGGGAAGCAATGTATAGCTGCTTATGTCCGTGGGAATTTCCAAAAGCCATTTATTTTGCAAGATAGCTTGCTAACACTCATTTAAGGTAGATGATGATTTCATGGATTTTTACGATATTTGCTAACACTTTTTGGTTAGCAGTTTTTTTTTGTTTGGAACAAAGCCCTTTGCTAACAGTTAGAAAGGGTTTCTTTTAAGAGCTTTTCTTTCATTTCCGGTGTCATGGATTTTAGCAATTCAAGCAGAAGTTTGTCATTGTCACTGATAGGCTCCTGTGCTTCTGAATGGAGATTGTGTTCGGGTTTCTCTGTATCAAGGGTGTCATAAAATTCTTCATCCAGCTTCTTTGCATTAAGCCGTCTGTCTTCATCCACGATTTCAGAGTAAACATCCGTTACCATTTCTGCTTCGGCGTGACCTGTATCTCCCTGAACAGACTTAATATCGCCATGTGTCATTTTGAGCTTATATTTTGTGCTTAAATGGCGTAGGCTGTGAAAAACAACAATTTCAAAATTGTGTTCCTCACACAGCGTTGTAAATCTGTCCCGAACAATGCGGCTTTCTACGGGATTCCCATTTTCAAGAGCAATAACAAGGTTATAATCATTATAGGCACTTCCTAAAAAATCTTTCAATTCCTGCTGGTCTTTTTTGTATTGAACCAGCAATTGAGCAAGCGTTGTCGGCAGCCATACGGTACGATTACTTGTTTCTGTTTTGGGTGTTTTTAACACCAGCCTTGTAGTACAGTGGGGCTTCTGGGTTGGGAAAATTTTAATAATATCTTTTTCTTTCAGCTTTTGCATAGCTGATTGAGAAATTCTTGCCAGCTCCTTATTGACGATAACTCTTGCATTATTATTTGCAATAGCTTCTTCATCAATAATCACATCATCCCAAGTAAGCCCCGTAATTTCACCTACTCTTAATGAGCAGGCAAATGCCAAGTGCATACAAAGCAGGAGTAAATCATCATCCACAAGTTTGATTGCTTCCTTGAATGTCTGTACATTCCAGACCTTACGTTTTACCTTTGGTACTTTGGGTAAGGTGGCTAAGGAAGCCGGATTCCGCATTTTGCTGTCCAGATATTCCCAACGGATAGCCTGATTTAAGGCACAGCGGATAATATCATGGATTTTTTTAATGTTGGCAGGCTGCACACAGCGACCAGTTGCTTTTCGGTTAGCACGAGGAACTTCTGGAACACTCAACAGGTCATTGTAATATTGAGAAAGTTTTTTTGTGGTGATTTCATTTAATTTCCAATCTCCAATGATAGGGTTGATATAGTTGTTAATTGAACTCAATTTACTGCTGTAAGTGTTGGCAGACCACTTCGATACGCCATATAGATTGACAAAAGTAACAAGAAATTCCTTTAAAGTGATTTCATCATCTGGGGTATCTATTGCCTGTTCTGCTTCCTCACGCTGATGGGCGAATTGTTCTTCTAAAGGGACGAGAACATATCCATAGGTTTGTTGATAAAATTCAATAAACGCTTTTCGTGCCTTTGCTTCTTTTTTGGTTTCTAGGGTGTCCCATTTCTGCTTTCTTTCGCCTGTACCATCCATATACCAGTAAATAACTGAAAATTTTGATTTTCTTTGTTTGATTGAAGCCATATTATCTCTCCTTAAATGATTATTCGTGTAACCATTTATCGAAAGATATTTTAGATACTCTAATCATCCTGCCAGCTCTGATATAGTGAAATTGACCGCTTTTGACTAAAGCATATGCCGACTTCATACTGATGTTTAAAAGAGCTGCTATTTCATCTACCGTATATGTCTTTTTTTCAGACGTTGTAATACCGTGTGTATTCTCTTTACCATCTAACATAAGATTAAGGCTCCTTTCTATGATGGTAACAGTAAAATACACCTCTCTAACACTTTGAGTATAACACAGGAAATTAAAGTTTTGTAGAGGTTCAGTGTATTTTACTGTGAGTAAGTCAGCCGAACAGCTTTCGCTAAAGCTCATGGGAATCTCACCCCTGCATGGTTCTCATCCAGCCGTACCCTTTGCCATCGGTGCTACATCATCACACGGACTAAGGCTGTACGGAAGTATCATTATCACGATAGAAGGTCATGGCGGCAGCTCTGCGGCAAACTGCTTATGGAACGCTGGCAGGAATCGCTATCTGGTTTCATCCCTCCTTTGGTGGGTCACGGCGTGCCAGCCCAACGGCTCTCTTTCTATCGAAACGTATTCGGCTGCTTTATGCTGCGTTGATTAGACGCTTTCTTTTTCAAGGAACAATCCGGCTTTGTCAGCCTGTTAAAATGCACTGGTGATAATGCACTTTAATAGACTGGCAAGCTCTGTCTGGGAAGCATGAGCTTGTCCATGCTTCCACAGGAGAGCGTTATTTTTACTTTGGTTCCCTGATTTCAAAAGATAAAATCTTTGCAATCAGACGTGTTTCTATCCGGCGGCGTAGGGTTTCATCTACAACCATGTGGGTATTCCCATATTCGTCTTTCATGGGACGCATGGAACGGCTGGCAATAAAACCGCTGTAATGGCGTACAATCTGATTGACTGCTTCAATATCGCCGTCCGCAGCCCTTACAATCACAGGAAACGGAATCATAGGGTGCTTTGCTGTCATGCTTCGTCCTCCATAAATTTTTTGATAAATTCCAGTCCGGCGTGTCTTCTTCTCTGGATGGTAGAACGGTTGACTTCCAGAATTTTTGAAATTTCCGTATCGTCAAATCCAAGAAAATAATATCTCAGGATAACGTCACGTTTCTTTCCATCCAGATTTTCCAACGCTTCTGCTAACAGGCTGTTTTCAATACGGACAGTAAATCCGTCCATTTCAAAAGTATGGAAGTGGGATGGATAGGTGTCTTCGGAAGAAAACAAATTAACGGTATAATCGTCCATATCACAGAACAGAGTTTCCCGTTTGCACTGTCTGGACAACGCTTTGAGATAGTCTTTGCGTTCATCCTCCATAGCGACTTTACAGATATAATCAAATTGATTCTCTATGGTTGTCTGAAATTCAGATGGCTTCATCATTTCTCACCCCCTTTCCAGCCTTGAAAGGGAGCGAATTGATAGGAATTTCTGCTTCTTTCCCCCTTTTCGCTCTTAGTCCCGACAGGACAGGGGGTGCAGTTGCGTTTTGAGAAGAAAAATTTAAAACCTTTTTCTTCCAACTAAAAAAGCACGCAAACAGACGATATTTCTGCTTGTGTGCTTCTATAGTTCTTTCTATGTATTCTGAAAAACCACATTGAGGGTCAGACTTTTCTAGTGTAGGTGGATGGCTTTTTTTAACGGTTTACCGAATGTAGATATATTTAAGAAAATATTTTGCATAGCGGCTTCCTCCTGTAAGCCGCTGTCTGTATAAAGTAGTAGACTTTAAAAATCATCTATATTTCATGCAAAAAAAGACGGCGGCTTTTGTTAAACCGTCGTCTGGAAAAGATGATGTGATTTTTGACGCAGGGAAAGTATGCTGCCAAATAACGGTTTTTTTTATTTCCGTTTCGGCAGCATAGTTTTATCTTTAATACGCATGATAGGAACTGTACAACTATGCAATACGTTTTTCTATACCTGTCACTATTACAACAGGAACAGTAAAATGTACAGAGGTGGTGTATTATGCGTAAAAAAGAAGATAAATATGATTTCAGGGCGTTTGGGCTTGCCATAAAAGAAGCCCGTAAAAAACAGGGTTTGACCCGTGAACAGGTGGGAGCAATGATTGAGATTGACCCACGCTATTTAACCAATATTGAGAATAAAGGGCAGCACCCAAGTTTACAGGTGCTTTACGACCTTGTATCTCTGCTGAATGTATCAGTGGATGAGTTCTTTTTATCCTCTGATAGTCTGGCAAAAAGCAGCAGACGAAGACAGCTTGAAAGCAAAATTGACAATTTTACAGACGCAGACCTTGTTATCATGGAAAGCGTTGCGGATGGTATTGTCAAATACAAGGAAATGGAAGATAAATAACTTCTATTGCCTACAAGAATAAGATTGAAATTAAAATGAGCCGATAGTCTATAAGCTTGTATAGTGATATGCTCCCCTTATGGTAGACAGATGAAATAATAAAACTGTCACTATAAGGAGGAGCATATTTTATGGGACAACATTCAAAATACTCTTTTGAAATGAAATTAGATGCCGTTACAAAATATTTGGAGGGAAGCTGTTCAACAGAAAGTATCGCCCGAAGCCTGGGAACAAATGGAACACGTATCGTCGAGTGGGTGACCTTGTATCAGTCTTTAGGAATAGAGGGGTTAAAAACAACTCCAAAACTCCGTATCTATTCCGCCGAAACAAAACAAAATGCTGTTGCCGATTACCTTTCCGGCAAAGGAACATTAAGGGAAATCCAGAAAAAGTATGGAATCCGCTCAGATAAGCAGCTTCGCAACTGGATTATGAAGTATAATGGTCATGAGAAGTTAAAGACTTCTGGAACAGGAGGAACCAGCGTCATGACCAAAGGAAGAAAAACCTCATATGAGGAACGGGTGGAAATTGTAACATACTGCATAGAGCATGGAATGGATTATGCCCAGGCAGCAGAAAAATACCAGGTATCCTACCAACAGATTTACCAATGGACAAGGAAATACCAGTCAAACGGCGTAGAAGGGCTTATTGACAAAAGAGGGAAAAGAAAATCTGAAACAGAAATGTCGGAACTGGAGAAGCTGCGTGCGGAAAATAAGCTTCTTCAAGCGGAAAAGCGCAGAGCCCAGCTGGAGGTTGCTTTCTTAAAAAAACTCGACGAAATCGAAAGGAGGCGGTTCTAAGCCAGACACAAAATGAAACGGTTTATCTGGCGATACAGGAAATATATGACGAGCAGGGATGTTCAATATCAGAACTCTGCAGATTTGCGGGAATTTCGCGTTCTGCTTATTATAAATGGCTGAACCGAAAACCAAGTGAAAATGAGAAATTCAACCAGAAATTATGTGTCCTTATCAGAGATGCGTACGAGGAAAAAAGCGGGATTCTGGGTTACAGGCAGATGACGATTAAATTAAACCGTGAAAATGAATTTCAAGTCAACGCAAAGAGAATCTTGCGCCTTATGCGGATTTTACATCTGAAATCTGTGTGCCGGCGCAGGAGAAGAAACTATGTAAAATCAACGCCAGAGGTTACTGCCGAAAACATCTTAAACCGGGAGTTCCATGCGGAACGTTTTGGGGAAAATGGCTTACGGATGTAACGGAGATGAAATATGGAGCCAGTGGGAAGGCATACCTGAGCGCCATTCTGGACTTGTCAGATAAAAGTATTGTTTCCTTTGTCATTGGACATTCCAATAATAATGCCCTTGTTTTTGAAACCTTTGACACTGCCCATGAAAACCATCCAGATGCAAGGCCTTTATTCCACAGTGACCGTGGATACCAATACACCTCAAAATACTTCCGTAAAAAGCTTAACAAAGCGGGAATGACACAAAGCATGTCAAGAGTATCCAGATGTATTGATAACGGACCAATGGAAGCGTTCTGGGGGATGCTGAAATCAGAAATGTATTACCTGAAGAAATTTCAAACATATGAGGAGCTAAAGGAGGCTGTATCAGATTACATAGATTATTATAATAATCATCGGTATCAGAAACGCTTAAACTGTATGACACCGATAGAATATAGAAACTATTTGAAAGATGCTGCATAAAAGCTCTGCCAGTCCTCTTTGCGACTGGCAGGTAAAAATTTTTATTTTTTTAACTGTCTACTTGACAGGGAGCGGTTCATAGCTTATAAATTATCGGCTCTGCGTCTAAGCGTCTGGCTCTTTGATAATGGTTGTAATTCCGTTTTTTATTGTCACTAAATTTTCTTTTTTGCATTTTGGACAAAAGAGAGGGAAATTTACCAGTTCCGTGTCTTTGCGTATTTTAGTTCGTGTCTTGTTGTTACAGACAGGACAAAGTACCCATATTTGTTGTTCTGCCATGAAAAGCACCTACCTTTATCAATTATACTACTTTTCTATATTTTCCAAAAAACTTATTACTAAAGGTATAAAGGTATCTTTATTTGAAATCATAGCAGGATGTCCACCGTGTTCAAAAATACATATCCTTTTATCTCTAATCGGGAGCTTTGTATAAACATTTTCAAAAAATTCACCGGACATAAATTCATCCTCTTTACTTCCTGTTAGTAGGACGGGTAAGTTTAATTCACATAAATTTTTGTGGAAGAATGTCTTATGGTTTTGATAGTGTGTATAGATTGCAAGAGTATCATTATCAACAACATTTTCCCAATCGTCCCCATGATTTTGCTGATACAAAGTCCGTAGCCACAGGTTTTCCTTAGAGATTGCTCTGTCTTGATATATGTTTGCAACAAAGGACTCCAATGGTGTTTCTCCCTCAAAGCTATCAGCTACAATTTTTCCAACTAAATCAGGTCTTTCTAATGCTATATTTAAAGCAACTAAAGCACCTCCGCTACTCCCTAATAGATTTACTTGTGAATAGCCAAGATAATCAATCAGTGAGATTGCCTGTTGTGCTTCATCATACCATAAATCATCCGATATGCTGGAAAGTCTATCAGAGTAGCCATTTCCTAAGAAATCAATTAAAATAACTTTGGAATATTTTTGTAAATCATTAACTACTGGAAGAAACATTCTTGAAGATAGCGAATTTCCATGAAGTAATAATAGTGGTATGCCTGTTCCATATTCTTCAAAGAAAATTTTTTTATTCTGATATGTAAAATATGGCATATTATATTTTCCCTCCAATCTTTTTAAAAAATTATAACCGTAACAGGGGGGAATTTTAAACCACAAGAATATTTGTGAAATAAAAGTGTGCCATAGAGAATATGGAAACTTATCTATGGCACATAATACAGGTTATTTTTTCTTTTTTTGCCGGATAATACGTTGTATGCTTTTTTCTACCAGATAATATTTTGCTGAAAGTTGGGTAATAGAGCAGCCATCCAAATATTCAGAATAAATCTGCTCATTTCTCTTTTCAAGGAAAGATAAAGTTTCGGTACTTTCTCCCCAATTTTTTCTATTATCTGGCTTTTTTGGAACATAAATGGAGTGTCCATCAACGTATTTCTGGATTTCTTTTATAATATGTTCTGGCAAAACTTCTTCTGCCTTATAATAGCTCATTCTGCACCTCCTAATTTGTGTTACTTAGGATTGCAAAGGCTATCATAATTTGATGTGCAATAGCCTTTGCTATGCACACATTTTATTTACTGCCATTGTGCCTGCTCCTTTCCTTATCTGTTATAAGAATAGCGGATTTTATAAAAATATTCAATTCAATTTTATGATTTTTAAAAATTACCTATCCTTATCTATTACCACAAGAGTACGCTATAATATTTTCATTATAAGTAATTATAAGATACTAAATCATTTATAGCAATACGGGTAGCAGCATGGCGTTCTGAGCTGGCTTCGGGTTCTTTTCCATATCCAATAACTAAGATATTGACTGGTTCCAAATTATCGGGAAGATGAAACTCCTTTTTTACAATATCTGGCTTGAAATAACATACCCATACAGTACCAAGCCCAAGTTCTGTAGCCTGTAACATCATATGGTCTGTTAAGATAGAAGCGTCAATATCAGTGGTCTGTTTCTGGTCAAATGGACGCACCCATGCTTTCTCATGGTCAGCACATACAATAATTGCCAATGGAGCGTGATAAATATTAGCTGCCTTTGCAAGTTTATTTAACTGCTCTTTTTCCTGAACAGCAATCAATTTTACTGGCTGTAAATTAGCTGCTGTCGGAGCTACATGAGCTGCTTCTAAAATTTTATCAAGTTTTTCTTTTTCAACAGGTCTGTTATCATATGCTCTAACAGAATATCTTTTTTTAGCAAGTTCTAAAAATTCCATTTTCAAAATCTCCTTTGTATTGTGATTCAGGTCAACCTATACTATAATTATACCTATATCTAAAAATAGAGCAAGAACGCACTATTTAGGAATATACTATCTAAAAAGAAAGTAAGGTGATATTATGAGCTTAAGTTGCAGTGGATATAATTGTCCGGTTGAAGCAACGATTCAGCTAATCGGTGGAAAATATAAGGCTGTTATTCTGTGGCACTTGATGGGAAAGACTTTAAGATATAGTGAATTGCATAAACGAATGCCAAAGGCAACAGATAAAATGTTAGCACAACAATTACGGGAACTAGAAAAGGATGGTCTTATAAACAGAAAAGTATATCCTGTAATACCACCCAAAACGGAATATTCTTTGACGGATTTTGGAAAAAGTCTTACACCAATATTAGATGAGTTATGTAAATGGGGAGAAGATTATTTGAATGAAACTCAAACTTTAGAAAAATAGGCAGATAACAAAAAAATTACCTGCCTATTGCACACAAAATTATTTCACAATCTTCCAGTTTTCCCCGTTCTTTTCCAGTACAAGGTTAAACTGTGATACCTGTGTTGTCATGGTCTGGTTATCCAGATATTTCACCGCAAGGGAAGCGGTCACCTGATTTCCGTTTCGATTGTAAACCGGATTCACCAGTTCCGAGAAAATATACTCTTTTCCCACAGGTTTCAGCACACCCTCATTTACATAATAGGTCAGTTCCTTTGCGGTTGCCGTAGGGTACAGCTTGAAAAAGGTAGTGAGAAATTCGTTGATTTCCTCCGTAGTGATGGAATCCACTGTACCGTCACTTTGTACCGCTTTTGGGGTGTAGCCGGATTTTACGGGAACGCTGGTGATAGTTGGATTCTGGATAATTGTCAGGTTTCCAGAGCCGTCCACATAGACCGTCACCTGATAGGCGGAACGGACGGTTTTACTGGATTCCCCCTCTGTGATACGCTGTTCCACTGTATAGGTCACTTGATAATGCTGTTCCTTTTCCTCTGTGATTTCCCATATCTGAAAATCGGTCAGGGCAGACGATACGGGGATGTCCTTTCGGACAGTATCTACATTTAGGGCTTGCAGCTCTCCGGTGAGATAGCCTTTTAAAGCATTTGTCCGGTTATCAATGGAAGCGGCGAACTGTTCCCATGAATAGTAGACTTCTGCGAAATTCTCCACAAAATTCTCTATCTTGTGAGTGTCGAGGATTTGTTCCTCAATTACTTTGGTTTCATGGACAGTATGAATGTCTATCGCCGTGAAATTCTTATAGACGGCAAATAGGAAGCTCACCGCCAGCAGCACCCACAGGGCAATCACAGTTTTTTTGTGGGTATTGACTTTGTAAACTTTCAGTTTCTTTTCTTTCTGCTTTTTCTGGTTTTCCTCTTTTCTAATCTGAATCATATCGGTTCATCCTTTCTTATTGTTTGATTCGTCCGGCTCCGGCAAGGTGCTGTTGCCAGTAAGAGCCTGTCAGGTCTGCGTAGCCAATGGGATTTCCGGCATGGTACATCCGGTTATTTCCCACATACAGCCCCACATGGGTGATGTAGGTTCCGGCGTTGTAGGTGGAGTGGAAAAAGACCAAATCCCCTGCTTTTGCTTCGGACAGGGGGATATGCTGCGTCACATTGTACTGTTCCTGTGCTGTCCGTGGTAGGGCGATTCCTGCCTTGCCATAGCACCACTGCACCAGTCCAGAACAGTCAAAGGAAGTGGATGGGGAATCGCCCCCGTACACATACGTCCAGCCCTCATACTTTAAGGCTTCCTCCATAATAGCCTGTACCGTTTCATCATCAAACTGTGCCACGGTCAGGTATTGCGATACCAAGAGGACATAGAACATATTTCCATAGGAATACCGCCAGCCCCCGTTTTTCTCTACCGCAACAGGGTTGGTGTAGGTGACTTTCTTTCCGCCGGATTTGTCCCTTGCGAAGCTCTCTGCCAGTTCAAAAGTGTATTTTTTCCCACGCCCTGCCACATAGTCTAGGAAGCCGCCGCCGTAGTTGTAGGACTGAATCACACTGTTTAAGTCACAGCCCTTTGTTTCCGCCGCTGCGAGCAGTTCCGAGAAATATTTGCAGCCCTGTTTGATGGATTCCTCTGTACTAAGGGAGTTTGGGGGAAGCCCCAGAGATTCCGAGGACTGCATAACGTCTTCCAGTGTGCCGCCGGATTCCACCTGAATGATGGCGAGCAGCACATTTAAGTATTCCTCTATGCCATATTCCCTTGCATACTTTTCCAGCATAGGCTTATGGGCGAGGACTTCCTGTGATACGTTCACGCCCCCATAGATAAGGTTTCCGCCGCTTCCTCCGTCTTCCTCATCCGAGAAGACAATCACCACTAAAAGAAGCAGGGAGAATATCATCACGAACACGCTGGAACAGGCAAAGAAAAGGTGTCTTAACTTCATGGCTTCTCCCCTTTCTTTTGTTTGGAAGCCGCTGTTACTGTTTTTGTCCACTCCTTTCTGGCGGTGGTACGCCGGATGGTAAAGTTGGATTCTTTTACCACAGGGGCAGCCCGTTTTCTTTCCGGTATCACAGGAGCCGTATCATTTTGGACAGGTCTTGCCGGACGGGGAGCAGCAGGTGTAGGAGTTGGAGCTGTCTTTTGTCTTTCATTTGGTTTGTCTGGGGAAGCCGGAGGGACTATCTGGCGTTCTGTCCTTACAGGCGGTGTCTGTTCATGGTGGATGGAAGCTGCTTTTACCACCGGAACCGAAGACCGTTCTACCACAGCTCCCTCATAAGAAACCTGTCCCCGTTCCCTGATGGATGGGGAAGCAGGCTGCATAGCTGGCTTTCCTGTATGAGAGGTATCTGCATGATGTCGGAAATCTTCCGGCTGCTTTGCAGTAACAGGGCGTTCATGGACAGGAGCCGCCCCTTTGGGTGCTTTGGAAGCTGTCTTTTGCGGCTGTTTTGCCTGTTCCAGTTCCGCCCTGCGTTCTGCGATGGTCTGTCTGCGGATTTCTGCCTGTGCGTTCCGCTGTTCCGCTCTGGCAGTTCGGGTCTGGGTCACGCTGGAAGTAAAATCCCGTACTCCCTCTGATACCTGTGTTTTCCCGTGGTAAAGGGCGTACTTTGCATTGACAGGCAAATCCTTTGCCTGCTCCCGAAGCTGTCCGGCAGTATCGGCTATCTTATCTTTGGTATCTGCCGCCGCACCTACCGCAGAACCATCCCGTTTCCATGCGGATTCCTTTTCCGGTGCTGCCTGTGCGTCTGGTCTGCTGTGGTCTGCCTGTGTGCGTTTGGAAGAGCCGGAGTTGGAAGCAGTTCTCTGGTCTGAGCCAGCTTGTTTTCCTGCGTGGTATGCAGCCGTTCCAGCCCCAAGAGCCGCCACAGAACGTCTCAACTTATGCTGTAAACGGTGCATATGAGCGTGCATGAGCATACGGGGTCTTCGCATGATACGGCTTCCCATGCTTTGGGAATCCCCACTCTGTAAGGAGAACATCCCCATCAAATCCCCCAGCTTGAAATAGATTCCGGCAAAGGTCACTATCTGCAAGAATGCCGTCAGGAAGAACGGATATTCCCCAGACAGGTTATAGAGCATGGTGGAAATACTGAACGCTACCGTGATAATCAGGGTGATTCCGGCTCTGGTAAGGATGGTGTTGAACAGTTTCGTAATGGCACGCTTTGACATCCCCTCAAAAGAGGGAACCATGCTAAGGAGGAAGCTCACAGGCAGGAACATGGCGTAGATGATAAAAAGTACCTGTGAGAAAATCATTATCCCTGTGAGCAGGAATACAAAAACGGAGATACCGATATTGAACATGAACAGGAAGAAGACGGTTCCCAAGCGGTTAATGGTCTTTGTGATGGTAAGGTTCGTATTTTCCCTGTCTTCGATTTCCTCCACTACGATTTCTTCCCTGTCCTGCCCGTTGTTTTCGTCTGGATTGGTTGAAAGCAGGCTTTTCACACGGTCTGCTCCAATGCTTTCCATATCTGAATTGCCATATTGCAGCAGGAGCCACGGCTGCTTGACTTGAATGGAAAACAGGCTGTCCCGTATCAAATCCACGCTGTCTTTTCCTTGACTTTCCGAGTTAGGCAGCACAATCTTTGTACCAAGGGTCAGGCTGGCATTGCTGATGTCTGCGGAAAATTCATTGATTTTCCCGATATAATTAGGAGCATAAGCGATAAAGGCAGCGGACAGCACGAACACCACCACGAAATTGACAACGGCATGGATGGCTTTTGTGGTTTCCCGTTTGATAAGCCCTGTGTAGGCAACGTAAATCCCCACCACCAGAATGAGAATCAGCAGGAACCCGATATAAAATCCCTCCGAGGACAAGCCGCCTGTGGTAACGCCTGCAAGGGTCTGCATATTTTTCCCAATGGAATCCGCCGTAGAGGAAATGAAATCCAGCGAGTAGGCTTCCTGAATCAGATAGCCCGTGGCATTGGAAAGGTACAGGCTGATTGTCCAGATAAAATTTGTGATGGCATACAGCCCGTACATCACCTGTTTTCCGATACCGTCCAGCCAGTTCCACGGGAGCCAGTCCCATCCGCTGTCCACATAAAAATCAAGCTGGTAGTTGTCCAGAGGGTATTTGCTGTATTCGTTGGCAGCATCCACCGTATCATCCACCAGTCCGGCAGCGTGGGCGGCTGTGCCAAAGACTGCAAGTAGCAGGAGGAGGAGCAGGAGTGCCAGAAGCACCCTGCCAATCACTTTTCCTGCCATCTTCCAAGACAAGCCCTTTTTTGTGTGATAGGGAACTGGGAATTGCTGTCGGTTGGAAGTTCTATGTATCACCATCATTCCACCTCTTTTCTTACGGGCGGTCTGGTATCAAAGGCATGGAACAGGTCTTCAAAGATAGGATGGAACTGTATCACGCCCACACGCCCGTACAAATCACTGATGAGGCACTGTCCGTTTTCCAAGTCACGGAGCCGCTTCTGGTTGTTTTCATCTTCGGAATCCACCCCGAAAAAGGCGAGGGTCTTCTTGATTTCGTTGATGTCTGTGGAACGGAACGCAAATTTCAAGCCCAGATTGTTTTTCAGCTTTTCATCCAGCAAATCGTCTGTGTTCTGGGTGACAAAGTAAACGCCTGCGTTCATGGCACGTCCGGCACGAACCAGCTTCATAGAGAGGGTCTTGCCCTGTGCTACCTGTAAGAAGCTCCATGCTTCGTCCAAATCCACAATCTTAAACACGCTGCGGTCGGTGTGGATGAAGTCGAGGGCAAAGGTGCTGATTACAATGAGCATTGCCACGGAAAGCAGCTCCATTGTGGTGTATTCTTCAAATGAGGTTTCCTTATCCGGCAGCACCAAATCCGCTACCTGAATGATATTGAGCTGCTTTTCAAGGCTGATGGACTGTGTGACATCCCCATTCGAAAAGAGCAGGTGTGCAAAGTCATAGTCCGTAAAGGATTCGATATGGTCGGCTATGCTGGTGCTGATGGTGGTTCCCTCCGCCCGTAGTTCCTCAATCACTTTGAAAAGCCTCCGTTCTTCACTGTTTGTTACTGCACGAATAGCTTTCCGAAGAACAGGGAACTTTTCCCCGTCACGGCTGGAAATGCCCGTTAAAAAAGTCAGGATGTCGATTGCCAGTGATTCGGAATCCTTTGGGTTCTCCATAATCACATACGGGTCAAGTAAGCCCCTGTTCTGTTCCTCCGAAGTCAGGTTTACGATATTGATTTCATGGGTGATTTCCGGCAGGGTTTCTTTCCAGCGTCCCCGTTCCGCTTTTGGGTCAACAATGAGAGCCTGTGCCCCAAACAATACGGAATAATAGACAATCATGTTGTTGCTGAATGATTTTCCACCGCCGAGGGAGCCGACAAAAGCGGCAGCAAGGGCGTTGGTGACGGAGCCTTTTACCCCTTGACTGGCAAGGGCAGGCTTTAAGTACACGTTTCTTCCTGTATCAAGGCTGTAACCGATATAAATACCCTCCGTTTCTCCTAACATCTGGGTTGCCCCGAAGCCAAGACCAGCGAGGAAGTCACTGGTGACATACTGGATGTAATCGTTCAGATACCGTTTGCTGGCAGGAAGAAATTCCCCATGCAGCCCCAGCATATCTCCAAAGGGACGAACCAGTTTCACGTTCAAATCGTCATAAAAATCTTTCACCTCATTGCAGCGGCGTTTCAGTTCTTCCAAGTCGGGAGCCGTCACACGCACCACATAGGACAGCTTATACATGGATTCCTTGCTCTGGTCTAAGGTGGATTCCAGCTCATTCACGCTGTCTAAAGCGTCCACCACGTTTGTACTGGTTTCGCTGTCATTCTGCCATGCATGGTTGTCCAAATCTTTCAGCTCTTTTTTCTTGTTCCGTACCGTGGAGAGGGCTTTCCGGTTTGTCACAATCTCCACATTCATAGAGGTATCAATAGGAAAGGTAAATTGCTGCTGCTGATAGTAAAAGATTTCCGAGGATGGGAAGTCCAGTTCCCCCACAATGCTGTTGATGGTAAAGTAGGCGGCATAAACTGTCCCGTCTTCCTGTTCGATTTTCAGATACCGCTGGTTTTCCTCTATCAGACAACGGGTGGGTTTGATGAGGTCATAGTATTTCACCAGCGTTTCCTCCTGAAAACGCTTCTTTGGCAGGTAATACTCATAGTCTTCGTAGGCGGTTCCGGTCTGTCCGTATAAATGCTCAATCAGATAACCAAAATCGTCCTTATCAAGCCGCCGGACTTTAAAGCGGCGTGAGATTTTACTTTCCAACAGTTTTTCCATCTTCTGAAACCGCCAGATTTCCTCATTGCTCATGGAAACAAAATCCCCCATGAGCTTGTGGTTGACTTCATGGAGGAAGTCGGAAATAGCGGTCTTTGCTTCCCTGCGAAACTGCTTCATAGTGACTTCCTGCTCATTAACAAGCAGCTTGAAGCCGATAAAAAAGCGGTAGTCCACCTGATTTTCCCCTATCATGGAAATTAGGGCTTCGGTCTGTGCGTCAATCTTTGCACAGGCAACGTCCTTTAACTTGCCCGTCACTTCCTGTTTGGAGCGTTCCTGTGCTGCCCGTATGCTGGATTCAGTGCTGATTTGCAGGGCGTGAATCTTCCCGTCCCTGTTCTGGGCGATAAGCTGCCGGAAGGAATCGTGTACCTGATATTTCTGTTCGGGGCTTAAAAAGGAATAGTTGTAGGGAAGCAGCTCATAGTAAGCGAAGCACTCCCCGTCATGGTTGAACACAAGGTTATTTTCGATATACTTAATCGGATATGCCATAAATATCACTCCTTACTGCCGTGATGGGTTGTGCCGGATATTCCTTTTCCAGCTTCACGGGCTTTCCTGCATAGGTCAGTTTCGGGCGTACCAGATATGCCAGTACGGATTTCAGGAAGCCGTAAGGCTTCTTCCCGTCAAAGGTCTTCTGGCACATGAACCAAGTGAGGGCAAAGGGTACGCCGAAATATTTCAGAAATGCTCCGTCAATGAACGAAAGGGGAGGGAGGTTCCCCAAGAGCATAACTGCAAACACAGATACCACGAACCACGCCATCTGTGTGAACGTGATGGGGAATGGCAGCTTAAAATCATTGATGGAATAGAGTACCTTTTCCACCGACCAGATACTGGTATAGCTTCGTATTTTCTTCATGTTGTCCGTCCTTTCTAAAAGATGGGGGCAGCAAAAGCCGCCCCTGAATCAAAAAATCCGCCTGCACTTTCCAAAGGAGATACAGACGGGTCTACCGTAAGATTTCATATACGCCGTGATTCGTGACAACAAAGGTTCCCTCCAATTCCATGTCACGCCCATAGGCTTCGTAGTCAATATAGTTTTGTAAGTGTGCCGGAAGTTCTCCGAGCTGTCCGGTTTCTTCCAGATAGTAGCGAGCCACATCCGCCATATCGTCACAGCCGGAATGGCAGATAATATCGTCTTCATGCTCACAGAGTTCTTCGATACTGCCAAAGTAGGATTGCAACTCTGATAGTTCCTCCTGAATATATTCCGGTAAGTCCTCCACCATCTCACACAAGCGGTTGACTTCCTCAATGGGGGTATATTCGTCAATCTCAAAGGGCAGTTCATAATCATGGATGGCGTATTCCTCATATTCATCATTCAAACCGATACGTTCCTTGACTTCCTCAAAATCCACAGGCGGCGTGAACCATGCCCCTACCAGTTCGCCCTCATTGTATTTGCCTAAGTTGGCAATGTAAATCCGCATTTCTTCCAAGTTACTCACCCCCTTTTAGCGGTAATAAAAGATACCATTGTCCGTAAACAGGTAGTTTTCGCTGGTTTCCAGTTCCCGACCAATGGAAGCGTAGTCGATATGGTTCAACAGGTCTGGATGCACTTCTCCAAATAGCTGTACCTCCTGCACCAGATAACGGGCGAGGGATTCCCCGTCCTGCACCGGATAATAGCGTATCTGGTCTTTGTGGTCGATAAATTCCGTAAAGCTGGGAAACCACCGCTTTTGTACCACATCCATTTCATAATAGAGGGGCGTTCCCTGCATTACCAGTATCATCCGGCAAAGGGCGTTGATTTCCCAGAGCCTTGTGTTGCCCTCCAATGGAAACGGCAGCTCATAGTCTTCAATTTCGATTTCTTCCTCACTTTGAACCCCAAGACGTTCCCTGATTTCTTCAAAATCCACAGGACAGGAAAACCATGCCCCAGGATATTCCTCAAAATCCTCATGGTAAAACCGTGTGGTGTTCAGGATGTAGATTCTCATTTCCTCAATCAGTATCACGTCCTTTCTCTGTCAGTTTTTGGGGAGTTACGCTCCCCAAGCCCCTAGTGGACTTCCGCCATGAAGCAATCAGAGCTTGCCCCATAACGGAAGTGTGATATGTTTTTTTCTATGCACCGATAATCTTATTGAACAGTTCCAGTAAGATGTCCTTTACACCGTCCGCATTGAAGACCAGACCGACCGCTACAAGGGACACCACCAGAAAACCGATAAGTTTGGAAAATTCCCTCTTAAATCCGAGGTACAGTCCAATCACCACGATTGCCAGCAGCACAAGGGACTGGGCGTTGGATAAAAACCAGTTGTAAAGATTCTGTCCGAAATTCATAAAAGCTCCTTTCTTTCCTGTAAGATTCCTTATGTTTCAAGATTGCCGCCGTTAAAGCACCACCTCCTTTGCAGCGGCGGCTTGCTGCTTCAGGATTTTTTCGTGCTTCTCCGTCAGCTTTGCATGGGTGATGATGTCATGGACAATCTGGGTGTGGTTCATCTTATCCAGACGGAGAGCCAGCTTTAATGTGGGTGCTACCTGATGGGAGAGCCAGTGCAGGGTGCGTTCAAAGGAATAGGGTTCCGGTTTGGTTGTCAGTTTCAGGCTTCCCCTATGTTCCCCGATAAACCACGCCCATTCCTCATTGATACGCCAGTCAGAACGGGGCTTCGTATCGTTCCTATCCACGAACCGGACATAGCGGTTGATGATTTGAAAGGCTGTCCGTTCTGGATTGTCATGTTCTAACAGGTCACGGATGGCGTAAAAGGCACGCTCATTTTTCAGCCGGATTTCAAAGCGGTTCTTTACCTCTGCGTCTTCAATGGGAATATCGTGCTTTTTGTACTGCTCATAGTCCTTTTCGTAAATGCAGAAGTACACCTCACTTTGGAGGGAGCCGATATAAAGGGTGTTCCCCATACATTCTTTTTCCTCACGCCGTACCAGTTCGCCGCTGCGGTAGCTTTTGAAGCTGCGGAAAACCGAGATACATTCCTCATTCCTACATTTCTCTGTCAGATGGGGAATGTTCAGGATTCCCGTTTTATCATTGATGGCAAGGTCAAGCCGCTTCATCACGCCGTCCTCCATGAGAACATCCATAAAAAATTCATACCAGCTCCGTTCCTGTGCAAGAAGATAGCTTTCAAACTGGCGGCAGCCACGCCCTTTCAGTTCCAGCAGCACCCCTTTTTCCAATTCCGGCGATACCAGAACGAAAATATCACCCAGATAGTAATGTTCTGTGTAAGAATAGAAGCCGTAGTCTTCATGGATAAAGTAAGATAGCTTTAGCCGCAGCACGTCTTCCACGATATGCTTCACATCCGTAGTGGGAAAGCGAATCCGCACATAGTCAAAGAGCATTTCAAGGGGATTGTCTGGATTGAAGCGTTCCAGAGCTTCCGTGATGGTTTCCTGTAATGCTTCGGATGGGTGAGCCTTGCCCGTTTCAATATCGCTTAGATACGGACGGGTGATTCCGGCAGCCAATGCAAGTTTTTGTTGTGAGATACCGTAAACTTCCCGTTTCTCTTTGATGTCCCGTAACCATGTTTCTTCATTCAGTGAAAATCCCTCCTGTCTAAAAAGCATATGTCAACTTTCGGAGCCTTGTTGACATACGCCGGATATGGGGAAAATCCCTTGTGTACCGTGGGATTCTGCCCTGTGGTTTGGTTGTTGCCTGTCGATTTGTACCCCTCTGTTAGATACGAGGGGTTCCTGCTGGCGTGCCTTGCGGCACACCAGCCACAGCAGGTCAGTCCGTTTCTGCGGCTTTCGCTTCGCACGCCGCCTGCACTTCCTGCCTGCTGTCTATCAGTTTTTTTATTTCTTTGAGGAAATCGTGTCCTTTTGGCACAAGGGGCGTGTAAAATTCCGAGATAACGCTGGTTCCTACGTCCACATAGCCACGCCCTTTTATCTGTTTTAGGAAGAAATCCTTTGTGGTTTCCCCGAACATCATCCCATAGCCCATTTCCGACATCCGCCCCAGAGCCACACGGAAATTGAACTGGTCACGGATTCCATCCCCCAGATACTTTGCGTCCGGACGCTGGCAGGCGAGAATCAGGAAAAAGCCTGACTGCCGCCCAAGCATAACGATTTGTTTTAACTTGTTGAGGACAGCGGCGTTTTCCTTTGTGCCGAGCATTTCCATAAATGCTACATATTCATCAAAGATAAGGAAATTTGCAGGAAGCCCCAAGTAAGCGTAGTTTTCCCCTGTCCGGTAATTCTCCATGAGCTTCATGTCTTCGCTGCGTTTCATCATTTCTTCATAGAAACGGTCAATGCAGGCGAGCATATCTTCCTTTTTGTAGTACACATCCGGCATAACCGCCTGTAAATCCGCAAGGTCGGCGTTCTTTGGGTCTAACACGAACAGGACGGCGTTGGTGCGGAGCAGGGCTTCAATAAGGGTCAGGATGAAGTAGGTCTTTCCGCCGCCGGTTCCTCCGGCAATGAGCATATGGGGGAGCTTGTCATACTCCCACCAGACATTTTCCATGAGCCGGAGCCTGCCGTCCTTTGCCTGTACGTCCTCAATGGAAATACGGTTGGCAATGGTATCATAAAGCAGGGTGTACTCCACATAAGAATCCTTTAATTCCTTATCCGTCAGCTCACAGTACAAGCCGCTTTCCAGCTTTTTCTCCAAGTTTAAGAGCTGCTCCTGATATTTCCCCAAGGTGATTTCCACACAGATATGGAGCAAGCCCTGTTTCATCCGGTAGTAGATTTTTGGAAAGTAAGTGATGGTTTCTTTGGAACGGCTGGAAGACAAGTCCTTGAAAAAAGCGTCTTCCTTTTTTTGCTCTGATTCATACCACTTGTTTTCCAACACCATCCTTGCCAGCTTTTGGCGGTGGATGAGCTGCTTTACTTCATCCCTGCGGTATCGCCAGAACAGAAGAACTGCTGTAAGGCACACCAGCCCTGCCACGCCCATGCTGAATAACAGGTAAGGGATATTTACATCCTGTATTATCTGGGAGAGGGACACTTCCTGCCAGTTGGTTCCGGCAATCTGCCGGATATGAAACAGCAGTACAACCAGCAGGAAGACAGGGAACAGGGCGGCAAGGGCAGTATGGAACATAAGGTCTTTATCCGTGGGGCGGATACGTTTTCCACAGGGGAAAAGCTGCTTCATGGGAACAATCCTCCTTTCATTTTTTAGGTTCCTGTTATTTTACAGGGGGAGCGTCTTTCTTCGGCGGCCGCGGATTCATGGCAGCCCCTTTTTTCAGGATAATATCCTCCGCCTTGATGTACCAGTCCACCTCTGCCCCCTGAAAGGTAGCCGTTGCCACGGTGTCTGCCACAGGATTGATGATTTCCACCTCTGCATTGTAATCAAATTCCTTTAATGGCACGCTGGCAGGGATGGAAACCTGAATCATACGCCCCTGTCCTCTGGATTTTAAGTCATAGGTACGCTCCTTGATTTCTTCTGATACTGAGCCGTCTTCATTCTGGAGGTGAACCTCACGGCGGAGGGCAGAAAATTTCAATGCCCCGAAAGTTGCTTCCTTGTCAATCACGATTCCGTTTGCTAATCTCATAGTCTGATGTCCTCCTTTTCCTTACGCTTTTACCATATCGTCAGCGTGCAAAATGTAGTTGGTAAAGCCCCTTGTGCCGATTTTATAGCCCTCTGCGGTGATACGGGGATTAACGAGCTTCACACGTTCCTCAAAGTCAAAATGTTTCTCTCCGGCTTCGGCAGGGAGGATAACCACAATATCATCCGCCCTCTGTACGTCTGAATACAGGTTGAAACTACGGGAGAGTACCGCCATGCGTCCGTTGATTCTTCTCTGTTCTGTTTTGTCTTCTCCGGCAAACTCCAAGTTGCCGAATGTCTTTTCCATGTTGGGGATAACGAATTTTAATTCCATATAGATGTACCTGTCCTTTCTGAATGTGGTGTTTGATGGTTGTTTTGGGATTCTGGTCTGGAAGCGGAGGGGAACGCTCCGGCGGTGGTGATTTCTTCGTAGTATCACATCCTTTCTGGTTTTGGGGTAAAAAAATAGACGCTCAGTTTTGAACGTCTATAAGGGAAATACTTATTAACTTTTTAGTCTTCTGCTGGATGTTTTGAAAGATAACGGGAATAATCTGTGTCAAATTGTAAAGATTTCAATTGTTCATCTACAATCTGTAATAGGTTTTTACCGTTAAGGATTGCTTCAAATTCTTTTATAGAGAAATCAATAATGCAATATTTATCTTCCAATTTCTCCTTATGGAGATAAAATTTTTTTATTAGTCCAGCACCATTACTCCATCCGGTTCCGCTAGTACCATAATACGAAAATAAAATGCCTATTTTTATGTTGGTTGTCAAAAGCAAACTACAAAATTTTCCTATGTATGTAACACTAACGGCTTTGTCGTAATTTTTACATTCTCCTAAAAAGGTATCAAGTTTTGGGTCAATCAGATGATATGTCAACAAAACTTTCCCTTGAGGAGTTAAAGTAACGATTTGGTCTATTTCATTCGTTGAAGTTCGTAAGTTTCTATCTACATTAAAAATATTTCCAGAGATAGTTAGGAGATAAGAAACTAAATTTTCTAAAGCTTCTCCCTTTAAGTTATGTAAATTTTTAGGGGCGTTGTCCGTAGGGGAACTGTCATGAAGCTGTTTAAATTTTTCAAGTAATTCTTTATAAATGTTTTTTTGGGCTTCACTAATTTCACAAATTTTTTCGTATCTTAATTTATCAGATATACTATTAAGGACATTTAATGCCTTAGAAATTTCTTTATCATCTGGCATAATATCAATCATCACGTACCACCATATATATTAAAAATGAATTTTCTATTGAGGAAAGTTCGCTATGGCAGAGTTCACATTCAAAAGTTTCTGGTAACTCATTAAACAAACGTACTGTCCCCATAGATTTTTGGCAATTACTACAATATAATTCATAATAACTTTGCAAAATTCCTTGCTTTTCCAATTCAGATAAAAAATCATAGATTTCAGGAATAGATAAGGAAAATTTTCTTTTCAAAACGCCAGGATAAATCCACATATTTTTTCTATAATTCTTGAAAAATTAGTTAAGGCAATGCTATCTATATTTTTATTCATTTTGCGTTGTATCGTCATTTCTATGATTGACAATGTATTCGATAACATAATTCATTCGCTCCATTCCAATTAGCACATTACTATAGTAATATTGTATTAAACAATAAGATTTATTCATGTAATTAAAGACAAACTTAACACGGTTACTTCGTGTTTTTATTTCGTTTTCCCATAATAATTCAATCCAAGGATAATCGGACATTTCTTCCATTTCAAACATAAATTGTTCTAAGGCTTCTCTGAAATCAGGTACTTTTTCTAATTCTGCCTGATTGTCATTTAATAGTGAGCGTAGTTCTCCGATAAATGGTAATATATATTCTTGATGGTTGCCGACATCCAGTTGTGCGTTTCCACCATTAGGTAATTTCATAGATTGAGCAATAAGTTTTACATTTTCATCACGTTTGCATACATTAACCATAAAGTCTAAATTTAGCGGAATCAAATCGCACTCAAAATGTTCTTTAAAATAATCAGACATTTCCGCAATTAAGTTGGAATATATGGTCGGTTCTTTTTTGTCGGATAAAAAGACCCGTTTTAAAATATCAAAACGAAATTCTATCAATTCTCCTTTTTCATGAAACACAACTAAAAAGGGATATTTAGTTAGAAATTCTTCCTGTGTGAGAGGATGAATAGCTGCATATGCCAAATTAAATTTCAGAAAATAGTATCCATCCATAGAGTATGCAACAGGTTTTACGAAAGATGTATATAAGTAATCATTTTCATAAGTGTCTTTAAGAGGAAGGATTTCCTTTGCTCTTTTTAATGTTGATGAAAAATCATCACAGGTAAAAATAACGGAATACTTATAATCTTTTAAAAACTCCCATTTTTCTAAAGCATATCCAGCTCTTTTGCTTTGGTGAATGCAGGTTACAAGCTGTTCGGATAATGTTTTTTCTGAAATATCTACAGTTTCTAGCCCCTCTATGTATAACTGTCCCGAAGTATCTGTTTGTTTAGTCGCAATTCCGTGCTGAATGAATTGTTTTACTAAATGACGTTTTACTTTATCTGAATAAGCCATTACTGTTTTTTCAAGATATTCTAAATAGTTGTTTAACTGCATACAATCCCTCTTTTCCGTGCATATATCTTTCGTTATCTTGATTATACTTGATATAAGTGCAAAAAGCCATGCACAAATCAAAATTTTTATAGGATTTTCGATATATACATAATGATAAAAGTTTTGATGTTATTGCATATATAAAAATAGACGTTTCATGTTTTCACACAAAACGTCTATTCCTTGCGTTATGGAAAAGAGTATCGTATAATCTTGATAAATGGTTTCCTAGCTGGAACTGAGCCAGCTAACACGTTGCTAACACTTTTGCTACCAGTACAGGACATTTCGTGAATCTATCTTCCGCACAGACCTCACGCTTTTCCTGTATTATAAGGTGTTAGAGGGTATTACAGGAGGTTAGAAACTACTTGCTGCGAAAGGACATTTAGAACTCCTAAGCGGTAGGTCGGAGGTTCAAATCCTCTTAGCGACGCTGAAAACATCGCCGAAAACATTGATTTTTCAAGGTTTTCGGCGTTTTTCATTTTCCAAATAAATTTGAACTCATAACAATGTCCGATTAGCAGGAGCGGTTTTTGCTAATCAGATTTGACTAAAGAGAAATTGAACTGTTAATTATCGTCACCGATTTTCTTGCTAATGATTAGCAAGAAAATTGAGGTTTTTGCTAATCAAAATGCCTTTCCTGCTAATCGGAGCAAAAATCATGCTAAAAATCCTGCTAATTGAAAAGGCAAAAGTTACTCGTTCAAAGAGCTTTTTTCTGGTGTTACATAATCCCCGTACATTTGAAGATACCGCTGTCTGCTTATATAATGAAAATAAAAAAGGATGGTGATATATATGAGAGAAAAGAAGAATCATTTGTATGTGGACAGCAATGAGCGAAGCATTTTATTACATAGCCTTGTGGAGCTGAAAAATCAGCTTATACAGCAGGGCAGATATACAGATTGTGTTGATGAACTTATTTTCAAGGTTATCCATGCACCTATAAAAAAGTTAAGAGTAGGAATGGCAGGAGGAAGTGATGTGCGATAAGGAATTTAAAGAACTGATAAAAATAGCAGTAGAGAAACTGAAAGACGAATCTGTATTGAAACTGTTACAAACCGATGCAAGTTATCAAAAGGATAGTAATAACGAGGGAAGTGCAGAGGATGCTTTTCATCAGCTTGATTTGACGGAGAAGCAGAGGGCGGTTTGCCAACATCTTTTAGATTGTAGGGATAAGCAGGATTTTGAATATGGCACTCATGCGTATATTGCAGGGCTGATGGATGCGTTTCATATTATGGCGGTATTGTTCCCAGAAAAATGGGATACGGAGAGAATAAGAAAAGTCTTATCATTAAAGGGCAGTGAACCGCTCCCTGTCAAGTAGACAGTTAAAAAAATAAAAATTTTTACCTGCCAGTCGCAAAGAGGACTGGAAGAGTTTTTATGTAGCATCTTTCAAATAGTTTCTATATTCTATCGGTGTCATACAGTTTAAGCGCTTCTGATACCGATGATTATTATAATAATCTATGTAATCGGATATGGCCTCCTTTAGCTCCTCATATGTTTGAAATTTCTTCAGGTAATACATTTCTGATTTCAGCATCCCCCAGAACGCTTCCATTGGTCCGTTATCAATACATCTGGACACTCTTGACATGCTGCGTCATTCCCGCTTTGTTAAGCTTTTTACGCAAGGATTTTGAGGTGTATTGGTATCCACGGTCACTGTGAAATAAAGGCTTTGCATCTGGATGGTTTTCATGGGCAATGTCAAAGGTTTCAAAAACAAGGGCATTATTATTGGAATGTCCAATGACAAAGGAAACAATACTTTTATCTGACAAGTCCAGAATGGCGCTCAGGTATGCCTTCCCACTGCCTCCATATTTCATCTCCGTTACATCCGTAAGCCATTTTTCCCCAAAACGTTCCGCATGGAACTCCCGGTTTAAGATGTTTTCGGCAGTAACCTCTGGCGTTGATTTTACATAGTTTCTTCTCCTGCGCCGGCACACAGATTTCAGATGTAAAATCCGCATAAGGCGCAAGATTCTCTTTGCGTTGACTTGAAATTCATTTTCACGGTTCAATTTAATCGTCATCTGCCTGTAACCCAGAATCCCGCTTTTTTCCTCGTACGCATCTCTGATAAGGACACATAATTTCTGGTTGAATTTCTCATTTTCACTTGGTTTTCGGTTCAGCCATTTATAATAAGCAGAACGCGAAATTCCCGCAAATCTGCAGAGTTCTGATATTGAACATCCCTGCTCGTCATATATTTCCTGTATCGCCAGATAAACCGTTTCATTTTGTGTCTGGCTTAGAACCGCCTCCTTTCGATTTCGTCGAGTTTTTTTAAGAAAGCAACCTCCAGCTGGGCTCTGCGCTTTTCCGCTTGAAGAAGCTTATTTTCCGCACGCAGCTTCTCCAGTTCCGACATTTCTGTTTCAGATTTTCTTTTCCCTCTTTTGTCAATAAGCCCTTCTACGCCGTTTGACTGGTATTTCCTTGTCCATTGGTAAATCTGTTGGTAGGATACCTGGTATTTTTCTGCTGCCTGGGCATAATCCATTCCATGCTCTATGCAGTATGTTACAATTTCCACCCGTTCCTCATATGAGGTTTTTCTTCCTTTGGTCATGACGCTGGTTCCTCCTGTTCCAGAAGTCTTTAACTTCTCATGACCATTATACTTCATAATCCAGTTGCGAAGCTGCTTATCTGAGCGGATTCCATACTTTTTCTGGATTTCCCTTAATGTTCCTTTGCCGGAAAGGTAATCGGCAACAACATTTTGTTTTGTTTCGGCGGAATAGATACGGAGTTTTGGAGTTGTTTTTAACCCCTCTATTCCTAAAGACTGATACAAGGTCACCCACTCGACGATACGTGTTCCATTTGTTCCCAGGCTTCGGGCGATACTTTCTGTTGAACAGCTTCCCTCCAAATATTTTGTAACGGCATCTAATTTCATTTCAAAAGAGTATTTTGAATGTTGTCCCATAAAATATGCTCCTCCTTATAGTGACAGTTTTATTATTTCATCTGTCTACCATAAGGGGAGCATATCAGCTCACACGTTCATCGGCTCTGCATCTAATGTGTCTGGCTCTGTGATGACTATTGTTTGTAAATTTCTCACTTCTATCAATCTTTCCTGCCTACATTTCGGGCAGTAGAGAGGATAATTTATCAGAATAGTATCCTCCCTAATTCTACTGCGGGTTTTGCTCCCGCAGACAGGGCATAATATCCATTCTGTCTGTTTCAATTTCTTGCCTGCCTTTCTTTCAAAAATAATGGTATTGTTTTCGATGCCTGCATAGCAGATATACCGTCAGTATAAGCGTGAAAAACTCCGCAAGCGGTACTGCAAGCCACACGCCCGTTACCTCTAAAAATCTCGGCAATGCCAAAAGGAACACCATAATAAATCCAAACGTCCGCAGGAAAGATATGGCTGCAGATGCCTTTCCATTCGATAACGCCGTAAATAAAGCGGATGAAAAAATATTGCATCCAGAGAACAGAAAGCTGAATGAAAAAATGGTAAATCCGTTCTTTGTAATCTCAAAAACATTCCTGTTATCCTCGGCAAATACCTTTGCAATGCTTTCTCCACCAAGCAGGGAAAATAAAAATACAAATATGGAAATCCCCGCTATAAAGCTGAAACAGATACGGACGGTCTTTTTTAGCTGTTTTACATTCCCGCTACCATAGTTATAGCTTACGGCGGGGGCTGTCCCCATAGAAAAGCCAATATAAAGCGTTGTTAAGAGGAACTGCGAATAGATGAGTACCGTAATCGCAGCTACGCCGTCCTCGCCTAACAGCTTCATCATCGTTATATTAAACAGAAATGTCGTTACGGCAGTCGAACACTGGCTTACCAGTTCCGACACACCGTTGGAGCAGCTTTTCAGCAGAACGGATGCGTCCATATCAGGCTTGCAAAAGTGCAATTCACTTCTTTTCATCAGAAAAAATATTGTACCGATAATTGACGGTATCATATATCCGATGCCTGTCCCAATAGCAGCTCCCTTGATTCCCATTTGCAGCAAAACGATAAAAACATAATCAAAAACAATATTGGCAATCCCCGCCAGAACAGCAAGCACTAAGCCTAATGTCGGTTTCCCCGCCGTCACAAACAGATTCTGATATAGCACCTGCATCATATTAAAGGCGGCGAAAATGAGCTGTATGGTCAGATAATCCCTGCAATATGAGAACAATATTTCACTCGCCCCCAATCCCCAGATGATTTCATCCAAAAAGAGAAGCCCTGACGCTGTAATCAGCAGACCGATAACCGCCCCTGCCACAACAATCAACGTGAAATTGCTTCGGGCTTCCCTTATGTTTCCATTCCCCATTTTCTTCGCAACAACCGCACTTCCTCCTGTCGCAAGCATCGTCCCCAGACCGACAATCAGATTGATGACGGGACAGACGATATTGATGGACGACAAAGCGTTCGTGTCTACAAACCGTGCGACGAAAATCGTGTCTACAATGGTGTATAATCCCATAAACAGCATCATCACCATGCTTGGGAAAGCAAATCGGATAAGGGATAGGGCGTTAAAGTTCTCTGCTAACGGGTTTTTCTGTGTTTCGGTCATTCCTTGTTTCCTCCTTACTGCCGAATAGCATAGAGGTATCCCCTTGCGGTATTTCCTCCTTGTTTTTCGGTGGAAGCACGAAACGCTGCGTCGGATAGCCATATTCCACAAGCAGTTCCCGTTCTGCAAATCCAAGACGGCGGTATTCTTCCCGCCAGCCCGTATCTGCCTTATCGCCTGCACGGTATGTCGTCAAGGTAATCTCTTTCCCGCAAAGCAATTCCTCCGCCAGCTTATCAAGGAACAGCTTTGTAATGCCGAGATGCCGATACTGCGGATGGACAGCCAGAAAGTCTATGCTGCCTGTGTCGGGCGAAAATCCCATCACGCCAATAGCCATATCGTCATCCCGTAAAATCAAAGCCTTTTTATCCGCAATATACTGATGCAGGTTTGCGGTGTAATCTCCCTTATCCAGACATGGATAGCCGTCAATCGTAAGGCTTACTAGTTCCATCCAGTCACCCACATCTTCGGGAGTGGCAAATTTAATATTGTCCTTTGTCAAATCCATTTTTACAAGCTCCTCCTTCAGATAGATTTCAAGCTGTAACGGGTAGAAGTTTTCCGTTTCCCGAAATTCCGCAGGGGAAGTCTTATACATCGCCTTAAAAATATCCGTAAATGCCTGCTGGCTTTCATACCCGCTCATAAGGGCAATCTCGATAATCGGTTTTGCAGAAAACACCAGAAGTTTTGCCGCTTCTGTAAGCTGCCGCCGTTTTGCGTAGTCGTGGATAGTCAAGCCGACGGTCTTTGTAAAAATCCGATGCAGGTGGTACTTGGAATAGTGCAGTGCCGATGCCACCATATCTAAATCCATCTTTTCATGCAGATGTTCTTCGATATAGTGGATAGCTTGTGAAACAATGCGTACTGTCTGACCTTGCATTTTGCTCCCTCCTTTCCTTTTCCCCGCACTTTTAAGCATTATGATATGCCTGTGCGGTATTCCAATGAAATATTGTAGCACAAGGAGCTTTCTGCCTTTTCATCATTCTTGCTATGTTTTAAATCATCTACATTTACAGCAGTTCTTCTTTCAATGCCCTTATCCATTCTTCGATTGCCTGCACTAATCGAAATTGCTGATGCAGAACCGCCATGCCCGTGGCAGGAATATCGGGAACATTTTCTTTTAAATCTATGTTTTCCTCAAGATAGGATTTCAGCACATAGATATTGCCCTCAATGTTGTCCAGACATTCCCTCTGTTGTTCCTTCGCCATACTTTCTAAGTTTACGATAACAGCATTAAAATCCAAGAATATGTTAATCGGCTTGCAGGATATTTCGAGCATCAGTTTCTCAAATTCCTCATTTCCTGCATCCGTCAAGGAATATACCGCCTTTTCGGGCATTTTTCCCTCTTTCTCCGTGCGGCTTGTGATAAGCCCCTTTTCTTCCAACTGAATAACCTTTTTATAGATGGATGGTGTGCTGATTTTTACCCATTTTGAAATGTTGCGGTATTCCACCAGTTTCTGAATATCGTATGCACTCAAGGATTCCTGTTTCAACATTCCCAATACAATTAAGTCAATGGTCGCCATTCAAAGTCCCTCCTTTTTCTATTGACAACTACTATAAATTATAGTATTATAATTCTCGCAACGCAATTACAATATTTTATAGTAGTATAAACAATACTATTTGTCAAGAGAAAGGAGTTCAAAATGAACAGTCAAAGCAAAAAGATGGAGCTGCTCGGCAGCACATCCATACCAAAAGCACTTTTAGCAATGGGCATCCCAACAATGGTTGGCATGTTGGTAAATGCTTTCTACAACCTTGTTGACGCTTATTTTGTCGGCGGGCTTGGGGAGAGCCAGATGGGGGCAATTTCCGTGGTCTATCCGCTCGGACAGGTCGTTGTCGGTCTTGGTCTGCTGTTCGGAAACGGTGCGGCTTCTTACATTTCCCGATTGTTAGGTCGTGGGGATAAGGAAAATGCGGATAAAGTGGCAAGTACCGCTTTATACAGCAGCGTATCCGTGGGGGCAATCATCATTATTATTTGTATGGTGTTCCTGCATCCAATACTGAAGCTCTTGGGGGCAACCGACAGCATCCTCCCCTTTGCCGCCACATACGCAAGCATTTATATTGTTTCCTGCATCTTCAATGTATTCAATGTCACCATGAATAACATTGTGACAAGCGAGGGAGCTGCCAAAACAACCATGTGTGCCTTGCTGACGGGTGCGGTACTCAATATCGCCTTAGACCCGCTGTTTATCTATGTGTTTGATTTAGGCGTGGCAGGAGCGGCGATAGCGACTGCAATCTCACAAGTCGTTTCAACCTGCGTATATCTGACCTATATTTTTCGGAAAAAAAGCGTATTCCATTTTCGGGTTAAGGACTGCACATATACAAAAGAAAACATATCTGAGATTTTCAAAATCGGCATCCCGACATTGGTATTCCAGATTTTAACGAGTGTGTCCATTTCCTTAATCAACAATGCTGCTGGTGATTACGGGGATTCTGCCATTGCAGGCATGGGCGTTGTCACCCGACTTATTTCAATGGGCAGCTTGTCCGTATTCGGGTTCATCAAAGGCTTTCAGCCCATTGCAGGGTACAGTTACGGGGCGAAGAAGTTTGACCGTCTGCGTGAAGCAATCAAGACTTCCATCCTGTGGTCTACGGTTTTCTGTGTGATTTTTGGCGTGATACTGGCTCTGTTCCCTACAGCTATCGTTTCACAATTCACAAAGGGCGATGCTGAGATGATTCGCATTGGGGCAGCATCTTTGAGAGCAAACGGCATTTCCATTATGCTCTTTGAATTTTATACAGTGTATTCTTCCCTGTTCCTTGCTCTGGGAAAAGGCAGAGAGGGCTTTATCCTCGGAGCTTGCAGGCAGGGGATTTGTTTTATCCCTGTTATCCTGCTTCTTCCGATGGTCTGGGGGCTAAATGGAATAATGTATGCCCAACCGATTGCCGATGTGCTTTCCGCAGTTATAACGGTATTCATGGCGATACCGCTCCACAAAAAGCTGAATGAGATGCAGAGAAAAACTGCTGAAATAAGCACGAAAGACAACGACTAAATTTTTATCTTTCTGACAAACAGAGCCGATGAGCTGTGAGTTTTTGATATGCTCCCCTTATGGTAGACAGATGAAATAATAAAACTGTCACTATAAGGAGGAGCATATTTTATGGGACAACATTCAAAATACTCTTTTGAAATGAAATTAGATGCCGTTACAAAATATTTGGAGGGAAGCTGTTCAACAGAAAGTATCGCCCGAAGCCTGGGAACAAATGGAACACGTATCGTCGAGTGGGTGACCTTGTATCAGTCTTTAGGAATAGAGGGGTTAAAAACAACTCCAAAACTCCGTATCTATTCCGCCGAAACAAAACAAAATGCTGTTGCCGATTACCTTTCCGGCAAAGGAACATTAAGGGAAATCCAGAAAAAGTATGGAATCCGCTCAGATAAGCAGCTTCGCAACTGGATTATGAAGTATAATGGTCATGAGAAGTTAAAGGCTTCTGGAACAGGAGGAACCAGCGTCATGACCAAAGGAAGAAAAACCTCATATGAGGAACGGGTGGAAATTGTAACATACTGCATAGAGCATGGAATGGATTATGCCCAGGCAGCAGAAAAATACCAGGTATCCTACCAACAGATTTACCAATGGACAAGGAAATACCAGTCAAACGGCGTAGAAGGGCTTATTGACAAAAGAGGGAAAAGAAAATCTGAAACAGAAATGTCGGAACTGGAGAAGCTGCGTGCGGAAAATAAGCTTCTTCAAGCGGAAAAGCGCAGAGCCCAGCTGGAGGTTGCTTTCTTAAAAACTCGACGAAATCGAAAGGAGGCGGTTCTAAGCCAGACACAAAATGAAACGGTTTATCTGGCGATACAGGAAATATATGACGAGCAGGGATGCTCAATATCAGAACTCTGCAGATTTGCGGGAATTTCGCGTTCTGCTTATTATAAATGGCTGAACCGAAAACCAAGTGAAAATGAGAAATTCAACCAGAAATTATGTGTCCTTATCAGAGATGCGTACGAGGAAAAAAAGCGGGATTCTGGGTTACAGGCAGATGACGATTAAATTGAACCGTGAAAATGAATTTCAAGTCAACGCAAAGAGAATCTTGCGCCTTATGCGGATTTTACATCTGAAATCTGTGTGCCGGCGCAGGAGAAGAAACTATGTAAAATCAACGCCAGAGGTTACTGCCGAAAACATCTTAAACCGGGAGTTCCATGCGGAACGTTTTGGGGAAAAATGACTTACAGATGTAACGGAGATGAAATATGGAGGCAGTGGGAAGGCATACCTGAGCGCCATTCTGGACTTGTCAGATAAAAGTATTGTTTCCTTTGTCATTGGACATTCCAATAATAATGCCCTTGTTTTTGAAACCTTTGACACTGCCCATGAAAACCATCCAGATGCAAAGCCTTTATTCCACAGTGACCGTGGATACCAATACACCTCAAAATACTTCCGTAAAAAGCTTAACAAAGCGGGAATGAAACAAAGCATGTCAAGAGTGTCCAGATGTATTGATAACGGACCAATGGAAGCATTCTGGGGGATGCTGAAATCAGAAATGTATTACCTGAAGAAATTTCAAACATATGAGGAGCTAAAGGAGGCTGTATCAGATTACATAGATTATTATAATAATCATCGGTATCAGAAACGCTTGAATCGCTCCCCATGTCATAGCCAATATAATACCGCCAAAAGAAATTGGGCTTTCTTTTTTCAACAGAGTTTCAATCGCTTTTTGCCCGTATATTATGATTAGAATAACAAGCAGCACTTCAAATATATAGTATCAATATTGCGCGCAAAATTGGAATACAGTTTTACCCTGTGCTTCTCCGACAATCTTTAATGTATGCCAATCAATGAAAGTCATAATTTTTCAGCCAATGAAACAAGCAAGCGTTACGATCCAACTTTTCGAGGAAATCTTATCCCTTTTGCTTCCCCTTTCCGGAAAATGATAATGCTTCCTTGAAAAAAGCAGGAGAACGCCAATGAAACCTGCTAAGAAAAGTCAAGACTTTTTAGCAGATTTTTTCATAAATTTTTGGATGAAATTTTTCCCACGACAATTAGACCGGTGGAAAATCCGGTCTGCCTTACCCTCTGTTTTAGTTCTTTTTACTTCTGGTATACTTCCATCACACGTGCATAATAAATCCTTAGGAATTTATTTAATCCCGCTATTTTTGCTACACGTTTTGACTTTCCTTCTTTTTCTTTCTTCAAAATAAATCTATATACTGCCGCATCTTCTGGTTCTTTATGGGTTTTCAGACATCTCATCACTTCAAATCCGATCTTACGCAGACTGGAAGATCCTCTCTTGGATATTTTTCTCTCTGTTCCAATGAACTGCCCTGATTGATAGGGCGGCGTGTCGATTCCTGCATGGGCTATCAGGGCTTTTCCACTATGGAACCTCCTTACATCCCCAATCTCTGCGATTAATTTAGGCGCAAGGACATTTCCAACTCCTCCCATTGCCCTGACAACCGGATATTCCGGTAGACTCTTGGCTAATGTCTGCATCTGTGTTAGAATCGTCATTAGAGTGTTATCGACTTCTCGTAACACCCGCACTGCCTCCTGTACCAGCATTTTGGTCGATGGGGTATCGGAGGATACTGTAGGGATGCCCTCTTTTGCCAGCGCATAAATCTTGACAGCTTTCTCCTGGCTCTGGTGGTATTCCTTCTCTTTTGCCCATTTTAGATAGCCCCCTATAAACTGTTCCTCCGATTTCTTCGTGATATTATCATAATGCCAGTATTCTTCCACAAAATCCCCCAGCTTCTCTTTTCCATTTGTTTCATTCCAGCCTTTCAGCAGCGTTTTGATCCCAGGCATCGTATAGTCCAGAAGATGGGTCAGTTCCAACATGCTTTCCACACGCATCCGCATATAATGGCGGTACTGCCGTCCTAAAAGCTTCAGCTCTGCGTAGCTGCTTTCTTCCGCTTCATATTCTCTCAGCCGATACCAATGGTCAATCCCATAGTTAGCGATCGTAACCGCATCCTGCTTATCTGTTTTCACACGCCTCAGTCCCTGGCAACGGTATTCCTTCATTTCAAATGGATTGACCACTGCCGCAAATAGCCCTTTTTCTTTCAGATAGCATAATACAGGCAGATGGTAGATCCCGGTGGCTTCCATAACTACACGGACATCATCATTCAAACGTAGCAGCATAGAAGTCAATTCGGATAGTTCTTTCTCTGTATGACAGACTTCAAAAGGCCTGCTCATAATCTCACCATATGGCTTCAAGATACATATGGTACTTTTTTCTTTTGACACATCAATTCCTACACTTATCATCTGTAAACTCCAAAATAAATTTGTAATTGTCCCATCCACACTTATTACCACTCATTTTAGTTCGTTACACGAAAGCGCCTTACGGGTTTCAACCTGCTTAAACGACTGCTTATAATAAGGGGTGGTTGACGGTTTTATTGACGGATGTGGTTAATCCAAAAAAAGCCACGTCAGACCAATTACTCCCTTATCATAAAAAAATAAGTGCAGAAGGTAAAGCACTCATGATATGCTTTATCTCTTACACTTATATGGTACTAAAAACGCCCACATAAAAACCATTATGATACAATGAATACTTCTTTGCTACATTGTATAATTCTGTATGTCTACATGCAGAATTATAACTTCAATTGCAAATATTGACAGCAATTCAAGCATAAATGCTCCAAATGAAAGTAAACTCAGCCATAAATATTTTGTCCATTTTACTTCTTTAACCATTATCCTCTCCTTATGAAATTCCGATTTCTTTTTATTCTTGACTTCCCGACAAACAGGAATTTCTGTGTCAGACAAAACGTTTTAATCTGACATATTATAAACAACAATCTTATAATCTCCAATAAAATTACTACATTTGGTAACTAAAGTAAATGTATCTGAACGCTCCAAAGTGAAAAAAGTTTCTAACGCTTTTGCGCTGTCTAATGTATATACTTCATTTCCAACTGAATCATATAAGACCATATCTAAATTCCCGCTTATAATATCAGACTTGAATGAAAACTTTATTCTATCGCCTGATTTCCCCGAAAACGAAATATCAGAAGTTGTAGTTATTTGCTCTGAATAACTTTTGCTCATATTGCCTAATACTTTGGGGCTGGTTATTAGATGGATACTTATTGCGCTGACTACTACAATGATTATAACGATTATAAAAATTGTCTTTTTCATCCCAATGTTCCCTTTCAAATTCCGATTGTGATTCGATGATTTTTAAGGGGAATATTAGCTGTTATATTTTATTATTAAAATATCCGCTAACCCTTGAAAACACTAAGTTTATTGCAGGTGAACTTTCCCTTAAGGTTTCCCTTGTGTTATATATTCCCACAGGGCATTACGAACCCTGATAAGGGAAAAAATGAGGGAAACAAAATCACATAAAATATTATAACACATAATATACGGGAATTGGTAAACTGATTGAAATGCTTTCAAAAAATCATTGAAAAGAGGACAGATAAAATAAATATGATTTACGCAACATACAATATCCACCATAACAGCATTGACGTATACACTTATGTAGGCAACTTTTTACGGATAGACTGCAATAAAGCGGAAGAAGGGTTGAAAACTACTCCCTGCTCTGAATGTGCCTTAAATGCTCTGGCAATAGACGAGCCGCTTGAATACGCAAGGCTCTATCTTGATGGAAATATGCAGATGTGGGTGGATGCGGAAGATTCATTGGAATTGTGGTAATTTTTATAATTACTATATCAATATTTGCATAGTGTAGCTTTTTAATGAACAAATTGAAACAAATTAACTGAACCGATAACTGCTAATTATATATGTTATCGGTTCAGCTTTTTCTAAATTAACACTTATGACAAGAGGTAATAAAACCGTTCATATTTTTACTTGGGAAATGTTACAATAACCGTCGTGCCTTTTCCGACATGACTTTTTACATCAACTTTGGCATTATGGATTTTAGCGGCGTGTTTCACAATAGAAAGCCCAAGCCCGGTTCCCCCTACTGCCTTAGAATGGCTCTTATCAACACGATAGAAACGCTCAAAAATCCGCTCTTGATGTTCGGGTGCAATTCCTATCCCTGTGTCCTCCACTGATAAAACTACCATGCCGTTTTCATTCTGTATGTTCACCATTACTTTTCCGTTTTCGTGATTATACTTAATCGCATTGTCACAAAGATTATAAATCACACTGTATAAAAGCTGGGGTATACCGTTAAGGGGAGCCGGAACGCCGGAAAGCTCCAATGCAACACATACAGTATCTGCCTGTGGCTCTAAGCTCTGTACCGCCTTTTCTGCCAATGTGTATAAGTCGATATTTTCCCTCTGCATATCGTCCGCATCTTCGTCAAGGTGCGAAAGACTGATAATGTCCTCTACAAGCCGTATCATACGTCCGGCTTCATCATAAATCTTTCCGGCAAAAGGTATTTTATCGTTCTCCTTTACCATATCGTTTTTCAAAAGCTCCGCATACCCGGAAATGGAGTGAAGCGGGGTTTTTAATTCATGGGACACATTAGCGGTAAATTCTCGGCGTATCTGTTCTGCTTTTTCTTTTTCCGTCACATTGAAAAAGAAAAGTGCGGCTCCTTTCACAATGTTTTCAGAAGTGATCGGATCAGCGTCAATTTGATAGCTTTCTCCATACAGCCGGATAATGTTCTCGCCCCGTTCCCCTTGCAAGGCTTTTGTAAGGATTTCCTGCAATTCAAGATTACGGCACAAGGACAGCATATCAGAACCGATACAGTCTGTGTCAGCGTCTAACAGTTTTCTTGCCGCAGGGTTTATACTGATAATTTTTCCTTTTTGATTTAAGAGAATCATGCCCTCATTCATGCTGCCGATAATCGTATTTAATTCATTCTCTTTTTGGAGAAGTTCGGCTTTCTGTCCCCGTAACTGTTTTTGCTGGCTGTCAATACGCCGTAAAAAAGGGGAAAGCTCATCATAGCCCTCATTTGACAACGGATTATCAAGATCAATTTCATTTAATGGCTTTACTATTTTTTTTGAAACTTGAATAGCTAAAACAATGGAAAGAATCAGCGCAATCACAAAGATAATGCAAATCGGCTGTGTCATGCCTAAAAGGAGAGTCAAAATAGAATTTTGAGATATAGAAAGCCGTAATATAGTGCCATCATCAAGTTTCTGCGCGGAATAAAACGAACGCTCCATCAAAGTAGCAGAATACCGTCTGCTTTCACCATAGCCCGAAGAAAGGGCTTCCCGCACTTCTTCCCGCTCTAAATGATTTTCCATTTCCGCAGTATCAGACGCACTATCAAAAATGACATTTCCCTCTGTATCAATCCATGATATACGGTAATTTTTCACTTTCAAATCATGGAAATAATCAATACCCTCATTTGTAACGCCCTGTGCGGCAAGGGTTGTCTGCATTTTTAGCTGTGCCTGTTCAACATTTGAAAAGTATTCATACAGAACACCCATGAACAGGACAACAGACGCGAGAAAAACAGTCAATGCGACAAGGCAGATTGAACGAAAAATTCGTTTCGTCATACTTCCCCCTCCATTCGATACCCAACTCCCCGTACCGTTTCAATATAGCTCCCACATTCGCCTAATTTTGTTCGGAGTGTTCCAATGTGAACATCTACGGTTCGGGTTTCCCCTATGTAGTCAATGCCCCATATCATTTCAAGAAGCTGATCGCGTGTAAACACCCGTCCGGGGTTTTCCATAAAAATATGGAGCAGCTTATGTTCTTTCAGTGTCAACTGAACCCGTTCGTTGTTTACAAGTACAATATATGTTTCCAAATTCAATTCTAAATTTCCGATTTTTAGCTTTTTTGTTTCTTCTTTCGGGCTTGTACGGCGCAATACCGCTTTCACACGGGAAATCATTTCCATCATGCCAAACGGCTTTGCAAGGTAATCATCAGCCCCCAAGTCAAGCCCGGTTACTTTGTCATATTCGGTTCCTTTGGCTGTCGCCATAATAACAGGAATATCCTCTGTCGTCCCCTGCATACGCAGCTTTTTCAATATGGAAATGCCATCTTCGCCGGGAAGCATTATATCAAGCATAATAAGCTGGGGCTTTTCTGTCTGCAAAGCGTCAAAAAAGCTGTCCGCGCAGTCAAAACCTTTTGCTTCAAATCCGGCAGAATTTAATGTGTATATCATCAGATCACGGATAGAGCTGTCGTCCTCAACACAATAAATCATATAAATCCGCTCCTTTCTTTCCTGTGGCAATATTCCGAACTCAATCATACCATATTACCTGTATTTCATCAACGGCGGTATGCTCACCCCTCTTTATTCCCTGTGATTGAGAACAGAACCCATTTTGCAATATTGACCGCATGATCTCCGATACGCTCAAAATATTTTGCTATCATTAACAGGTCTATGGCATATTCACCGTCTGTTTCGGGTTTACTGAAAAGCTCAATCAACATTTTCTTCACCTTATCAAAAAAGGAATCTACCACATCATCATAATCTATCACGGCTTTCGCCATCTGCATATCCTTTTTCACAAAAGCGTCAATGCTGTCTGTTACCATCTTAATGACAGCAACCGACATATCATGGATAACCTGTGTGTCGTCGGTGGCGTGGATATTGGCTAATGTGATAATTTCCGCTATGTCTGCGGATTGATCTCCGATTCTTGCCATATCTGTCACCATTTTCAGCGCGGACGATACAACCCTCAAATCTTTTGCCACTGGCTGCTGCTGTAAGAGCAGTTTTAGACACATAGTTTCAATTTCGCGCTCCTTGTGGTCTATCTGGACAGAGAGATCGGGAACAGCCTTTGCAAGCGCGGGATTCCCCTCTGTCAGAGCTTTTGCGGACATAGCAATCGCATTTTCACAAAAAGCCCCCATTGTAATCAACTCTTTATTTAATAAATCTAACTGTTCATCAAATTTTAGGCGCATTATCCAAACCTCCCCGTAATATAATCCTCTGTCCGCTTGTCCTGCGGCATGGAGAATAATTTTTCTGTTTCGCCAAACTCCACCATTTCTCCAAGCAGGAAAAACGATGTCCTGTCGGAAATTCGGAGTGCTTGCTGCATATTATGTGTCACAATGACAATGGTATAGTCCTTTTTTAATTCTGCGGCAAGTTCCTCTACCTTTGCCGTAGAAATAGGGTCAAGTGCGCTGGTCGGTTCGTCCATCAGCAAAACTTCCGGCTCCACTGCCAAAGCGCGGGCAATGCAAAGACGCTGCTGTTGACCGCCCGACATACCAAGCGCAGATTTTTTCAGCCTGTCTTTTACCTCGTCCCAAATTGCCGCCCCTTTTAAGGAACGCTCTACAATTTCGTCCAGCGCAGCTTTAGAACGGATTCCATGTGTCCTTGCTCCAAAGGCAACATTGTCATAAATGCTCATAGGGAATGGATTCGGTTTTTGAAAGACCATTCCTACACGTTTACGCAGTAGGTTAATATCCATATTTCCATAAATATCTTCACCGTCTAAACGGATAGTTCCTTTGATGTGGCAGCCCTCCACCAAATCATTCATTCGGTTCAATGTTTTTAATAATGTTGATTTACCGCAGCCCGACGGTCCGATCAGCGCGGTAATTTCGTGTTCCTTAAACGCCACATTTATTTTTTTCAAGGCTTGAAAGTTTCCGTAGAATAAATCCAAATCCTCAACCACGATTTTATCCATCTGTATTTTTACCTCCTATCTTTTTTGCCACAAACCCGGAAAGTGCATTTATCAGAATGACAACAACCAATAATACAACCGCAGTTGCGTAGGTCTGCTTGATATACAGCCCCTCGCCCGAAATAGAATACATATGGACGGATAAAGTTCTTGCCGACGAAAAAATACTTGTTGCTATTTCTGCAACGGTTCCGGCAGTAAAGATCAGTGCTGCCGATTCCCCGACGATACGCCCGATTCCAAGAATAACGCCGGACAAAATACCCGGAACAGCGCAGGGCAGGACAATAGAGAACACGGTTCGTAGCTTTCCGGCTCCAAGCCCAAAGCTGCCCTCACGGTAACTGTCGGGAACGCTTCGCAAGGCTTCTTCTGTTGTCCGCATAATAAGCGGCAAAATCATAATACTCAAAGTCAAAGCCCCGGACAGTAAAGACAACCCCAGCCCAAGATATTTTACAAAGAACAGGGAACCGAACAGCCCATAAACGATTGACGGAATCCCAGACAATGTTTCAGCGGTAATACCTATGATATGAACCAGTTTATTTCCCCGTCTTGCGTACTCTGTCAGATAAATTGCTGCACCAATTCCTACGGGAACTGCAAACAGCAGAGAAAGCAGCATAATGAACAGTGTATTGATAAGTGCCGGAAGCAGGGACACATTTTCTGTTGTATATTTGCTGTCAAATAAATCCGGCGTTAAATTTGGAATCCCTTTTATCAATATATATGCACTAATAAAAATAAGCGCAAGCATTGTAATCATTGCTGCAAGGCATACAGAAAGAAAGAGAACAAAAGATTTAGGGTCTCGTCTGTATGCGCACCATTTCCGTTTCAATTTCCCAACCATTTATTTCACCCTCCTTTTGAACAGGGAGAGGGACAGATTGATAATGAGAATGAAAACAAACAGAACAACAGCCGTACCAATTAACGCTTCACGGTGTAAATCCGTAGAATATCCCATTTCCAATACAATGTTTGTGGTCAGTGTCCGAACGCCGGAAAGCATACTGTCCGGGATAACCGCTTGATTTCCGGCAACCATCATAACCGCCATTGTTTCACCGACTGCCCGCCCAATCCCTAATACAACCCCTGCAAAAATACCGCTCTTTGCTGCGGGAAGAACCGTAAAAAATACACTTCTTTCATGGGAAGCTCCAAGAGCAAGCCCTCCCTCATAGTAACTTTCCGGGACAGCCCGGATTGAAGTTTCCGAAACGCTGATAATGGTAGGTAAAATCATCAGCCCCAGCAGGACAGAAGCAGTAAGTACACTCATACCGCGCCCGCCAAAGGCTTCCCGGATAAAAGGCACTAAGACTACCAATCCAAAAAAACCGTACACAACCGACGGAATCCCCGCCATTAGATTAACAGCAGCTTTCAAAGGCGCATAGATACTTCTCGGAGCAAATCTTGCCATGAATACCGCTGTCAATATTCCAATCGGTACGCCAATAATCAATGCTCCGGCAGTTACATAGAAAGAGCCGACGATCATAGGGAGAATCCCATAGAGATTATTTGCGGGTTTCCAGCTTGTACCCAGCAAAAATTTGAAAACGCTTATTTCTTTTATTGCAGGGATACCGCTTGCAAACAGGAATATGCAGATTAGAATTACCGCTGCTATGGAAACAAGGGCTGTCAAGAAAAAAAGCAGTTTCATCACTTTTTCTTTTATATTCTTCATAATCATGCTCCTTATTGAAAAGGGGCGGCGGCTTTCTTACCGCAGCCCCTTAAAATCCTACTGTGATATTTCACTCCAATGAACCACGTTACCCATAAAAATATCTTTTACCTGTTCACTTGTAAGGTTATTTATGGGACAGTCATTATTAACAATCACTGTAATACCGTCCATTGCAATTACGGTAGCGGTCAGTCCTTTTTCCATTTCGGAATCTTTCAGCTCACGGGAAGCCATACCTATATCGCAGGTTCCGTCTATCGTGTCAGACATACCAGTAGAAGAATCGCTTTGCTGTATCTCAATCGTAACGCCCGGATTTCTCTCAAGATAGGCTTCTTTGAGTTTTTCCATAACCGGGGTGACAGAGCTGGAACCCGCTACAATAATTTTGCCCGAATCCATTTCTCCGCTGTAACTTCCCGCATCAGATACAGAAATATATCCATTTTCCTCAATCACCGCTTGACCGTCCGCACTCATAATAAAGTCGATAAAATCCTGCGCCGTGTCACTCAAACCGTCTTTTGTTGCAATGTTAAAGGGACGCGCGATCTTATATGTACCATTTTTGATATTTTCAATCGTTGCTTCGCAGCCGTCGATCTGAATCGCCTTTACAGTATCATTCATGGAGCCAAGAGAAATATATCCGATAGAGTATAAATCCCCGGCAACCGTTGTCATCATAACAGACGTAGAATTTGTAACGGCGGCGATGTCTGCTGTATAGTCAATTTTTTCTCCCGCTTCATTTTTCTGCTCAATTCCAAACAGCTCTATGAACGCGCCGCGTGTCCCCGAACCATCTTCGCGGGTAAGTACATTGATCTCTCTTGACGTGTCGAACTTGCCGGAATCGCCCCCGTTCTTATTACCGCACCCCGTTAATGCAGAGAGCATTAGAACACTCACAAGGGCAAATGCCAAGAATTTTTTTGATGTTTTCATTTTTTGAATCTCCTTTGCTTTTTGTTTTTCTTGAAGTTTACAGCTATATCATATAGCGCAAATATCAAATCCAATATCGTGGCATTGTAAAATTGATGTAAAGTTTTTACAAGCCAAAAATATCTTAATAAAATTTTAGAGGGGCATGTCATCTTGCCCCTCTGTTTCTGCTTTTTGAAATCTGTTTTGTTTGTCTGTCTGCATTTTCCCTTTGATAATTCCGTAACCGTTTGGATATGCTTTCTTCCTTCTTTTGTACTTTTTCCCCGTATTGTTCTTCCCATTTATCCACCTTGTTCCGATATTCGGCATTAGCAGTTTTAGAGACAGAAAAGACTTTGTAGAAATCATGAACCGTCTGGAATCCATATCGCTTGACTATCCCCGACAAACCGACTTTCAAAAGGTCGATTTCCTCATTCTTGCGGTCAATCCTACTTTGCAGTTCCCCTTTCTTTGTCAGTTTTGCCAATCCTTTCAGGCTGTCACGTTCCAGTTCCAACTCATTGCGCATTCTGGATCTATGTCAATACTTTAGACAAAAAAAGTTGAAAGATTATGCTGCTTTTTTGAGTTCCTCATCCTCCTTTTGCTGTGGTGTCAGATAACCGATAGAGCTATGGATCCGTTTATGGTTATACCAGCCCTCTATGTATTTAAAGATTGCTCTGCGAGCTTCCTTTAAATCCTGGTAAGTATGAAGATAGATTTCTTCCTTTTTCAGTACGGAATGGAAAGATTCCATACAGGCATTATCGTATGGATTTCCCTTACGACTAAATGAATGCAGGATTCCTTTACTGCCCAGGCAGTCTTCAAATGCCTGGCTCGTATACTGACTTCCAAGATCACTATGAAGGATGATCCCCTCGGTATCCCTGACATTCAGGCATGCGTTTTCTACCGCTTTAACCGCCAGTTCCGCCGTCATAGATGTGCCATAGGCATACCCTATAATCTTTCGGCTGCACAGATCCATGACAGAAGCCAGATAGGTCCATCCTTCTTTCTGTACATGGATGTAAGTGATATCCGTACACCATTTCTGGTTGATGGTCTCCGTCCCAAAATCACGCCTCAGGATATTTTTCTTATCCTCCGGGATGCTGCCATGGTTGGCATGATGATTGTACTTCTTTACTACGATAGAGCGCAGTCCCTGCTCTGCCATATGCCTCTGCACCCTCTTGACGCTGCAAGGTGTACCATTATCATTCAGCACACGGCATATTTTGACAGCCCCATACCTTTGTTTTGAGTCATCATATGCCTGTTTCACTTTCCTGCCGAATTCCGCATATGCCTTCTGCTTATTCGAGGGTACACAAACCAGAGCCTTGTAATAGGTACTCCTTGGGAATTTCAGAGCGCTGCAAAGCTGAGATACACAGTAGCGGGTTAAGTTGTTCTGGATAAAGGAAACAATCTCGGCTATTGTTCTTTCGCGAATATGGCGGTCGCTTTTTTTAATATTTCATTCTCAATCTTAAGGAGTTGGATTTCTTTCTGGAGAGCCTTATACTCCTTAAGGGTGACCGTCTCCTCCCGGATACTTTGATGGGGAGAGCTGTTTTACCCAGTTGCTGAGTGTGCTTCGATTTACGCCATATTCACGCTCCAGTTGCGGATACGAGGTTCCTCCGGCATTATACAGATCCACGATCTGCTGCTTGAATTCCGGAGTGTAAGATTTCTGGTTTTTCGCCATGTAAAACATCTCCTTTGCTTTTTCACTTGATAGTATAGGTTGTTCAACTTTTCCTGTCCACACTTATATACTAACACCAGACTGCTTTAGCAAAAGAATGGAAACAAAAGCTGAAAGAACAGAGAAAAAGAGGCGATATATAGCTTTTTAAACAACGTAATACTTAAATCCTCGAAAGTAAGTTAAGGTAAACTTCTAACCATTATAGACTTTCGAGGACTTTTATTTTCTAAGTATTTGGAGGAGGAGAGAGAAATATGGAAATGTAACGGATTCCTTGTGCAATGTGGAACATTGTACCAAGCTGTATGAACAGCAAAAGGCTGAATACTGCCCTTCTTTCCCTACAGATTTCTCCGCTTGAAAATGATGTGATTTCTCTTATATAGAATGGTTTGAGGATTAAATTTTGAGGTTTTCATCTCCCCATTGTTTCATATGCTCAAAGACAGGAATGAAACTTTTGCCCAATTCAGTAAGGTTATATTCTACATGGGGAGGGACTTCTTTATAATCATGGCGGGTAATGAATCCATCACCTTCCAATTCCCGAAGCTGCTTTGTCAGACTTGATTCCGTAATATCGCCAATATGCCTGCGAAGTTCCCCGAAGCGGTGTATATCCTGAAAGGCAATATAATAAATGATTTCGATTTTCCATTTACCACCTAAAATTTTTTGTATGGTAGAAATTGTTTTACATCGTTCAACAGCCAAAGTACTTTTTTTCATTCCTGATAATCCTTTCCGAAATAGTATAACACGCAGTTCCTTATAAATCGTTTCTTTATCCCTTTCGCGCTGTCCTTTATGGAAGAAGTATAACACACAGTTCCTTATAAATCAATGTACCACTTTTATATAGGTACTATAAAAAAGTACAGTACTTGTAAAATAATTGTACAAAAGTATAATTAGTATAAGCTACAAAAAACACCATGCGGGTATACCGTTATGGCTAAAATCATGGGATCAGTGAGGAAAGGAGATGTGTTTATGCACTACACAGGAACAATTTGGCGACCGCCGTATGAAGCGGCATCACTTCTGATTGAGGTGACAGCGGGATGTACGCATCACAAATGTAAGTTTTGTACGCTGTATAATGATTTGCCGTTTAAATTCAGAATGTCCCCTATGGAGGATATTGAGTGTGACTTGCAGGAGGTAAAAAGAGCAGTCAAAGGTTGGAACAGTAGGCGTATAGACCGAGTGTTTCTGACCGGAGCTAACCCATTCGTGTTGTCCTATGACAAGTTAGCTGATATTGCAGGGTTAATCCACAAATATCTACCGTCCGTAAAATCTATCGGCTCGTTTGCAAGGATTACAGACGTTACTCCTAAAACCGATGAGGAGCTTGCCAAACTGCGGGCTTTAGGGTATGACGGTCTAACAATAGGAATAGAAACAGGCGACGACGAAGCCCTGCGGTTTATGAACAAAGGATATACCTCTGCCGACATCATAGAGCAATGCCAAAGATTAGACGCAGCGGATATTCATTACAGTTTCTTTTATTTAGTAAGTATTTCTGGGGTAGGTCGTGGAGAAATAGGGGCAAAATTGACGTCTGATCTATGCAATCAGATACATCCTACGCTTATTGGGGCAAATATGCTTACGATTTATCCCGATTCTGAACTTTTTACAGAAATACAGCATGGGAACTGGCAGGAAGAAAGCGAACTGGAAAAATACAAAGAGGTACGGACGCTTATCGAAAATTTGCAGATACCCACAATATTTGCAGCGATGGGAGCTTCCAATGCATTCCAGTTTCACGGACAACTGCCAAAAGACAAGAAAAAGCTGTTGTCATTTCTTGATGAAATCATAGGTAATGTCAGCGAAGAAGAATTGAAGAAATATAGAAGAAGTGTCCATCATCTGTAAAGGAAGCACCCTGCGGGTATTACTTTCTGCATAAAAAGATGTGCAGAAAAGAGGAGAGGAGTGACAATTATACATTTTACAGGCAGAACTTGGCGACCACCATATGAAGCTCATTCGGTCATCATACAGGCTACTTCTGGCTGCACCTATAATAAATGCAAGTTTTGTAGCCTGTATAAAAATGAGTGTTTCCGAATGTCGCCTATTGAAGAATTTGAGGAAGATTTAGCAGAGATAAAAGGCTACCAGCCATATGCTAGGAGAATCTTCTGGACAGGTGCAAATCCTTTTGCCATGAGTTACGAAAACCTAAAACTTAGGGCTTTGACCGTAAGGGATTATCTGATTAAATGCCAGACAATGGCTATGTTTGCAAGCATCCGTGATATCAAAAACAAAGAAATATGGCAGCTTAGGAAATTGAGGGCAATGGGCATTAACGGGCTGAGCATTGGCGTAGAAAGCGGCGATGACGAAACGCTTGCCCTTGCAAATAAGGGATATACAACCACTGATATTTTGGAACAATGCAAGAAATTAGATGAAGTGGGTATTGAGTACTACTTTGTTTACATGACAGGTCTTGCGGGAAAAAATGGTGGATATCGAAATGCGAGGAATAGTGCAGAGCTGTTCAGCCAGCTTAATCCGTACTTTGTTTCCGTGGACTCACTCACGCTTTTCCCAGACACAGAGCTGTACCAGATGGCACAGCAGGGCTTGTTTGTCCCTGCTGAAGAAAAAGAGCGTATCCATGAATTGCAAATGCTGATCAATAACTTAAATATACGTACACATTTATTTGCAAACACGGTTTCAAATTTTACGCCTGTGACAGCTTATCTTCCGTATGACCGTGAAAAGGTCACGAATGAGCTGCAATTTGTTTTAGATCACACGGATGAAAGTGAGCTGCAGGAGTATAGAAATAATTTGAAATCATTGGGATAAGGCTTACAGTAAAAGTTATAGACTGTTTTCCATATGTATACTGAGTGCCGATCTGTTTGTTTTTATTGAACCGTAAAGGAATTAAAGAAGCATTTTAGTTTTTTTATAAATATTAATAGAATAAGCTCATGTTTAAAAAGTTTAGCATTATATTTAAATCCTTGAAAGTTAATCAAGGTAAATTTCCATATAAGCATGGTATCTTTTTCCCCAATCGCATAACTGCGACAAGATAGGAGTAAGGGTTTTTCCTAGTTCGCTTAAAGAGTATTCAACTTTAGGAGGGACTTCTGGAAAAACCTTTCTTATAACGATTCCTTGCTCCTCCAGTTCCCGAAGCTGTGCTGCTAATGTTTTTGTCGTGATGTTTCCTAAAAGTCTTTGCAGTTCATTAAAACGGACTGTCCCTTTTGATAAATACCATAATATTTTTAATTTCCATTTTCCGCTTAAAATATTTAGACCAGCTTCAATAGGACATTGTTTGTCAATCCCTTGTGTCTTTGCCATGAACATCCCCATCCTTTCATTATCTTACTAGACGAAGTCCACCCGCCCAAATGGCATATCTTATGGTGTGCCTTTTAGGTACAGTATTAAAAAAGATACTTCATTTCAAAAAAGTGCGTACTTGAATTTTATTCTTTTTTAGAGATACTTATATTATATCAAATTTGTCTAGGAGGCGTAAATATGGTTATTGATAGTCATGAACATATCATGTTCCCAACAAAAACACAGTTGGACAAAATGGATACTGCAGGTGTGGATAAGACAATACTTTTTTGTTCTGCACCACATCCAGAAAAAGCGAGAAATTTAGGTGAGCTTGAATCAGAGATGAACGCATTATACAAAGTTCTTGCAGGAGATAATAGCAAACGTGATAATATCTGCCGGTTGGAAAAGAATATTTTAGAGGTTACGAAAGTCATCAAAAATAAGCCGGACCGCTTTTTGGGATTTGGTTCTGTTCCGTTGGGATTAAGTTTAGAAGAAACGCAGGAATGGATAGAAAATCAAATAACAGCCCATTCTTTATGTGGAATAGGAGAGTTTACTCCTGGCAATGAACAACAGATTATGGAATTAGATACGGTATTCCAGGCAATTCAGAATACAAGGTTATATCCTGTCTGGGTACACACCTTTCATCCAGTTACATTAGATGGGATCAGACGGCTAATGGCGTTATGTGAAAAGTATTCAGAAATACCTGTTATCTTTGGGCATTTAGGCGGTTCAAATTGGATTGATGTAATTAAATTTGTAAAAGGACATAAAAATGCTTATTTAGATCTTTCAGCCGCTTTTGCTTCTATTGCCACAAAAATGGCCTTAATTGAGTTGCCTGAAAAATGTCTGTATAGCTCTGATGCACCCTACGGAGAACCATATTTGTACAGGCAGCTCATAGAATTCGTAAGCCCTAGCAATACAATAGCAAAAATGGCATTAGGTGAAAATATAGAAAAGTTACTGGATAATCTTGGATTTGTTTTATAAATGTTTAATCCTCAGTTATTGCAAATAAATCATAATCGAACGGTATAAATGAAGAATAATCCAGAGCAGGAGTGCGCAAAGAAAATCCGCCGCTATGGTGTTACCATGCGGCGGCCTAGCATAAGCTGAGTTAAGTCAAAAGAAGTCTATTTTTAAGGCAGCCTTAATTTCGGAGATAGATTTTCCTTCTTGACGCAAGGCTTTAATTTTTTGAATTTGTGATATGCTCTGTTCACGCTTATAACGTCTTGTTAAATTTTCTTCTGCCTGTTCAAATGGCAGCATCCCTTCTTCGGTATAATATTTTAATGTACTATATCGTACATTTGATAGTCTTACTAACTCGCCAATCGTTACATATTCAGAATTTTCTATTACCTTCATACTCCTTTGTCTTGACATATCAACCAACCTCACTAAATATTAGAGAACAATACAGGAAAGATTGCAGCAATATCCAGAGCATCAATATGTTGAGCCATTTCTTTTGCAAGAGTTCCTGCCTCGCTCTGTTTAATTGTTTTTATCTTATTTTTTAATTCTTTCTGCTCATATTTTGAAAAATAATCTTTCAAATTACCTGCTTTATCCATTAGCGCCGTTAATGCGATAACATCCTCCGATATTTCACCATCTTCCAATAATTCAGAACGAATTTTTTCAATAATCCCTGTGATGACGTCTTTTTTCGGAGCATAGCCATATTTATTTCCTAAAAGGCCTGCCTTAACAGGCTCTACAACGTCAGCTTCTTTTGAACTCTCCATTAGTGGATCTAAAAGTTCATATAGCTTTTTATTTGTGAAAGCAATGGTGTAGGTTTCTACTACCTTTTCCGCTTTCATAGGTTTTCCTTGATTTATAATATTATAAAGGGGCTTTAGATATGCCATATGCTCTGGTAACTTGGAGCAGACACTAACCTTTTTGTCATTTGCATTTCCAAAAGTCCACTAACAATCAGACACGCCACCGCATTTTGATTATAACCGAGCAAATCCCCCTTTTCATTTACTGTGCAAATCATATACTCTTGTGTAAGGGATAAATCTTTCATTCTAATGTCCTCCTTATTACTTATTGGTTACTACTTACTACTTATGATATAATAATAGCATGGTTTACAAAATTTCAATATCTTTTTTTAATTTTAGAAATAAGAAGATATCATACAAGAAATTGGTAAATATTTCGAGTATAATAAACTAAACCCAAAGGGCATCCCGTAATATATCCTCCCTAACAGGTCGGGGGAACGACGTCCATTAAGGTATACCAGGAGGTGTTGAGATGAAGAAAGAAATACGAACAGTCTGTTATGATGATGATTTGCGACTTGAAGCATATCGTTTTGAGGGAATCGTGCAGTCATTCCCCAATCATTTTCATAATTATTATGTGATTGGTTTTATAGAATCAGGGACACATTGCTTATCCTGCAAAAACAAAGAATATACAGTAGGTCAGGGAAATATTCTTTTGTTTAATCCCAATGATAATCATAGTTGTGTGCAATGTGATGGAGAAGCTTTTGATTATAGAGGTTTGAATATCTCAAAAGAAACAATGTTGTCATTAGTGGAAGAAGTAACAGGACAGAGAGAATTGCTTGGTTTTTCAGAGAATGTTATTAAAAACGATGAGCTTAATATCTATCTCCATTCTTTACACCAGAGCATTATGGAAGGTTCAAAAGAATTTGAAAAAGAAGAAATGCTATTGCTTCTTATCTCTTTACTTATTGAACAATACGGACAGCCCTATGAGGGATGTATTCCAGAGTGCAGAGAAGAAATAGAGAGGACCTGCGTATTTATGTCAGCGCATTTTGCAGAACATATTTCCTTGGAAAATCTCTGTAAATGCAGCGGTCTTAGTAAGTCTACATTGCTTCGAGCATTTACCAGGTCGAAGGGAGTTACACCCTACAGGTATCTTCAAATTGTTCGGATAGACAAAGCAAAGGAGATGTTAGAGCAAGGAGTACCTTTGGTAGATGCCGCTATACGGACGGGTTTTTCAGACCAAAGCCATTTCTCCAATTTCTTTCATATGTTTATAGGGCTGTCGCCTGCGGCATACAGGCGCATTTTTAAGGAGGGCGGCAAGAATCATGGATAAAGGAACTACCACAGGACATATCACAGCTCTAATTACGATTGCAATTTGGGGCACTACTTTCATATCTACAAAAATACTGCTTACAGAGTTTACACCGATAGAAATACTATTTTACAGATTTTTACTTGGATTAATTGTGTTAATAACTGTTTATCCCAAACGCTTAAAATTAAGGGACAAAAAACAGGAGATTATATTTGCGGCTGCGGGGCTGTGTGGTATATGTTTATATTATTTGCTTGAAAACATAGCATTAACCTATACAATGGCTTCTAATGTTGGTGTTATTATTTCTGTCGCACCATTTTTTACCGCTGTTTTATCTCATCTATTTATGAAAACAGAAGAAAAATTAAAAGTACAATTCTTTGTAGGTTTTAGTGTGGCTATGATTGGAGTATGCCTCATCAGTTTTAACGGTTCAAAATTGAATCTAAACCCTATTGGGGATATTTTAGCGATTGCGGCAGCCTTCGTATGGGCAGTTTATTCGTTACTTACACGAAAAATCAGCAGCTTCGGATATCATACAATTCAAACCACAAGGAGGATATTTGTATACGGAATTATTTTTATGCTTCCATTCCTTATTATTTTTGATTTTAACTTGAATGTTCAAAATTTTATAAAGCCAGAGTATACCATAAATCTTAGTTATTTAGGTATTGGTGCATCAGCGCTCTGTTTCGTAACTTGGAATTATGCTGTCAAAATACTTGGCGCTGTCAAAACAAGTGTGTATATCTATATGGTTCCTGTTATTACCGTTGTCACATCGGTTATTGTGTTGAAAGAAACAATTACATGGATGGCTATGCTTGGAATAGGCTTTACCTTAATGGGGTTGTTTCTTTCGGAAAGAAGATAAGCTTTTTATAAAGTCAGAAAGCTTATCTTCCATATGGAGAGACTTTTTGTAGTTATGGCAGGTAATTTTTTATAAAGATTTATGAAGCGATACTGCCATACAAATGGTAATGATGGCAGTCAGTAGATCCGCAATCGGCTGAGCATAGATAATTCCGTTCACCCCCATATATTTGGAAGAAATAAAATGACAGGAATAAAGCATATGCCTTGTCTGCACGCACCAAGGATAAATCCTCTGCCTTTTCCCAGAGCCAGGAACAGGGGGAATATACTGTATGAAATCCAAAAAGCATCATAGTAATGCCATTTGCGCGCAAAGAGGCAGCGCCTTCACTTGTCACAATATTGTTCATAGTCACATTAAACACATTAAAAATGCTGGAAATAATATAAATGCTCGCATAGGTGGAAGCATAGGGAAGGATACTGTCCGTTGCACCTAAAAGTGTCAAGATGGGATGTAAGAAAATTGTAAAAATGATAATTATGGCTGCACTTACGAAAATACTGCTGTATATAGCTGTACTTGCAACTTTATCAGCATTTTTTGCGTCTCCGTGGCCAAGCAGCCGAGAGATATAGGAGGCAGCGCCGTTGCCGAACAGCAGGCCAAGTCCGACAATAATTTGTCCAAGAGGGTATACCCAAGGGCACACCGTAAAGCATACCCTTCGGATGGGTGGACTACGTCCAGCAAGGTATAGATGGAGATTACCCCCATTTGGCTTTCACTTAATCCGCTGACAAAATACGCGTCTACAAGATTATAGAAAGCATTTACCTACATCCCAATCATGGTAGGAATTTCCATTGCTAAGAGAGCTTTGGGAATAGGTGCGTTTCCGAGAAGTTCTGTCTTCTTGTTGTTCATAGTCTCATTTCTCCTTGCTAAAATAAATAATATTATAATACTATAAAAATATAGTAATTGCAATGTAAAATCTATAATACTATAATTTATACTAGGTGTCAAGAATTGAATATGGGGAAGGGAGTAGTTTTTTATGGCTACCATTGATTTAATTGTTTTGGGTATGCTGAGGAAGGAATCTTTGAGTGCATACGATATTCAGAAACTGGTGGATTATAGGAATATTTCAAAGTGGGTCAAAATTAGTACACCGTCTATTTATAAAAAAGTGCTTCAGTTGGAGGATAAGGGGTTTATTTCAAGTCATATTGAAAAAGATGGAAGAATGCCCGAAAAGGCTGTTTATACATTGACGGATGAAGGCAAGAAAGAATTTGAGAAGTTAATGCTTGAAATATCCTGCAAGCCTGTCAATATATTTTTAGATTTTAATGCAGTTATTGTGAATTTGGAGAGTATGTCTAAGGAGATGCAGAAGGAATGTCTGGACAATATTGAGGAGCATGTAAAGATGCTGAAAGATTATTTGAATGAAAACATTTCTCTAAAAGAAAAGGATGACAATGTCCCATTGACAGGGAAAGAGGTTCTAAAGCAGCAGTTTATATTGGTACAGGCAATCGAAGAATGGATTGCTTCGTTGAAAAGTATATGTGGGAGGGCTTGGTAAATAAATGATAGTGGTTGTATGCGTGGATGAAAAGAATGGAATGATGTTTCACCGCCGCCGCCAGAGCCAGGATCGGGTGTTGCGGGAGAATTTGCAGAAGGAATGTGGGGGAAAGAAACTCTATATGAACGGGTATTCCGGAAAATTGTTTAAAGATGCTGTGGGAATTGTTGTTTCAGAGAATTTTCTTGGTGAGGCGAAGGAAGGCGAGTTTTGCTTTGTGGAGGATGCAGATGTGGGGGAGTATCTGCAAAGGATTGAGGCTGTGATTTTGTATAGATGGAACCGCCGTTATCCGGCAGATGTTTATTTTACTCTGGACTTAAATGAAAAATGGATGTTAGAGAGAACGGAGGAATTCAAGGGATCGTCCCATGAGAGAATTACAAAGGAGGTCTATAAAAAGATATGATGAAGAATTCTAGGTTTTGCGGGCATAAAAAGGTATATGGCTGGCTGTTGGCGGTAATCTGCTGTTTGTTTCTGACGGCATGTGCAGAAGATAGCTTGAAAAGTGAGATACAAGGCGGTAAGGAGAGCATTTCCCTTGATGATATTCCAGAGTATTCCGGTGAGCCGTATGTGGAGATTAATGGAAATGAACCGGATTTTCCCGATGATGGGTCTGGCGAGGAGTCGTTTGAAACGTACAGTGAGTTGGACAGCCTTGGAAGATGCGGGGTGGCCTATGCCAGTGTGGGTGCGGACTTGATGCCGACGGGGGAGAGGGAGAGTATTAGTCAGGTGAAGCCGACTGGATGGCAGACTGTTAAATATGAGCATGTGGACGGTAAATATCTTTATAATCGGTGTCATTTGATTGGTTATCAGTTATCTGGGGAGAATGCCAATGAAAGGAATCTGATTACAGGTACTCGGTATATGAACGTAGAAGGGATGCTGCCGTTTGAAAATATGGTGGCGGATTATGTGAAGGAAACAGATTGTCATGTCTTATACAGGGTTACTCCGGTTTTTGAGGGGGATAACCTTCTGGCAAATGGCGTTCAGATGGAGGCCTATTCCGTAGAGGACGAGGGAGAATCGATTTCTTTTAATGTGTTTGTCTATAATGTGCAGCCTGGTGTTTCCATTGATTATGCCACCGGAGATAATGCAAAGGGAGATAAGGATATTACACAGGCGGAGGATTCCAAGGGAGTAATTCGCGGGAATTCCAGGTCGAAGATTTATCATTGTCCAGGACAGGCGGCGTATGAAGAAATGGCGGATTCTAAACATTTGGTGGTATTCCAGACCGAGGAGGAGGCTCAGAACGCAGGATATCGGAAGGCAAAGAGATAGATTTTTAGGAAATTTATCTTTTCTTCCAGGAGGATTTGTGCTATAATTTGGGCATGGGGTATTAGCGCAGTTGGGAGCGCGCAACATTCGCATTGTTGAGGCCAGGGGTTCGACTCCCCTATACTCCATTATTTGTGGTAAGGAGGGACCCACGAACGAAGTTCGTATAGAAAAGCGTCTGCTCCATCCATAAGGCTTAGTTCAATCGGTGTATTGGGACTAGGCTTTTTTCATTTTCCGGAAGAAAAAATCAGAGATTATCTTACGTCCCAATAGGGGAAAATAGGGTGATTTAAGAGGAAATAAGCGTTTATGTACGGCTATCATATGACGCTCAAACACTTTATAAATGGTTAATAAGCAGGTCAGCGTATCTTAATTTTTGGGTATGCTGATCTTTTTTGGTGTCTCTATATTGCTGTCATTTACAATGAATATCTCCATTTATGGCGACGACAACGGCGACGGCGTCGTCATCTTCAAATCAAGTATATTGATACATTTCTAAAAATTCTACTATCTATAATCATATTTTACAAAACTAAGAATTTATTCGGTTAAAAATTCTATGATAATCTCTTATCTGAAAAATAATATGTTACTAAAAATAATACCTAACTTCTAAGATATATAATGAAGTATAGAAGCCTTAAACTATGAGAGAGCGAACGGCCTTCAAGACCACTCTATCAACTAACTGTAGACAGGATGAAGAAAGATATTATCGGCGTCCACCCGTTTTTCTGGAAGTCCGCCATAGCAAGTCCGATTGGAAACTGGTGGAATATCCCAGAAAGGAAATTTTGAAGGAGTTGTCAGAAGGGATGAAGACTGAGAAAAACGAAAATGAAACAAAGAGCAAAACGACGATTTAAATTGAGTAAAAGTAAAAGACATGGTAATATAATATAAAGGAGATGAATGACGATGGAGATGCAGGAAGCAATCAAAGCATGGGAAGAACTAGAGATAAAAGATGATTTCATGTTTGCCAAGGTTATGCGGGATAAGAAACTCTGCAAAAAGCTTCTGGAGAGACTGCTTCAAACCAAGATTAGGGATATTGTATACTTGGAAGAACAGAAGTCAATCAATATTGAAAAGGACGCGAAGAGTATACGTTTAGACGTATATATCGAAGATGGGAACAGGGTCTTTGATTTGGAGATGCAGACGACAGATAAGAGGAATTTGCCGAAGAGAAGCCGTTACTATCAAGGAATGATAGACTTGAATACAATAGAGAAGGGCGAAAATTACAAGAAATTAAAAGAAAGCTATGTGATATTTATCTGTACATTTGACCCATTTCATCAAGAGAAAGCACAATATACATTTGAGAATTTCTGTATAGAGGACAAGGAATTAAGGCTAAACGACGGAGCGAAGAAGATTTTTTTTAATGCCAAGGATTACATTAATGCAGAGGATGAGGAAATAAGAGAATTTCTTAAGTATGTAAACGGAGAAAAGAGTGATAGTCCCTTTGTAAAAGAGATTGAAGACAGGGTAGCGCAGATAAAAGCAAGTGAAGAATGGAGGTTGGAATACATGACTTTGTTAATGAGAGAACAGGAAATCTGGGAAGAAGCAGAAGAAAAGGGAAGAGAGATGGGAAGAGAAGAAGGAAGAGAGGAAGGAAGAGAAGAAGGTATTAGAGGAACAGTTACTTTATTAAAAGAGTTAAACATTCCTCTACAGACGATTCGGGTTAAGATTCAACAGCAGTATAACCTGAGTCCTGAAACCTCTAAAAAGTATCTTTAAAGCTAACTATTGGCGTATCAAGGTGAAAAGTTATAGGGAAATCATGGCGACGGAACGTCGACAATAACCTAAAAGGGGATAATTGGAAGGCGTTTTGCCGTCAGATTCCTAATTGAGAATAGGGGGGATAGAGCTTTAATAGAGAGATTCTACGGTAGTGTAGAATAATTTGTGTCTTTGGAAAAAAATACCTCTTTTTTGGTAAGAATCAAGATATGACAATTCTTATCGAAAAGGAGGATTTTTTATGCCAGCAACAAAAGAACAGATTCGACAGATTATTGCAGATAACAACCTAAACAGCGTAGCTGATGTCTACAGCCTGCTCAGAGACAGCTTCAAGGATATCCTTCAGGAACTCATGGAGGCAGAATTGGATGCGTCTCTCGGCTATGAAAAGAATCAGAAAAGAGAGGCTCCTACATCCAATAAGAGAAATGGACATACCCCTAAAACATTGAAGAGTCAGTATGGAGAGTTCCAGATCGATGTCCCAAGGGACAGGGAAGGGGAATTTGAGCCAAAACTGATCCCAAAATACCAGCGGGATATTTCCGGGATAGAGGAAAAAGTGATATCCCTCTACGCAAGGGGCATGAGCACAAGAGACATCCATGACCAGATACAAGATCTTTACGGGATGGAACTGTCAGCAGAAATGGTCAGCAAGATCACAGACAGGGTCCTGCCGGAAATAAAGGAATGGCAGTCACGTCCGTTGAATCTGATCTATCCTTTTGTGTTCATGGACTGCATCCATTACAAGGTCAGGGAGGATGGGCGCATCTTAAGCCGGGCGGCTTATATCGTGCTGGGCATCACAGCAGATGGTTACAAAGATATCCTGAGCATCACAGTAGGAGCTAATGAAACGAGCAAGTTCTGGCTGGGCATGTTAAATGATCTGAAAAACCGCGGTGTACAGGATGTACTGTTCTTCTGCGTGGACGGGCTTCCCGGTTTTAAGGAAGCGATAGGGGCAGTCTATCCGGATGCCCAGATCCAGAGGTGTGTCATCCATATGCTACGCAATTCTTTCAAATATGTCAATTACAGTGACCAGAAGAAATTTTCCTCAGATTTCAAGGCAGTATATAATGCCCCCAATGAAACATCTGCTCTTTCAGAACTGGAAAAGATCAAAGAAAAGTGGGGAAGGAAATACCCCTATGCGATAAGTAACTGGGAGAATAACTGGGAAGACGTCAGTTCCTTCTTTCAGTTTTCAGATGATATCCGGCGTATCATGTATACTACAAATATCATAGAAGGACTGAACCGCCAGTATCGGAAAGTGACAAAGACAAAGAGCGTATTCCCCAGCGACAGCGCGTTGGAAAAGATGCTTTATCTTGCCAGTGGAAATGTGATCAAAAAATGGACACAGCGTTACAGAAACTGGGACCAGGTGCTGAACCAGCTGATCGTCCTGTACGGGGAGAGGCTTACCCGGTACCTGTAAAATGAAAAGCCGGAACGACATATCGCATCAAAACGTTCCGGCCTTATTTCATTGGCATTAGCAGTATTGCCAGAAATTCCCGGTCTTATTCCGGAGGCCGGGTGTGGGCAGAGCCCACGGAAAGAGTTTCTGCTGCTAATGTCTGATTGGTGTGCCAAAAAATCAATAAATATGTATAAAACCTGACTATCTGGTAATACTATTATCATAAAAAGAATTCGACAACATAAAAGTAATGATATTCGACAGCAGATTTCTACATATCTGATTCCTACCAGTAAAGATTATTTCTCCAAAGACACAAGATTATTTACAGTCTCGATTCTACACTACCCCCCTACTCCATTCCATAAGGCTTAGTTCAATCGGTGTATTGGGACTAGGCTTTTTTCATTTTCAGGGAGAAAAAATCAGAGATTATCTTACGTCCCAATAGAGGGAAATAGGGTGATTTAAGAGGAAATAAGCGTTTCTGTACGGCTACTATATGACGCTCATACACTTTATAAAGGGTTAATAAGCAGGTCAGCGTATCTTAATTTTGGGGTATGCTAACCTTTTTTGGTGTCTCTATATTGCTGTCATTTACAATGGATATCTCCATTTATGGCGACGCCGTCGCCATCGGCAGGTTAGACATATTGATACATTTCAAAAAATTCTACTATCTATAATCATATTTTACAAAACCAAGAATTTATTTGGTTAAAAATTCTATGATAATCTCTTTATCTGAAAAATAATATGTTACTAAAAATAATACTTAATTTCTAAGAGATTTAATAATTAATTCGTATGAAAGATTAGTAGAGGATTTTCTGTGTACCCCGTCCCTTATGGGAGGGGATGAGGGACGGGGTACATAGAATAAAGCTATTACTACGATTTTTCGGGAAAGGAACTACTATGAGTAAAAATTTTGAGCAGAGATTATATGAAGGCAATTACTAGGAAAATGGCAATGAATGTCTGAATCTGCATGATATTAACAAACCGTCGGATTTCTATGAGGGTACGGAAAAGGAATGGATTGAGGAACTGACTGCTTATATCTCCCTTTATCCGAAAGAATGGGAAAACCTATATCAGCAATACTTATCGTTATATGAAAATGAATCCACCCTGCAATTTTACCGTAATGAGGAAGGCTATTTAAGAAAGTTTGGGGTAAATGAAATATATTTAAAAGTCTTTGGGTGTATTATGCCTCTTTCTTATAAGGAATTAAACCATATAGGGAGATTGCTAACGGAACGGGGCGAAGAACTATACTGGTCATTCTTAGAATATGGAAGTATGGATGAATCTGGAAAAGACCTATGGAGAAAACGGACGGAAACCTATATCAAGAAACTGGTAAATAAAACAGATTTGTCTGTTTTGGTTACGGATACTTTAGATAACTCAGATTTCTTAGGGAACGAGTTATATTTTGATTTATTAAATAATTACTACATCATTCTTTAATCGAAAAAAAGAAAGGGGAAAACCTATGAAAAACTTAGTAAAAACGGAAATAGCTGTGAAAACAGAGATACTATCATCAGAGGACGGGAACAGGACATACAGCATTAAGAAAGAGATTACGGGGATTGCAGGCAGTCATGCATACTTTATCTTATTATACCCTACCAGAACGCAGGAAAATTGCTATGTGGAGGATTCCACTAATAACCATCTTCTGAACCATCTTGCTGAATTGGGATTAAATTCATACACCATCATTAATCTGTTTGCACAGGTGACGCAGAGCCGACTTTCCTTAGCCGGATTAACCGTGAATGAGGAAAATATGAATTATATTAATGATAATATCGGCGTCCATCCGCTTTTTCTGGGAATCCGCCATAGCCAGTCCTATTGGAAACTGGTGGAATATCCCAGAAAGAAAATCTTAAAAGAGTTATTAGAACGGATAAAGCCTAAGAAAAACGAAAAAGAGACAAAGAGTAAAACTACGACCAAGAACTCCGTTAAGGGAAAACAGAAATAGTACGATTAATCTTTAAATATAAAAAGTTTATAAACAGGTATTTCCAAGGTATCAGCAATATTAAACAAGGTTTCTAACGATATAGACGTAGGAATATTAGGGGCTTCGATATTACTCATGTGTGTACGGCTGATATTGACCGACTCAGCTAGTTTTAATTGCGTTAATCCTTTCAACTTGCGGTAATAAGCGATATTCAACCCTAACTTGGTATATTCTTCTATATGTGAACCTGTTTTATCCATACAATCACCCCACTGATAAAATTTTATATGAATTAATGATTTGCATAAACAATGTAAAATATAATATTTGTAAAGTAATATATTGCATTTTTGTAATAGCAATGGTATAATGCCATTAATAGAAAATCATACGGAAGACAAGCCGAGGTGCAAAACATGCGCTTCGGCTTTCTTCTATATAGGGAGGAAGGTTATACATATGCAGATTAAAATATTTAACCAGAATCAGCTTTCAATGCTGAGGAATATAAATCCTTTACTGAAAGAATATAAAATTCCAAGAATGGTGCTTCATGAAATCGGCTATATCCTTGAGTTTGAAAAAGCAAGTGATAACGACTATGTAACATTATTTTTGAACCATCTTCGGAATGATTTGATTGAGATTTTAGATAGATTGCACTTATATACCGAAGAAGTGGAGTATTCAGAGAATAATTTCCATGCCATTGAGGTTAAAGGCAAGAAACACACTATGAAGAAGAAACGTATATGGAGTTGGTACGATATCTCCATTCCAGCCCAAGACCGTACCATTTTTGTGGTCTATTCTATGAAAAAGAAAGATTTAAAAAGGAAAGGGGGGCTTTTAATCCATGAGAATTAAAAGATGGGGCAATCAACCAAGAAGAATTAAAAATATGGTTACCTGCAAAGAATTGGAAGTCGTTCTGATGGAACTGGAAACCGAAAACTTAAACCCAGATATATATAGATACCGTACTGAATGGGGGTTTAACGTTGTTTATTATATGTTTGATTTTGAACTTATGAATGAATTAATCTTTCAGCCGATTTACTTAAATAATTCTGATATTTTCTATTTTGGAATGAGGGAAAATGAACTTTTCCAAAAAGTATTAAAAAATACCGTTATTATGACTCAGCCTAGAATTATGCTTTTCCCAGAATATTTAGAAGACTTGAAACGGGTTTGTGAAAGGTCATTAATTCCGGTAATCAAGAGACTGGCAACAGTAATGAGGAAAATTGAGAATAAGAATAAACGGCTTTGGTGTGTTACTAATATCCTTGGAGAACGTGGTGCGGTTGGCGGTTTCTATAAACGTCTATTAAGGAAATTTTGCATGACTTGCGATTGCAGGCATTTATTAGTGGGTTTCTCTAATAACGATTATGCTCTCCTCAGCATGGTAAATGAAAATACCATTATGACTATAAGGGAGTTGCTTGATGGAGTTGGAAGCGTGCGTTCGGATTCGGGGAAGATTATACAGAGACAACTCCTTATTTATGATTACAGGAAAGATTCTTTAGAAGAACTTGAGAAAATGGATTTCGTATGAAAAATTAATAATATTACTCATATGTGTAGGGCAGACTGATCATGACCGACTCACCAGGTTTTTTGATTGCGGAAGAATTTAAATTGAGTAAAAGTAAAAGACATGGTAATATAATATAAAGGAGATGAATGGCGATGGAGATGCAGGAAGCAATCAAAGCATGGGAAGAACTAGAGATAAAAGATGATTTCATGTTTGCCAAGGTTATGCAGGATAAGAAACTCTGCAAAAAGCTTCTGGAGAGACTGCTTCAAACCAAGATTAGGGATATTGTATACTTGGAAGAACAGAAGTCGATCAATATTGAAAAGGATGCGAAGAGTATATGTTTAGACGTATATATCGAAGATGGGAACAGGGTCTTTGATTTGGAGATGCAAACGACAGATAAGCGGAATTTGCCGAAGAGAAGCCGATACTACCAAGGGATGATAGACTTGAATACAATAGAGAAGGGAGAAAATTACAAGAAATTAAAAGAAAGCTATGTGATATTTATCTGTACATTTGACCCGTTTCATCAAGAGAAAGCGCAATATACATTTGAGAATTTCTGTATAGAGGACAAGGAATTAAAGCTAAACGACGGTGCGAAGAAGATTTTTTTCAATGCCAAGGATTACATCAATGCAGAGGATGAGGAAATAAGAGAATTTCTTAAATATGTAAACGGTGAAAAAAGTGATAGTCCCTTTGTAAAAGAGATTGAAGACAGGGTGGCGCAGATAAAAGCAAGTGAAGAATGGAGGTTGGAATACATGACTTTGTTAATGAGAGAACAGGAAATCTGGGAAGAGGCAGAAGAAAAGGGAAGAGAGATGGGAAGAGAAGAAGGCATTAGGGGAACAGTTACTTTATTAAAAGAGTTAAATATTCCTCTACAGACGATTCGGATCAAGATTCAACAGCAGTATAACTTAAGTCCAGAAACCTCTGAAAAGTATCTTTAAAGCTAAATATTGGCGTATCAAGGTGATAAGGAAATCATGGCGACGGAACGGCGACAATAACCTAAAAAGGGATAATTGGAAGGCGTTTTGCCGCCAGATTCATAATTGAGGATAAGGGTATAGAGAACTTTTATAGAAAAGTGTCTGCTCAATGCCATAAGGCTTAGTTCAATCGGTGTATTTGGACTATGCCTTTTTTCAATTTCTGGGAGAAAAAATTAGAGATTGTCTAATGTCCGAATAGGGGAAAATAATCTAAACTAAAAAGTCAAGAAGAAATTAGAATTTTAATTGCCTTAGTGATGAAAAAGAAAAAATTAAAATTTCTGATATACAGTATGCGATTCTCAATAAACATGTGATTTCGTTTTACTATTTTAATTCTGAATTAAGAAAATCAGAGAGAGAAATAGAACCCTTGCGGTTAGTTTTCAAATCACATGCCTGGTATATTGTAGGACATTGCAGAGACAGAGAAGAAATTAGAATATTTCGTCTGTCCAGAATCAAGCATCTTAAGGTCACAGAGGAGACTTTTGAGCGCGAACTGTCTTCGGATTATTTATTGACGTCTGAATGTAAAGAAGAATGTAATTTTCCCGTTTTAAAATTAAAATTTTCCACTGAAATTGCACATAGGCTATATGATGAATTTCAAGAAGATCAAGTCTGCTTATGTGATGATGGGAATTATTACGTAACAGTTCAATATGAGCTGAACAACTGGACTTTTAATTATCTTCTATCTTTTGGAAAGTATGTTGAAATTATTGAGCCGGAGATAGCCCGCACCATGCTCAAAGAAAGAGCGGCTGATATTGTTAAAATCTATATGTAATTTTGTGTAGTTTGGATGAAAACTGACGTAAATGACAGGATTTAGGAGGAGAAGACATGGAAAAATGGTTATATGTAATGACAATAAAAAAGGGAAAGACTTATAACAAAGTTACAAAGGCGGTAATTACGAGGCATGTAGAGAATCTGAGAAATTTAGACGCCGATGGGAAAATAGTGCTTTGCGGCCCGCTTAAAGGCTATCCAGGTGTTGCAGGTATGGTTATTTTTAAGACACAGAGCTATGAGGAGGCTGAAGCTCTTTGCAAATTAGAGCCGCTTGTGGCCGAGGGGTATGCGACGTATACGCTGGCGGCCTTGCAGGTGGCTGATAAAGAGAATAATTATTTACTATAACTCAATACGAGCAAATGATAAATAGGGGTGTCACACTAAGCATAAAATATACCATTTTTGCTTAGGACGACATCCCTATTTATGTTCTGTTTTTTCTGGAATCCCTTCCCGTCAGATAATCAAGGGATACGTCATAAAAATCAGCCAGCTTAATTAGCATTTCAATCGGGATATTAATTTTGCCTAATTCATATTTAGAATATGTTGTCTGTTTAATATTTAAGTATTCAGCCAGTTCCTTCTGTGTCTTATCGTTATCTTCCCGTAAATTCCGGATATTTTCAAATATCATATACGAATCACCATACCTTTTTCCCCATTATAAAAAAGAAAAAAACGTGTATTGAATAATAGTCTTACTGCGACTATAATAATATGGCAAATGTCTTCGGAACGTAGTAAAATATACAGTATAACATAGTACTTAAAGAGGATTTTAAAATGACAAAGTGGTTGTAGAGTCAAGAGTGTAAGGAGAGAAAGCGATGTTGAAGAAAAATGAATTAGCATTACTGACAATGGAACTGGAAACAGCGGATTTAAGTCCGGAGGTATACAGATACCGGACCAAATATGGGGTGTCGGTCGTATATTTTATGTTTGATCCTGAGTTACTTAGCAAATATATATTTGAGCCGGTTTACCTAAGTCCAGAGGATGTAGAATGTGAGGGGATGTCAGAAGAGGATATTTTTCACGCCATTTTAGAAAGTACAGTTACGATTATGCATACGGAGATTATTCCCTTTTCAGAGTATTTTCGAGAATTTGAGGAAGGGTGTGAGGATAAGAATAAACTTCCTATTATCAGGGGAATTGCCAAGGCAATGGAGGATGCAGAGGAAGAAAGCCGCGTGTGGTGCGTTACAGGCGCTCTCAGGGAACGCTGTGCGTCGGGTGCGCTGTATCGACCCTTGCTTCGGCAATTCTGCGAAGCGCATAAGTGCGCAGGCCTGTTGATTGGCTTATGTGACAATGATTTTGCATATTTAGGTAAGGATAATCCGCAGATGGCTTCCATGATGCCGTCGTTAGTGCAGGGTCTTAGACATATCGTGGAAGGGGCGAAAGAGCTTTTGGAGGTAAAGATTCTTAGGTATAATTACGAAGCAGATACATTGAGCATATTTACAGAAGACAGTTTATAAAATTGATTTTTTATAGAAGGAAGCCTAATGCGAAGTATTAAAAAGTGGCTTCTGCCGAAAAGGAGGAGTATTATGGCATATGGAAAAAATGTAAAGGAAATCTTGTATGGAGGGGATTATAACCCAGAACAATGGCCGCAGGAGATATGGCAGGAGGATATGCGAATGATGAAGAAGGCCCATATCAATATGGTCACCCTGAATGTGTTCAGTTGGGCGTCCCTGCAGCCCAATGAGGATACTTATTGCTTTGAACGGCTGGACAAGATTATGGAGTTGGTGCGGGAAAATGGGCTTAAGGTCTGTATGGCTACGGCGACAGGGGCTCATCCTGCGTGGATGGCGAAGCGGCATCCGGATATATTGAGGACGGATGCAGACGGAACCAAGAGAAGCTTTGGAGGGAGGCATAATTCCTGCCCCAATAGTCCCACTTACCGGCTGTATGCGCCCAGGCTTGCGGGCGAGCTTGCGAAGCGGTACAAGGATTATGACAATATTGTGGCATGGCATGTGTCCAATGAATTTGGAGGGGAATGTCATTGCGAGAACTGCGAGAAGGCATTTCGGGAGTGGCTTAAGGACAAATATGGAACGATTGAGGAAGTCAACCGCTGCTTTTACACGGAATTCTGGGGCCATACCTTTTATGACTGGGACGAGATTGTACTTCCCAATCTGAAAAGCGAGCATTTTATTCATGGAGATGCAGGAGAGCGCACGATGTTTCAGGGGATTTCTCTGGATTATCGAAGATTCATGTCAGACAGTATTCTTAATTGTTTTCGCCTGGAATATGATGCAATAAAGAAGGAGATGCCGGATGTGCCTATTACCACGAATCTGATGGGATTTTTTAAGGATTTGGATTATCAGAAATGGGCGGGGGAGATGGATTTCGTCTCCTGGGACAGCTATCCGGAACCGTTAGACAGTCCGGCGGCGGTTGCTATGCGCCATGACCTGATGCGCGGCATTAAGGGGCAGCAGTCGTTTGTATTAATGGAGCAGACACCAAGCGTGACGAACTGGCATCACTATAACAAGCTGAAAAGGCCAGGAGAGATGCGGCTTTTGAGCCTACAGGCGGCGGCGCACGGGGCGGATGCCATTCAGTTTTTTCAAATCCGCAGAGGCCGCGGTGCGTGTGAGAAGTATCATGGCGCAGTGATTGACCATGCGGGAAGGGATGATACCAGGGTATTTCTTGAAGTGGAGGCTCTGGGAAGGGAGCTTGAAGAACTGAAGGACGAGTTCCTTGAGGGGCGCACGCCTTCTAAGACGGCGATTGTGTTTGACTGGGATAACTGGTGGGCCTTAGAGTATTCTGCAGGGCCGAGCGTTCTTATGAAATATCTGGATGCTGTGAAGGATTATTATACGGCGGCATTTGAGCAGAATGTTCCGGTAGACATTATCAGCGTTGAGGATGACATGTCTCCTTATAAGGTGGTGATTGCGCCGCTGCTCTATATGACAAAGACAGGATATGCCCAGAAGGTGAATCAGTATGTAGACCAGGGAGGAACGTTTATTACTACATATTTCAGTGGGATTGTGGACGAGCACGACCTGGTGATTGAAGGCGGATATCCTGGAGAATTGAGGAATGTGCTTGGAATATGGGTGGAGGAAAATGACGCCTTGCCGGAAGGGGAGAGTAATTCTTTTGTCTATGACGGTGTAAAGTATCCGGCCTCCATGCTTTGTGATTTAATGCATTTGGAGGACGCCCAGGAGATGAGCAGATATGAGGAGGATTTCTACAGAGGGATGCCGGTTTTGACCAGGAATCATTATGGAAGCGGAACTTCTTATTATGTGGGAACTCGGTCGAATGAGGAATTTTATCTGCATTTTCTGAAAAATGTGTTTCAGGAGGCAGGTGTTGAGCCGGTTATGAACACTCCGAAGGGTGTGGAGGCGGCAGTCCGCGTCAATGAAAAGGGTAGGACGCTGTTCTTGATCAATCATGAGAAGGAGAGCAGTACGGTGGTTCTGGACAGGGATTGCCGGAATCTGGTTGACGGAAAGGTGTATAGAAGCGGAGACTGCCTGGAACTTAAGAAGAAAGGGGTTGTGATTCTTAGAAGCTGACAGAATCACGTGCAGGAACTTTACACCTAAGATATATTTTAGTATAATAAGATTGGCAGGAAGGAATTGGTATGATTACGGTTGCTTTTGCTGTCCACTCACCCGAAGGGCATATGTTTTGGAATGTCCGGAGGAGATAAATATATGGAATGAGGAAATACTATGGCAAAGAAATCAAGAAAAGAGCGCAAGCAAGCTGCGGCAAAGCAGAACACGGGAAAACAGAATATTGTAGAACAGAATGTAGCGGTGCAGGCGGCAGAGGTCAAAACAAAGGTGGAGAGTGAGGATATGGAAGCTGTTAAAGTGGAAACTCAAGAGGAAGAAGCTGTAAAGACGACAGAAGCGGTTTCTGAGAGTGCCGTAGAAGAAGTGAAGGTATGTGAAGATGCAGCCGAAGCAAAAAGTACGAGTGAAGCTGTGAAGGCAGAAGATAAGGAAGCTAAAGCAAAGAGTACGAGTGAAGCTGTGAAGGCAGAAGATAAGGAAGCCAAAGCAAAGAGTACGAGTGAAGCTGTGAAGGCAGAAGATAACGAAGCTTTCAGAAAGGCAGAGCAAAGAGCAGTTTATGAGAAGCGGTTTGCAAGACATTTCGATGAACTAAAGTGGCTCTATATGGAGTTATACGGGAATAGTTCAATGTTTGCAGAGTTGTGCGACAATCTTTATCGTTTTTACGAAGAACGTAACAAGGATTTGAAGGAGATTGACCAGAACCGCGAGGCGTGTCCTGACTGGTATAAGCAGAACGATATGCTTGGCATGATGTTCTATATCGACAATTTCGCCGGTAATATGAAGGGTGTGGAATCAAAGCTTGATTATGTTGAAAAAAGTAATGTAAATTATATCCATCTGATGCCATTTTTGGATACGGTGGAAGGGCGTTCTGACGGTGGATATGCGGTAGCGGATTTCCGTAAGGTGCAGGAGAAGCTTGGTACCATGGAGGATCTGGAGAGTCTGACTGCGGCATGTCATAAGAAGGATATCAATGTCTGTATGGATTTTGTCATGAATCATACTTCGGAGGATCATGAGTGGGCTAAGAAGGCAAGACAGGGAATCGGAGAGTACATGAGCAGATATTTCTTCTTTGATAACTATTCGATTCCGGCTCAGTATGAAAAGACTGTACCGCAGGTATTTCCGACGACAGCGCCGGGGAATTTTACATGGCTTCCAGAGGTAGAGCATTTTGTTATGACCTCCTTCTATCCGTACCAGTGGGATTTGAATTATAAGAACCCAAGAGTATTTAATGAGATGATGTATAATTTCTTATTCCTGGCGAATAAAGGTATTGATATTATTCGTATTGATGCGGTTCCATATATATGGAAGGAACTGAATACACAGTGCAGGAATCTTCCTCAGGTACATACTATTGTCCGCATGATGCGTATGATTGGTGAGATTGTATGTCCAAGCGTTCTTCTTCTGGGTGAGGTCGTGATGGAGCCGGAGAAGGTGGTTCCATACTTTGGAACTGTGGAGAAGCCGGAGTGTCATATGCTTTATAATGTTACGACCATGGCTACCACATGGCATACTGTGGCAACCAGGGATGTGGGACTTCTGCGGCAGCAGCTTGACATTGTCAACCGTCTGCCAAAGGAATATGTGTTCCTGAATTATCTGCGCTGTCATGATGATATTGGATGGGGCTTGGATTATGCGTCTCTTTTACGGGAGGGAATCCGTGAGCGTCCTCACAAGCAGTACTTGAATGATTATTTCCAGGGATATGTGGGTGAGAGCACCAGCCGCGGAGAGCTGTATAATGCAGACCCAATCACTGGCGACGCAAGGTTCTGCGGAACGACTGCTTCTATGTGCGGTATCGAGAAGGCAGGTTTCGAGCAGGATGCCGAGGCTATGGAGAGGGCAATCCAAAAGGATATTATGCTTCATGCGTATATGTTTATGCAGTCTGGAATTCCTGTGCTTTACAGCGGAGATGAGATTGGACAGGTAAATGATTATACTTATAAAGAAGATCCGCACAAGGCGGCTGATTCCCGTTACATCCACCGCGGTGCAATGAGATGGGATTTGGCAGAGAATATTACAGATGCAGATACTGTGGAGGGCAAGGTATTCCAGAGATTGGGACAGTTAGAGAAGATTCGTAAGTCAGAGAAGGTATTTGTATCTACTGCGGATACATGGACCATTGAGACTTGGGAAGCCGGCGTTCTGTCTATCGGAAGGTATTTTGAAGGCGAGAAGCTAATTGGAATATTTAATTTCAGCGAGTATGATAAGACAGCATGGATCAATGAAGAAGATGGTATGTATGTGGATTTGATTTCAGGTGAGAAGATGGAGGCAAGAGGCGTGAATATTCCGGCCTTTGGCTTCTATTATCTGAAAAAAGAGGCAGAAGCCGAGTAGATATGAGACGGAGAAAACAGATATGGATTGCCGCCTGGGCGGCAATCCTTTGGATATGTCTGGGGACGGCCGCATCTGCTACTGATGCAGGGCAGGGTGAGGCGCCCCCTGCACAGGAGCAGGGGGAGTTGACAGAGGAACAACGTCTTCAGCAGGAGTTGGACACAGTCTATGCTATGCCGGTTCAGTCAAATGAGATAGAGGGCTGGCCTCAGGCGCCAGGGACGTATGGCGAAGCAGCCATTGTCATGGAGGTGGAGTCAGGCGCGATTTTATATGCGAAGAATATAGATGACCATCATTTTCCGGCGAGTATTACGAAGCTTCTGACATCGCTGGTGGCGCTAGAGAACGGTGAGTTTACAGACCCTGTGGTATTTTCCCATGAGAGCCTTGCCTTTTTAGAGCCAGGTGATGCCTATATCGGTATGAAGGAAGGCAATCAGATCACTCTTGAGCAGGCGTTGTACGCTACCCTTCTTGCCTCGGCAAATGAGGTCGCTTATGGGGTTGCCGAGAATGTGGGAAAGAATAAGGAACATGATTATGCCTGGTTCATAGAGCAGATGAATAGCAGATGCAAAGAGCTTGGCGGGGAGAATTCTAATTTTGTCAATCCTCACGGACTGCATGATGATAACCATTATACTTGTGCCAGGGATATGGCGTTAATTGGCCGTGAGCTGTTCAGGCATCCGGAATTTTTTAATATTGTCCAGACTTTGCAGTATACGATTCCGGCGTCTGAGACTACGGAGGAGCATATTTTCCAGCAAAAGCATAAGATGCTGAAGGAGGGCAACGCCAATTATTATGAGTTTGCGATTGGCGGAAAGACCGGATATACAGATGAGGCGCTGTCAACCTTGGTTACAATGGCGGACAACGGGGATATGCAGCTTGTATGTGTGGTGCTTAAGACTCATGGGGTGAATGTTTATCCGGATACCAGGAACCTGTTGGAGTATGGCTTTGCTAATTTCAGCAAGGCGCTTCCGGCGGCCAATGAGAAGTCGGAGGATGTGGTTGAGATTTTGGCTGAGAAGAATATCGTCGTGCCCAATGGAGTTGAGTTCCAGGATTTAGATATGGAGATTGTGCCGGACGAAGAAGCTGACAAAGAGGGTGTTCTGACGTACAGCTTTCAGGGTAATCCTGTGGGAAGTGTCAGGGCGGTCTTAAGCCAGACTTATTATGAGAAGCAGGAGGCAGAAAAAGCGCAGAAGCAGGAGAATGTGAAAGGTGGAGAGGCTAAGAAGGAAGGGCTCCTTGAGGACAAGGAGATAATAAAGAAATGTGCCCTTGGCGCGGCAGGAGTCCTGCTTGTCGGGTTAGTGGCAATTCTTGTGAAGCTAATTCTTGACGGAAAAAGAAAGAAAAGGAAGATTAAAAGGAACAGCCAATGAAGAAAAGAACCGTTGTAAGACCTTGAAATACAGGACTTACAGCGGTTTTTTCAAAATATTTTGTTTTAATTTTTTAAATCCATAATCTGTTCAGGGATTTCGACTTGGTTCTCTTTATACGCAGCATGGGCTTTGGCACGTTTTACTTTTAGAGCTTCCGGCGTTGTTTCAGCTTCCGCAAGTGTCATTTTGTGCTCTTGCAAAATAGCTCGGTTTCTTTGCTCAGCTTCATGGAGTGAAGTATCATTTACTGTATCCTTTAGAATATCCTCCGTCACACTGTCTGCACTTACTTCGTTCTTATTGCGATCTGTATCATCCATAGTTTCTTCGGAAGCTTCGATTTCAAGTTCTGCAGCTTTTGCTTCTTCAAGAGCCTTTTCTGCCTCCAGTTTTTCTGCTTCTGTGGGAAGCTGGGCATATCTGCCGCTTTCTATAAATGTATTAAGGGTTTCCTCTAAAGCTTTGCTTTTCATGAGCTCCTGCCACATGATTCCAAGCTTTGCGCTTTCGGGTATAGCAGAATTACTCTCAACACTTTTGACTACGCTTAGAGAAGCTGCCGTACGATTCATTCTCACGCGTTGGACATCTTCCTTCGTCTCACACCTTTTAAGCTCCTCCTCATAACTTTTCTGTTCTTCTTCCAGCGCTTTTGCTTTCTGATATGTCTGAGGATCATTCTTCTGCAGATATTCCATTTCCTCCCGCGATAATTTCTTGCCGCTTGCCAGCTTCGCTCTGATCTGTGAAGAAAGCTTGGATGAGCCGTCCGCCTGGGCTAAACGGATTTGTTCTGCCTGCCGTGCGATTGGATCAGTTAATTTTGTAGTGCCGTCTGCAGTAAAGTCATTGTTTGATTTCTTCTGCTGCCACTTCATCTGCATTTCCATAGTTTTTGTATATTTACCCAATGATTGCATCGTGAAAAAGTTCAAAATATTCACCTCCTACTTGTATAATGACACTTTATTCTATTTTTTTTATCGACAGGATATGGTAGAAAAATAAGATTTCTGCGAATGAGGTTTAAAAAACTCTTGACGATATCCTGGGTTTTGACTATAATTAAACCCACACAGAAAAAGTGTTGACGGAGACAGTAAGACATATCGGAAAGCTACAGCGAGTCAGGGAGGGTGGAAGCCTGATACGAGTAAGGCATGTCTGAATATCACTTCCGAGCTGCGGCTGTCGAAAGACGAGGTATCTATTGGGATACCCAGAAGGTTAAGTAGGCGCTGACGGAGTTCCCCCGTTACAGGGAAGGCATATGATTGTATGTTTAGGTGGTTTATAAGCGTGAGGTTAGCTCTCGTCCTATTCAGGACGAGAGCTTTTTTGGCTTAAGTATACCCAAAGGACTGGTGGACTTCGTCCAACAATGTATAAGAAGGAGGAGCATATGTATAAAAAGGTTTCAACAGATTTGAACTTTGTTGACCGAGAGAAAGCGATCGAGAAGTTCTGGCAGGAGAACCATATCTTTGAAAAAAGTATGGAAGAGAGAGAGGGCAACGAGCTTTATATGTTTTACGACGGGCCGCCGACCGCTAACGGCAAGCCCCACATCGGGCATGTTCTGACCCGTGTAATTAAGGATATGATTCCAAGATACCGCACCATGAAGGGCTATGAGGTTCCAAGGAAGGCAGGCTGGGATACTCACGGACTGCCGGTAGAGCTTGAGGTGGAGAAGGCTTTGGGACTTGACGGCAAGGAGCAGATTGAGGAATACGGTCTTGAGCCATTTATCGACAAGTGTAAAGAGAGTGTGTGGAAATATAAAGGAATGTGGGAGGATTTTTCCAGTACCGTCGGGTTCTGGGCAGATATGGAGAATCCTTATGTCACTTATCACAATGAGTTCATTGAGTCCGAGTGGTGGGCGTTAAAGCAGATATGGGATAAGGGTCTGCTTTACAAGGGCTTCAAGATTGTTCCCTATTGTCCCCGCTGCGGAACGCCTCTTTCCGCCCAGGAGGTGGCTCAGGGCTACAAGGACGTGAAAGAGCGTTCTGCCATTGTACGCTTTAAGGCAAAGGGGGAGGATGCGTATATCCTGGCGTGGACGACAACGCCTTGGACTCTGCCTTCTAATCTGGGACTCTGCGTGAATCCCACAGAGACTTATGCGAAGGTGAAATGTATCGACGGATATACTTATTATATGGCAGAGGCTCTTTTGGATACGGTGCTTGGTTCTCTTGCGAAGGAGGGAGAAAAGGCCTACGAGGTGCTTGAAACTTACCAGGGCAAAGACTTGGAGTACAAGGAGTATGAGCCGCTGTATCAGTGTGCGGCAGACGGAATCGCCAATCAGCACAAGAAAGCCTTTTATGTGATCTGCGACGATTATGTTACACTGACAGACGGTACAGGCGTCGTTCATACTGCGCCTGCGTTTGGTGAGGATGACGCCAAGGTTTGTCGGAAGTATAACATGCCCTTCGTCCAGTTAGTAGACGAAAAGGGAAATATGGCGGAATCGACGCCATTTGCCGGATTATTTGTGAAGAAGGCAGATCCAGAGGTATTGAAGGATTTAGAGGCAAGGGGAATGCTTTTTGATGCGCCGAATTTCGAGCACAGCTATCCTCATTGCTGGAGATGTGATACCCCGTTAATCTACTATGCCCGTGAATCCTGGTTTATCAAGATGACGGACGTGAAGGAAAATTTGATTGCAAACAATAATACCATCAACTGGATTCCAGAGAGCATCGGAAAGGGACGTTTCGGTGACTGGCTTGAGAATGTTCAGGATTGGGGTATCAGCCGTAACCGTTACTGGGGGACTCCGCTTAATATCTGGGAGTGTGAATGCGGACATCAGCACTCTATTGGAAGTATTGCAGAGTTAAAAGAGATGTCGGATAACTGTCCGGAGGATATCGAGCTGCATCGCCCGTACATTGATGAAGTGACCATCAAGTGTCCGGTCTGCAAAAAAGAGATGCATAGAGTACCGGAGGTAATTGACTGCTGGTTCGATTCCGGCGCCATGCCGTTTGCGCAGCTTCACTATCCTTTTGAGAATCAGGAATTGTTCAAGAAGCAGTTTCCGGCGGACTTTATTTCCGAGGCGGTGGACCAGACCCGCGGATGGTTTTATTCTCTCCTTGCAATTTCAACGCTGATATTTGACAAGGCGCCTTATAAGAATGTTATTGTTCTTGGACATGTACAGGATGAGAAGGGGCAGAAGATGAGCAAGTCCAAGGGTAACGCAGTAGATCCCTTTGACGCTTTGGAGAAATATGGTGCAGACGCCATTCGCTGGTATTTCTATGTGAACAGCGCGCCATGGCTGCCAAACCGTTTCCATGGAAAGGCTGTCGTAGAAGGACAGAGAAAGTTCATGGGAACTTTGTGGAATACCTATGCATTTCTCGTATTATATGCGAATATTGATGGATTTGACGCGACAAAATATGCATTAGAATATGATAAGCTATCAGTTATGGATAAGTGGCTTTTGTCCAAGCTCAATACGCTGATTCAGGATGTGGACAGCCATCTGGAGAATTACAGGATTCCAGAGACCGCCAGAGCATTACAGGAGTTTGTGGATGACATGAGCAACTGGTATGTAAGAAGAAGCCGTGAGCGTTTCTGGGCGAAGGGAATGGAGCAGGATAAGATTAACGCTTATATGACTCTTTATACAGCGCTGGTTGGTGTGAGTAAGGCGGCGGCGCCGATGATTCCCTTTATGACAGAGGACATTTACCAGAATCTTGTAAAGAGTGTGGATAAGAGCGCACCGGAGAGTATCCACCTGTGTGATTTCCCGAAGGCGGACGAGTCATGTATTGACCATGAGCTTGAGGCGAACATGGATAAGGTGTTAAAGCTGGTTGTCATGGGCCGTGCGTGCCGGAACACGGCAAATATTAAAAATCGTCAACCTATTGGCAGGATGTATGTGAAGGCGGATTTTGAACTTCCGGAATTTTATCAAAAGATTGTAGAAGATGAATTGAATGTAAAATCTATGACATTTACACAAGAGGTTCGTGATTTTACGACATATTCTTTTAAACCTCAACTAAAGACAGTGGGTCCAAAGTATGGTAAAATGTTAAATGGAATCAGGGCAATGCTTGGTTCTATGGATGGCAATGCTGCTATGGATGAATTAAATGATACGGATGCCTTGAAGCTTCAGATTGACGGTCAGGAGGTTGTACTGTCACGGGAGGATTTACTGATTGAAAGCGCTCAGATGGAGGGATATGTATCTGAGGATGACAACGGTATTACGGTTGTTCTGGATACGAACCTGTCAGAAGAACTTCTTGAGGAAGGTTTTGTGCGGGAGATTATCAGTAAAGTACAGACCATGCGTAAGGAAGCAGGGTTCGAGGTTATGGATCAGATTGAGATTACCTATGAGGGAACCGACAAGGCAGAGGCGGTATTTGCCGCTAATAGAGATACCATTGGAGAGGAAACTCTTGCGCAGAAGGTTACGAAAGCTGCACCGGCAGGATATGTGAAGGAATGGAAGATTAACGGTGAGATGGTAACTCTTGGAGTTGAGAGGAAATAACGTTACTTTGGGGGGCAGTTTTTGTCTGCCCCGCAGGGGAAAGGAAGAGGTAGGAAAAATATGTATAATCCGAGATTTGAGAAAGAGACATTTAAGAAGGAAGTTAAGCAGAATGTAAAACATCTGTTCCGTAAGGAGATTGAGGAGGTCTCAGAGCAGGAGTTGTATCAGGCAGTTTCCTATGCTGTGAAGGAGGCGATCATTGACAACTGGATTGCAACACAGAAGCAGTATGAGAAGGATGATCCGAAGATTGTTTATTATATGTCTATGGAGTTCCTGATGGGAAGGGCACTTGGAAATAATCTGATTAACATGACAGCTTACACGGAAGTGAAGGAAGCCTTAGAGGAGATGGGTGTGAACCTGAATCTGCTTGAGGATGAGGAGCCGGATCCGGCTCTTGGAAACGGCGGTCTTGGCCGTCTGGCAGCGTGCTTCCTGGATTCTTTGGCATCCCTTGGATATGCGGCTTATGGCTGTGGTATCCGTTACCGTTATGGTATGTTCAAGCAGAAGATTGAGAACGGCTATCAGGTAGAAACGCCGGATAACTGGCTTGTGAACGGTAATCCTTTTGAGCTGAGAAGGCCGGAATATGCCAAGGAGGTACGTTTTGGCGGAAATATCCGTGTTGAATATGATGATAAAGGCAAGATTCATTTTGTTCAGGAGAATTATGAGTCTGTCAAGGCGGTTCCTTATGATTATCCGATTGTGGGCTATAATAACAATGTTGTCAATACCTTGCGTATCTGGGATGCTGAGCCGATTGTGGACTTCCAGTTAGAGTCCTTTGACCGCGGCGATTACCACAAGGCAGTTGAGCAGCAGAATCTTGCGAAGAATATTGTAGAAGTTCTGTATCCCAATGATAATCACTATGCTGGTAAGGAATTGAGACTGAAGCAGCAGTATTTCTTCGTATCTGCAAGCCTTCAGGCAGCAGTTGCGAAGTATAAGAAGAATCATGATGATATTAAGAAGCTGTATGAGAAGATGACTATCCAGATGAATGATACTCACCCCACGGTTGCCGTAGCAGAATTGATGCGTATTCTGTTGGATGTGGAGGGACTTGGATGGGAGGAAGCATGGGAGATTACAAAAAAGACCTGTGCTTATACCAATCATACCATTATGGCGGAGGCGTTGGAGAAATGGCCGATTGACTTGTTTTCAAGGCTGCTTCCGCGTGTATACCAGATTGTGCAGGAGATTGACCGCAGATTTATTGAACATATCCGTAAGACCTATCCGGGAGATGAGAATAAGGTCAAGAAGATGGCAATCTTGAGAGATGGACAGGTGAAGATGGCCCATCTTGCTATTGTTGCAGGTTATTCAGTCAATGGTGTTGCAAGGCTGCATACAGAGATTCTTAAGAACCAGGAGTTGAAAGAATTCTATCAGTTGATGCCTGAGAAGTTTAATAATAAGACGAACGGCATTACCCAGAGACGTTTTCTCATGCATGGAAATCCAAGGCTGGCTGATTGGGTAACGGAGAAGCTTGGCACAAAGGATTGGATTACAGACCTGTCTCTGATGTCCGGACTTAAGAAGTATGCGGATGATCCAGATGCCTGGAAAGAATTTATGGAGATTAAGTATAAGAATAAGGAATTCCTGGCAGCGTATATTTTGAAGCATAATGGAATTGAGGTAGACCCGCGCTCTATTTTCGACGTACAGGTGAAGCGTCTCCATGAGTATAAACGGCAGTTGTTGAATATCCTTCATGTGATGTATCTGTATAACCAGATTAAAGAGCATCCTGAGAAGAATTTCTTCCCAAGAACCTTTATCTTTGGTGCAAAGGCATCTGCAGGATATATCAGGGCAAAGGAGATTATCAAGCTCATTAATTCTGTTGCAGATGTGGTAAATAATGACCGTAGCATCAATGGAAAGATTAAGGTAGTATTTATCGAGGATTACCGTGTATCCAATGCAGAATGGATTTTTGCGGCGGCGGATGTGAGTGAGCAGATTTCTACGGCTTCTAAGGAAGCGTCCGGTACAGGTAATATGAAGTTCATGCTGAACGGCGCGCCGACTCTGGGAACTATGGATGGCGCAAATGTGGAGATTGTAGAAGAAGTTGGTATTGAGAATGCATTTATCTTCGGTCTGAGTTCGGATGAGGTTATCAATTACGAGCAGAACGGCGGCTACAATCCATGGGATGTCTATAACAATGACGAGGATGTGCGCAGAGTGGTTAATCAACTGGTTGACGGTACTTATGCGAATGGCAATACGGAGATGTACCGTGACCTTTACGATTCTCTGCTTACGACAAAGGGTGGAAACCGAGCAGATATGTATTTTATTCTGAAGGATTTCCGTGCATATGCAGAGGCCCAGCAGAAGGTAGAGGAGGCCTATCGTGATAAGGAAAGATGGGCTAAGATGGCGTTGTTGAATACGGCATGCTGCGGTAAGTTTTCTTCTGACCGTACGATTCGTGAGTATGTGGAGGATATCTGGAAACTTGATCCGGTAAAGATTGACGTAAAAGTAGAATAATAAAAATTTTGGCATAAAACAGCCTGCCCTTCCATACAGTGTATGGGAGGGTATTTTTTATGCGGCTGAAACTTAAAAGACTGGGGTGCTACTTGATTATCATCATTTTGCTGCCATATGTTATCACGGTGTTTTTAAATGGGTCAAGCATTACTTCTTATTCCCACGTTGACAGTGCAAGGGTAAAGGTAAGGAGCGGGGAGCAGGAATCGGAGATGCCTATTGAAGAATACTGTATCGGGATATTGGCGAAGGTGATACCCGCATCCTATGAGAAAGAAGCATTGAAGGCACAGGCAGTACTGGTTCGGACAGAGGTTTACCGGAAGATTAAGGAATCGGGCAAAGATACTGTGCTTGAGGAGGAATTCTGGACACAGAAGCAGATGGAGGCTGCCTGGGGAAATAAATATCCGAAGTATTACCGTAAACTTGAGGAGGCTTGGGAAGACACGGAAGGAATGGTGCTGCTTTATGGGGAAAATCTTGCGCTGACGCCGTTCTTCCGATTAAGTAATGGCTGTACCCGTGACGGGAAGGAGGTTTTGGGGAGTGAAGACTATCCATATCTCAAGATTGTGGACTGCCCTTACGATATTGAAAATGAGAAGCAGATACGAACTGTTATGGCGGAGGATATGGATGCAGAGATTACGGCTGCGGATACTGCCGGATATGTGTTGAGTGTGCGGGTCGGTCAGGAGAATATCAGCGGAGAAGAATTTCGTAATAATTATGGCCTTGCTTCCGGATGTTTCACGCTGCAGCGTTACAACGGACAAATACGAATTACCACGAGAGGCGAAGGTCATGGACTTGGAATGAGCCAGTATTCTGCAAATCAGATGGCTAAGGAGGGAGGTACATACGATTCTATTTTACAATATTTTTTTGAAGGAACCGAGATAAAAGAAGTCGCAGAAATATTACTGGACGTAGAATAAGTCTATCACTATCTGGCAAAAATATAGTCAGAGGTGGTGATAAGATGAACAAGAGGCAAAGACCTTCACAGAAAAAGAGAAGTGCTGCTGTTGCGGCCGTAGTCTGTTTCGTGGCAGCTATTGCGTTAGTGGGAACATATACATTTAATGACTACAAACGGACGCAGCAGAAGGAGAAGCTTGCGCTTGCAGAAGAAGATGATACAAAAGATGAGAAGAAGAAGGAACCAGCAGAGGAAGCAAATAACCTTGTGATTAACAATAAGGTAGATGACGAACCAGAAGAAAAGCCGGAGGAGCCGACTCCAGAGGATACGACAGAGCAGACGGACAGTACAGACGTACAGCAGACAGAAGGGAGCAGCAGGGCGATTACATTTAATGAGAACAGCCAACTGCTGTGGCCGGTCAACGGTACGATTATTATGAGCTACAGTATGGACAAGACGGTATATTTCCAAACATTGGACCAGTATAAGTACAATCCGGCTGTGGTCATCTCTGGTGCAGAGGGAGACCAGGTAATCTGCGGAACTACAGGAATTGTGAAGTCCATTGATGTGACGGCTGAGACTGGAACGACAGTCAACGTGGATATTGGAAATGGATATGAGCTGTTCTATGGGCAGCTTAAGGAGGTTCCTGTGAAAGTCGGGGATTATGTAGAGGCGAAAAGTGTGATTGGATATGTGAGCCAGCCAACGAAATACTATAGTGTAGAAGGAAGCAACGTGTACTTCGAGATGCGTAAAGACGGACAGCCCATTAATCCGGTTGAATATCTGGAGGAGTAAGATATATAGGAATTACGATATGGGCTTTCAGGCAGATTGAGTTAGTTCAGGTATTCCATACAGGCAAGCAGGAAATGACAGGGCTTGTCTGTATGGGATATTTTTATGTGTAAGTAAACCTCGTCCACTAATGTATACCCAAGGGCACACCGTAATACATGCCCTTCGGGCTGGTGGACTTCGTCCAGTAAGGTATGTTTAAGAGTCCTATAAGAGCGTATAGATAGCCCTTTGATTTTTTGGTGATATGGGATATAATCTTGATATACGAAAGAGTCGGGAGAAAGGTTATGAACTATACTTATATATTGCGGTGTAAGGATGGGACTTTGTATACAGGATGGACGAATAATCTTAAGAAGCGTATTAATGCGCATAATTTGGGAAAAGGCGCCAAGTATACCAAGTCAAGGCGTCCTGTAAAGCTGGTTTATTGCGAGGAGTTTTCTACAAGAGAAGAAGCAATGAAGCGGGAGTATGCAATTAAGCGGATGAAGAAGAAGGAAAAGGAGAAGATGGTTGCCAGCCAGGAGGGAGGAAGGAAAGAACAAATGTTCTGAAAAGGTTGCAAAAAGTAAAAAAATTTAGTATAATAACAAAAGAACAATACAAATATATAAGTGTAGCTTTTTTAGAAAAAATAACATATAATAAAGGAGGAAGGAGGTCTCCATATGGCATTGAACTATAAAATGAAAGAACTTATTGATGCTATGACACAGGAAGTCATAAATATTTATGATATACAGATTCCTATTACCAATATAGATGAAGTGGTACGTTCTATGGGAGGTACTGTAAAAGAAGATCCTACGATAGACAGTTTTTCTGATGGTAAGATAAGAAAGTCTGGTTCAGATTCTTTTATAATTAAAGTGTCTCCATACCAGACGGAAGAAAGAAGGAATTTTACCATAGCGCATGAATTAGGACATCTCTTTCTGCACATGGGATTTCAGACGAATGAACAGCGATGGAAAAAGCAAGACTATATTTCATATTATCGGAATGGAAACTCTGAATTGGAATATCAGTCAAACGAATTTGCGGCGGCATTTTTGATGCCTCAGGATGAATATAAAAGAGTGATGGATGAACATACAGATGGAAGCTTAGTGAATACTGCCGAGATTGCCAGATATTTTCATGTTTCGGTGAGTGCGGCGGCGAATCGGGGAAAATGGTTAGGGTATTTAAAATGGTAGAAAGAAAAAGAGAAGCGTTACAGTCAATACAAAGCAAGATTGATTCATTACCAAAAGAGAAAGAGAGGACAGAAGAACATCCAGCTAGCAGGAAGCCAGATGTAGTTCTGTTCTTTTCTTTTGATATTGTAAATTCTACAGCATATAAGACTATTAATTATTATGGATGGGCACAGGTTCTTAATCTTCTTTTCAAAGAACTTCGTAGGGAAGTTGGAAATCAGATTAAGAGTTCTGAGATGTGGAGAGTGTTGGGAGACGAGGCAATCTTTATAATTAAGATCCGTGATGAAGATGAATTGTGTGAATATGTGAGCCGAATATTTAGAATTATGGTTTCGACAATTCATCGACTTAAGAAAGGAGATTTTTTTAATTTTAACCAGAATTTTAATATGATGAAACTTCAGAATATTCTGTCTTTAAAGACGGCTGCGTGGCTGGCTGCCGTAACTGATGTTGGGGATATTGAAAGTGAAGACATTCTGTTGGAAAATGCGGATAATATTTTTGAAAGATATCAGTCTCAGGAAGGGCACGATATATTTGAATTTTTGGGCAATGATATTGATACAGGTTTTCGTATTGCCAGACATACGGAAGATGGTCGTATGATTCTGAGTTATGAATTGGCCTATCTAATTGCGCAAAAGACGGGGAGTCTGTCTTGTTTACATATCATAACGTACCGAAGGCTTAAGGGTATTTGGAATGATAAACTATACCCTGTTATTTGGTATCACGACCCCAAAGCGTATTGTGATGTTTATAAGAAAGAGCTTGAATTTCAGAATAGTTTTACGTTTGATGTGTGTGATGAGAGTGATCTGCTCAAAGAGTATTATGACAATCGGGAGTCTAATAAGGATGAAAAGATTATTCGAGATGTTGGGATGTATACGAATCCTCTCTATGCGTTGAACAAGATATTACAGGATAGAGAATTGACAGAGAAGATGGAACGGCTACAGCAACTGATTAAAGAGGCCACTTATGACCAGACTAGATTTATCAATACGGAATTAATGCAGATTCATTGTGTGGCAGTCTGTTTTAAAAAAGAGGGGGAGAAGATTAAAATTCTTGTAGCAAAAAGGGCAGATGGCAGGGAGAAGCATAAAGGGGCGTGGGAATTTGGTTGTGCAAAGGCTGTGATTGATAAGAGTATTGCTCAGAAGATTAAAGAAGAATACCAGCAGGACTTTAATATTGAAATAGCCCCTGTCCTTGATGACACAAGGGAGATTAAAGAGCCTATTCCTATTGCTTTGTACCAGATTGAACATAACTCTCAATTAAGCGATGGGGAGAAGATGGATAAGGGAATTATTACTTTGGCAAGGATAATCGGGGATTATGAGCCAAAAGATTTTAAGGCAAATGACAAGCATGAGAAAGTTCAATGGATTACGGAAAGTGAGTTGCCGGATATTAATAAAAATTATCTAAGTAAAGTACCGGACTTTGAACAGACGCTTAAGCAGGCTTTTAAGATGATAAGAACACTGCCTTGCGTGTAGAGGAGAGATATGGAACAGAATATTAACGATAGGAGTGAGTTGTTACAGAGGATTTTCGATAATACCAATAGTTGGCTCCATTTTTTGGAGGCAAAGAATGGGGCGATGATTGCTTTTAATGTTGCAATGGCAGCTTTTTTGGCAGAAACAAGTGTTGCAGAGGGGTGTTCCCTTTTATCCAGTGTTATTTTTATAGGATTAATTATGTCCATGGCTGTTTCAATGTGGGCGTTTTATCCAGTTAATGATAGCATGAAAAAAACCTCTGGTAAAATAGTAACAGCTAATTTATTGCATTATGCGTATATAGCGTCTTTAGAAAGGGATCAATATCTCCAAAAACTATATGGAAGATATTGGGGAGAAACTGGTAAAAATATAGGCAGCTTCCCCCAACTAGAAAGAGACTACTGTGAGGAGATAATATCAAATGCCAGAATTACATTAAGAAAACAAACTTGCTTTAATATAAGCTTTTTCATAGATATTATAGTGATGGTTTTCCTAATGATATCTATTGTCTTCATATAGTACTCTTTTTGCTTACAGTACAAATGCATACATTACGATAAAATGGCATGCGCTTCCACCCATTACGAACAGATGGAAAATTTCATGACTCCCAAAGTACCGATGCCTGCTGTTAAACAGCGGAAGCTTCAGTGCATAGATGACTCCGCCTACAGTGTAGATAATTCCGCCTGCCAGAAGCCATGCGAACGCGGCAACAGACATGGAGTTTAGAATCTGGGTAAATGCGAGTACACAGGTCCATCCCATTCCGATATAGAGGACAGAGGATATCCATTTTGGACAGTATACCCAGAAGGCTTTAAGCAGGATACCAATGAGGGCGATTCCCCATACGATACATAGCAGGATAATTCCTGTTCTGCCGCCGAGTACCAGCAGGCAGATGGGAGTGTAGCTTCCTGCAATCAGAACGCTTATCATCATGTGGTCTACCTTCTTTAAGATGGTGTTTATCTTCTCCGAACGGTTAAATGTATGGTATGTGGTGCTTGCAGCATACAGCAGAATCAGGCTTACAGCGTATACTGCAATGGAGATTACGTAAATCCTGCCTGGTTCATGGGCTGCCTTGATTAGTAAGGGAACGGCTGCAAATATTGCCATTAACATTCCGATAAAATGAGTAATCGCGCTTCCTGGGTCTTTGATATGTTCTTCGAGTGTATGTGACATATAATTACCTCCTAGTATAACAAAACATGACATGTAGTTTTAAAAACTACGTTGTGATATATTTATATTATACCCTGTGAAGATAAATTGCAAGCATAATAAGCAAATTTTTCATATTATTTGTAACAGTTCGTTACTGTTCACTCCTGAGCCGTGCACTACGCTGCACGGCTACAGGCCAGTACGGTAATGGGGTCAGAATCCAGCCTCTTGCCGTAAGGCAACTTTAAATAGGCCGGATTCGTTACTGTGAACACCATGGGTGTGAACAGTAACAACAGTTCAGCCTTCCGGCTTCACTGTTACTATTATTTTACAGACACATATACTTTCTCGGCCTCCATACCGATTTCACCCTCCGCATAAAAAATCAGCTCTTTCACGTTTTCATATTCGATAAATTGGTTGAACACCCCTCTTGCTTGGTATTGTGTAAATTCTTCATTTGTGTAATGTCCATTGTAAAAATCAGTAATATTTTCCAGTACAGTTCCATCTTCGAGAACGACTCCCATAAGTTCAGGGGGATTCACCGCATGCTCGAAGGCTTCTGTCTCGCCGTTTGCACCTATAGAGGTCTCTGTTTTCATCTGGCGTTTCCAGTCAAAATCAACTGTGAAGGCGACTGGAGATACACGAATTTTATTTATTTTTGCTTCTGTTCTGGCTATCTGTTGGTTCACTTCATACTCTTTTCCATTATCCTCATTGTCCAGAACGATTGAAAGCTCCCATACGGATTCCAGAAGAGGAGGTAATTCTGTGAGGGTGCGTTTTTCTTCATAAGAATCGATAATATCGGTAAATGTTAATTTTATCTCTTTACCAAGCAGGCTGCCCTCCTCGTTATTTACTAATATCAGCTCATATGTCCATCCATCGTTCCATATATCGTCAGGCTGTGCATCCGAGTCGGATTCAAGGAGGTTTGCCACTATGGAAACCTTATCTTCCATATCTCCCACATTTATATCTATATTGCGGAAGTTCATGCGTGTCCGTAGAGGGAATTGTTCGCTTCCACAGATTTTTATGACGATAATGGCAGCAGTTTCGTCTGCAACGGATTGGACAGCTTCAAACCGTATACCGTCATGTTCTGTAAACTGATTTATTTCTTTTGCTGTATTGGATTCGTTTAGTTTTTTCTCGATCTCTGGCGTGACCTTATATTCTTCCTTGAACTTGTCATTTCAGTGAAAATATGTGGCGGCGCTGACTGACAGTGTGCCAATCATGAGAACAGCCGCCAGTATGAAGATAGCGTATTTTTTTCTGCTGCCGCTTGTTTTTACCTTCATTTTTCTTGCGCCTGTCGGATTAGGTACAGTCCGTATTCTGTCAAAAGCCAGTTCCACTTTTTGATATACAATTTCCGGTATTTCGGCGTCTTCCTGCAGCTTTTCGAGCCATACTTTTCTTTCTTCCATTGGATTTCTCCCTCCTTTTGTCATTGAGATAAATACTCCTAAGTTCTTCACGTCCGCGCTTTAAGCGGGTGCGTACCGTGTTTTCATTCATGTCAAGAATCTGGGAAATCTCTCCGGTACGAAATCCTTCTATATAATAGAGCACCATAACCATGCGGTATTTTTCGTCTAAGAGCTGAATGACTTCCTTCCATTCCAATTCCTCAAAACTCCTGTCGAAAATTGGCTGCTCTGTTGGTTCCTCTAAGGAATCCATCATTTTTTTGTTTCTTAGGATATTGCAGCATTTACTCATCAGTATTTTTATCATCCACGTTTTGAAATAAGCATTATTTTTTAGATACGAAATTTTCTCGTAACAGGTAATAATGGTTTCCTGTATCGCATCTGCCACATCTTCATCTGATGAAAGGTATGCTTTGGCTACTTTGTACATACTTTGCATGTGCAGACGGATTAGTTCTTCAAAAGCATCCGGATTTTTTTGTTTTGCTTTTTGGATCAGTTCATCCATGTGCTGTTTCCCTCCTTTTTATCCTTCTATCTATTAGACGTACTGTGGGAAGCTTCTGTTTCAATTTTAAAGCAAATGATATATAAATATTATCAATAAATAAAACTGATATATTGATTATATCAATTTGAAGGCTGATATGTATACTGATATAATGTTTGGAGAAACCTATTTATATGTCATTGCGAAGGAGGAAATCAATGAAAAAGAAACTAATCACCATGTTACTTGTTGCATCTATGGCTGCGTCTATGGCAGTCGGCTGCGGCGGTAAAGAAGATCCCAAAGACACGTCATCTAATACGGACGGTGCAGAAAGTACGGACAAAGAGGACAAGGAGGGTAAAGAAGGGGGCAGTATTACGTTCATGGCTCCTGACTGGGCGATTCCTACAGATGAACAGCTCAAAGCATTTACCGACGAGACGGGGATTGAGGTTGTTGTAAATGAGGTTGGATGGGATGATATCCGTGACAAGCTGGTAACAGCGGCAGCAGGGGGACAGGCTGTGGCAGATGTTGTGGAAGTGGATTGGTCCTGGGTAGGTGAGTTTTATGCGGCTGACTGGCTGGAGCCTCTTGAGGTAGCCGATGATGTAAAGTCTGATATGCCGACGTTGGAGACATTTACCAAGGACGGAAAAGTGCTTGCTATTCCGTATGCCAATGATTACCGTCTGTCTTACTACAATACAAAGCAGTACGAGGATGCAGGAATCAGCGGAGAACCTCAGACATGGGATGAAGTTTACCAGAATTGTAAGACCCTGAAAGAGAAGGGTGTGTGTGATTATCCTTTTGCTCTGCCGTTGAATGCGGAGGAGAAGACCTCCACATATCTGATGTGGCTTGCCTATACCATGAATGGTGTTGTATTTAACGACGACGGGACTTTGAATAAGGATTCTGTGCTTGCAGCCTTGAAGTATGAGGAGAATCTGATTAAGGATGAATTGGTTGATCCTGCTGATAAGACTTCTTCTGGTATGGATGCTTACAAGAGGATTTTATCCGGTTCTGCTAATTTCCTGACTGGTCCGACTTCTTTTGTATCCAAGAGTACAAATGAGGATGATTGCAGCGTGATTGGTGAGATTACGCCGATTCTGGTTCCAGGGAAGGATGCAAAAGCTACCGTTACCATGGCGCTTCCGGAGGCTCTTGGTGTTACGAAGTTCTCTGAAAATAAAGAGGATGCGAAGAAATTTATCGAGTGGTATACTTCTGCCGATATGCAGGAAAAGCTGAACGAAACGAATACGGCAATTCCAACTCGAAATTCTGTGTTGAAGAAGCTGATTGATAATGGAACAATCCAGAATGCAGGCGCCATGATGGAACAGGCTGAGCTGATTGCATCTCCATTCCCAGATGGAATTCCGGCTTATTATTCTGAGATGAGCAATGCGATGTACAATGCAATCAATAAGATGGCATTAGGAGAGCTGTCCGCGGACGAGGCTTACGCAGAGATGGAGGCGAAGGTTGCCGAGCTTGCGGCAGAATAATATGAAAAAGAAGATATTACCTTATCTTTTACTGTCACCCATGATTCTAATCATGGGTGTATTAGTATTTTATCCGGTTATAGCCACATTTTCATATAGCCTAAAAAAATGGAAGCTGACGGCGCCAGCAGACATCCGTGTAGTGGGGCTTCGCAATTATGGGACGATACTGAAATCAGATTCTTTCTGGTACAGTTTCCAAAATACGTTGTTTATTCTGGCAGTGGTGGTGATATTGACTACAGTACTAGGATTCTTGGTCTCAATTTTCCTTAATATTGATGTGAAATGGTCAGGGCTTCTGTTGGCGGTGGCAATTCTGCCATGGGCGCTTCCGCCTTATGTAAATGGAATTTTATGGAAATTTGTGTTTTCTTCCGGATATGGGTTTATGAATAAAGTCTGTATAGGTCTTGGGTTTGTGAGCCAGCCTATTGAATGGCTCAGCTCTAGGTGGTCCTTACTTGTGATTGTCTCTTTGGTTGTGACCTGGAGAAGTATCCCGTTTATGGCCTTGGTGTGTCTGGCGGGGAGGCAGTCTATTCCCAACGGGATCTATGAGGCGGCGCGGATTGACGGTGGAAACAGCCGAACCATTTTCCAGAGGATAACTCTGCCGCTGATGCTGCCGTTTCTGGGAATTGGAATTACGTCAACCTCTGTCACGGCGATTAACGTGTTTGATGAGATTATCGCGCTGTCGGGATACAGTGATTTGGGAAAGAATCTGTTGGTGGAAAGCTATCTGACTACATTTTCCTTCCTGGATTTTGGAAAAGGAAGCGCCATTACTTATCTCGTGATGTTGTTTGCGGGAATTCTGGGTGTGTTCTACCTTAGGAATCTTAACAGGGAGGTGGAATACTGATGAAAATTGGGAAAAGGATTGGTTATCTGGCTGCCCTGACAGTTTTTCTGATTCTAACAATGGGACCGTTTTTGTGGACGTTTGTGTTGTCCGTAACTCCGGAATATGCCATGATGGAAAAGAGTACGAATCTGCTGCCAAAGGCGACTACATTTGACAATTACCGTGAGCTTTTGACGGAAGGGACGCAGAAGGGCTCTGTTCTGATGATGGGCATTAAAAATGCGTTAAAGGCTGTGGGGGCGACGCTGTTGCTTGGGATACCGATTTCAATGATGAGCGCGTATGCGTTAAGCCGAATGGAGTTTCGGGGGAGGCGTTTGATTAAGAATCTGCTTCTGATTACCATGGTAATTCCTGTGATGGCTACGATTATTCCCTTGTTCCGTCTGTTCGTAGCGAGACATTGGTTGGATAATGTGTTCTGGCTTTCTATGGTGTATGTCAGTTCATATCTGCCTTTAGTGACGTGGCTCATGTCCAATTATTTTGCAACGATACCCAAGGAATTGGAGGAAGCAGCGTTGATTGACGGCTGTGGGAGGATTGCCTCTTTTTTAAGAATTATTGTGCCGACGTCCTATCCGATTATTCTGTCGGCGGCGTTGATTATGTTTTTGAATACATGGAGCCAATTCCAGATACCGCTGATTCTTGCGTCCTCTCTTGAGACGAAGCCGGTTGCCATCGTGGTGTCTGAATTCATGACGAAGGATTCTGTTCAATATGGGCTGACGGCGGCTGCGGGGATGATTGCGGTTATCCCGCCGGCGGTTACGGCGTTGGTGTTTCGGAGGTTTTTGATTTCTGGGATGATGGGAGGAGCGGTGAAGGGATAGAGTCTTTTTTTGGATAATTTCTATAGTCTCTATCTGTTTTGCACACAACGAATTGTTATAATAAATCTATAAGCGGAGAGTATTATACTCTCCGCTTTCCATCCATCATCTTACAATAAACTACAGCCACCACCGTACTAATTGCTGTCGCCACAATCCCCGCGCCCACAATCCCTGCCGGATTCACACTTCCGTACTGGCTACGGAAGGCAATCACATTCACAGGAATCAACTGCAGTGAAGAAATATTAATAATCAGAAATGTGCACATCTCATTGCTGGCGACTCCCCGTTGCCTTACCGGTCCCGCAATCCGTCCTCTCCTTCGGTCTTCCTCTAATTTCCCTAATTCATCCATTGCACGAAGCCCCCCTTGTGTCAAGGTAGTGACACGAATTTTTTAAATATTTTTTTGAACCGTGGAATTGTTTGTCGATTTAAGAAAACTTTCCAGTTCATCTTTGAATTTAAAGATAATTTCCACCTGTTGATTTCCATAGACATAAATAACGGAGACAAGCTATTCAATAGTTTCTTTTGGTAATTCCTGTAAGCTCTCTTTTCCTTCAATAGAAACAGAATATCTAACTTCTCAAAAGAATTTTCCACAATGCCGTCGCATATTGACGCAGCTGTTTCTGAACGCTATTTGCTTCTTGTTAGGAACTGCATTAATAGTCTTCCCCAGTACCCTACATCAAATGAGTAAATTACTGCAATTATAGTTACTAAAACGATAAATAATATCCATATTCCTGTAATAGTTTTCTTATAATTATTCAGCCTATTTTGATAAGTACTAATCATTTCATCATGTCCAAAAGCATCTTCTAAATCACTAGCATCTAAGATATCTTGATAGTTCTCCTTAAGTCTATTATATCGGTCAACGATAAGCTCCCATTTAGTATTCACTGTTTTCCTTGTTACAAATAAATATGCTGCTGATGCTATCAAAAAAATTCCTATAACCAATTGAAGATTACGAGGAAGTTGCTCTTCAATAAGATTTTCAACATTAAGCGAATCTGTCAATACTAATGAAATAATAAAGGTAATAATCGCAATTAGATTATTACGTATACCTTCAATTAGCCCATCCACTGCATCTTGGAACTGTAAAGTTGTGTCAGAGATACATTCTGAAATCTGTTCTTTTAGTTCAAGATATTTCTGCACAGTATCTTTCTGATAAATCATATAATTTGATTTAATAGACATTAGCACTGGCAAATCTATATTCAATAATGCTTTGCTATTTTTGCAATGAACATTAATAATATTTCTTGCAATAGAAGCTCTGTCTATTGGAGATTCTCCATCAGCGAATATCCAGTTATATACTTCTGTAATAACATAATTATACTTATATGAATTGATCTCAATTTCAAAATTTTGTCCAGGTTGTATCTGAATAATAGCTTTATCATGGACAATGTTAGAAATATTAACGATGTACATGAGAGCCAAAAATGACTCTATAGTTTTAAAAATTTTCTCTATACGGGCAGAAATAATACCATTACAATATTGTACAGAAAAATCTTGTGGTATCAAAGGCATATATGCTTTGTTCATAAATATACTGGCATCCTCACATTTTTGAAAGTCTCGTGCTCTTCCACTAATTACTTCTCTTGTTTCTGATGCAATAGCAATGTAGTTCGTGACTAACACATCTGGTGTGTTTATAATGATTTTTAGTCCATTTTTTCTTCCTTTCATCAAAGCTACGAAAAAATCCAACTGTCTTAAAAGATTTTCTCCCTCGAAAATTGTTGCAAAACGCTCAAAATCATAAATCGATACTGTATCATCTAAAATTTGTTTTTCTATATGAATATGTATATTTATTTCTTCGCCGTTCGTCTGTTCAGAGCAAAACTTTATATATTCATCCATCCATATTTCATTATGCAAACTCTTAAAATACGTGTCACTTTCATCCTTTATCGAAATCTCAAGATTATCACGTTTTGGAAGATTCTCAAAAAGCTTCAGCAATATACTTTTATCCGGCAGATTCTCGGAAAAAATCTTATAATCAGCATCAACAACTGTTGCTGCTTCATAATAATTCACAGGCTCACCAAAAATCTCTTTGCAAGATTCTATAAGCATGGTATTTCTCCTTCCCAAGTTGTATATCCATATAATAAGAATTATGTTTCTATCTTTAATTGCTTAGTTGCAAAGGCCTCATATGTTTTTTGATCATCACAACGTATTTTAAGATAACGTCTGCCCCCATCTACGGATTCTGAAATAATTACATGTTCAAAATCTTCGATCGCTCCCACAAGAGTTATTTCAATACCTGCTGACGGGAAATATTTTTCTTTACGCTTTCTCTCTTTGATTACCGTCGGAACAGCATTGAATTGTGTATCAAATGTTTTTGTTATAGTTAAATCAAGTAATTTTTCTTTAATAGTATTAATGTTCAAACTTTCAGCATCCGGAATATAATTTCCAACCAAATCATCAATCATCTGAGTATAATTAATCTGTTGAGGTGTTTTCATTTTCTGTATCAAGGCATTACGCAAAATTAGGTAATCACGTTCTGACTGTTTACGCACATTCTTTCTCAAAATGGTTTGAACTGCCTCAAATACTTCCCGCGTATTTGTTTCATCTGACTTTTTTTCTTGCAACTCAAGAAATTTTTCTGTCCAATATTTTGAATCATTATTCCGGTATATTTTGATATCATCTTCTGATAAATCGCCCGTTACTTCTAATGGGATAATCGCAGATTTCCAGACTGATTTCTTATCTCCGGGAAATCCAAACTTCTTTTCCAAACTTTCACCCTCATACCATTCCGAATGCTCCACTTTAGCAACAACAAAAATAAGTTTGTCAGTATCCGTTCTGAATAAAGTTTGAATCAGGCTACCTCTTTGAATTGTAATTCGCATTTTTTCAATCAATTGCTGGACAGCTTGCTCTTCTCTTAATAGTTTCAAAGCTATACTATTGGAAAATTCCAGTGTTGTATCTGTATCTTCTGTATCCTTCTGAGTTTCACTTAGACATTCTTTCGTAATCCTTTGAATGCAGTTAAGAACCTCAGTGTTTTTATCAATCATTTTATAACGTTTGATACTTTTGTTTTGAAGAGAATATAGAAGAAACTCTATCATAAATTCATCAAAATCTTCTGGAATTGGTATTACTCGGATAACATTTTCGGGAACATTAATATTATGAAATGATTTAAACAGTATATTCATTTGAATCTTCCTCCTATGTAAAATCTAATACAGTCAATCTCTTTGTATCTAATTCCCTACAGGAGGGCTACAAAGAAATTTATTCTTGAAGCTTGACACGCTCTTTGAGTATGACAAACATGTTATTAAAATGCGTGAAAATGTCTATAATTATCAGTTACTATTGGTTTAGAATGCTATCAACAAATTTTGACTAACACCAATTTTTTCAATTCATCATTTTAACTATAACTTTACTTCAAAATCATCTGTTTAATATGTTGCGGTATGGATGTAAAATCCGCCTTTCTACAGTCTGCAGAAATTAGCATTTTAATAACATCTTCCTGAGTATATCCTTTTATATTCCTTAATTTAACACCCTCCATATTTGCGTTATTTAATAAAGCATATTTTATATTTCCTTTCTTCCTTTTACCTAGCACACCTCTAAAAATAGTATTTTTAATAATTGTATTTTTAAATTCGCATTACTTAAATTAGCTCCTATTAAATTTGCACCAGTCAGATTTGCTTGTTCTAAATTGACTCCTCGCATATCAGCCCCCTGCAAATTAGCTTCTCTCAAATCTGCTTTATAAAAATCTACATTCGCCATATTTGCATACGATAAATTGGCATATTTAAGATTAGCTCTTTTAAGACTTGCATCTTCTAAATTTGCTCTTATTAAGTTTGCATCACTAAAATTCGTCTCATCAAATACTGCCTCCGTCGCCAATATATCATTTAAAATGGCGTATGACAAATTTGATTTTTCAATAATGCATCCTTGTAATTTCGCATAAGAAAAATTACTTTTTTCTAAAGACACACGACTCAATTTAGCTCCCCACATATCAATGTTCTCCAAATTGCAATTATTTAAGTTAGAAGATATAATCTCTATGCTTTTTAGTATCGCCGACTTAATATCTGCATAAACCATACATACTCTATTTAATACTGCTTTGGAAAAATCAGTGCCTGTAAAGTCACAATTTTCAAAATTACAGTTTTTGAATCTTTGATCACAAAAATTTGTCGTTCTAAATTTTACTCTGCTAAAATTTCCTTTAATTGTATTTGTTCCATAAAATAAAGCGCTCCCCAAATTTGCATCTTCCAATTCTATATTCCGAAATACACAATCGTAAAATTCTATGTCCTGAAAATCGACCCTTTTTAGACTCGTATTAATAAATTTACATTTATGGAGATTCAGAATTTTTAATAACACACTCATCTAAATTTGCTTTTGTAAAATTGTCACTTAAAAAGATACACTGATGAAATGTCACACCCCATAAATTTGCTTCAACAAACTGAGTAGATTTCAGGTTTGTTTTCTGTAGTTCTGCGTTCATCAAATTTGCATTATTAAAATTTGTTCTATTTGCATCAACTTGATACATATGAATTTTTCTGAAATTGCCCCTCATGCATTTAGCTGATTTCAGACTACTCTCATTGATAACAGCATCGCTGAAATCCGCTCTAATTAAATTTGTTTTATAATAATTGCATCGAAACAAATCTGCTTTACTAAAATCAGTGCCACTTATATCTATATCCTGGAGATTAATTTCTGAAAAAGTTGTTTATTAATGCTTAATAATTCATTAATAAGTATGCGGAAAAATTTCACTTTAGAGCCCAATTTAAATTCATTATTTATAAGCATTGTAATATAATTTTCATTTGCATTCGTATAATTATATATTTTTTTATGCAATACCCACAAATTATAAGACTCATTTATCGGTTTCTCTATGCATTCGCTATCAATTTTCGTTGTAACTCTATCTGGATAGCAAAAACCATTTATTAACATATCAGAAAACACAACTGGAAATACTCTCTGTGGAAAATCACTGCACTCACGTTTTATCCAAATGAGAGTTTTTATGTTAGATTTTTTTCACTTCTTATATTTGATTCCAAAATTCAATAACCTTTTCATTCAAAAAATTGCTAGAGAACAATTCATAATAAATAATATTCATCTGTTCTATATCATCGGTATTTAATTTGTCTGGCTTTAGTTTTTTATATGCCTCATTCAGCGTATTACTTATCTTTTCATATACAAAAAAATCTTTTATATAATTATGTACAAAGGCCAGTCCCCCACCATTTTCACTCCTTTTATAATAAGTATGTAATGCATAATTATTCCTTAGCAAACGCCTTAATTCGATTCTTGCCTCCGAAAAACTATTATTGTGTATTACGCCAATTTCTTTCATTCTTTCCAAATCATTATTTGAAATTTCAAATTATTAATCACTATTTCTATTTCGTTCCAAGAAATATCTAGTTTATTATGGGTAAACATAAAAAAGCAATTTCACGTGTTATATCAAAAATAAAATCCACTAGAATTTCAGATGGATGAGCAATTCGATCATAATTTTTTTTTGCTGTTTCTATACCAAATATTTTAAAATAAATATCCCAAAGTTCATAGGAAGTTCCGAGTTCTATATTATTATGCACAATTAAATATAGGGTAAATGGTGTGCTTATAATTACATTAATATCTTCTTTCTGACTGTTTACAATGTCATTTTTTATTCCTTTTCTGACTCGTAATCCTTTCTGTTCTGCCATGTGAATCCATTCCAGCTTTTTTTCTTTGGAAAGAAGTTTTATTTTGATAATAATTTTGCAAAATGTAATTTTACTCCAGTCATTATCCTCAACCAAATAATCTGGCCTGGAAGTCACTATAAGATGGCAGTTGCATTTATACTGACTCATAATGTGATACAATTTGTTAAAATACGTGCTTTTGTTCTCATTTTGAATATTATCTATCATAGATAATTCATCAAATCCTTCCAAGATTAGAACCGTCCCATTCATTTCTATCATAAATTCTTCAAACGATGGACAGATACCTAAATACTCATAAAAATCCATCCATGGATTTAGCAGGTTTATCCTCTTTCCACTTGGGACTAAATCTCTTAAACATATTATGTACAGTTTAATTCCTGCAAGAATTTTTCCTTCCTGAACATCATGGGCCACTTTAGAAATAAAAGTTGTTTTTCCAATACCAGCATGTCCCTCAATAAAAAGTACTGGCAACGTATTTTGGTTTGATTTCCCATCATCATTGGCAAATATTTCAACATACTCTGTTAAATCCAAATTTGGGTCGTCTAATTTTTCTACTTCTGATAAAAAAATTTCATATTCAGGACTAATATACAAATCCATTAGCTTTATTTGCGGTTCATCCTCCTCCTGCAAAAACATCACACTTGTATAATTTTTAATATATGAATCTATGACAGAAGCAGCATTTTCTTTCTTTTCTACATCATTATATTTATCATTTGTAAATCCACTAAAATATTTATCATAAATACCATAATCCTGTATTTCCTGAATTAATGCCTGGCCACACAAACATGAGATCTCTACATTAGGCATTCTTTTGTTCATTTTAGTTTTCCATTTACACCACCATATATTTTCCTCAAAGGTCATGTCCTGAGGAAACATAAGTGTCCATGAAGAAACCTCATAGTCTTCACTGCTCATTATTGTACTAAATGATTCCCGAATTTGATTTTGTTGGGATTTTCCCACACCATTTTGGAAATATTTGCACTGATAAATATGAATTGGTTCAACCCCGATATGATTCACATAAATATCAATACCGTGGTCTCCCATGAAAGGTCTTACTTTTTTTACGTTGCTTTCTTTTCCGTATTTTTTTCGAACTAACTCAAAGCAGACATTTTCAAAAGCTTTCCAAGCGCCTCCTACCCCTCCATGTATTCTTTCAAAATTATCCCAATCTAATATTGCCATATCTTCTTCCTCTATAACATAAACTTCTATTACAATCACATGGGTGTTTTGTTTTGATTATACTTCATATAATGTAAATAGTAAATACCTACTCTGTTTAAAAACAGAATAGGTTACTGTCTTCTAGAAAACTATGAAAGCGGAAGATGTTATGTCCTCCGCTTCCCATCCATCATCTTACAAAAAACAACCGCCGCCACCGTACTCATCGCCGTCGCCACAATCCCCGGCTCCACGATCGCCGCCGGGTTTACGCTCCCGTACTGGCTTCGGTAGGCAATCACATTTACCGGGATCAACTGTAGCGATGAAATATTAATAATCAGAAACGTACACATCTCATTGCTTGCAATCCCCTGCCGCCTCACAGGCCCAGGAATCCGTCCCGCCCTCCGTTCCTCCTTCAACTTCCCGAGTTCCTCCATGGCCTTCAACCCCCCTTGTGTCAAGTTAATGACACGGTTTTTTTTATATTTTTTTGAACCGTGGAATTGTTTGTCGAATCGAAAAAACTTTCCAGTTCATCTTTAAATTTAAAGACAATTTCCACCTGCCCATTTCCATAGACATAAATAGCGGAGACAAGCTGCTCCACGATTTCCTTTGTTAATTCTGACAAGTTCTCTTTTCCCTCCAATAAAGAGAGAATACCAGATCTATCTACATCTGTTTCCTCATCATCCCTTGCATACTGCCCAAGCTGCTGCTGATATGCCTCTAACATCCTCAAATTCTTCTGACGTTGTTCCTGGAATTTACAACGGTCAATTTCTTCCTTTTTATACTGTTCATACAGGATAAAGTTCTCATTCTTGCACGTTTGGATTTTATTCCGGAGAAATTCCTGCTCTTTTGCTGTTTTTTCTTTTTGCTGTTTCGCCACATCCCGGTAAAGCCTGGACAATTCTTTCCGGTCAGCGAACAACGCCGCCTGCCTGCAAATTGCCTCTCTGACAATCTCCATCAGCTCTGTTTCTTTCACATTCTCCGAGCAGCATCCGGAATCCTTAATCTCATAGTAATGCCTACAGTAATAAGAAGCGTTCCGCCTGTTCCGACGGATCATATGGTGCCTGCAGCCGCCGCATTTTACAATTCCCTTGATAGGAGAATCCTTGTCCCCTCTTTTTCGTTTCTCTCCTTCACAGTATACCACGGAATCATACTTTTTTTGTTCCTTGATCTGATACTGTGCAATCCTTTTTTTTCAGCCCCTTCATAAGATATGGCAGAATCTTTTTCTGGTTTCTTTTTTTCTAAATAATTGCCAGCTTTAAAATTTTTACTATTTATCCATTCAAACTGCTTATTGGGAATAATTCCTTCATGCGTATTCTCACAGGTTTCCCATTCAGCTTGCGGCAGACACCTTGTCCTTTTAGAACCGACCTCAATCACTTCCTTTTTGTGAAAAACGGTATTCCCGATATAAATGGGATTTTTCAATATCCGTCCTATAATAGAGCCGTTCCAGAATTTTTTCTCCTGCTCATATTTCCAGTGTTTTGCAATGCCTTTTTTCTTTGCGTACTCTTGTGGCGTTGCGATATTCTTTTCATTCAGATGCCTTGCCACTTCCGCTTTTACGCCGCATTCCTCATATAAACGAAAAATCAGCCTTACTACATCAGCCGCTTCTTCATCTATTACAATCCTATTATGATCCTCCGGTGACTTCTTATAGCCATATGGTGCGAAAGTTGCCATATACTTTCCACGCATCCTTTTATGGAAGAGATCACTTTTAATCTTTATAGAGTTTTCTTCGCTAAAATAGTCATACATCAGGTTTTCAAAAGCGACATCCATATCCGGTGTTGTTCCCATATAATCTGCGCTGTCAAAATGGTTGTTCACGGCAATAAACCTTACATCTAACAGGGGGAATATTTTTTCAATGTAATTTCCCACTTCAATATGGTTTCTCCCGAAGCGTGAAAAGTCTTTGACCAATATTCCATAAATTTTGCCGGATTTTACTTCTTCCAGGAGCCGTCCAATACCAGGACGCTCAAAATTCTTACCGCTGTACCCATCATCCACATATTCCACAATCCTATAATGGGATAGTTCCGGCATCCGCTCTATATATCTACGGAGTATATACCTCTGATTTGTAATGCTGTTACTTTCATCCACGACTTCATCATCTTCTTTTGAAAGCCTCATATATAACGCTATAATCATAGAATCATTTCCCTCCCTCCGTCCATTTTTCTAACATAGCAAAGCAATCCTGATAGCTTAACCGTATATCAATCCGTTTGTCCTGGAATACTTCCACCCGTTCAATACAGCAATGAACCATAGCCTCTGTCAGCCGGGTTTCACCATCCAGTGCCATCCATGCAGAAAACATTTTCTTAATGGATGTTCTTTTTTTTCTGATTTTCGTTTCTTCTGTTTCTAATTCCTTTGCCTGCATATCACAGGACTTCTTTTGGCCTGTATAAGTTTTCCGAAATTCCTGAAATTCATCAACGGTTAATCTCCCCTCAGTGTATCTGGCATATTGCTCCAGATATTCTTGTTCAAGCAGAGCTTTTCGATTTGTAATCCGCTGTTTTTCATGTTCGATATGCCGTAACTTACCTTCAAATGAAAATTGTACGTCGTTCTCAATTTGCTTCTTTAATCCTTTTATCAGTAGTAACTGCTCCTGGATGGTACAGTAGAGGATTTCACACAATGCCTGTTCTTCTATATATCTGGAATCACAGCAGTCTGAAATTTTTCTGTGGGTACTGCAGCGGTACACTTTATATTGCTCTGTTTTTTCATTTACTTTACGGTATTCCACGGCTCTTACCATAACGGCTTTGCAACTGCCGCAAAACACTTTATTCTCCAGTACATCGGCCTCAAATACTTTAGATTTTGCAATCACATCAGAATGCATCCGATAAGCGGCAAATTCTTCTTTTATCTGTGCTAATCTGTTTTGGACAGACAGGAAAGTATCTTTATCCACAATCGGAGAATGATTCCCTGTAAGCAGTATTTGTTCTTCGTCCGGAACTTTTGCCGATTTCTTTCCCTCGCAAAAGCTCTGCTGCGTCTTATGCCGCAAGACATCCCCCATATAAACGGGATTCTTTAAAATCCGGTTTATGGTAGATGACTGCCAGATTTTCAACGTATCTTCCGGACTCTTAAAAATTCTTCCTGTCTGGCGATATTGTGACGGTGTTAATACGTTGTTCTGGTAAAGCTGCCTGCAAAGCTCATATTGGGACATTCCCTGTCTGTATCGCTTAAAAATCTGCCTTACAATCTCTGCTGCCGGTTCGTCAATACAATAGTTTTCGTTCGATTCATCCATCTTATATCCATAAGGGATAGTTGATGAACGGTAAAACATCCTTTTTTCCTGCTTAATTTGAAAGGTACTGCCAACTTTTTTTGAAATATCCCTTGCATACATTTCATGCATCAGATTTTTTAACGAAATCAGCAATAGTTCTTTATCGCATCCTGCATCACAGCTATCGTATCTGTCCACAATGGAAATAAAGCGCACTCCCAAAAACGGGAACACCTTTTCAATGTAATTTCCGGCTTCGATATACTCCCTCCCGAAGCGTGATAAGTCTTTTACGATCACACAATTTATTTCTTTCCGTTTCAGATCATCAATCATTCTCGTAAATGCCGGGCGATCAAAGCTGGTTCCGGATTTTCCGTCATCAATATATTCTTTTACAATAGATACATCCTTATTTTTTTCTGCGTACTCTTTTGCAAGTTTCCGTTGGTTTTCCAACGAATCACTTCCCGTATAGTCGCTGTCCACAGATAACCTCAGATAGTTCCCCGCAAGAAAAATCTCTTTGGATCGTGCTGTGGGTGGCTGTGCTTTCAAATACCTGTTTGCGGTTCTTGCCACGATCCATTCACCCCCTGTCTTGCAGGCTCTGACAGATTCTCTGCAATCCGGCAGGCAGTCTTATATTTATCATTATATTTAAAAATGATTTCTATCCGGCAATCTTCATGTATGATGATTTTTTCAACGAGTAAAAGCAAAATAGTCCTGTCCAGTTCATCTATGTTCCTGTTACTGGCAAATTTCCGAATCCACTCATTAGAAAGCAGTCCATTCTGGAAAATGGTTTCTATTTCCTGCCGGAGCGCTTGAATCGACTTCTCAATCGTTTCTGCACGTTCTGAATAGATTTGTGAGAATTGTATGTATTCTTCTTTAGAAATCATGCCGTCAAACAAATCCTTGTGCAATGTAAGCTCCATTTTTTTACATTTGTTCAGTTCATCGTATTTTGCAAGAATCTCCGTATCGTTTGCTATCACATCTTCACATTGAATTTCCATAGAATCCGTCATTTGCAAAATCTGATCCAATTCTGCAATCTGCTCTATATGCCTCTTTATAGAATCCAGCACGATTTCCTTCAATGTACTTTCTTCAATGCTGTGTCTGGTACAGCCTTTCCCTTTATTATAGGTAGAGCAAATGTAGTATACATAGGAACTGTGTTTGTACTTATTTTGCCTTCTTACCATACTGCGGTTACATTCACCGCAAAATAGCAGCCCAGAAAAAAGATATAAATTTTTCTTCGCAGGAGCGGTGCGTGTATCACGGCATAACAGGCGTTCCACATTTTCATAATCTGTGCGGCTTATGATGGGTTCGTGGCTGCCTTCTATAACAGCCCACTCGCTTTCAGGCTTTTCTACAACCTTGTCAAGTTTATAGTTCACCTTCTCACGCTTGCCTTGCTCCAGAACCCCTATGTAAATTTTATTTTTCAAAATCCGGGTGACAGTCACTGCCGTCCATTGTGCCTTAGAATTTTTTTGAAACCCGGATTTATAATTGATTCCCATAAGCCTCTTATATTCAGAGGGTGGAATCACGCCTAACTGATTGAGCTTATCTGCAATCGCTCCGGCATTCATGCCATCCAATTTCCATGCGAAAATCCGTTTTACTATATCCGCCGAGTATTCATCCGGTTCAATCCGATTTTTGTCGTTCTCTGCCTTTTTATAGCCATATGCCACATATGCCCCTACATAAAGACCATTTTCACGCATCACTTCCTGATGGCTCCGTACTTTGCCGGATATATCCCGGCTGTAATTATCGTTTACAAAATTTTTTACCGGAATCAGTAAATTCATATCGCTCTGTGAAGCTGTCAGGCTGTCAAAGTGATCCAGTACAGAAACGAAACGGACATTTAATGACGGAAAAATCTTTTTCACATAGCGCCCGGATTCGATATAGTCCCTGCCAAGTCGGGATAAGTCCTTTACGATCACCATGTTTATTTTTCCTTCATAAATGTCATTCCGCATACGGCGAAACGCAGGCCTTTCGAAATTCAAGCCTGTAAATCCATCATCAATATAAATATCGAACAGGGTAACGTCCGGCATAGATTTTAACTCTTTCAGTATCAATGCCTTTTGATTGGCAATGCTGTTGCTCTCGGATTTCTCTGTTTTAAGCGACAAATCTTCATCTTCCTTTGATAAACGAAGATATACAGCAGCCATATAAGATTTGAATAAATTATTTTTTTCCATAAATATTCTCCTAATTTTATAGTGCTGAAATGACCATAAAATCAGGTTTCCACATATGGATTTAGTCCTGATTTTATTCTATCATACGCCTGCCTGTTTGTCCATAAGGATTCAAAAATCACACTGAATTAGCTGTTTTTAAAACTAATTCCTTTAAGCGGTCTGTCAGGGTTACTTCCGTATTCTCAAATCCAATCTTAACGATGAAATCACCATATTTGTAACAGTAGGGATTCTTAATCTGGCTTACAAAATCATTGATTTGCCGTTCCTGATTCAGAAACCGATTTATGCTCACATCTTTGACATCAACTAAATCTGCCCGGTTTACTTTTGTCACATCAATTCTTTTCATTTCTTCTACATTCAAAATAAACACGCCCTTTCCAGCTTGTTCCTTTATCAATATATTTTGTTCTGCTTGTCTTATATGTGCATTTTTATGCCTAAAACAAATCCTGCAGACGGCTGTGGGGAAACAGCGCCATTTGCCATAACTTACGGAAAAGACTGCCAGTGGCAGATTTTCCATAAAAATTGCAATCTTTTCAGACCGGAGCAGCTTACCTCCGGAAGTATCATTGTCAGAAACAGCATCATCGCCGCAAAGTCCCTGTCCCTCTGCCAGTAATCAAATAGTTATCGCTCGTATCTTTACTTCAATGTCCGAATCAACATTCCTTCGTTTCCAATACCCGCCACTTTACGACATCGTGTCGCAAAGTGACAGGTACAGATAGTCATGGCGTATTCATTAAATAGCTCAACTGCTTCGTACATCCTGCAGGATTCACCATATGAAATTGTCAAGGTGCGTATGAAAAACGAATATCAGGTTGACAGAAAGGGATGCCTGCCTGCTTCGTTTATCGTATCAACTTAAAATTCAATATTGTCATGAGCAGCTTTGTCTGTAAACGCTGGCGCAGTGTTTCATCCACACAATAATGAACATTTCCGAATTTGTCTTTCATCCTCCGTACAGATAAACTTGTGATATATCCTTCATAATGGTTCAACACTTTATGAATTGCCAGGATATCGCCTTCCGTAGCTGCCTTAATGACACAAAAAGGCAGCAATCTTGCATCTTCATTATTTTTTCTTTTTGTTTTCATTGTCATTGCTACGTTCCTCCATCATTTGTTTTAACAATTCAAGCGAGCGTTTCCTATGCTCATTTACCGTACTCCTGTCCAGGTTCAGCTTCCTTGCAATATCGGCATCGCTTAGCCCCTGGAAATACGACAGCATGATTACATCACGTTTTCTTTCCGTCAGTGCATTTAACGCTTCCGCAAGCAACATGTCCTTTAGCCGGATGTCATAGCCTAATGCCTGAAAATCGAAATACTCCGAATCATACTCGTCGATAACAGAAAGGCTTTCTAATTCTCTTTCTGATAATTCAGAGAGAATCACTTCATGCTTACTAAGATAGTCTATATGCCTTGTATAATCTACCAGTTCACCTTTTAATGCCAGCTTGCATTTCCGGTCAAACTGGTGTCTGACAGTTTCCTCATCCAAGGAAGAAGGTTGCTTCATAGAGTTCACCTCCTTCCCGGCCAACAGGATCAGAGCAAAGGACCTTTTTCCCTTTCACTCCTATCCCGTATGAGTGATGCCCAATGTTGGGGTATGGAAGAAAATTTTCAAAAAATTTTCTTTATATAAAAACGCCCATATGAGCCGAAACCCATTGGACGTTTTAACTATGAAAATTGCCTATTTTTAACAGGCTTTTCTTCTTTTCTTCTAAAATAAAATGCGGAAACGATAGAATCTATCATCTCCGCATATCCTTACACTTTTCAATTTTATATTTTGCTGCACCAATATATAAGGAAACAAACACCACCAGAACAGTCAATGCAGTAAGCGATACAATTCCATGTTTCCCGGCTAATGTACAGCACCCCGCAAATATAAGAATGCCGCCAATAATCTTTATGGTCACGTTCCTGCAATGACATTTTTCATCATCGTCCAATTCCCAGTTTTTACTTTCTACAGGTGAAATTTTTACTACCAGTGCTCCACATATTAAAATAATAAACCATGCCCCAATGATTGGCAGTTTATATATACAGGAAATGGCCATCACTGCTGTCTGCACGGTAACAGAACACAGAAAGCATGCAAAAAAGCTATTCAAATGCACTCCACCCGCATAAGTTCGCAGCAAAATAAAAATGGAAGTAAACACCATAAACTCAGAAACCATATGCAGATATATTGCTATAACCAAACAGGTAATGAAACAGCAGAGCATTTCCAGACCGATTTGAAAGCCATATTGATATACCGCATATAATTCTTCTGGAACCGCACCGGCTTTAATGACGTATCTCGTCAATCTTTCCGATAACTGCTTCATTATTTAGTGTTCTTCATTTTCTTTAATGCTTCCGGCATCTTTGGCTGATGAAAGATGTAGCAGCACTTACTGTCTGCAGACATTTTCCCCAGTTTGAGTGATGCATTTGCCAACATGTTCGCCGTCTGATTTTTCAAATTTTTAGTGTTCATATTATAAATCTCCTTTCTTTTGTTTACAGTAATACTTTACCACAAAAAGTCCTATAAATTTGCTTCTTGTAAAAAAATCGAGTATTCATGTAACTTTTTCTATAAAACAACTCCCCATAGCCGAAACAGCAGCAATGATATATTTCAATCATCACTGCTGTTTTTCTGATCACTGTGTTTTAAATACCAATTCCATAAAGCAAGCTCATCAATTTTCTTTCTATACTTCTGTATATCATCTGTTTTTTCTAAATAATCATATGCCCCAGCATTCAATATTGAAAATATGTCTTGTGGGTTTCCTTCTTCTATCAATGCAAGAATCGGGATTGTATGTCCCAACCTTCCTTTCACCTTAATAATAGATTCAAATGTCCCATCTTTCGTCATTTTTTTATCAAAGTGCATTATAATGATATCTGAATGCGGATACTGATTTTCTTTCAACAAATCATATGTACACCATGACAGCTTGTATTCCCCTAATGTTATTGCATTTGTGACTTCAAACACTTTCCTACTGTTGCTAAATAATAATACCTGTTCCATACAGCACCACTTTCATCTTATTCCACTGAATCTTATCTTGCTATTTTATCATCATACACTCATCTCCATTTATATGATGTAATAATATCGACTGTTCATGTAATTATTTCTGTTCGCCATATAATACAACTTTTACTTTAAACTCTCCCTGTATAGAATCTTCAATTACTACTGTTCCATGATATTTAGCTACCGCTCGATTCACGGATAACAAACCAATGCCATGGTTTTCCGCATCTTGTTTTGTCGATTTTAGTACATTACCTTTTGCTTTTATAAGTTTCCCAGAATAGCTGTTTACCATAAACAATAGCAAATTCTTTTTATCATATTTCATATGAAGCCTTATATACTTCTCACCCTCCGCTTTCTTTGCCCCTTCCACAGCATTTTCAAGTAAATTACCAAGAATCAAACATAAGTCAGCACCTTTAAAGGGCATCTTCATAGGAATACTGACATCTACGGAAAAATCTATTCTCGCCTTTTGTGCCATTGTGTACCAATATCCAACCAGGGAATCTATCACAATGTTTCCACTGTTTGTAATTGTAGATGTAGTAATTGCTCCCTCTTCCATTATTTCATGGACAAAACTTATAATTTTATCGCACTCCCCATTCTCTGCATGTGCAAGTATTGACACCAGATTATTTTTCATATTATGCTTTACATCACGTAATTGCAATATGGAAATTTCCCGTTCCTGCAGATGTCGCTCGCACAACTCCAATTGTTGCTCATAGGTGGATGTCATCCGTCTCAGTCGCAAGTCATCTGCCAGTTTCATATAAATGTAAAAAATCAAAACATTCATACACAGCAACATGATAGCGGTAATTGCCGAATTGAAATTTGCCCGATTACTGTTTACTTTATAGCAAAGCGTGAAGATATTATTCATAATGAAAATGCTTCCTGTTGGAATTAAAACAAGCATTAAACTGTATTTAACTGACAAATCTTTAATATCATCGTTCATAAATACCCTTTTTAAAGAGATAATCACAAATAGGAACAACAACTTTGAGGCAAATGAACCCACCCTTTCCATTTCCCGAAGCTCTGTTAGTTGCTTACAGTAAATCAGAAGCAGATCACCACTTAATATTTCTATCAGCATCCAAATTGCATTAAAAGATACCGCAAAAATACATTTCTTCCAGAATTGCCCATCATATATAACCAGTGCTGCAAACATTGTTACTATTGTAGTAATTCCAATATTTACGTAGACAGGTAACATGCTATTATTTGGCACAACAAGCTGCCATGCCAAAAACACAGCAGACCCCATTATCAATGATATTTTTTCGTTCCCTATTTCAAAAAATATATCGAAATAACTATAAAACAAGTAGAGTGAAAATCCTGAGAGCAAAATATCTATTCCAAACAGCAATATTCTATTTATCAACATAGAATGTGTCCTCCATTGAACAATACTGTTCGCTAATCATCCTTCTCCTGTCTTCACTGATTGAAAGCTTTTTCCCATTATCCATTATCACAAAATCATAAGCCTGCCCTTTCACATGTTTGTAATTTACAAGGAACGATTGATGAACACGTAAAAATGAGTTTTTACATGTTTTCAATCTATTCTCAATCTCATTTAATTTTCCATACAACTCAAATGTTGCATCTTCCGTTACAATAAATACCTTCCTTTTATTACTTTCGAAATACAGGATATCCCGAATAGGCACTTTATAGTTTATTCGTTGGTAGCTGTACCGAAAATAAAATTCTCCATTATTTATGTCATCATAAGCAGCCTTAAAACATGTTTCCATTTGTCGATCATTTACTGGTTTTACCAGAAACTGAAACGGACGTACTTCGAAGGATTCCTTCATATGATTTTCATGGCTGGTAACATAAATAATCAGGACATTTTTATCATATAGCCTGATTCTTTTGGCCGCTGAAATCCCATCTTCCTTATCCATCTCTATATCCAGATAAATGATATCGAAGCAGGCTCCCTCTGTAACTGCATCCACCAGGCTTTCTCCACACCAAAACACCTCTATATCCGTATCCACAAAATTCTTCTTCGCAATTTTCTGTATTATCCTCTCCATTTTACCAGTAGTTTGGATGTCATCATCACAGACCGCTATATTCAGCATTTTTATCAACTCTCTTCTGTTTTCTGTTTTCTACATTTTATTTTCCTTTTTTTACTTGCCTTTTTAACTGCTTGCATCACCGACCATACCACTTCCCGGTCATATTGATCTAAATCTTTATATACCTCAATCAAATCAAAATATTCATCTAACGTTTTATTCACTCTCATCTGTCCCTGTAAATCCCTTTTTACATCTGAAGTTCCTAGCAGATAATCTGTTGTTACATTAAAATACATCGCAATCTTTTTAAGAATATCCACTTTAATAAGTGTAATATCCCTTTCATATTTACTAAGCATCTGCTGTGTTATCCCTAATTCTGCCGCTAAAGTTTCCTGTATTATACCTCTTTTTTCTCGAAGCTGTTTGATACGACTTTCCATATTTGATTACCTCTTAACAACACTATATTTCTATGATACGTTATTTATTGTGCTTCGATACAAATAATAGAAGTAATCAATTACGTCAATCATAAAGATAAGCAGTGCTGATGCACTGCTCATTCCTTACTCATGTAACCATATAAATTGCGTTTCTCCAGAATAAATGTTCTGATAAATAATATCTGCCATTTCGTCCTCCGAGGCTCCGCTGTTCTTTTCGCCTATCGTTCTCCCCACTTCATTGTTATGTAAATCCATGTCCTTGTGTGCTACCTTTGGATACCCATCAGATTCATTCCCTGTAACATCTTTATCTTCATGTGCCGTAGCAAACATTTCTGCTTTTTCTTTTCCAATCAGAACTGCCATTTCCGCATTCCAGATCCCATGGCGAAATGCATCGCTTCTATCTCCCAGTCCATTTGACCCAAATTTTGCTTCTGTCTGAGAAGTAGCAATGTTTTTGGCCGTATTTACTTTCAGGGCATCAAAGGGATAGCGAATACATAATTTCTTTTCTGAATCTGTAAGTGCATTCCAGATGTCTGCAATTCCTCTTTCACGTCCTTGATGCTGTTCGTCCATAATCTCTAAGATTATCTCCTCTGTATACTCCGGATGTGCAGTTTTGATACTCTGTATTTCCGCAATCATCTGCTCAAACTCACTTTGCTCTACCCCGATCAGATTGCTAACTCTATAATTGTTCTCACTTGCCAGTGCCGTCGTTGAAGAAATCATTGTCAATGTCAGGAGCAAGCCAAATAATTTCAATATCTTTTTCATATGTACAACAACTCCATTTCTTTTATCATGTCTTATTAACTCAACACATCAATTATGTTCGTATAAAGACTTCCATTCTGAACGTCTTTTAATGAAAATACTTTTTCCTTGATGTTGGATCTCACATATTTCAATGCCTGCTGATATTTTTCATCATCCACATAATAAGTCTGCAAACCATCCTTGTAATCCATCGTCGTTGCATCAATATCATTATGGGACAAAACGACAAATATATTTTCAATTCCATGTTTGTATAAATTTGCCAATTGTAACTTTAAATTTGTCACATCGACAAAAGTATTTACACACATGACGGCCACATCTATGTTTGCCGCAGAAAAATAGGCATCTGCCAATTTCCCAAAATTGTATGTATTCAAATTGTTTACCTGACCGATTGCACCACCAATGTTAATGAGCCATGCATCCATATTTTCATTTACTTCCGTCAGGTACATATATTTATTTATAGAATAAACGACATCCGGGAATTTCAATTCTATTGGATAGTTGAAAGTTTCCATATCATACAACAATCCTATCGGATTATTAGAAACCGCTTTAATGTCTAACCCGTCTTTTTTTAATCTGCTTAGCAGTTCAATCTGCACATCAGCCTTGTTTAATCCGCTGCACAATCCAGCAACCGCAATGACAGGTCTTTCTAAAACTGTCATTTCCGATGCCTTGTACTTATCGTAATCATACAGGTAACTGTTGTCATTTTTTCCAAGGAAATTTCCAATACAAACAATCCGATAATCCTTATACTTTTCTTTGATTGCTGATGGGAACTGTAAATCATAATATAACGAACTCAGCAACATTATCACATCAAAATCCGCAGTTTCACTATCATCAGCAAACGTATAAAAACCGTCTCTTTCATAATCATAATACGCTACGATATTTTTATGCAGCATATTTGTTTTAATTCTACTTGCCGCAGTTTCTGGAAAAAGCACAACAGCCGTCTTATTATTTGACAGGATATTCTTTATTTCGCTTTCCCCCATCGTATTGTCACCCTGAATGCTATCAGTATCATGAAGCTTAATATTGTACTTTTTCAACAATACCTTATACTTATCATTTAACGGTGCATCTCCAAGCGTAACGCAAAAATAGCCACATGCCCTTGCACAAGCCATACTCGAAGATCCAAAATCGAACTCTACTCCATTTTCTGTAATGATATAATCTTTCATAGACACAGTAACAGTGGAGAGTCCAACTGTTCTTATTTTTTCCGTCTGATTCTGATCCACATTTACACAAATCACATTGTTAAAATCTGCCGGGAACGAAATCGTATTCTTGTGCGATGCGGCAGATAAAACCACGATGTTGTTTTGTGCAGCTTTTTCACATATGTCATACAGTTCCTGCGAATATGCAGTTAAACCCAGACTAATGTTAATCATGTCAACCCGTTCCTCAATGGCTTTTTCTATTGCCACAATCATGGGCAATACCTGCAGTGACCCTGATGCATCTGATATATTCAGATCTAAAATCTGTGTGTTCATGTTCCTTGCATTCGCCATAATTTCCTTAAAACACCGTGTACCATGTTCTTCTTCTGGCTCTTTATATTTCTCTACCATTTCTCCGTTATTTAACGAAAAATGCCGGACTTCCATTCCATTTTCAACGGCTTTTTTAGAAACTCCAATATCAATCAATGCAATCTTCATTTTCATCCTCCTCGTATCTAAATTAGTGATATATTGGATATATAATTAACCAACTCTCTATCCTCACAAATCTGGTCAAGATAATATCCCAACTCATTTTCTACATTTTTTCGAGACTGTTCACAATATTCATTTCCTGGCTTCAAAACATCCATAAAACAAATATTACAGAATCTGGCAGCCCAACAATGTTTGCATTTGCCTAAGCATTTTACAGTCTCATCAACAAGCCGTTTAATCTTTTTCATATCAATACCCATATAAACATCTCCGATTTCAAAAAGCTCCTCTTTTTCATCCACCTTCTCACATACGATGATTTTCCCATCTGTGGTAATAAAGTTTTTTCTCACACCGGGGATGCAAAAACCACCTGGAAGAATGATATTGCTGATTTCTGATGTATTAAACGCATTATAATATTTTTTCATATTCATCAACATATTTCTGTAAGCAAAGTCATAAACTTTCGCATCAAATGGCTCATCTTTTCTTTCCTCATCATCCCTCTTATCCCTTACCTGCTTAAAATATTCCGTTTCAAACAAATCTACCAGCGTCACATCTGATTTCCACAGATTATCCAGAGACTCAAAGAGTTTCTCACTGGCTCCATTATACAGAACCACGTTATAGTTAACACTTTCCTTAAAATATTTAGGATAGCTTCTGCAAAGCTCCTGAATATTCTGATACGCTTTATCATAACTGGCTTTACCACTTCCATCGACACGGTATTTGTTCTGCTCCTTTTCCGGTCCATCAAGGCTAATGGTTATCTGAATATCATTATCAATCAAGAATGCAACTACCTCATCATTGAGTAGCGTTGCATTTGTCGTAATATTATAGGTAGGCTGTCTGAATGGATATCTTTCTTTCACATAGGCAATGCATTCTTTTATAAGGTCTAACCGAAGTAGGGGTTCTCCGCCATAAAAACCAATATTACACACATCACTTTCCTGTGAATTTTTCATAAGAAAATCTATCGCCATAAATGCAATCTCTCTTGACATTTCCTTCAAATGATAGTCATGATCCAAATACTTCGGCATATATCCACAATATTTGCATCTTAAATTACACTGTTCAGTAAGTGCCAAAGTAACACTTTTTACTTTATTGCTAAACATTCCTTTTAATTCATCTTCACTAAAAGGATATTTTATTTCAAATTCACATGGCTTTTTTATATCTCTAAAATTGTTATCATGTAAAAATTCCACATAACTGTTGTCATCTAACAAATCATTTTCCGAATTAATCGTAGCAAATTTGTTGTTTAATGCATCATAGACGTACAAATGATTGTCCGCCTTAATTACTTTTGATAAATACATTTTTTCTCCTTCTCATTATCGGGGTATTGATTATTTATATAGTCTGCTATTAGATGGTTTTTTATTTTCAGATTTTATATCTGATATGTACCGGCTTTAGAGATTACAAGAACATTCCTACATATCCCTTGCTATATGCTGATACAGGCTTACCTGAGCATCCACAGTGGCAATCCAAGGTTTTCACCGTTGAATTATTCGCCTTGTTAATCTTCTTCAAATTAACTCTTTTAATGGTCATGATTTCACCTCCTTACAAATTGCATTTAATACCCAAAAGATATTTTCCTGCGTGATTTCTAATTATTCGCGAAATTCTTCAAATAGCCCAATGTAAAAGCTGTAACGGCTTTACCCTCGCAGCCACAATGGCATGCCAATGTCTTTACTGTTGATGCATTTGCCGTATTAACTTTCTTCAAATTTGGTCTTTTATTGCTCATTTCAAATCACCTCTACTAAAATAAATTTCTACATATCTTGTTATAATTTTGCTTAAAGGAAACTTCCTAAATATCCTTTCGTAACAGCCTGCAAAACTCTTCCTCCACAAGTGCAATGACAATCCAGAGTTCTTACTGTTGAACTGTTGGTCTTATTGACCTTTTTCAGATTAACTTTCTTATCCTGCATATTTTCACTTCCTTTCCTACATCATCTATATAGCAGACCATATAAATAATCAATAACCCGTTTTTATCTTTTTCTACTCGACAGACATGGAATAACTGTCCGATTGTATTTTATACATGGAATAAAATTCCTTCTTCACTTTAATAAGTTCTTCAAAGCTTCCTTCTTCTACAAGATTTCCGTTTTCTAACAGAATGATTTTATTTGATAATTTTGTAATATACATTCTATGAGAAATAATTATCGTCGATTTTAACTCACTTATATTTTTGAATGTATCAAACATTTTCACCTCTGATTTAGGATCCAGTGCAGCCGTCGGTTCGTCCAAAACCAACACCTGAGCATCCGAATAAACAGCCCTTGAAATGGCTATTTTCTGCCATTGTCCTCCAGATGGCTCTATTGCATCATTGAAAAACATTTTACTTAAATTTGTTTCATATCCATCCTTGTAGTTTTCAATAAATGTATCCGCACCTGTTAATTTAGCAGCTTCTGCTATCCCCTCATCATTTTGTATATTATCTATATTTCCAAAACCAATACAATTGTGGACGCTATCAGAAAATTTCACATAATCTTGGAACAATACACCGTAAAATTTTCGTATCTCATTGATATCATATGCTTTTAGATCTATGCCATCCAATAATATGCGCCCCTCTGTCGGGTCATAAATTCTTAGCAACAGTTTAACAAAAGTAGATTTTCCACTTCCATTTTCACCTACAAGACAAACTGTTTCACTTGTATTGAAGCTCACACTAATGTTTTTCAATACATAGTTGTCAGAACCTGTATATTTAAAGCTCACATTTTCAAAACAAATATCATGTATCGATTTTTCCGTGATTTTCAAATCGCTGTTTTCTATCAAATTTGGCTCTTCCATATAATCAAATATGTAATTGATAAACATCATACTTTTACTGTTTGATGCTATCTGATCCGATAACGCCAGTAAATCAGTAGCAAGCGTCATAATTGCTGTAATCAACAAATAAAATTCTGATACTGATATCGTTCCTGCAATCGTTTTATGGATCAGCCATACGCCAACTAAGATAGCTCCTATCATAGAAATCAAACTGGTTATCAATGACACTGTAATTTCTTTTGCAGCAATTTTTGTATTTCCATTTATAAAATCCCGGAACAGTTCTTCTCTTTGGTCTCTAATATAATCATATAATCTGTACCCTCTAACCTCATTCGTGTATTCAGGTTCCGTCAGTAATTCCAGATAATACATAATCCTTCGCAGTTGCATTGTTCTTTCATTGTAAAATCGGAATGTCAATCCCTGATATTTTCTCTTAAAAACAATGATTGGAATTGTGAAAATAACAATAACCAAAAACGCTATTATATTATGTTTCGCTATAATAATCGTATATCCTATAAGACTTATTACATTAGCAACAGTACCAAATAGGCTTTCCATTAAATTCAGCGGCTCAGAGCCGCATCTATTCAAAGTATTTGAATGCAAATCCAAAAATTCAGGATTATCAATTCTTTCCTGTTTGATACTTTGGAACTTATCCGCGACTAAATTTTCAATATTATGGGATAGTTTTAATCCCGCCACAGCACATATGACTGTCTTTATGCTTTCAGTAGCATATGATATTACAACAAGAAGAAACATCACTATAAATGCACCTATTACTTTCACATATACTGTCTGAGAATCATTTCCAATATTCTGTCCCAATTTTTCAATCAATTCTGCCGTCAGATAAGTAATGAGTACCGGACTAATACCAGCAATCGCCATTGACCCTATTGAAAGAAAAAATACACTTGGTCCTGCTTTGAAAATTTCTTTAAAAACGAATCCTAATTTCTTAATATAATCTTTTACAACTTTCATGCTCTCACCTGCTTTTTTGATAGTTCAATTATACCATTACCTTTTCCTCATTTTCTTCTGATGTAAAAATACCGTTATTTGTTGTAATAATTTCTGCGATTTTCGTCTGTTCTTTTTTAATATGCATAAAAAAGAGGCCAATCACTGAATTTAGTAATTGCACCTCGTTTATCTTTATTCAATTATTCTTTCGTTTTAATTCTTCTGGCATCTTCCCATGTAATTATCTTATTTCCCACCATACTATCCAGAACTATTTCTGTTCTTTGTACTGCCAATTCATTATTCACCTCTGGTGAATAATGAGAGGGCTCATTGAGAATCCCCGCCAGTATCGCACATTCGTATTCACTCAGCTCAGAAAGCGATTTCCCAAAATATCCGGCAACAGCCTCGCCAACACCACAGTACCCATTTCCAAAATAGGATGTGTTGACATACAGCTCAAAGATTTCTTCTTTGGTATAGCCGGACTCCAATTCCAGCGCCGCAAACACTTCCGCGGCCTTCCGTTCCAGCCTCTTCTCCTGCGTGAAAAGCATATTTTTCGCAAGCTGCTGCGTGATCGTACTCCCGCCCTGCACAAATGACCGTTCCTTGATATCCGTCAGCGCAGCTCGCCCAATTGCAATCAAGTCGATCCCACAGTGGTTCTCAAACCGGTGGTCCTCCACGGATATCGTGGCATCTATATAAAACTGTGGCAGTTCGGAATAAGGAGTAAACCTTTCCATGCCACGAATTTCTTCCACGCGCTCATTGATCGGCCTTTCCGTCACTGCTTCTTTGTACATCTGATAGCCTTTCACACCGAAAAAAGCGATTGCCACAACGAATATGCAAAGCAGAACCGTCATCAGATTCTGCAAAAGTTTTCTACCCGAATGTTTCTTTTTCTGCCTTCTTCTCATAAGCATCCATCCTTCTCCAGCTTTCTAACAATACAATCTGCCAGTTCCCATACAATACCAACGCCAAGAAACAGCAGGCCGAGCAGAACCATAAATACATACAATGCAGCAATCATTCCTATTTCCTTGCCCCGCCGAATCAATGTGCTGCAAATGTAACTCTTATTTTCCATATGCCGTTCTCACATTCTGAAACTACTGTGTAGAAATTCTGCGGCACAGCAGCTTTTTCTTTTCCTACTGTGCCGCAGTTTTTATCTGCCGTTCCAATTACAGGTCATTAATCGTATCCGTGATTGCTATGTTCCTCATACGTTTCGCCGGTCCATGAACCGAAATAATGCACGAAAAGGCAACCAGCAAAAATACAATTCCAATTGTAGTAAATGGAATATTCCAAAAACCACCGAAATGACTAATGACAATCTTCACATAAATCAAATAGTGAAGTATTAACCCAAGTACAGTTCCTGCAATTGTGCCACAAACAGCGTATGCTACTGCCTCTGCCGTTATCATCTTTGTAACCTGCCTGCTTTCCATTCCAACAGCACGCATTGCTCCATATTGCTTCACTCTTGCAGATACACTCATTGAAATGCTGTTCATAATATTCAACACGGTTATCAGAGAAATGATTGCTAGGAAACCGTATGCCGCAATTCGGAATACCCAGTAGGATCCAGAAACATCGTTCTTTTCTTCCCTGTCATCGAAAAATTGATATCCATCAGACAAATCACGTATCTGCTCTACTTCCGATTCGGATATATTACTTTTTGTTATTATGCTCACGGTAGCATAATCCTGCTCCCCTGTCAGATTCCGATAGGTTTCTTCTGAACAAACCACAACGGTCGCGCCGCTGACACTCCCAACTCCTTCGGAAGCAACACATGTTACTTCAATCTCATGATTTCCAATCTTTATTTTATCCCCCACATTCAGATGCCCGGCCTCATTATAGACCGCCATCACGTAATCAGAATCCCCGTAAACGCTTGATAAATCTCCGCTTATCATTGACCCTTTGAAGCTGTCCAGCATAAAATCCCCATAAGAAAACAGGTCAATCTTCCCTGCGTTGCCGTTAATTTCAACAGGATAGTCCGTAGCAAGCATCATGCCAAAAGCAGATTCTACACCCGATATTTCTGAAATATCTTCTAACAAACTTCTATCTATGGAATTTGATTCGTCCTGGCTCGCAATCGTAATATCCGGTGTAAAATCACTCACTGATGGAAGCAATTTATGCACAACATCAAGGCAGGCGGAAAAAGCCAGAAACAATACGATTGTAAGGGCAAACGAACCTGTCATCAGAAACAGGTTTTTCTTAGAACCTGTCGCATGGTGGATTCCAAGGGAAGTTTCTACTTTAAAAAGTCTTGTATTTGCCGCATGGATCACTTTTTTTGATGATTCCACATTTCCAGATACTGCTGCTACCGGGGAAACTTTTGCCGCCTGTTTAGCAGGAGACTGCGCCGCAATAAATACCGTAACTACCCCCACAACAGCTCCCCAAAGAATGCCGCTTATGCTCACCGAAAAAAGAGGCATATCCACCCATTCTCCTTTTACAACAAACCGCAATATCGTACATGATATCCAACAAGTTACCGTCCCTAATGCACATCCAATCGGGATAGCGGTTTTACACCAGTTCAATGCCTCAAGCCTTACAAAACGTACAATCTGCTGTTTGCTTGCCCCTACACACCGCATCATTCCAAAAAACTTTGTCCGCTGCGCCACATTACTGTTCATGCAGCCTGAGATCATTAAAACACCGGCAATCAATATGATTACCAAGCAAGCGATTGCCAGAGGATAAAGGTTGTTTACACTTTCATTGGAGCTGGCTCCCAGCAGACTTAAAACTGCCGTGTTCTCCTTAACATTTTCATCCATAAGATTATATTGCCCTTTCATTTCAGCAATCGCTTTCTTCAAACCATTCTCTTTCTCGAACCGGATATAAAACTGAGACGATGCTTCCACGCCATTCAAGCTGCGTACTTTATCAAATGTCTCCCTGTTCATATACACGCAGCTACCTTCAATGATATCGTTAAACTCTATATCATCCTCATAAAATCCAGAAACGGTATATTCAAAAACTCCTGCTGGCATGTTTAAGGTAATACTGTCCCCTACCCTAATCCCCAAAAGTTCTTTTGCATCAGTGCTGAGGGCAACTTCATTTCTATCCTGTGGATAAGAACCCTCGGCCGGATAATTCATAATGTCTGTAACGTATGCTTCCTCAGCACCATATAAAACCGCATTTTTGCCATTTATATAATAGCCCTGGTCAGTATCAACATTGATCGCATCATACCATGAGGAAACCTCAACCTTAGCATTTCCGCAAATCTCTTCTGCTTTATCTTCCGGTACATTCTGAAGGGCAATGTGCCAATCTCCATGATTATGGCGCATTGCCGTTGTCTGCCCATTCATCCACATTTCAAGCATAGAAAAAATTGCCGTTACGAGGAAGACAGCAAGAATAATACAAATTCGTGTCATCCGGCTCTGGCGCTTGTGAACCTTCGCTGAAATCGGGATAAGGCTTAAATAGCTTTTCATTCACTGCACCTCCCCATGTCAGTCAGGACTCCATCTGACACCTGCAGTACCCGGTCTGCTGTTTGTGCAATGCCCCGGTTATGTGTAATCATAATAATCGTCTGCGCATACCTTTTTGACGCATTTTTCAACAATGTAATCACCTCGCTGCTGTTCTGCGTATCCAAGTTACCGGTCGGCTCATCTGCAAGGATCAGAGCCGGACGAGTAATCAGCGCACGCCCAATCGCCACTCTCTGCTGCTGTCCACCGGATAACTGGCTCGGCAGATGGTTCCGGCGCTCTTTTAAATTCAACACATCCAACATCTCCTCCAAATATTTCTGATCCGGCTTCTGGTAATCCAGAAGTACCGGAAAAATAATGTTCTGCTCCACGGTCAGCTCCGGGATCAGGTTGAATGCCTGAAAAATAAAACCGATATTCCGCCTACGGAAAATGGTCAGCTTGCTCTCCTTCATTGTAAAAATGTCTTTTCCATCAATCAATACTTTGCCCGATGTTGGGTTATCCAACGCACCAATCATGTTAAGCAATGTGCTTTTTCCGGAGCCAGATTCTCCAATGATAGCAACATATTCCCCTTTTGGAACTGAAAAACTAACCTTTTTTAATGCGTGTACAGCCGCTTCACCACTGCCGTAAGTTTTGGAAATTGATCTTACTTCCAGTAAATCCATATACTTATGCACCTCTTTCATTGATTTGTTTTGCCCAGAGATAAAAGCAGATGCCTCCCGCAAAAGCTATTTGGAACTCTGCTCTTTACCTGAACTGCTACAAGCATACCACCCAAATCCTACAATAACATGACTCTCAGCCTACAATTTTGTAGGATATGAAAAAAGCTGCACCGTCATCATAACGGGCAGCATCTGGATAAGGGACTGCCGACCGGAAGAAAAAGTCTTTTCGCTGGCAGTATCCCTTCATTTTATAGAAACAAGGCCATAAGCCGTGTCGTTATCATAATTCCCACCAAAATGCCAGCCACCAGGGCATGACGTTTCCATGTCAGTTTCAGATACCCGGCAAATTCCCGGAGCAGGGCGTTCAGCGTAAAATACCACTTCGTCTTTGCCCCATAGCCGACACATTTCATCCCCTGCCCTCTGGCAAGGAGCAGTGCCCGGAACACATGATAAGCTGTGGTGACAAGGATCACATTCGGATTTTCTTTCTCCATCAGCCGCCTTGAAAACAGCAGATTCTCCTCTGTGGATACAGATTTTGCCTCTATTATAATTTTTTCAATATCTACGCCTTTTCCTATCGCATAGGCTGTCATCGCCTCTCCCTCTGAAATATCCTCGCCCTGTCCCTGCCCTCCGGAAAGTATCAATATCGCATTTGGATTGCAGGATAATAACTCAATACCTTTATCAATCCGGGCCGCCAGAAGCGGCGTTACCCGTGTGCCAAGAATCCCGGAGCCAAGTACCACAATATAATCTGCATTTCGCTTCTTTTTCAAATGAACCAGATTCAGAAGGGCAGAAAACGTATACATGGACATCAGCACCAGCACATAAGCCGCAGCGAAGCTGACGATGGCATAGGCCATGGTTCCGAAAGTATGCTCCGTCAAATCTCCGATTCCAGGCCAGACAGCCAGATACCCATACAGCAGCACCGCAAAGAGCAACGCCAGCAGATTGGACGGTTTCATCCCTTCGCGCCGGATGACCCTGACACCTTCCACAAAAAACATCACAACCATAAATCCCGGCAAAGCCAGAGCGCAGAGTACCACAGCTATAAACAGGACAGCCAGAATGCCGATGATCCAGTCGTGGGACACCAGATGCTCTGAATATTCGGATATTATAAAGAACAGAAACAGTGCCAGACACGCCAGCATCCCCCAGAAGGAAACGCCGCTCCACAGCGTCCTGGGATCATGCACCATAATCCCTGCATAAACCAAAACCGCGATCAAAAGCACAATAAATGAAATCCCGCACAGCACTTCTTACACCTCCCTGCTCCATTCCTTTTTACAGATATCTTTCCTTACAGATCAGGATACACCTTTTACCTTACAGACAGATGACTCTTTCCCTACAATTTTGTAGGAATCAGAAAGCTGATGGTAAAGACCGTCCCTTTCCCAGGCTCGCTGTTCACTTCTATCGTACCATTATGTGCTTCAATAATCATCTTCGCCAGCGGAAGACCAAGCCCGATGCCCTGCTTATCCTTAGAGAAACGACTCCGGTAGAACCGTTTAAAGATATGGTGCAGATCTTCCGGATGGATGCCGCACCCGTTATCCTTAACCCGAATCTGAACCGCCGAGGCAGATTTCCGCCACTTAATCTCCACAGTATCCCCACTCTCTGTATGATCCAGAGCATTTTTCACGATGTTATCCACCGCCTCCAGCAGCCAGTCACGGTCGCAGGACAATACGATATCTTCCTCCCCGGACAGGAGCAGTTCCTTCTGCTCCTGTTCCGCCCGGTATGCGAAATGCATCTCCACATCCTGCATCATCCCCGCCACATTTTCCGGCTTTTTCTCCAGCACAATAGAGCCGGCATCCAGCTTTGTAATCTTTAAAAGATTCTGCACCAGCGTATCAATCCGGTCAAGTTCTTTCTCTGACAACGAAGCAAATTCCTGAATCTCCGGCAGCTCCTCCGCCTCACCCTGCAAAAGACCATTGTAGATATTTAATGCGGCCAGCGGTGTCTTTAACTGATGGGAAATATCCGATATGGTATTCTTTAAAAACTGCTTTGACCTGCGTTCCTGCTCGATATGCGCATTCAGTATAACAACCAGAGAATTTACCTCATGTAGTAGCCGGTACACTTCTCCTTCCTCATCGCAGTCAATGCGTGCCTCATGGTTACCGGAAATATATTCCGTAATCTGTGACACAGCCGTTTCCATGATCTTATTCTGTTCCTTAAAATAGCCGTAACAGAAAATGAGGATTGCCGCTCCCATATCAACCATGCACAGGACAATAACCAGCGCCGTAGATCCTGCCTCAAAGGATGTGAGCAATAGCGCTGTCAAAACAAAAATCACGATGCAGGCTACTATTTTACTAAACAGCACCTTGATTTTCTTGTTTGCCAGTATCTTCATTTATCCCTCACCTCACTCCACTGGATTCCATTTATAACCCATGCGGCGCACCGTCATAATCCGCTCCGGTTTTCCCGGATCATCCTCAATTTTAGTACGCAGCCTGCGGATATAGACCGTCAGCGTATTGCCATCCACATAATCTTCCTTGCAGTCCCAGAGTTTCCCCAGAATCTGCTCCGGGGAAAGCACCTGTCCGGGATTCTCCATCAGCAGGCGCAGGAGTTTATATTCATTCGCTGTCAATTCAATCTTCTCGCCATTTTTATATACCTCGCGTTCTAAGAGCCGGATGGCAATACCGCCGGAACTGAGTTCCGTATCCGCCTGACTAAAGTTATCGCTCCTGCGAAGCAGGGCGTTGACCCTCGACAGGAACACTGCCAGCTTGAACGGCTTCGTGATATAATCATCCCCGCCGATATCCAGCCCCATAATAATGTCCGTCTCTTCATCCATAGCGGTCAGGAACATGACCGGCATTTTCGACGTCTGCCGGATGCTTTTACATATATCAAACCCAGAGCCATCCGGCAGGGACACGTCCAGAACCGCCAGATCGTATTTTCCTTCCTCCCACATCTCACCCGCTTCACTTTTGGTATGCGCCACATCCAACTCATATCCTGCTTTTTTCACAGCAAAAGACAATCCGTTGATTAAGCTCAGATCGTCCTCGACCAATAAAATCTGTTTCATCCTGTATCTATCTCCTTTTAAAATCTAATTTGCCACTTTAACGTATTATAGCACAATAAACGCCCATTTTCTATCACAGGCACCATATAAATACACTTGTTTCCAAAACATAATGTAAACTTTTTCTGAACAAAAGGGCAAGATTCGCCTGAGTTACTCAAAACCCACTTCGTGGATTTTGCTTACCCGGCAAACTTGATGGTGATTCCGCTCCCCATGCCCTCGGTTCCAGCATATTTTCCAAATATGCAGATTGGCTTCTATATAAAAATAGTCGCAGTGTGATTGTCCCAATCACGGAGAAATCTAAATATTTCTATAAAAATCCTTTTTCATTTCCCGTTGACATTCTCAAATCGGCTTATATTATAGGAACTCTTTTTAAGTCTTTATATAACAAAGAGGGAAACATCATTCTCACAATTTTTGCAGAAAGGAACTATGCCATGGCAAGACCAAAAAAGGAAAAAGAATTAAAACATAAGCACCAGATTATGCTCCGCCTTACCGATACGGAATATGAAATCGTCTCTGAAAACGCTAAAGCTACGCACCTTACACTGGCTGAATATGTCCGAAAACAAATTATGAAGCAGAAGGTCACAGCGAAATATGAGATTGTGGCAGACCTGCCGGAATTAAAAAAATTGGTTGCAGAGTTTGGGAAAATCGGCAGCAACTTAAACCAGATTGCAAGGCACTTTAACAGCGGCGGCATCCATTCACGTAAGGCAATCGACCAGAGCGTGGCCAGAATCTATGAAATGAAATTTGAAGTCTTGAAGATGGCGGGGGATTTCCATTCTTCCGCCAGAGGTAGCTTGGATGGCAATACTGAAACACATAGCGAGTAAAAATGCCAACTATGCAGAGATACAGCGTTATCTCATGTTTGAACATGATGAAGATACCAACAAACCGATACTTGATGAAAATGGTGAATTGATTCCCCGTAAGGAATATATCATGGACGGCATAAACTGTGACCCGTTCACGTTTGATATGGAGTGCAGGGAACTGAACGCCCTATACCGCAAAAACGAATCCTATGATGAAATCAAATCCCACCATTACATCATCAGCTTCGATCCAAAGGACGCAGCAGAAAATGGATTAACCGGAGAACAGGCACAGCAGATCGGAATGGAATACACAAAAAAGAACTTCCCCGGACATCAGTCTCTTGTCTGTACCCACATGGACGGGCATAATGGAAGCGGAAACATCCACGTACATATCGTAATCAACAGCTTACGGAAATTTGATGTGGAACGCCAGGACTTTATGGATCGGGCCTGCGATTCCCGTGCCGGGTATAAGCATCATGTTACCAAAGATTACCTGATCCACTTAAAGCAATCGCTCATGGATATATGCCGCCGGGAACATCTGCACCAGATAGATCTGCTTGCCCCGGCAGAGAAGAAAATCACAGACCGGGAATACCACGCAGGACGAAGAGGGCAAAAGAAACTGGATGAACGTAACAGACAGCTCCTTTCAGACGGACTTGCGCCGCGAAAAACGGTATTCCAGACACAGAAAGATTTCCTACGGTCTGCAATCGAAGATGCCGCAGCCGTTTCCTGCAGCCAGGAAGATTTCCAGGCATTGCTTTTGGGAAAATATAATATTCGGCTGAAAGTCAGCCGTGGCAGGTTCAGCTACCTTCACCCGGAACGAAACAAGTATATCACCGGAAGGATGCTTGGCACGCATTATGAAGAAGATTACCTCCGGGAGCTGTTTAAGGAAAATGCAAAGAGTAAAGAAAACAAAAAGAAAACGGTTGACGTGGAAAAATATAATACGGAATCGGAGAAATCCGCACCCCATCCATCCAATCTACTGCAAGAGGAAGCTGTATCAATCCTGTTTATCAAGTCAGATTTGCGGCTAGTGGTTGATCTGCAGGATTGCGTAAAGGCACAGCAGAATGCCGCCTACGCTAACAAGGTGAAACTTTCAAACCTGAAAGAGATGGCTAAGACGGTCGCTTATATACAGGAGCATGGGTATGATACAAGGGATTCCCTGGAAGATTCTTTTTCAGAGATTAAAAGCCATGCTTCCACTTCCAGAAAAGATTTAAAGTCTGTGGAAGATAATCTCCGGAAGATAAACGAGCAGATCCATTACACGGGCCAGTACCTTGCCAATAAACCTGTCTACCAAAAGTTTTTGAAAGCAAAGAATAAAGGGCAGTTCCGGCAGGAGCATCCGACGGAAATCGCACTCTATGAAGCCGCACGGAAATTCTTAAAGGAGCAGTCCGCAGACGGGAAGCTCCCCTCCATGAAGCTATTGAAAGCAGAAAAGGAAAAGCTGCTCCAACAGAAAAAAGAGGCACAGAAAACCTACCATTACTACCGGGATTACCAAAAAGAATTGAATACCGTTTGCTCCAATGTCGATAAGATTTTAGGGCAGCCAAACACCCGACAGCCGGAAAAACAGAAAAGCGCCGATATTTCTTAATCTTACTGGCAGAAAAACAGCCGCAGGATTCCTTTATCAAATCCTTGCGGCTGTCATGATGCCAATGAAGCGGATATGTTAAAGCAAATCTTTTTCATCCACTTTAGGAATTATTCCGCTGATGCTTTCGCTTTTCTCTCTCATGATACGGCACATTTCATCCATTTTCTTCTCCACATATTTCCGCATTTCCTCCCGTGCCGCTTCTGTCGGCTTAAAAGAGAAATAGAGCGGATTTTCCTCTCTCTCCCGAAACGGGTAGGGGAAAACATACAATTTCTTCAATCCCGGCATATCCGTAAACAACTGGAAAATCTCATAGGGCAGGATTTCCCCACATACCAGGACAGAGCCTGTATCTGCATAATAAATCTGTCCCTGATACGTCGGCATACCCAAGGATGAAAGTTGCTTTAATGCGTTCATCCGTATCGGTTCTATCTGGGTATACCGTCCCACACGCCACCTTGTCTGCGGGGCAAGCTCCCTGTAAATCTGGGCAACTTTTTCGTCCTCCCGGATATTATCATCATAATCGTACCTGTAATTTTCTACCTGTATCTGTCTGTATGCGATCAGGCTTGTAAAAAGTGCAAGGGAATCCAGATCAACATATACTGATTGATGTCCCCTGCCCTGGTAGGAGCATAAAATATCCTCTAAAGCATCCATGATTTTCTTCATGGTTTTATATTTTTTGTCCGGTTCTTTTCCCATTTCTTCCCCCACTTTACGCTCCGCTTCTGCTGTCAGGAATATTTACTGGCATATCTTGTGTCTTATCCGATGTTCCAGCTTGGTTTGCAGCTGCCGCTTTCTCCATCTTTTCTTTCTTCAACTGCTCTGTCCGTCCTAAATCCACATAGTGTGTCGCATATGCTTTTTCAATCTCCGGGTTTCCGCTTTTGCTGAACCGCAAGGGGATTACCGGCTTATGCCCATGCTTTTTCTTCACGCCCCACCGCTTGTAATAGCAGAATGACGGTTTTAAATTTGTTTTCTTTGCATAGGAGCGGATCTGTTTCATAATAAAAGAAAGTTTCTTTAAATTACACGTACAGACCGCTTCCAGATACCGTACTTTCCCGAATCTCCAGTCCTCATATTTCTGCTTAGGCAGCACTCCCACGTCAACCAATACATCTGCCGGGGCGGCGTACCCTCTCTGCTGGCACTGATGATAGACAGCAGAATGTATTTTCCCTATCAGTTCTGATTCCTTCACTTTATCCTCCATATGAATAACCCCGGCTGTATCCATTTGCAGCCGGGGATTCCAATATTCTTTCTTGTGTGTCTGTTTGTCACCAGGTATTATATCGTTTGTAACAGCCCTTTTTCAATTTCCCGGACATCTTCCACGGAAAGCTCCGTAAAATACCCAGCGATTTCCTCAGCTGACATTTTCCCAGTCTTTAACATATTTTCTACTGCCTCTCTTACTGCTTCCCTTGCGGCCTCACGCCTTTCACTTGCGATATGGGTACGCATGATCTTCTCTTCATCAAACAAAGCCATCATAATAGATATAACCTCCTTTTCTCTGCCTGCCAAAAACTTCCGAAGCACATCCCTGTCTTTACAGATACGGATGGTTTCCGTGACAGCCTCCCGGCTCCTTCCATACTGTTTCACCTGTTCATTATATACTTTTGTAAAATCTACATACTGGCTGATAATGTCATTTCCTTTGCCGCCATAAAGCACTTTCACCTTTACTTCAATGGCACATTCCTTCCCACCGAAAAATTCTTTAGAAAGTGAGATCGTTTCCGGCCTGTCGGCACGCTCTCCTGTAAAAATCATGTATAACTCTGGTACTGGAACATGGACTTTCTTACTCCCGTATAAGTCTGCACCCTGTTCCTCAAAGTAATCATGGTAAATCTGCACTAAATACATCAGCACACGTATAATGATATTCATCGTCCATGAAGATTGATGCTCGACCAGAAACATGACTTTATCCCCCACTCTGAAGCACAGGTCATTGTAGATCCCGTTCGTGAGGACGTTCCTTATCGTAATGTCTGTAAGCGCATCTTCCGTCGTCTCCGCATCCTCCGGGTGGAGTGTACGGTATAATTGCATCAGATATTTCTTATCCTGGAAGAGCGCCCCGAAAACACTGTCTTTCGCCGTGTATTTTGCAAATGTCTCCTTTTTCTCCGCTGTTTTCTCTTGTGGTTCTTCCTGTAATGTTTCACCCTGCATAATATCACCCCGGTTCCGGTTTTTGCCAATCGGCCTGGCAGATCAGCTATGCCCTGCCTGTTATGGTTTTATTATACAGAGAAACTCCCGATTGTTCAAGACATAAAAAGGGAGAAGCATCCGGCAGCGTTCGCCAGACACTTCTCCATCCCTTACTTCCGTCTGCGCTCCATATCCTCTGCCATTGCCATCTGCTGCGCAGGCTTCCCATACCGCTTTGCAATCTCCGCCTGTTTGCGGCGCAGCTTTGCCAGGACGGATGCCCTGCCATTCTTCCCTTTGGGAGACATATTATTGCGTCTGCCGTCAATCATGTTGTAGTTCTGTTCTTCCTCTATCTCGGAACTGCGGAGATACTCCCCATTCTCCATATATTTCTGCCAGTTTTCCATAGGTGGCCTATCCATAGTATTGCCGGACGGCATCTGGATATTCCCATCGGGTATTTCCTGTTTTTGCGGCTCTGCGGTAAGCTGCGGTGGATTGAGGTAATCCTTAATCTGCTGTAAGGCCGTCTGGTCAAATCCCTGATATGTATGGTCTACAATTATCTTCCCTTCTTCATCCAGCACAACCCATGCCACTTCTTTCCCATAGGTTTCATGCTCCATCAGGAAGAACTGCCTGCCGTCTATGATAATGCTGTCAAAAGCGTGCCAGCTCCCTTCTTTCCCTTCGATATGGAAATCTGACGTATCAATCGACACAAGTGCGCCGGATGAACCTTTCTGGATAAACCCTGCTATGACGGTAAACCCATCTTTCTCAACATAGTAGGAAACCACAACGCCGTCCTTATTCAGCACAAGCACGTCGCTGACGCTGATCGAATGGCCATGAAATGTCCGTGGCAGTTTCTCATTGAAACGCCTGCGGATCTGTTCCGGTTCGTCTCCCGGCTGCATCCGTGCCAGGTACACCTGCTCATAGTCCTTATACTGTATCTGGATTCCCTTTTCCTGCAGCATACTGTAAGCCCGGAATCGTATCTGCCTGTTTTCCGGGATATTTTTAAGCTGGTAGAGTGCAAATTGGTTCACATCCATCATTCCTCCTCCACCGGCTCCTCTTTGTATGGTTCCAAATCCAGATTTAAAAATGCCTCATCCGTAAGGAACCACAGCTTTTCCAATGTGCTGTTAATAAGTGCGAGCATTTCTTCATCCCTGCCGATGTAGGGGATTACGTTATGTATTTCCTCTATGGTTGCCTGCCTGCTTTCCTTCTGAAACATTGCTATCAGGAAATATTCATTTTCCTCAAACCTCACCATCATAATTCCGGTTCTCCTTTCTTCTTTGACTGTGCTTTCTGCCCCTGTCTTTCCTGCCCCGGCTTTTCTTTCTCCTGCGCTTTCATCCTTGCCTGCCGTTCCCGGAGGGCATTTAGGACGGACTGCTTTTTACTAACGCCGGATATGCTCCTGTCTGTTTTGGGGGCGTTTTCAGACGCTTTCTTCGGTTCTGCAGATTGCTTTTCCACTCCCGCCGTATCTCTGCCGGATTCCTGTGCCACTGTGTCTGGGTTCCTGTTTTCCGCTGTCTGCACAGCTTTTTCTTCCTTTTTTAACTTTGGCATTGGCTGTTGCGGTTCTTCTTTCTCTGCTGATCCCGATACTTCCTGCTCCGTCCTCCGTTCCAAAAGGATTGCCTCCATATCCGCAATCGCCTTCTGTACTAACGGGCTGTCCCGGTATTGGGGGATCTCATTGATAAATTCCGTCTGCATTTCCCCCATCACCATTAAGTCAAAATTCCCGTCATAGATGCTGCCATCCTCCAAGCGGAAGCCAATCCCCTTAATGCCATTCATCCTCTCTGCCGGAATTTTTTCATACAGTTCCATCGCTTCCTGCAGTGTTTCCAGCCGCTCATGGTATTCACCCAATACGGGAAACTCCGTACATTCCGCCACATAAAACGTAATGGCTGTCTCCTGCTCTGTCTGTCCGTTATTTTCAGAAATCTCCATATGGCTCTGTTTTTCGTCCAGATATTCTTCCGCACTCTTTAAATATTCTTCCAACGTCCCCGTCTTTTCCGTAGAGATTGGATTGATGTCAATCGGGATTCCCGCTATCTTAAAATCCCCCTCATGTAACGCATTGAAGAAAGCATCCTCCTTCAAATCGCCGCTGTAAGACACCACCACATCTATATCCGAGCCTTCATGGTACAGCCCTTCCCTGGAACGGCTCCCATATACCCTTGCGCCAAGCAGCTCCACTTCCTCCGACAGCCCCATCTCATCAATCTGCGCCTGGGCATAGCAGAGTACGGTTTCCTCTATCCCTGCCCGGCTTTGGCCGTTTAAGGCAGGCTCCGGCTCTGTCATATCAGAAATAAGCGGCAGTTTCGCCTGCGCCTTCTGCAGATCTTCCTGTGCCGCTGTTTCAGCTTTCTCCTGCAGTTCTTCATAGTCCATAACTTTACATGCTGTCATAGGGATGCCTTCATCAGAAAGGATTGCTTCCATCGCTTCACCGATGGAAATATCCGGATTGTCATACACGCCTCCGTCAATCTCCCGGAAATCCTTACCGTAAATCGTATAGTCGTAGCCGTCAGAAACAGTCTGGATGGAAAAATACCCTTTTCCGGTCTGGTATGCAATTTCAGTATCATAGTTATCAAGATACGCTTTTGCTTTCTTTGACGCTTCCATTGTTTCCTCACACACCCATTTTCCGCTTAAGGAATATTTTTCTATGTCCGTAAGTGTTTCCAATCCATTTTTACATTCAATCAATGACATCCGGGAGGGCGGCTGTTCGCTGCTCTCCATGCCAAGCCGCTTATCCATATGGTTCGGGATCTGATGGTAGGCAGCAACCGCCGCATCTATATCTGCAAAATACTGATATTCCCTTTCTGCTTTGCCTCCATTGTCGTTCTGTATGACATAGTATTGTGCAATGAACGGCGGCTCTGGCTCCATTTCTATCCCCTTTTCCGAAAAATACTCGCCAATGGCTTCCATTGCCCCCTGGTCAAACCCATGCTCCAGATCCTCCGCCACCAGTTCCCCTTGCTGATTGACAATAATAGAGGCCACAGAATCCCCGTATTCCTCATGTTCCATCCGGTAAAATAGCTCGCCGTTGATCTCTTTTGCTTCTACTGTATCCCATGTGCCAAAATGCCCATTTACAATAAACCCTTTTGTTTCCTCATTAATCTGCACACGTTCTTCCTTCCCTAACTCCTGTTCCTGTATCTCATCCCTCGCAAGCCCGATAAACCCGTCCAGCACAGCCGGGTGGCTACTTACCACATAATCATCGTTCATATCCATCCCCCGGTTTACGTTTTCCGGTATCTCATAACCCTTTGCCCACGCTTTATTCCCGAAGGAGAACCTTCCGTCATACTCCAAATGCTGTACCGTGTTGGCAAGGATGAATACCACACGTTCTGCACCATATTCCTCCAGGACTCCCTTAGCGGCGTCATGCGCCAGATGCATCCCATCAAAGTTCTCCCGGATTGCGTCCTCAACTGCTTTTTTACAGTCCAGGTTCAGCTTTCTTGATTCCCGGTAATCCTCTATCCTTCCATGTTCCTTTGCGTAAGCAATGGTGTGCGTATAAAGTGGCGGATACATTTCTTCCTCCGGAATCCGCCGTTTTGCTTCTTCCTCCAGTACATGTTTCCTCTGTTCAATAAAACTAGGCAGTTCCACAGGGCCATAAGTATCCAAAAAATAAGCCGTCACTTTACCTTTACGGTTCATAACCATCACATCACCGGTAGTCGGGTAATGCCCTGTATAGCCTTCCGGGAGAGAAAATGTTATTTCTGTACGGACGCTTTCCAAATCATCTGATAGCTTGAGCCTGCCGCCATAAATCAGGGAATAATCCGCACCATCCACCTCTAAGCCGTCTTTTTTGATCGCTTCCATACTTAAAAGTAAATAATCCCGGCCTTTCGTATCTTCATTGATCTGAAAAAGAGCGTAACAATCATCTGTACCTGTATATAAAAGTTCCTCATTGGAATGAATTATCAAATTCTGTATCCGTTGTTCCTGCTTTTGTTTTTTTCTTTTGTATCCAGGCTTTCATTGAGCGCTATTGCTGATTGCTTTAGCTGTTCGATTGTCGCCATCCCGCCAGTAAAGTTAAGTTCTTCCCCAAGATACAAATACTCTCTTTCCGGGATAGGCAGACAGAGCGAAGAGAGGATTGTGCCGGCATGGTTGACTCCCACATAATATTCCACAGTGACCGGAATGCCCGGATCATAATCAGAACCACGCAGGTCATAGCGGTAAAGCTCAGATGGCACTTCTTTTTCCGGTATCCTTCCATTAGAAAATAATGCCGGGACTTCAAAAATCTCTATTTCTTGATATTGCTTTTCTGTATCGTCTCTTTGCGGCTCCTGCAGGCTGCTTTCCTGTGGCTCTGCTTCTTTTTCCTGCTCTATGGTCTTCTCCCTCTGTGAAAAGAACTCCGGCAGCTCTGTATACCCAAAGGAATCCACATAGTGTGCCGTAACCTCCCCATCCCTCTTTATGGCCACTACATCGCTGACGGAAAGGGAATGCCCTGTAAAATCCAACGGATGCCCTATATTGAATTTTTCATACAGGGAATCCAGCGTTTCATTTTCCCTAAGCACATCACTGTAAACCATCCGGTAATCTTCATATTCTACCGAAAACCCTTGCCCTTTCAGATATTCCGTACCCATAAACAGGTATTCCCTGCCTTTGCCGTCATCCCTGATCTGGTAGATGGCATAGCGGTCTTGGCTGTCGCTGAAAAGCATATCTTCGTCCAAATGCTCCTGCCCTGCATGTTCCTCACGCACAGACTCCATCACCTGGTAACTTTCCCATGCCCTTGCGTCAATGCCGAACATGCCATCTTCTCCGGTTTCCCTAATATCATCTTCTGTATTCATCAAAATTGAACTCCCATCTTTCTGCAGGCTGTAAATATGCAGCCCCGCATTGTGCAGCGCAACAGCCCTTTCTATTGTAAGCGGCAGGATGGAATCATTGCGGTAACCAAATTCATGCATCTGCATAAGTCCGGTCTGGTTGTCGGGCAGGAAGTCAATCTCTGCCTGTGCGTCCTCCATGATTTCCTGAAGATTATGCGCTTCTGGATTTTCCACAGCCTCCGCAAGTTTATTCACCAGCTCCCTTGTGTCCCTTGGATTGTCCAGCTTATAGGCATACAGGACAGCCAGATTATGCGCCTCCTTCCCCAAAGCGGTATGCCCGTACTCCGCACGGCTGATCATCATTTCCACCTGTATTAAAATAGAAAATTCTGCTGCATCCACAATATGATCTGCATCCATATACAGGACATCATAAAATTCCGGCATCCCTTGGTTTTTCTCCACATCTTCCGAATCCCGCCACAAATCCAGGTGTACCCCATGGGCTTTTAAGAACTGCTCCGGGTTTCCACTTCCCCCATTCTGGTCAGCAAAGTCATGTAACAGCCTTAGAAAATCTACCCGCCCGACATTATCTACAAGGTAGAACTTTTTTGTATCTTCCCCAAGCGGGGCAAACTGGAATACGAAATCATCTTCTGCCAGTTCCCGTTCTGCCGCTTTTTCTTTCTGCAGCATCTGGATGTTCTCCACCATGCCGTCAATAAATGTGCCTGCCGTTTTCCGGATAAAATCCATAGAGCTGCGCAGTTCCTTCATCTCCATGCTGCTGGCCCATCCCGCCAAATATGGGAATGAGTAGTCTGACGTATCGAAACCGAAGAAACTGCAGACTGTGAAGGCTACGCTTTCGGCCTCCGTTTCTATGGTCATCTTGTTTTTCTTTTCCCCAAGCTCCTCCATCAGATCCCGGTCATGGCACATGGCATGTGTCACTTCATGGACAGCTGTTTTCATGGTCTGCTTCTCGCTCATGCCATCCCGGATTACGATTTCTTTATTGGCATTGCTATAATACCCTTTGGAATCTCCTTCAATCTCTGCAAAACGCATAGGAGCCGAGGACACCATCCGGATTGCTTCCATAAAAATCTCAAAGTTCTCCACACTCCCCATCAACTCCGGCGTGTCCAGCTCTGGGAGTGGATCACCTTGCGTTTGCGTAATGTCAAATACCGTTGCCACACGGAACCGTGGGATGAAATGCTCCACTTCCTCTGTCTCCGGCTGTCCGTCTGGGCGCAGCACCGGCTCATTTGTTTCCGGGTCAAATTTCTCTACTTCTTCTTTTTCCCTGATCGGCGCAGGGGCAATGATCTTGATCCCCTTCTCCCCACGCTTTACCCGGCGGTTGAATTTCTTGTTCCAGGTAGCCAGGCCCGCAACCAAGGTTGCCGCTGGCTTCTGCATCGCAATCAAAAGCGTGTTGTTAAAACTGTAATTATGGAACTGCGACATGGTTCTCAGATATTCCGTATATTTTTCCGATGTAAATAAATCCTTTACGCCCTGTTCCAGCCGTTCCGTAATCTCTTTCAACTGCTCTTCCCGTTTTCCGGCCATTCTTATAAATTCCCTCCATTCTTTTTCGTCATATGCCATAGGACTGTCCCAAAAAATATAAAAAACAGGTTCCTGGCATATCCAGCTTATTTTTCTGCTTTCATGGACAGGCTATGCCTATCCTGCAAAGTGCGCACTGTCAGGCACTCTACTTATCTGCAAAAAACAGACAGCCGGAAAAACTCTGTATTATTCCCGGCTACCCGCATAAAAAATGCCATCCCATCATTCACTGTGGTATGGCTTCTCTACTTATAATTCCTGTTCCTTTTTCTTTTCCAGCTTCTGACTGTCCCTATGATTCCCGGCAATCCTTTCCTTTGCCTCTTTCAGCTTTCCAAGCACCGAAGGCTTCCTTGACCCATCTGCAATCCGTGAAGCATCCGACACCCGACCTGCATAGTTGACCGCTTTCTTCGGACAATCTGCCACTCCCTGCACATCTTCCTCCATACCCAACGCTTCCGATGGCCCTTTATCATCCATGTTCAGCAAAGCATTTAATTCCGACAGCCGTTCCATCTTCTCCGTTAATTCTTCCTCTTTTGCAAAAGGCTTCTCCACTTCTTCCTTTGCCGTGGCAAGCTGCTGTTGTACAGTTTCCAAATTCAATTCGGATTCCGTCAGCTTCTTCCCAATCCCGGAGAGTGCATTGCTAATGCGCTGCAGGTTCCCTAACGGATCTTTCCCAACTTCAATCTGGTAGCTGCACTGCCGCTTAATGGTCAGCTTGTAAACCTGGTTGAAACTGTCAAAGTCAGAATACAGCCTAAACCCACAGAACTCTCCGACCTGCCCGGCCGCATCCACTGCTTTCAGCCCGGCGCAGGCTGCTATCAGTGCTGTCCCTGCTTCCTTCCGATCTGTGTAGGTTTTTCCGCCGATAACGATGGAGAAATCGTCTTTTTCCTTTTCTTTCTCAAGGATTGGCTTCACGTCCTCTGCATCTGCTTTTAAGCCTGCAATCCGCTCTTTTAATGCAGTAATCTTTACCGGGTAATTCCTTGCAATCTCCGTTTCCAGACGGTATTTCTGGCTGGTATGGTTTGCCTTTAAAAGTTTCAGTTTGCTCACCTGGATGTCGAGATCCATCTTCTCTTTGATGTAGGGATTACCCGTAGCAAGGGCTTTGATCTCCGCATAGCTTAACGCCGTATCGTCCACGTCCTCACAGGCACGTACCGGGGATTTGCTGGTCATGATCTGGCTGATGAACTTCTGCTTGTTCTCTAGGATCTGCCACATGTAGGCATCGAATGTATTTTCGGTAACATACCGGTAGATCTGAACCTTATCATTTTGGTTCCCCTGCCTAAGAATACGGCCCTCTTGTTGCTCTAAATCGGCCGGTTTCCAAGGCGCATCCAGGTGGTGTAGGGCAACAAGCCTGTCCTGTATATTTGTCCCGGCTCCTAACTTCGGCGTAGAGCCAAGCAGGATACGCACCTGCCCGGAGCGTACCTTTGAAAATAATTCCGCTTTTTTCGTTTCTGTCCCGGCCTCATGGATAAACGCCACTTCCTCCCTGGGGATCCCTTTCGCCACCAGCTTTTCCCGCACATCGTCATAAACGTTGAACGTGCCGTCGTTTTTTGGCGTAGACAGGTCGCAAAAAATTAATTGTGTGCCTTTGTCTGCCGAAGTCTTTTCCCAAATATTAAAAGCATTATTCACGCAGCGGTTGACCTTGCTTTCCTCCGCATCCGGCAGCATGTCATTGATAAGCCGCTGATCCAGGGCGCATTTCCTCCCGTCGTTAGTGATTTTCAACATATTATCTCGTGACGGGTCTACATTCCCGGCACGGACGACCTCTGCCCGTTCCGCAAAAGAACTAACCAAATCCTGCTGTTCTTCACTTGGTTTCAGCACTTCGTTGATATATTCCGCTTCGGGAACCGGAAGATCAAGCATATCCGCTGTCTGAATATCGGCGCTCTCCTTAAATAATGCGATCAGCTCCGGGAGGTTAAAAAAACGGGCAAACCTTGTCTTCGCCCGGTATCCTGTGCCTTCAGGACTTAATTCTATACTTGTCACCGTTTCGCCAAAAGCCGCCGCCCAGGAATCAAAATGCCCCAGACCCATCCTCTGTATGGTGTCATACTGCAAGTAACGCATAATGGTATATAGCTCTACCATGCTATTCGACACAGGAGTCCCGGTTGCAAAAGTGACGCCCTTCCCTCCAGTAATCTCGTCCAGATACTGGCACTTCATGAACATATCGGAGCTTTTCTGTGCGTCCGTCTGTGAAATCCCGGCAACATTGCGCATCTTTGTGTATAAAAACATATTTTTATAGTTGTGACTCTCGTCTACGAACAGCCTGTCCACGCCTAACTGTTCGAATGTCACCACATCATCCTTCCGGCTCTGGTCATTCAGCTTCGCAAGCCTTGTTTCCAGTGTTTTCCTCGTCTTTTCCATCTGCTTAATGTTGTAGCGTGTGCCTTCTTCCTCTGCCAGCTCTGCAATCGCCGCCGTGATGTCGTTCATCTGCCGTTCGATGGCAGCAATCTGCCGTTCCCTGGAAAGGGGGATGCGCTCAAACTGGCTATGCCCGATAATGATGGCATCGTAATCACCTGTTGCGATACGGGAACAGAACTTCTTTCGGTTTGCAGGCTCAAAATCCTTTTTCGTGGCAACCAGGACATTTGCACCCGGATACAGGCGCAGAAAATCGCTGCCCCATTGTTCGGTCAGATGGTTCGGCACGACATAAAGGTTCTTCTGTGCCAGCCCAAGCCTCCGGCTCTCCATCCCGGCGGCAATCATCTGGAATGTCTTGCCAGCCCCTACACAATGCGCAAGCAACGTATTGTTTCCATATAAAATATGCGCCACCGCATTTTTCTGGTGGGGCATCAGCGTGATCTCTGGTGTCATGCCTGCGAACTGGATATGGCTCCCGTCGTATTCACGGGGACGGACGCTGTTAAATAAATCGTTGTATTTCCTGCACAAATCCTCCCTCCGGTCAATGTCCCGGAAAATCCACTCCTTGAAGGCTTCCTTTATCATTTCCTGCTTCTGCTGTGCGATCATGGTTTCTTTTTTGTTCAGGACACGTTTTTCCTTGCCGTCCTCCACAACCGTATCAAAGATTTTTGTGTCCTTGAGGTTCAGCGCATCTTCTAACAGGCGGTAGCCGCTTGCCCGCTGTGTCCCGTAAGTGGCTGTGACAAGGGAATTTCCACGGGAATCCGCACTTTTCCCGGAAATGTTCCACTGGCCGTTGACTTTCGCATACTTTACGTCAATCTGGTTTTCTAATAAATGGCTTGGCGTATGGAACAGCTCCCCCATGAACTCCGTGATATAAACCGGATCTACCCAGGTTGCCCCAAGCCGCACCTCAATCTCCGACGCTTCCAGGTCTTTCGGCTGCACACGCTCCAATGCCTGCACATTGATCCCATATTCCGGATGATTTTCTGCAAACTGCTTTGCGACCGTAAGTTTCTCCCGGACATTGCCGGATAAATATTCATCCGATGCCTCCCACTGGTCTGTCGGTATTGTAAAGTATTACAATCCTATTTTTCTTAAAAACCTCATGTTTTCAGGGAATTTTTAGCTTTTTACAACTAAAAAAGCAATGATCCCCTATTTTCGTGTATAATGTAAGCACCACACTCAACAAAATACGAAAGGTAAATCATTGCTTTATGGATAACATTATACTATATTTACTTAAAATCATTCAAGAACAATATCAGCAAATTTGCTGGCTCATTCTTTTTATTTGCAGATACATTCCTCTTAAGCAGTGGGCTCACGATGAACTCCACAGCCCTAAATACCAAAAGTTCCTCACGGATAAACTTCCTGTCATCAAACCATTCATCAAACAGGACTGGCAACTCTGGAACGGATACTACCTCCTCCGCTATGGCAAAGCCGTAAAACCTGTCAAACCCCAGAAAGGCAAACCCCGTAACGTTCCGACTGATACCGCCTGCCCTCTCTGCGGCGCCCCTCATGACTATATCTATGACAACTCTGGCGGCCGCGGACAGTTTAAGTGCAAGATCTGCGGGCAAACCTTTGTCAACGGTGAAAAAGTAACATCCCCGTTCAAACTACAGTGCCCTTATTGCGGGCATGCCCTAAAGCCTGTCAAAGACCGGAAACATTTCCGTATCCATAAGTGTGTCAACGACAGCTGTCCTTACTACCGGCGGAATCTCACAAAGCTTCCTAAAGGGCTTCCGCAATCCGAATACTGGAAATATAAACTACGTTATCTTTACCGCGAGTTTTCTGTAAACTTTTTTGATATGGAACTAAACCAGCTCCCAAAGTGGGCAACCTCCTTCAGATATAAGAAAAACAACGCCTATATCATGGGGCTGTGCCTTACCTACCGGGTAAACTTAAAACTCTCTCTCCGGCAGACCGTACAGGCCCTTAAAGAAATCCATGGTATTGACATTTCACATACCATGGTCAACAATTATGCCAAAACAGCCGCTGTCATCATCCGTCCCTTTGTAGATTCCTATGACTACAATCCTTCCAACGAACTTGCTGCTGATGAAACCTACATCAAAATCAAAGGTATAAAAGCATATGTCTGGCTCATCATGGACAAAGTAACTCGCTCCATCCTCGGCTATCAGGTCTCAACTTCAAGAGATGTCGGCCCCTGTATTCTTACCATGCGCATGGCATTTGATAAATTTAAGGAATTCCCTGACAGAACCCTGAAATTCATTGCTGACGGATACAGCGCGTATCCGCTTGCCGCCCAGCAGTTCAAGATTGAAAAAGGCTGGGACGTATTCATCACGCAGGTGATCGGCCTTACCAATGACGACGAAGTATCCAAAAAATTCCGGCCATTCAAACAGGTGATCGAACGCTTGAACCGTACATTCAGGGAATCTTATCGTGTCACCTGCGGTTACGGTACGGATGGCGGTGCAATACACAGCGTTTCTCTCTGGGTCGCTTACTATAACTTCCTGCGTCCTCATGAGAAATCCGGCGGCAGGGAACCGCTGAATAAAGTGGAACTGCTGGAAGGCGCTGGGAATATGCCCGGCAAATGGCAACTCCTGATCTATCTGGGCCAACAGGAACTCTTAAAGCAGCAACAGGGCTAAGCCCACATCTGTTCTTAGATTCCGAGCCAGAGGTAATTACCTAGCCATCCCGAAGGGACCTGCCCTTGATGGCACGCCAAAACAATGCTACAATGCTGTGAATCAGACGGAGAAACTGGTATCTGTTCTTGAGTTCTTCGCCGTCGGTAAGACGTTCAGAGCATTGTTTTGGTGTGCCGTCAAGGGTGGCGGACACTGCCAAAATCTATCGTATCTACAATTATCAAAGTTCTAATGGAGCCTATTTTTTTGACTCCAGTTTTTCATAGGCTACTTTACACTACCGGTCTGTCAGCGGATTTTTAAAAATTACCCCCGCCAGTTCCTCTGTGACTTCGGATTCTGTCTTGTCGGATAATTCTGCCATAAACGGCACGTCCACCCTTGCCCGCTCCCCGATGGAAACGGCCAGGGCTTCACTGGCAGTATCCACGCTTGTCACCGGCACCGCTTTACGGATAGTACGTTTCGTAAAAATATCTGCCTTCCGCTTTAGCTTCCCTTCCTCGTCCACCAGTTCCAAAGACGCTAACAGGCAATAGCTGCTGTCCTGGGAGAAGGCCCTCCGGTTGGCATTGCTGCTGATCAGGCCGTATTGTGCGGTAAACCGATCATAATGCGTGTTTAATTCTTTCTGCAGCATGGCAACTTCCGCATCACTGCCATCCTCCATCTGGCACTGCAAAAGTGCCTGCGTCAGATTGCGCAGTTCAATCATCCCAAGCACACGCTCTGTTGTTAAAGCGGGCAGCTCCATTAAATTCATAACAGAATTTTCCCGGTAATATACTTTCCCGTCCACGTTTGCAAAGCTGAAATTCTTGATGGATGGGTCTGCCGGGATAGATGTTACGGTTTCCTCTAATTCGGAATCTTCCAACTCCAGCTCCGTAATCGTCCCCCGGATATGCTTCACCGCTTCCTTCAACTGCTCCGCAAGGACAGCGCCCTCTATCGGTTTCACCGTAGTTTCCTGTTTTCCGTACTGTGTGCTTTCTTTGGTAAATTCTCCAAGCACCATTTCCGGGTGTTCCACAAAGTAGGAATTGACCGTATGCCCATCTGATGTCGTGCCAAGTTCCACCCACCCCGGCTGCTCCAGGGACGCCCGGTCTCGTTTCTGGAAGAATAAAATATCCGCAACAACACCCGTTCCGGCATTCCTCTGGAACGCATTGTTGGGGAGGCGGACTGCCCCAAGCAGGTCTGCGCGGTTGGCTATATACTGGCGAACGGATGCACTCTGCTTATCCATCGTGCCGCTTGACGTCACCACCGCCACCACGCCGCCCGGACGCACCAGATCCAGTGACTTTGCGATAAAATAGTCATGTATCATAAAGTTGTGGCGGTCATACCTGCGGTCTGCCACCTTATAAGCGCCGAACGGCACGTTGCCGACCACACAGTCAAAGAAGCTGTCCGGGTATGCGGCGGTTTCAAAGCCCTGCACGGAGATATTATTTTTCTGGTAAAGCTGCTTTGCAATCTTCCCGGAAATGCTGTCAATCTCCACGCCGTACATATTCAGCCCGTCCATAGTCTCCGGCACTAATCCCATGAAATTCCCAATCCCGCAGGACGGCTCCAATACGTTGCCCTTCTGTAATCCCATGTTCCCCAATGCTTCATACATTGCCTTGATGACCGTAGGGGAAGTGTAGAACGCATTTAATGTGGACGCCCTTGCCTCCCGGTATTCGTCCGGCGTCAGCGCCGCTTTCAGCTCCGCATACTCCGCCGCCCACGCTTCATTCTTATCGTCAAACGCTGCCGGGATGCCGCCCCATCCGACAAAATGTGATAAGGTTTCCTGTTCTTCCGGCGTGGCAAGTCGGCTTTCCTGTTCCAGCGTTTTCAGGAGAAGGATTGCGTCCATGTTGGCACGGAACTTCTGCTTCGGGCCGCCTGCGCCTAAGTCATCGTCGGTGATATGGAAATTTATTTTTTCCCTGCGTTCCAGTTCCGGTGACAGTTCTCCCCTTCCAGCCTGCCGGGTACTGCCGTTTCCGATCTCTCCGGCTCCATCTATCCCATCTACGGCAACAGGCTCTAAAGGTAATCTGCGGTCTTTGCGGATGTGGTTGATCTCTTCGGGATTCATTACATGGTTTGTCAGGGGATTGATCTCATTCCCAAACGCTGCCTGCTCATTAGCAGCCATCCGCTCCATCACGTCAGCAATCAACTGCATCTGCTCTGGCGGGAACTCCGGGTTCAGCATCGGTACAAGATTTAAGCCCTTCTCCGCTGCTTCATAAATCACATCCACCTGCTCCGGCGAAAAATCATCCAAATATACGTCCGCTTCCTCCATTGCAAGGAACAGCCTGTTTTCAATCAGATCGTATTCCTCATCATCCGGTTCCTCCTGCAATTCTTCCGGATCAGAAAACGCTACGCCCGTCTGTGGCAGCTCCGCTTCTTCCGCCTGCTTTTCCTGCTGTATAAAAGGGATAAATTCCCCCACATACTCAAACAGCTCATGCTCCCCTGGAAGATAATTCTTCCCCGTTTCCACGCACCGGAAAACATCTGCGGTTTTGTCTGTGCTTGCTTCATAAAAGCTGCTGTGCGAATACAGATGCTCCCCATCTTCATAATCAGATATGCCAAGTTCGTTATGCGACCCGGTATTCCGGATAATGTCCTGTGTGTTGAAGTTTTCCTGCAGTTTCCCAACGGCTTCAAAATGAAATCCCCCATATTCAAATATGCCTGGTTTTCTTTGCATAAGATCCGGTTCTGCGGATTTTGTGGAATCTACGGTTTCTGCTCCTGCCGCCGTTTCCGCTTCCCGCAAATTTTCCTTTGCTTCTTCTGGAAATGCCGCAATCTCCTGTAACTCTGCGTCCACCTCCATGCCCCTTGCCCACTCCGGTGCTTCCGGGTCATTTTCATGCAGGGCAATGGCGTCCCGGCTGTCTACAAGGTAATCCTGGTATGTCCTCTGGAAAATATCCTCTGCCATCCAGTCCCGGAAGTCATCCCAGTTCTCATAGGCTTCTGCCATAACGGGGGCGTTTTCCCTGTTACGCACCATTAAATTGTCCAGTTCTTCCTGGACAATATCATACGCCATATCTTCATCTACGTCCCTGGAACGGATGACATCATAGGCTGCGCTGCTTTTAATGGCGGCAAGGGCAGTATACAGACATTCTTTGTAAATAGCCCGGCTGTCCCTCCCTAATGCATTTCCGCCAATCAGCAGATGCCGGTTCAGTTCCGGGCAGACATCTAACCTCCCATCATATAAATCAAGAAATATTATGCTTTCTTTATGGTCTGGATGTTCCATATCTTTTACCGATATGTGCTGATTCTTGATTTCTGTAATGCGGTGTAACTTATCCGTATCCAGATATATAAAGTTCCCCACTGCGTAAGTGTACTTCCTGGTTTCGCCGGAGCCGCTGCTATCTTCTGCTGGTTCCGCACTCTTAATTCCTAGTTCTGCCTTTTTTTGCGGTTCTTTTGTTTCTTCCTGCTTTTCTGGCGTTTTTTCTGGAACCATAAAATCAAAGAGGGATAACTGCCCTCCATTTTCAATCTGTACTTCTTCTCTTTTCCGTTCCGGGAAAATCGTATATGTCCCTTCCACATAACCGTGGAGGTCAGTAAGGATCTGCGCCCGCTTCTCATAATCTTCAAAATCCAACGGCAGTGCGGCAAAGGCAGCGTCCATATCTGCCAAGAGCTGTTCCGCAGTGTTAGGATTTTCCAGTAAAAGCGGCAGTTCCTCCCTTGCCTCTTCATGCAGGAAATTGTCTGTAAACGGCCGCTCAATTTCATCCGGCATATGGTAATAAAAATTGATTACCCTGCCTGCCATCCGCTCCCGCTCATAAACAGGCATCCGGGAATAATCAGATGGTTTCAGGTAAGTGCCGTTTTCAATCAAAGCCGTTACCCGTTTTGCCACTTTTGGCCATTTTAATAAGATTTCCACATCCGGCTTACTATAAGAGCCTCTCGCCAGCTTCAACCCCTTCCCGCTGTAATCCGCATGGGAATGGTCTGCACCGGACAGCGCATGACTTTGGCCGCCTATCCCGTATCTTTCTTTTATAAAGTCTGTTTTTTCCTTGTCCGTCTTATCCTGGATAAAAAACGCATAAGTAGCCAGCCGCCCGTCCGAATATGCGCCGCCTCCCCGCAGAAAAGCGTCAATCTCATCCTCTGTGATAAAAACCGGGTGTTCCTCCCATGCAAATCCGTCCCTCGCCTGATATGGTACGGCTTCCTTTGCAAACTTCTCAAATTTTTCGCACACCCTGTCTGGACGGTAAAAGTGGAACCGCATAATCTCCTTGTCCAAAGAATATGCCTCTGCCAGCCCTGCCAGACGTTCATTCAAGTCCTTTAAAAATTCCGGCTGCGCCAACAATGCCTGCAACCGTTCCACTTTATCCGGGAACCCGCCACGGAATACCTCCACATCTTCAAATACAAGCTCCGCAACGCCATCCGCCATATCCTGATACAGATAGGCGAGTGCGTTTGCGTGTTCATTCAAAGCGTTATCCCTTGCGACGTCCAATACCTCCTGCGGCGCATACTCCCCCTGTTTCAAAAGCTGGTGGATACGCCCGCTCACACCTTCCCAGGATAAAAATGCCTTATCCAGTATCCGGTCTGTCACCGTATGCCCTACGGCAACCTGCATCCCAAGCTCGTCATACCAGACAGAATACTCTGTGCCGCCTATGGTAAGCCCGATGCCGCCTGTGCCATACTCCCTGCGGACAAACTCCGTATATTCCTCCGGCGTCTGGTCTATCATAAAATTATAGATGATCCTAAGCTGGCTCCCGTCCCGGTTGCTGCCGTTCCGTAAAACTTCATCTATCACATCCGCAGGGATCGCAACCTCCCCGGCATACAAAGCCTGCATCCGCCCCTCAATCTCCCGTTTCTGCTGTTCCACGGTCGGTAAATCGGGCAAAGATAAAGCAGAGGCTTGTTTCTCCTCTGCTTCACTCAGATCCTGTTCTGTTGTTTCCTCATTTAGCTGTATACCAATTCCTTCAAGATGCTCTCTTCCGCCATTGCCGTCAGTCCATTCATATGTGCTGCCCACGCCATCTGGTCTTTCTCCTTGTCCGGAGCCGGGTATTTCTCCAGTAACCCTTTCATCAGGGTTTCCATCCTCTCCGTCGCTGCCTGCTCGATCTCCATCAAGTGCCTGTCCAGTTTCCCCGACAGCATCATACTCTGATACCATCCCTTCCGGTTCTCCTTCAGGAACGTCCGGCGCAGCATCCCGTACTTCCCGATGGCCACTTTCGGTTCCTCTATCGTCAGGTTCGGGAACAGGTAATCCCCTTTGCGGTGGTAAGTCAGTTCCATTCTCATTTCCTCCTTCTCTGTTTTCACTTTCATGCTTTAAAGCGCTAAATTCATTATAACCGATGTCCTCTTTATTTGCAACCGATTTCTGTAATTCTTCTATAAGGATTTTCCGCACTGTCCGTCCAATGTCCACAAGGACAGGCTCCACAAGCTGGCTTGTGGCATTCCCAAGGAAGGTAAGCACAGGCAGCGCATTGTAATCAGTAATTGCCGAAAAATCTTCTTCCTCCAAATATTCCATCGGGTCAAGGCCGCAGCGGACAGCCAGCGTATAAAAGGCGCTGTTCATCAGGAGCCGCCGAAACTCCACACGGATCGTGTCCCCGTCCAGCCCCTCTAAGAATGTCCCCTCCGTTTCATATAGAAGACCGTCCATCGCTTCCTCTAAGTTTTCTTCCGTCAACTGGCGGGAAATTTCGGATAAAGCAAACGGCAGGTCTGCGCTGTCCACTTCTGACAGCCCGTAAGTGTCCGCCAGATGGCCAAGGATGTCCTTTTTCTGTGCATCTTCAATCCTCCACAGGTTCGGCGTCCTGCCGCCACGCACCATATGGGTGTCGGAAATATCAAATACATACCGCAGCCTCCGTGTCGGCCCGGTATCGTCGATCAGCGCAATCCCCTTTGCCCCACGGTTCACCCACCGGTTCATCTTCCCATTCCACAGTTCCAACGATGCACAGGCGGTCGCATCCGGGCGCTGCGCATGGATTAAAAGCGTATCCGGGAAGGAATAGCGGTACAGCTTTGCAGCCGTATCCAGATAATTCATCCAGTCCCGCGGGGAACTGGTGACAGCCTTTGCCTCATACTCCGCAAGCCCACGGATTTCATTTAACATTGCCATATAAAACCTCCATATCAAATATCGCCCCTGCACCGGAAAGTTGCCTTATACACAATACTTTTCCAGATACAAGGGCGGTATGTTCTTTATTTTTTATTTCTACCTGTGTTTCTGCCGGATTTCGCATTTCCCTTATTCTTGGGAAATTCCAGGCTGAAATTCGCACGTCCATCCTCTGCCTTCATCAACAGGTCTGCCGCAAAGGTTTTCCCTGTTTTCTGTGAATAGAGATCTTTCACATGGGTACGCCCCTCCGCCAGTAAATCCATTACCATCTTCTTATCCACCAGCTTTTTCATACTGGAAACATAGCGGTTCTCTTTCCATAAGCAGAAAGAACATTCCCGGTTGTTGCAGTAAAAATTCTTCTTCCCCTCATACACAGGATTCCCGCATACCGGGCAGGTTCCAACGCTTTCCCTCTGATGGAAACGGCTCTGTTCCTCCCCGGATATGGCGCTGCACCCTGCAATCATCGTATCAATCAAATCTGTAATCTCCTGTAAGAACTCGCTGCTGTCCATCTTCCCTTTTTCCATCAGAAGCAGCTTATTCTCCCATTCCGCAGTCATGGCGGCAGATTTCAGGTAATCCGGTAGTACCGCAATCAGCTCCTTCCCGTCTGCAGTCGGGAGAATCTGCTTACCGCTCCGCTTGGCATAGCCGGAGGAAACCAGTTTTTCTAAAATAGCTGCCCTAGTTGCAGGTGTTCCAAGCCCCTTCTTCTCGGTATCCTCGTCAAAATCCTGATTCCCGGCACGTTCCATTGCGGCAAGCAGTGTGTCTTCGCTATATGGTTTCGGCGGGGAACTGTAATGCCGATTGTTCCCTGCCCGGACTTCTGCAATCCCCATCCCTTCCTGCAATCCTTCCGGAATGGTTGCCGTATCGTCTGTACTGTTTTTCTCCACCTGCTTCCCTTTCTGCACAGCATTACGGAAGACATCTTCAATCCTTTTAAATCCAGGCTGGACAATAGCCTTTCCTTTTGCAGAAAACTCATGCCCCCCGCACAGCACCGTAACCGCCGTTTCCTCATAAATACATTCTTCGGACACTGCCTGCGCCAGACGCTGCCCGATCAGACGGAAGATATTCCTCTGCCGTTCCGACACTTCTTCAAAATCCTGCTCCAATGCCTCTTTTGTCGGCAGCAATGCGTGGTGGTCTGAAACTTTGCCATTATTAATAATATGCCTGACATTCTTCCCGATAGATTCTTCCTGTAAGAAAGGCAGCAACTCCGGCAACAAATCCAACAATTCTAAAGCTGTCTGCTCCATATCAGCCGTAATGTACTGGCTGTCCGTCCGGGGATAGGTGACTAACTTTGCTTCATACAATTCCTGCAGCTCCCTTAATGTTTCCTGCGCCGTATACCCAAAGAAACGGTTCGCTTCCCTCTGCAGCGTAGTAAGGTCATAGAGCTTCGGCGGCTGGTTCTTCTTCTGTATTTTCTCCACTTTGCGGATAACTGCAGACTTCCCATTGCATTTTTCAGCCAGGGCAATGCCTTCCGCTTCATCCTTAATAGATTCCGATACGGCACGAATCCCATCCCCTTCAACCGCCACTTTATAATAGGCTTCCTTCACAAACCTGTCGATGGCATCCTGCCGCTCCACCAGCATTGCCAGTGTCGGTGTCTGCACACGCCCCACGGTCAGCCGCTTATAATATTTCGTGGTAAATGCCCTAGTTGCATTCATCCCGATCAGCCAGTCCGCTTTTGCCCTGCATACGGAGGCTTCGCAGAGATTTTCATACTCCTTACCGTCTTTCAGGTTGGCAAACCCTTCCCGGATTGCGCTGTCCTCCATAGAACTGATCCACAGCCGCTTGACCGGGATTTTACTGCCCGACAGGTCATAGACACGCTTGAAGATCAGTTCTCCTTCCCGGCCTGCGTCACAGGCATTGACAACGTAATCCAGGTCACTCCGGTTCAGCAGCTTTTTTAAGACGGCAAACTGCTTTTTCTTATCTTTTGCAACGGATAATTCCCACTGTTCCGGCACGATGGGGAGATCGGCAAACTCCCACTTTTCATATTTAGAATCGTAATGCTCCGGGGAAACATATTCTGCAAGATGCCCCAGGCACCAGCTTACAATGCAGTCTTTCCCGAACAGATAGCCGTCCTCCCGCTCCCCGGCGGAAAGAATCCTGGCCAGACTCTGTGATACGCTCGGTTTCTCCGCAATGACCAAAAACATTATTCATCCTCCCCTTCTTCATCAGAATCTTCCTGATCTTCATTGACGTATGCGCCGCCGTCGTAAAATTCCAGATCCTCACCGTCCGCTTCGTCCCCGTCCTGCCTTGGTTTCAGCACTTTAAAATAATAATAACCTCCGATGCCGCCAGCTAAAAGCACGATTACCGCAAGCAGGGCACCCGTATTCATGCCGCCTTTCTTTTCTTCCGGCGCTTCCTCTGTTTCCGTTTCTGTTTCCTCCTGCACAGATGGCTGTTCTGTTTCCGGGATGACTACGGAAGGCTGTTCCTGTTCCGGCTCTTTTTCCGTTTCCCCGATAAACTCTGCCAGGTCATTTTCATCAATCATGGACAGCATATAGACATTCTCCGTATTGTTGGAACGGTCTAATACCATGAAGAAGGTATTGCCGTTTTTGGTCTGGATCGTTAAGAACTGTTTGCTTTCATCATCTGTCTTATCATCCACCAACTGCCCGTTCCCTGGCACAGAGAACGGCGTCCCCTGCACCCTGCCCTGTGATTCTTCCTCTTCTGAATCCTCTGTGTCTGACGGTTCCTCTGTGATTGGCTCATCCTCTGAATCTTCTGTTTCCACGCTGATATTCCCGGTGACGGTTCCTGCATTTGAACTATCACCTTCCGTCTGCTCTGCACCGCCCGTATACGCCAATGCAGGCATGGCCGCAGAGGACAGAATCCCCACGGCCATTGTAACCACCATCAGATATTTTTTGATTTTATCCTTCATCTTAAAAATCCTCCCTTTCCGTTGCCGTATCTTCCGGCAATTCCTGTTCTGCAGATAATCCCCTCTGCTGTTTCCGTCCGGCTCTCTGCCGTTTCCATCATACCCATACCCCCTGCTAATTCTGATAGGTTCTCCGGCTCTGTACTTTCATTACTGTCAGAACCATCCGTCATTTCCAGCTTCTCAGTAAGTATGACTGCCCCATTCTGTATGCCCTCCAAGACAGATAACAATTCCCGGCTTCCAAGCCGCATAGCACGGACACTCTTAATGATCTCTGCATCCTCCAGCATTTCCTTCTGGACATTCAGTTCCCCTAAATGCTCCTGCCATGCGGCAATCTTTTCTTCCGTTTTCTGAATTTCATCCAAGACGCGATGTAGCTTTTTATTCAAAAAATCCCTCCTTTTTCACTGTTTCCAATCGTGGCAGAATAATTTCCCTCACATATGCCGGATTTATCTCTGCCGCAATAAAATCTCTTTTCTTTTTCATGCAGGAAACAATTTCCGTACCTGATCCAGCAAATGGTATCAATACTAAATCCCCCGGAGAACTGCTGGCCAATAAAATTCTTTCAGACAGCTTTTCCGGTTTCTGTGTCGGATGTTTTGTTGCTTCCCGGTAATTCGGCATAATCCTTGGGCATTCCCATACATTCCCACAGGTTTTCCCTTTTGGATTTTTTCTTTTATCTTTCTCACCTCCGGCATGGTAAGGAATACGGATATTATCCTGATTGATTTCATGCAGGGGATTACTGTAAAACCAAAGGAATTCACTTTCATACCGATAAGATGCTTTACCCGGCCGTCCTGTCGAAAAATTCCAGACAATTAGGTTCCGTTTAATCCAATCAAACCGGTCTAAGACAAGAACCGAAAGTTTATCAATTGTCTGGCAGCTTCCCCAACAGTAAAATGCCCCCGTTGGTTTCAATACCCTGTAACATTCTTCTACCCATCCCCTGCACCATTCCAGATATTCAGGGATGGTTTGGAAAACAAAATCAAACTCTCCCTTCATGCGGAAATACGGCGGATCTGCAATAATTAAATCAATACTTGAATCTGAAAGTCTTTTTAATATTTCCATGCAGTCGGTTTCGTATATTTGGTTTCTTTTTATATCCATTCTTCTCCTTTATTTTCTTGTGAAAATGTCTTACTTTATTATCATAATGTCAATCTTTATTCCTACCAGACAGCATCTTTAAGGCAATCTGCCAAATCCGAGCAGATGTTGCTGCCAGTATGCAGAACTTATGTTCGTATATTGGATTGGGTCACCGCAGTGGATCATCATATTGTCGCCTACATAAATCCCTACATGGCTTGCGCCGGATGTCGGGTAGGTGTTTTGGAAAAATATCAAATCACCTGGTTTTGCCTGTGCCGGCGATACATAAGCGCAGCACCCACGTAAGCCTTCTGCCGTCTGCCTTCCCACGTTCCATCCATTTCCACAGTTATTGATTACCCAACTGACAAAGCCAGAACAGTCAAACCCGGTACTCGGTGAAGCCCCGCCCCATACATAAGGACGGCCTAAATATTTTTCTGCCTCATGGATCATCCTTGCGAACTTTTCATCCGACAATGCCTCGGACGGGATTTCATACCCATAACCATCCGAACCAGCACCACCGGGCAGGCTTCCCACGTCAAATAAATAATTCCGGTTGCCGTAAGTCCCGTTGTAAAGGTCATACCGCTTTTCCTCATTTTCATCCATGCGGCTGCGCAGGACGGCATCCAGATTATGGTTTGTAAGCGTCACCTCCAAACGGTTAATCACTTCCATTGTGGTCACTTCCACTTCCTGACTGCCATTATCATCCGCAATAAACGCTTCCCAGGTCTGATGCCCGTGGGCAGACGCAGCGGAATGACTGTCATAATAAACATCAAACTGTACCCCGTACCGGGCAAATGCCCCGGTGTCCTCCACCACATACTCTACGCCGTTCATCACAACCTTCGTCCCCATCGGCACAAAGGGATTGGCGGCATCCACCGCTATCGTATGGTTTGCCGTAGGATATGCGCCGCTGGCAGTCGGCCCGCCTGACCATGCACCGCAACAGATGGAACAGTTACAATACCCGCTCGTTACCACCTGCCCCAGAGATTCCCCGACACGAACGGTTTTTGTCTCCGTCACTGTATCGTCCGCTTCATCCACATACAGGCTGTACTGCTCCCGGAAAATTTCCTCCACTTCGTCTTTTACCTGTTCGTAAGTGAACTCCCCATATTTCGCAGTGAAATAGGAAATCAGATGGTAAGGATTATGGGAAATCTCGTCTACCTGATACCAGTATTCGTCATATCCCGGATGGGTGGATTCCATGTTGTTGATCTGTCTGTCTAAGGCGGCTTCCAATGCCGCATACGCATTTTCCGTATCATAAATATCTTCATCCGTGCTTGGGTAGGTGGAGCCGATGATACTGGAGGACGCCCCCTCAATCATGGCACTGCAGCTTGACAGTCCTGCCGACAGCATCAAAAAAAGCAGCCCTATGACTGCCGCTGCCCCAAATATCCCTTTATTATTTTTTAAGACGAACGCTGCTTTGCTCTTTATCCTTTCAAATACGGGCTGTGTGGCTTTTGCCGCCTCCGCTGTTGTTTTCTCGCCCCGCTTTGCCGCCTGGTAGGATTTTTTAATCCGTTGTTTCTGCCAGAACTTTTTCCAGATTGTTTTCTCTGCCTGCTCTGTTTTTTCTAACTGCTTTCCTATGGATTCTGCCGTTTCCTGTGAAGCTTCAAACTGAAGGCGGCTTTTCACGCCTTCCCCTTCCGGGGATTCCCTCCACCGGGAAAGCTTCCTCTGCACCATCCGGCGGGAGGTACGCATGGCATAGCGTAAAGAATGTTCAGCCATAACCTCTGCCCGGTGTGCGCCCTCTGCCGCTGAATTATCCTGCTCCGCTTCATGCACTTTCCCGTGTGCATAGGCTGACATGGAATGTGACGCCGCAGACGCAGCCTTTTTACCGATCCCCACGCCTGCCCCGTGTACCATGCCGCCTTCATCATCATCGAAAGAAAGTCTGGTGGATTGCTTTTTCTGTTCCTTATGTAGCTGCTCCCGTTTCTGCTTTTTCTTAATGCTTTCACGGGCAGAATCAAAAGATTCTCCCGCATCCCCTGATGTCTCCCGGTATCGGGTATCTTTTTTCCCGGAATCCTTACTGCCATCTTCATCGCCTGCCTGCTGTCCATTTTCTTTTTGGAAATGTGACTGCACCAGCTTTTTCTTCCGGTTGTGGCTTGTTTCCACCACCGCCTCAACATAGTTCCTTCCGCTGGACGGATGCCCTCGGATGCTCCCCATGCGTGAGGAATGTTCCGACAGTCCCCGAACCGAACCTGCCTCCGGGACTTCCGGTTCCACATCCCCGCCGCTGTCCTGCTCCTGCACGGAATGTGTATGGTTTTCTGGTAAAGACGGCAAATGCAATCCAGATAACGGTTCGTTTGCCGCTTCAGGCACAGCATTCCTTGTCTGCGCTTCGTACAGCCGCCGCTTTTTTGCAGACTGCCGTTGCTGCCTGCTTGCCTTTGTGGGATTTTCCCCATCGGGAGAAATATTGTCCCTCTGCCCATGCCTGTTAGCATCTGCCCTTTCTTTTTGGAAATTAATAGAATCAACCGCCTGTCCAGGCAATGTCAGGCTGCCCAGCTCCCTCTGGCTTACCCGGACAGAATCTTTCTTCTGCAGGTTTTCTTCCACCAGACCATCACGGCTCATTTTATTTACAGTTTTATCCCTTGCTTTAAACTCCTGTTCCCGCATATCGCTGTTCCTTTCATTATCCAACTTTGCGACACGATGTCGCAAAGTATCAGGATCTGTCAATCTGTTTCTTATTAGCGGATCTTCTTTGCCATTACCACAACCCTTCCGTTCTTTTGGGAATACTCACAGGTGGATAAGGTCAGCAGCTTATCCCTGAAAACTGCCGAAATTCCTGTATCATAAAACGCACGTTCTTTGACAGCTTTCATATATTCCCGATAATCTGCCGCACCCTCCGCCTTTGTAAACGTATAATAAGGAAAATCACTTCCCGTATATACCGGCGTACAGAATACGGCAAAAATCTGATAGGTTTCACTGCCGTGCAGTGTGTCATAGGAAATCAGCGGGTGTTCCAGATAAAATGCGCTGTCCTTGTACTGATCCAGCGCCGCAAACATCTTTCCGCTGTTCATATGGTGTCCGTAGATAATCAGGTTGTCACTTGTCTCTGGATTGCACAGTTCCGAAAGAAACAGACAGCCGTTTGCTGAATACTCCCCGTAAAAATCCCGGTGGAGATAGTAGTTTTCTTCTGATGGACGGTACATGACCGGATAATCAATCACTGTCCCTTCTATCCGAATCCATCCGATACAGTCTGGATTTTCCCTGTGCAGCGCAAGCAGCCCCGGATGGACAGAAGAAGAAGCTGCCCCATTATCCGTATTCCCGTTACCGTCCTTTTCCTCTGACGTTTCTTCCAGTCCCATATTTTCAGAATCCTCATAGATTTCCTTCAACTGCTCTTTCAATCCATCGTCCTTCCGCTCCTGCATAAGCATATCTGTGAAAAAATATCCACTGATGCTTAACAGAATCATGGAGCAGAGCAATATCATTCCCGCAACCCACCGTTTCATACTCCGCCCTCCCATACGCACCACTGGGCGCATTTCCCTGTTTCTATATCCGCAATATATCTTAAAATTGGATATACCTGTGCGGGAACAACCGCATTCCCTAATGTTTTCAAGCGCTTGCTCCGGTCTTTTACATCGAAGCATAAACGTGGTATTGACGGAGGCTCTATGCCCCAGATACGTTTCCCGTCCACCCTTTCGGGAATCCCATCATCCATTCCACCCATTCCGGGTTGATTCGCATAGCTGCATCCGCTCCTTCCTCCAGAAAGTAAATCACTTCTGACAGTCCCGCCGTCCATTTCCCGCCGTTTTTCCTCAGTCCACGGAAAGCGCCCCTGGGTGTCATTTCCACCCTTGGCACAGCCGCCCTTGTCCCAATGTCTGATGCAAGGGGAGTGGGAAACATCAATCCCCACGATGAAAGTTCGCTTCCGCTCATGCCACGCACCGACGGCGCAAGCAGGAAGTACGAATGTCCAGACGGAATATCCCGCCTTCCCCAAATCAGAGAGCGTCTTGCTGAGCCCCATATTGATGAAGTTAGCAACATTCTCGCCAAGCACGTAATGGGGCCGTAGTTCCTCAATAATGCGGCACATTTCCGGCCAGAGGTAGCGGGCATCCGCAAACCCTTTCCTGGTTCCAATGGATGAAAACGGCTGGCAGGGGAATCCCCCTGAGAGCAACGTAAGTTCCTTTTGTCCTGTCCGGTCATAAAAAGCCTCCTTTGTCAATGTATGTATGTCCCTGAAACGTGGCACGTCCGGCCAGTGCCGTTCCAATACCGCAGTCGGGTAGTCTGCCCATTCGCACTGGCAGACCGTGGTAAAACCTGCGGCTTCAGCGGCAATGTCAATGCCGCCAATGCCTGTAAACAGGCTTAAATGTGTTAATTGCTTTATAAATTATCTCCCCTTTCGCTATTTTGCTCCATCTCAGAAGGTTTCGTTGTCATCAACGCATAGAGGCGCAATGAACGGTCAAATTTGTCTTTAAAAGGAATAATGGTACTCCCATAAAAAATCAACCCCTCACCTTCTCCGCTGTTCGTCACATAGGACAACTGGTGGGGAGAGATATTAAGCTGCTTCGCTAAAATCTGCCTGTCCCCTGCCGCCTGGTTCAGCATATAAATGAAGTCCGAGTTTTCAAAGATATTCTCGATTTCCCGGCTTGACAGCAAATCTTTGATGTTTTGTGTAATGCCTGTCGGGATACCGCCCCATTTCCGAAAACGCTTCCAGATTTCCACCGAATATGCTGCCGTCTGTTCTTCTTTTAAGAGCAGATGAAACTCGTCAATATAGTATCTGGTGGACTTATGTGAAGCACGGTTGACGGTGACACGATTCCACACCTGATCCTGGACAATCAGCATCCCCAGCTTCTTCAACTGTTTCCCCAAATCCTTAATGTCAAAGCAGATGATACGGTTTTCCAATTCCACGTTAGTACGGTGATTGAACACTTTCAGAGAACCGTTTACATAGATTTCAAGCGCCGTCGCAATCCGCTGTGCCTGCACTTCCTTCTGTTCCCGGAGGCACTGGTATAAATCCCCAAGCACCGGCATGTTCTCTGGAACCGGATTATCGAAATATTTCTGGTACACAATCGGCAGGCAGCGGTCAATCACCGATTTTTCCTCCGCTTCGATGCCGTTTCTCGCACCCATAATCAGCTCGCACAAAGATAAGATAAAATCGCTTTTCACCCCTAACGGGTTATCATCGTCTGAATAATCCATGTTGATGTCCATCGGGTTAATATAGTCCCGGCTCGTAGCAGAAATATGAATCACCTGCCCGCCTAACGCATGGACAAGGGGATAATACTCTCCCTCTGGATCTCCAATAATGATGTCGTCCTGCGTGGCAAAGAAAGCGTTGGTAATCTCCCGTTTCGCTGAAAAAGATTTACCAGAACCAGGCGTACCGAGTATCAGGCCGTTCGGGTTTTTCAGCTTCTTCCGGTCTACCATGATCATGTTGTTGCTCAACGCATTTAAGCCGTAATATAACGATTCCCCTGCCATAAATAATTCCTGTGTGGTAAACGGGACGAAAATTGCCGTGGATGTGGTCGTCAGCGCACGTTTAATGGGGACTAAATTCAATCCCAGTGGGACGCTGCTCATCAGTCCCTGCTCCTGCATATAATCCAACCGCCGCAGTGAACAGTTATATTTCTGTGCAATGCCCGCCGTCTGGAATACGGCGTTGTCCAGCTCCTGCTTTGTCTTTGCCGTATTTAAGAACAGCGCTGTTACAAGGAACATCCTCTCATTCCGGGACTGCAAATCTTCCAACAGCCGCTTCGCTTCCCCACCGTAAGTATTGAGGTCAGAGGGGATGATGTCCATATCATACCCGGAACGTACTGCCTTCTTCTGCTCCTCGATCTTCATCCGGTTAATGTCCGTCACCTTGCTTTTCACCAGCTTGATCGCCTTCATCTGGTCTAAGGACTGGATATGGAGGTTTACAATCAGGTTCCTGTCCATATCCAGGAACTCCGCAAGCATCTTGTCCGTCAGCTCCGGGGCAAGTATCTGTAAGTAGGACGCCGCCCCAAGGGTATCCCCCATCTGGAAATCCTTCCCGTTCCTGAATACAAAACTGGTGGGCGCAATGAAATCCTTCGTCCCCATCCCGGTACGCAGCACGTTGTCATAGGAGAATTGAAACGGCGTTTTTTCCTCAGGGTTAAAGGTTTCATACAGTACCTGCAGGCGTTCCTCCCCATTCAAAGGATAGGCAGATACGCCAAGCACCTTGAAATTATTCAAAATGTCCGCTTCAATCCGTTCCAGCTTCGGCTTTGCTTCTCGGATATTGTCCGCTTCAATCCCAAACGTGATATATTTTGTGCGGACAAGCCCGTTGTTGCCCTTCGCAAGCTGGTTTTTCAGCATCTGCGCATACTCCATCCGCACATCATCAAAATCATCGTTCTGCGGCTTGATCTGGATAATAGATTCAAACTCTTTCATGTTGCTGTGATGATTCACGAAAGATAACTGAAAATGAATGGTACTGTCAAAATAATTGAGGAAGTCGCACCAGTTTTCAAAAATAGCGTTCTTGTCCTCATTCTGCGCCAACTGATAATTGATGTCATAGAACCGGATGGTTTTGGAATAATATTTATCCTGCACCCGGCAGATCCCGTCCTTCGCCATCTCCCGGTAGGGGATCGACTGCTGTGCGGAAACCTGTTTCTCTTTTGCTTTTTTCGCCTTTGCCGTATTCCTGCCTTTATGTGTTGCCGCATTTCCCGTAACGGATTTTTGTGCCGCCGATGCCGCATGTGGTTTTTTCTTAGAAACGGCTTTCTTTTTCTCCGCTTTCTGCCTTGCTGCCTCTCTCTTTGCCTCTTTCTCTGCTTCACGGGCGGCTTTCAATTCTGCTTTCCGGTCTGCTTCCTCCTGGATCTTCCTTAGCTTCTCTGCCTCCTTCGCCGCTTTCTCCATCGCCTTTTTCTCACGGCGTGTGAGTTTTCTGTTAATTCCCCTGCTTCCACCCGGCCCGGAATAAGCGATACTGTTCTCAAAATCTATGTAATCATCCTCCGGCTCGTCCAGCCAGTCATCCAGATTGATTGCATCCTCCTTGCCAGTCATCCGGACTGTCTGCCTATTTTCTCTTTTTCTTCCCATGCGTCCCTCCCCCTTTCTTTTGTTTTGTCTCTATTTTTCTTTCCTCCATCTCGTAGATATTTTTTGTTTCATACCTTCGGACTGCCGGCTTTTTCAGCTTCACGTTGATGATATTCAAAAGAACCTTCTCAAGCGGCATCCCGTCCTTCTCATACATGGCGAACAAAAATGCCGGGAGCATGAAAAGCACCATGCCCGTTGCCGCATTGCTCGTCCCGATATAATTTTTCGTGAGGAAATAAAAAGGCAGCCCCACAGCCGCCGCAACCACAAGACAGACAAGCTGCCTCTTTGTAAGGTTCAAGACCACCTTATTCTTAATCTTCGTCAAATCTTTTGGCACGGATACAAATGCCATCTATCAATCACTCCTTCCTGGCAGGCGCATAATCCGCAAAATCCTTTACCGTATAAAATATCCGTTTGTTGTTCACCCACCGCTGAAGCTGGCGGGTAATCTTCGGCGCATTTGGCCGGTCATAGACCATCACATATGGGTCATACCCCATCTCCCGCAATGTGTTTATCCGGTACAGATCCTGCCCATGGCTGCTCCCATAATTGGTAAGCACATATACACGCCGCCTCCGGTTATTTTTTATATTTGTCAGTTCCAGAAAACGCCGGAAATAACCCGTCAAATCTTCGTTTGGATTGTCTCATGCAAAATGAACCGCTTTTGTGCGGACTTTATTCAACAGCGAAACATTGTCCGGGTTGACCAGGCGGATGTCCAGCCCCTGGGAGAAATCCACCCAGGCCCGGCTTTCTGCAAGCTGCTGTATCAACTTTTCATGTTCCGGGCAGGCCAGGAGGTTCGCATCCATCAATTTTATCTCTTTCTGCCCATCCCAAAATTCAGACAAATCAGCAACTTGTACGCTCCTTCTCCCTTCCTTGCCGCTTACAATGCAGAACCCACAGTTCCGTGGGCATCCACGGCTTAAAAAGCCATACGCCGTATCCGGGAACTGCGGATATAAGCCGTAATCCGGATAACTATGCTCCACTGCATCCGGCAGGCATTCCTTCATCCCATAGCCTGTGCCGCCCATGATTACCTTCCCGGCATTCCTGACAGTAACCGTGTCTTTGGAATACGTGTCTGTAAACACCCGGCTTTTGTAAACCACGTCATACCTGCCTTCCGACTCACACCACTCTACGGAATGCCCTTGCGCTTTATGGTAAGCCGACAACTTCATCAGGCACAGGTTCGGCCAGTTATGGGAATCCACGTCTATCAGTCCAATCTTCAAAAAATCCCCCTTCCTGCGTCTAATGCGCATTGAACACTGCCTTGCTCAAGCCGCTTGTTTTCATCAGGCTGAAACAGAGGACTACGGTATATGCCGCCACCCCGAACAGCGCCGAATGCATGTTGTCTGAAATCTGGATGGTTGATACCAGCACCGCATAAATGCCGACGCACACCATCATAAAGAACCCCTGGAACCCAAGCGCCAGAAGCCCTCGGAAATAATTGTTCCCCACCTGCCCCCATTCCCGGTTGGAAAAGGTTGCAAAGGGGATTGGCGCAACCGAAGTGTAAAGGTAGATCTCTATCATACGCCCGTACAGAAGCACCGTGATCACTACGGACATGATCTTCATGCACAGGCTGACCAGCATGGTTTCCAAAGCTAACACCACAAGTTCCCCAATCTCCATTGACTCCATCGTCGTTTCTATCGTTTCTATCATGGAATCTATATTGATGGCAGTCTGTGAGTTGATGGCACCGCCTGCGGCGCTCACCACATGCTGCCCCACGTCAAAGACTGCCATTGTTATGGTAAAGGTATTGCTGACCAGATACACAGCCACCCACATCTTGAAAAAATACTTGAAGAACATCCAGGTATCTATCTCGTGCATACTGTTTTTCTCCGTCAGCATGGAGATCAGCTCATAGCAGAGGACAAACGTGATAATCATGCCTGCAATCGGCACAATCACCGAATTTGAAAGGTTCTGTATCAGGCTGAAAATGCTCCCGTTCCATCCCTGCGGCGTCTGTCCAACCTGAGCGGCAATCTCCCCGGTTTTCTCATTGACATCCGTGAACATTTCCGTCAGGTTGGACGTTACCATCCTGGTCAAAAGCTCTCTCATCCACTCCTCGATTGCTTCAAAAATGCCATCGAACATGAGTGAGTCCCCTTTCCTCCATTAACCGAACAGGTTTCCAAGAAGCGGGATCAACTGTGTGCCGATGAGGACAACCCCGCCTCCGGCCATCAGTTGTGTTATCCCCAATTAGTAGGAACAATACAGCTTTCTGGCGGGCGGCGGCACGTCAAGAAATATATATGGAGTTTTTAAAGAATCCCCCGGAGCAGGGGAGCGGTCAGCCTGTGACCTGCTCCACTTCCGGTATGGGTTTGAGATTAAAATGAATTTCGATAGAAATGTGTCTTGTTTTGTCGCTGTCTATGGTTTCATGGACAACGATTTCTTTAATCAGGCGGTTCAGGATGGAAGCGTCCAGTTCGGTGATGTCCCGGTATTCCTGTATGGATTCCACCCACTGCCTTGCGTCCACGGCAAGCCGGATTTCATTGGCAAGGTGTTTCCTGCCTTTCTCAACTTTAGCCTTTAATTCCGCCTGTTCCTTCTGTGTCTTTTCCAGCAGGAGATTGAAGTTTTCTTCTGTGATTCGTCCGGCTACCATGTCCTCATAGAGCCGCAATACCATCTTTTCCAGCACTTCAATCCGTTCTTCGTCTTTGGCAAGGGTGCGCTCCATCGCTTCCCGCTGGTCTTTCTGCTCGGCCTGGCAGGTGTCGGTCAGCCGTCCGGCCACCGCTTCGCTGTCGGTCAGGGCAGCGGTGGCGCACTCCCGGATTTTGTTCAGCACAAGAGAATAGAGCGTGTCAAATTCAACCCGGTGCTGTGTGCAGTGCTGCTTCCCATAGGCATTGTAGGTCTTACAGGAGAAAATCCGCTTCGGGAACTTCTCATGCGTGGTGCGGATGGTGAGAGCCTTTCCGCACTCCCCACATTTTATCAGCCCTGCAAAGAGGTTGATTTCCCCGGATTTGCCCGGTCGCTGGCGGGATTTCAGTTTTTCCTGCACAATCGCAAAGTCCTTTTTGTCCACCAGCGGCTCATGCGTCCCCTCCACCACAATCCAGTCCTCCGGCTTCTTATCCCGGATAGTGCCGATTTTAAAGCGGTACTCGGTCTTTTGGGAAGCGATTGCGCCGGTGTAGACGGGGTTCATCAGGATTTCCTTAATCACGGAGAAGTCCCAGACGTACCGCCCGTTTTCCGGGTCTTTCTTTTCCCATTTGGTGCGGATGTTCCGGTGTCCCCGCTTCCGGTTCCACCATGTCGGGCAGGGGTGCTTTTCTTCCTCCAGCCTGCGCCGGATGTAGTTGGGGCCGTGGCCGTCCAGCGCATATCCGAAAATCAGCCGGACAACCGGGGCGGTTTCCCCGTCAATGAGAAGGTGGTTCTTGTCCTCCGGGTCTTTCTTGTAGCCAAACGGGGCGATACAGCCGGTGAACTGGCCTTTCTGCGCCTTCAGCACATAGGAAGAATGGACTTTCTTGGAAATATCCTTGCTGTACATCTCATTCAGGATATTTTTAAAGGGCGCAATGTCGTTGTTGTCCCGCATGGTGTCGATACCGTCATTCATGGCGATGTAGCGCACACCGTTTCTTGGGAAGAAGTCCTCGATAAGCTGCCCGGTCTGCAAGTAGTTCCGTCCTAACCTCGATAAATCCTTTGTAATCACAAGGTTTATCTGTTTCCGCTCAATGGCTTTCAACATCCGTTTCAGGTCGGGGCGTTCCATGTTCAGGCCGGTGAAGCCGTCGTCCTGATAGACTGCCGTAACCTCCCATCCCTGCTTCTGGCAGAACTTTTCCAGCATATCCCGCTGGTTCTCGATACTGGCGCTCGTCCCGTCAAGGTCGTCGTCCTTGGACAGCCTGCAATAGATAGCTGCCCGGAAGCTCCCGGCAAGAAGTGTGTCCATCCCTGTATATTCCATTGCGTTCATCATAACCGTTTACCCGCACAATCCAGACGGAACACGGTCACTTGGAACCTCATCTTTATTATACCCTATTTCTTGTGGTTTAGCAAGATATTCTTTATCTGTTTTTCTGCTGTGTTTCTGTGCGATGAGGCTCACGAAAACGTCCGTAGCGTCCAGCTCACCGTCAAATACTGTGGTGACATGAATCTCTGTTTTATTTTTCGCCATAGGCAGTTGTCCTCCATACATGAAAAGGCCAGACAGGGACGGTCGGCAACGAAGTCCGGCAACGGGCTTCAAAAAACCTTGGAACTAATCCTTGTCTGGCGGTTGGGGTATTTTATACTTTTTCTTTTATTTTTCTGTTGCTTTGGTTGTTAAAGGGGAGAAAAGCCCGCAGTTACGGGATTTTGCCCGGCAACCGGCCCGGCAACGGGATAGCAACGAAGTGTGCAACGGGATAGCATTGGGCTGTTATTTGCCGGTTTTTTTCAGAAGGGAAGCTCCATTTGCTCCGGCACTGGCGTAAATCCCTCCGGGGTTTTTCCACGCCCGTTGCTGATGTCCGTTGCCGGTTGCTCCCGTTCCCATCCCTTCTGCCTGCCGTACCCGGCGAACATCCGGGGTTGGAGAAATAATTCCAGCCGGTGACGCACTGGTTCATTATCTCGTTGATTTCCCGGATTTCCCATTGTTTCGGCTCGTCAAAGGAGTGGTTCAGGGCTTCTTTGTAAAGCTGTTTGGAGCAGACGGTATCGCCGGGGTAGCTGTCAAGGAAAGCCTGAATCATCCCGGCCTTGGTGTCCTCCGGCATGAAGTCCCGCTGGCGTTCCTTTAGGTGGCGCACCATTTCCGGGCTGAATGTCAGCTTCCATCTGCCGCTTTTGTAAATCTCCATCGCTTCTGCCCACACCTGGCTGATATAGGCTCTGGAAGCGGGTTCGTCCTCTAAAATGTGCGTTTCCGCCTGTTCCGGGCATACTTGTATGGGGATAAAGCGGCGGTTGCCGGAGCGGTCAAGGGGCAGGAAGTCAAGGGCGTTGGATGTGCCGCCGAACACACACTGCCTTGGGCGGTCTGCCGGGTGGGTTTCGTAGGGTATCTTGTAGACTTCCTTCTGACGGCTCAAAAAGGACTTGATTTCCTCTATGCTCTTTGCATTTGCGGTGGCAATCATCTCCGACATTTCGATTATCCAGTGACCTTGCAGCTTCCGGTATACATTGTCATCGTCAAGCTTCCGCAAATCGTCCGAAAACCACTCGTCTTTGACTGCCAGCAGACGGAAGAAGGTGGACTTCCCGGCTCCCTGCCCGCCCACCAGACAGAGCATGACCTCAAATTTACAGCCGGGGAAAAATGCCCGGTGGATGGCTCCCAACAAAAACAGGCGCAGGGCTTCATAGGTGTACTGGTCTGTGTCTGCCCCTAAAAAATGCCGCAGACAGAAGCGCACCCGCCCGGTTCCGTCCCATGTCAGGCTGTTCAGATACTCCCGGACAGGGTGGTAACTGTTCTCATTGGCGGCAAGGTCGGCGGCGTCCTGTATCTTCTTTTCGCTTGTCAGGCCGTAAGTTTCTTCCAGATACAGCCGGATATATTTCATGTCCGTGTCGGTCATGGGGCTGTTTTGGGGTCTTTTGTAACCGATGGGCTTTAAAATATCGGTGCGGTCGGTCAGCAGGTTATAGGCAACCGCCCCGGACAGGAGCGGGTCGCACTGGAACACGGTCAGGCAGTTGCGGATGCTGTTGCGGAAGCCGCCTTTCTCGGTGGTTTCCAGCATGGCCTTGACTTCCTCAACGCTCCGGGGCGGCTCGGCGCTGTCTGCCATGTTCGCTATTTCCTGCCGTATCTGGGGCGGTAAATTCTGCCATTCGTCTTTCAAGGTTCCTCACTTCCTTTCCGTGTCCTGTAATAAGGGCTGCCCGCTCCTGAATGTCCCCGGAGAGAAGCACGTCCATCAGGTATTCCACCCGGCTCATGTTCTGCAGGGCTTCCACAAACCGGGGATTCCATGCTTCATCGGGCTGCCGTGGGGCATATTCCTCCTTCCAGCGGCGCAGGAGATGGTAATAGTCGGACAGCACCCGGAAACAGTGCCGCTCCATGCGCTTAAATTTCTGTTCCTCGGTTTCCCTCCGCAGGCGTGGACGGATGGGCGGCTTCCCGGCGTTCCTCCCGTCCTCATAAGGGATGGAGAAGTCCTGCGCCAGCATGAGGGCGGCTTCTTTACTGCCGATACCGTGGAGCCGGGAAACAAAGTCAATCACGTCCCCGGTGGCTCCGCAGCCGAAACAGTAAAAGCGGCGGTCAACCTTCATGCTTGGGTTCCTGTCGTTGTGGAACGGGCAGACGCACATCCCATTTCTGTTCACTTTAATTCCATAACGCTCCGCAGCCTGCCTTGTGGTGACGGACTGCTTCACGGCTTCAAATACGTTCAATAGGCGTTCCTCCTGATAATCCCAACGTGGGCGACACAATGTCGCTCACGTTGTCTGTAAATCTTTCCAGTTCAAAATAAAAGGCACTTGTCTGCGGTTTCCAATCACAAAACAAGTGCCTGTTTAAAGTTCCATATTCTGTTGTTTCTGTGTCCGGGGCGGCTGGCGTTTCTCTGCCTTCTCCTGCCGGATGCGTTCCTGCCGCCCTTTCAGGTTCCCCTGTACGGACGGTTTCTTCCCCGGCTCGGCGGTCTGGCGGTACTGCTCGGACGGCAATACCTGATTGAGCCAGCGGCGCACATCCCGCAGAACTTTTACATCTGCCTGCACCGCTTCCAGCTCCTCCCCCTGTTCCGGCAGGGCAGAAGCAAGCTGTTCCCGTTCCGCTTCCAAATCTTTGCGGGAGTAGGTATTGCCTTTCAGGTTGGCTTTCAAATACCGGATAGCGGCATAGTAAGCGTCCAGTTCCTCCCGGTGGCTCTCCGCAAACTGCTCTTTTTTCTTCTTCCAGCCGATAGCGGCATACTCCTTATGGACTGGCTTGCCCGCTTCGTATTTGTCAATGTAGGACAGCATGGTGTTGATGGCTTTGATGCGCTTCTCGCTTTTTTTCACGCTCGCCATGACAGAAACGGCGGTCTGGCTGATTTCATCCAGCCGGGTGTCAAGGCTCTCTACGGTGGAGATTTCTTTTTTCCGCAGAAAATCCATAGCCGCCTGTACCTTGTTGAAGTCGGCAACTGTGCCCTTGAGCTTCCCTCTGGAAGTCCAGTCGGCACGCTGTCCGCTCCGCAGTTCTAAATACTGTGAGAGCAGCTCCGATATGGTCGGCTCCTTCGTCTGTTCCAACGCTTCCATCAGAGCGGCTTTTTTCTCCTTTAAGTCGGCAATCCAGCCTTTTAAGTGGCGCACCATCTGGCGGATGGACTGCATGAGGGAGTTGGCGGCTCTGATGTCCCGGTTCAGGTTGCCGATGCTGGTCTGGATTCCTTTCTTCTCCATCTGGCAGGCGGCAGGCCCCATGTGGACGGTAGGGATTTGGTCAATCCCTTGCCGGGCATAGGAGCGCAGGTCAAGGCGTTCCGGGCGGTCGTTTGCTTCCAGATAGCGGTTAGCCGTGTCCGCCCATCCCTGCCGCCAGATTTCAGCGTACTTCTGGTCGTTCCAGTCCACGGTGTTCTCCTTGTGGCTTTTCCATCTGCCGGACGGGAGCCGGATTCTTTCGCCGTTTCCGTCGAGGTCGTATACCTTGCGGCACTTGGGAAGCCATTTCCCTTTTTCGTCCATCGCCCGCATGGTAAGCAGGATATGGGCGTGAGGGTTGCCATCCCCCTTGTCGTGGATGGCAAAGTCAGCAATCATGCCTTTGGAAACGAAAAACTCCCGGCAGTAGTCACGGATAAGGTCGGCGTACTGTCCCGGCGGGATTTCCCTTGGGATGGCAAGCACGAACCTCCGGGCAAGCTGGGAGTTCCATTGTTTCTCCTGTGCTTCGGCAGAGTTCCATAAGGTATTGCGGTCTGCAAACTCCGGCGGCACATGGGGTGGGAGCATGATTTCTTTGTGGGTGACTTCGTTCTTGTAGGGATAGTATTTCTGCTCTTGGTCGTATTCAGAGAACAGCTTTTCGCCGCTCTGGTAGGCGGCGGCAGAAACAGCGGATTCATTGTTGCTCCGCTTAATGATGGTGATTTTACAGTGCGGGCATGGCAAGTGTGCGCCCTCCTTCCTCCCGGATTCCGGGCATAGAAAAAGCAGGATACCTTTTTTCAGTTTCCTGCTTGCGTTGCCGCTGGTGGGCGGCAGGTATTTAGTTTTTGATGAGTTATCAGTTTGATAAGCTTAAATTTTACAATTTGAATTTATTCCTACAAAAGTACAAATACTCTTTAACGGTTATTTCTTTACTATGTAAAATACCGATGATAACAAATATAATTCCTGCGACTGTAAGGTAACAGTCCTTAATATCAAAAATAAAGAAGTTTGGTATCTGCAAAAAGTCTAAACTTCCTCCCCAAAAATTTTATCTATTAAGCTACACAAACAACCTGCCAACCCAAAAACTAAAATTATTTTCACTGAAAATTTAGTTTTCTTCGTTTTTGCTCTATACAATAAATATCCTGATAGAATAATATAAATGGCAAGAATGTTAAAAACAACCATAAGAAATGAACTTGAAAAAACATCAGCAAAATTTCCAAACCATGACAAATTTGTATTTTGTTCTGGGTTAAATCGCAACAAATGAAATATTATATCAAACTCGTCTTGCATAAATAACTTTAATATAATTATTTTTATAGTTTGGTCTATCAATGTCAAAAAAGTACAGGGATAATAAATGGCTTAATCTGTTTGATGATAAAAACTCCTCCTCTCAAATCCTGATTTATCGCTGGCACTATTATACAGCTTTAACTTGCTAAATGGAATACGCTTTCTGAAAGATTTCCGGGTGGCAAAGCCACAAAGGGGTAGCTGGCAAAGCCAGCGCAGGGGAAGGGTAGCTTCCCCTGTGATGATTGGAGCAGATTGAAAATCTGTGGAAATCATCTGCTGTCCGCAGGACGCTCCCGGCAGGGCGCAATGCACCACTTCCCTAAGTGGTGTATAATTGCGCCCTCTTTCAGAGGGAGATTTTCCAGCTTGTCACTTTGGAAGTAAAAATTGCAAGCGAAATATCTAGAAGTCAGGAATCAGCCGTACCGATTGTGCCATAAGCGGTATAAATCAGAACGCGCCTGGCGCGCTTTGATTCTGGAACAGGCTTTTTATCGTTCCTGCTGTCGGGGCTTCTTGTCAGGATAGAGCTTTCCGTCAACAACGGCGGCATGGCTTTTTATTTTGATTTCTCCCTCCTGCTCGCTGCGCTTTGCGTTCCTGTAGCCTTCATCGGAGAGATAAAAGCGGAACCGTTCCCCTTTAAAGCCAACAAAGCATTGTTTCTGTACTTCCACCATAATCATGTGGCGGGTTTCCGGGCGGAACCGTTCTTTTCCTGACAGGTCATGCCCCTGTAAAATCTGTTCCTGTGCTTTTGCCGCCGCAAGCCGCTGACGGATAGAATTGTTGTTTTGTTCTGTCGGGAACTGTGCTTTTACACTGGCAATAAACTGGCTGCACTCTGGTTCTGGTATTCGTTCCAGTCTTCGGATGGCGTTCTCCATGATTAACTTTGTCATTAAATCCGCTGTTACCGATACGATTTCTTTTATGCCTGCAAGAGTTTCCGCCTTGGTCGGTGCGGCATTTTGGCAAATAACATTCAGCTCATTTTTTGAAAATTTCATTTCATATCCTCCTTCTGGTTTTCTGCAAGAACCTGTTCCAAAAGACATTTGGTGTCGCTCCGGTGGAACAATACTTTTAAAATGGTGCTGACCTGTTCATCCGTCACGGCTTCCGGGTGGGGGAGATGGCTTTCCAGCATTGCCCCTCTGGTGCAGAGCCGGTGCGTCCGTTCCTTCCGGTTCAGGGTCTTTATCTGGTGTTCCAGCATTTTCTCCTTATGCTGCGCCCGCCGCAGTCTGGCTTCGGTCTTTTCAATCTCCTGATTCAGTTTTTCCAGCTTCTCATTCATGGGCAGCGTCCTCCTTCGGGAGCAGGATATAGATGTGGCTGACCTCCCCGATTCCCTGACGGACACGCATAATCATTCCCGCCTGTTCTAACTCATTCAGGGAACGCTTGCAGGTCTGGGGGCTTCGGGAGAGTGCCGCCGCTATCTCCATGACGGGGAAGCGGATGAACAGAATCCCGTTGCTGTCCTCGGTTCCCCTTGTCAGGATTTCATCCAGCAGGCGGGCATACATGACCTTTGCCGTGTTGCTGACCGGAAGCCGGAGCATTGCCTTTGGGAGTGGCATATAGGGCGGCAGGGGCGTACTGGCTATCATAAATTCACAATTCATTGGATGGTGTCCTCCTTTTGGCTCGTTTGGATAGGTAGTGGGGGCAGTCGATAATGACAGCCCGGAAACTCTGCTTGCACCCATGCTGGCATTTCCGGCAAAGTCCGTTGTAGCTTCTGCGCCCCCGGTCGTTCAGGAAGAAAGCAAGCTCTTTCTTCAACTTCTTTGACATTCTCGGCATAGTGCCTCCTCCATAGAAAAACCGCCCGATTCAGCAGGTACAGCCGGAATGGGCGGGCAGTGGTTTTTTGTGTATCGTTTCGGGGCGATTTTCAGAAGAAATACAGCCGTAGAGCCGCCCCAAAATCCCCCTTGGTATTACGGGCAGGGCAGACTATGCCCCGTGAAATTGTTGTGTTTCGGTATCGTTTCGGTGTTCATTTTGCCGGTTCCCTCTGCTGTCGTTCCTGCCCCCGTCTTTGGCGGCGTTTCGCTCTCCTTGGTACGCTCGTTCCGGTCAGGGTTCCTCCGTTTCCCTGCCGGAAGTCGTTGCGTTACATCGCCGGGGAGCATATCCCATACAGGCCGGTCATTCGATTGGAATAATCCATCGATGAACTGCCTATATCATATGACATTTTTGTACCATGTGCCGTATGTCCACGAATCAGGAATAAAGCCCAAAATCTGAAAAATTCCACGATTGCGGAAAAGGCTTTCTGCCGGACGGGTGCAAAATCAGATGTGCATTTTGCACTTCTGAAAATCCGGGCAAATCAAAAGCGCATTTTGCGCCTTTGAAAAGAATCACAAAGGGAAATGCGCCCGGCATGGATATGTGGTACAATGGGGATGGCGGCAAAAGCTGGCCGCAGGGAAGGAGCAGGAAGCCATGAAACAGGGGATAACGATTCAGGAGCGGTTAAAGGATTTAAGGACGGAGCGGCATTTAAAATTAGAGGAACTGGCGGCGGCTACAAAGATTTCCAAATCAGCCTTGGGAAGCTATGAGAATGACGAACTCAAGGAAATCAGCCACAAAACCTTGTGGAGCTGGCAAAGTTTTACGGTGTGTCAACGGATTACCTGCTCTGCCTGACAGAGAACCGGAACCATCCGGGCATGGAACTTACGGAGCTGCATTTGAGTGACAGCATGGTGGAGTTGTTGAAAAGCGGGCGTATCAACAACCGGCTGCTGTGTGAGATTGCCACACATGAGGATTTTGTTACCCTGATAACAGACACGGAAATTTATGTAGATGGTGTGGCAACCGCCCACTTCCAAAACTTCAACAGCCTTCTGGAAGTCCTGCGGGGGCAAGTCCTTTCCCAATATCAGCCGGTGGAGGAAGATGCTGCGTTAAAGGCGTTGGAAACCATGCAGGTACAGGAAGAAGATTATTTCTGTCAGGTCACGCACCGGACTTGGGACACTATCCTCCATGCCATAAGGGAAGCGCACAAGAATGATACGGACAGTGCGCCGGACGGCTCCAATGGCATGAAGCTAATCAGGGACGCAAAGAAGGCGCTGGCCGTGCCGGGTTCCTATCTGGATGTGTTCACTGCCCTGATGTGTACGCAGCTACAAATCCGGTATGAGAAGCTGTCGGAGCAGGAGCGCACGGTTTTGAAGAATGTTATGAAGAAAACTCCGGCATATAAGGATTCCCCGTTGAGCAGGATGAAGCGGAGATAAGGAAATGCCGTTACAGGAAATTTAGCGGTTCCTGCAACGGCAGCTTCTTATTCACTGGTATAGTTGATGTCAATTCTGTAGTCACTGTCCTTATATTCAATATCCAGATGGTAATCGCCTATCTGTAATGTCGTACTATCGTCTATCGGAGAGAATGTCCTTTTCTCTGTGTCGAAAATGAAAAATTCTTCTATCAACTGGTGTTCAACTGTGTTCAGTATATCCCAGATACAATCGTCACAAAACAGTGCCTTCATCCTATGGACGCTGACAATGCCACGTCCACGGTCTATCTCCGCATATCCTGTCTTTTGGTCGGGGCTTTTGGTGATATGGACGCTGGTCTGGCTGACTTCATCATAACCAAAATTCATGATGGTTCCCCCTCGGCTGCTGTTGTCCGGGCTTTCTCCTATATCGTACAAATCTAAGGAATAGAACTGTCCTGTATTGGCACAGACAAGGACTGCCTGAGCCGGGTAGCTTTCCATGCAGATACGGCAGGTTTCGGCGGTGTTGGGGATATACTGGATAAAATTCTCTATGTCCTCGCCGTATTCACTGAATACCAAATCATGCCGGATAGTCTGGGCAATCTTGTCATATTCGTCCTTTGTGGCGGATGCCATATAGGTTGCAATCATGCTTATGGCTTCCTCTACGTCTTTTCCGTTCTGACGGGTTACACGGATATTATTGATTCCTATTACTATCATGAAAAGTATTAGCACTCCCATACAGGTCATGAAATTCCAGTACAGGAGCCACCGCTTATCAAATGAGCTTAGCCTTTCTTCTGTGCTGTCGTTTTCGTCCACTTCCCAGAAATACCACCACATTTCTTTCACTTTTTGCCATAAACCTTTCACATTCCATTCCTCCGCTTTAAACTTATATACATTTTTAGTTGATTGACCACTCTTATACTATAAAGTGATGTCACTTACCTGTCAAGTGACTGTATATTATTTGCCGAAATTCGATTACCATTTATACATACCCAAAATGGAGGGCAGGGATATGGCAACCAATAAGAAAGTATTCACTTTGCGTCTGTCAGACGAAGTGTTTGATAAAATCGGTATTTTGGCTACAAGTGAACATCGCTCATTGACCAACTATATTGAATATGTGTTAATCCAGCACTTGGAAAAAGTAGAGAAGGAACATGGCATAATTATAACTGACCAAACTAAAGATTGATTATGGCGTTTCCTGTCTTTAGATATAAAATGCTATCACTTGACTGTCTTGTGAACGTATATATTTTTTTCTGATTTGGGCTACCATAAATTCATACCCGGAATGGAGGGGAGAAATATGGCAACCAACAAGCGTGTATTTACCTTGCGTCTATCAGACGAAGTATTTGATAAAATTGGATTTCTGGCAACCAAAGAACATCGCTCAATGACGAATTACATTGAATATGTGCTGATGCAGCATTTGGAACAGATTGAAAGAGAACATGGGGAGATTGAAACCGGGCAGACCGAATAGGAATGGTGCTTTCAACTTAAAATGACCAGCCATTTATATTCTGGCTGGCCATTTTATACCCTGATTACATGGTATAGATAAGTTCACTATTTATGATTTCCTCCGCCCGGCTTCGGATATTGTTCATCCGTCCTACCCATTCAAGCTGGTTCCGGGCTTTTAGTTCCTCGGTCACTTCCTCGGCGGCTTTCATCTGCTCTATAATAAGGTCAAGCCGTTCCTCTGCCTGCTCGTTCAGGTCGGCAAGGTATGTCCACAATTTCCCTGTAAGGATAAGGGAGCTGTACCGTGCCGGGTGTTCCTGTTTGAGATATTCCCGTGCAGCCGCCCATAGCGTCCGATGGGGCGGTTCTCCTCTGGCAGCTTCAAGTCCGGGATATAGTAGTCGCCTACCAGAATATAATCAATGCCGTTCTCTGTGATTCTTTCTTTCAGTTTTTCCATTGTCGTTCCCTCCTGTGGTGGAAGGCTCGTCACTGGCCAGTTCAATCACGTCCATAATGCCACAATCCAGCGTTTCGCAGATTCGTGCCAGCGTGTCCATGCTGATGTGTTTCCCTTCTTTGCCCATGTTGGCTATCATATTTGTGGTCAGGCCAGCGGCAAGCCTTAAATCCTCTTTCCTCATGTTTCGCTCTATCAGTGTGTGCCAGAGCGGTTTGTAGCTAATGTGCATTTTTCTCCCTGCCTTTCTGCCCCGGATGGGCGCTTATACCCATTATATCAGGATTCTTGCTAACTCACAAATATTTCTTGACTGTACCGCCGGTTCCGTCTGGATTGTGCTTTTCCTTTCCTCTTTTGATTACCTCTAATTCGCCGTGACCTGCTTAATTCCCTGTGATTTTGCGCCAGGGTTGTCGTTTCCATAACCTTCCAGAAGGTTGATCACGCCCCATACTGCAAGTCCGGCCCCGATAGCCACGACCAATGTTTTTAAGATTCCGATTGCTGATGTAAAAAATGCCATATTTTGTCCTGAAACCAAAACCAGAAATGGATAAATTCTTTATCCTGCACAAACAAAAAACCGCCAGTATCTACTGACGGCCCGCCCTTTCCAATTTGGTTTATCCTTTCTTTTTTATTTTTGTATGATTTTCTTTGTGCAATGGGCTGTTTTCTTTCCGCCATGGGCTTTGCCCGGATTGGCGGCAGGATATGTCCCTGTTGCACTGCCTTAAAAATATAAATCATTATCCCCCCTTTCTGACTTTACGACACGATGTCGCAAACTTTTTTGTGCTGCATAAAATCCACTTTGCGATATCATGTCGTAAAGTTCTTGCCTGACAGTTCTCAAAACTACATTTCTGTATGGAACATACTTTGCGACACCGTGTCGTAAACTTTCCTCCTGCCAAGTTTCAAACGAATATTTCTGCATAGAACCCACTTTGCGACATCGTGTCGCAAAGTCCCAGCCTGACATACAGCAAAAAGAATAGTTTCCCTGTCTATGCTCCCTGCCACTCCCCGTCCGCTGGCTCCGGCATTCCCTCTGCAGTTTCCTCACTTCCGTCTACCTCATATAGATCAAATTCCTCCTTCATCCTGATTTTCAACTGGTGCTTCATATACGCCTCCACATCAAAGGCATTCTTTTTGTCATAATCTGATAATTGCTTGTACCGCTTATGCCTGGTAATATCAAACTTGTCACTCAGGAACGGGCGCACACCACGAAGCTGCAGGATACACTTATTCCCATCCATGACAGCAAGCTCATCCCGGCTCATTAATTCTTTCCCGGTTTTCTGGTAATTCAGCCCGTAAGAACGGCTCTGCCCACGGGTATCCGAGGTGTTGTAAAGGTCATGAGGTAAGCGCCTCGTGGACGCTCCCTCCCGAACCGTGCGGGCACCTCTCGATGCACACGGCTCTCCATATGCCATCAACTAACAAAATCAGTCTTTTCCGTGTATCTCACGGTGGCACGCCGGGCATACTGCCAGCGTTTTCCTATGGTTCTTTAACATAACTTTTTCCCACTCATATTTACCGCTAAGGCTTTTCAGCCGTTTCACCTGATGAATCTCCACGTCATTTGTGTACTGTCCGCAGAGTTCACAGGTTTTGGAGCGCAGTTTTGCCGCTATGCGGTTCGGTTTATCATACCGCTTATAGGCGGGCAGGATATCTGCCTGCGGCACATTAGGCTTGTCCTTGCGGATAAAAGGCCCTCTGTAAAATACGCTCTCCTTCATACCGCCTTTTGTCTTATAAATGACTGTAAACCGTCCATTTCTGAAATATCTCTTTTTGATTTTTCTGGTCTTTGTGCGGTATTTATTTGCGAATGTTTTCAACATACTATAATGCATTAAACTCGCATACTTGCTCATTGCGCATACATTACATGCCAGTGAGTAATAGTTGTACAAACCTCTGATTTCAGAGTTGTACTTTGACAGGATTTCGATATCCTTACGGTTAATGAGCTGTGGTCTGTGAATGGCTTTCCAATGCTCTTTTTGTGTAACTTTGTCCTTCTTGATACGGATTGCGCCATACTCCAACAGTTTTGATTCCCATTTTTCATGCGGCATGTATAACTTTACTGCGCCGCTGTACCCCTTCACTTTCCTGCCTTGGCGTTTTGTGATTTCCCGGCTCTTTGAAATAGAGATATCATAGCCGAGGAATCTCGCCCGGTCAGTAGCATAGGTGATTTTGGTTTTCTCCACTGACAGCGTAAGGTTTAATTTTTCTTTGAGGAATACAGCAAGGTCTGCTTTTAATTCTTCCGCATCCCTTTTGCTCCCGATAATGCTTATGATAAAGTCATCCGCATAACGGACGTATTGCAGGTTTTTATAGGTTTCATCCCTGAACTGCTTAGACGGGATTTCCCTCTGTTTCTCCCGCAGTCTGCGTAATTCCCCGGCACGTTCTTTCTTTTCGGCTTCGGTAAGCGTATCCCATACTTCCCTGTTCTGGCGCATGAACTTCTGCACTTCACGGTTCCGTCTGGCGTATTCCGGGTTCACTTTACGGTTTACCCGGTTCCCTTTTATAAAGCCTTCTTTGTATTCCTCCACATACATATCCAATTCATGCAGGTAAATATTTGCCAATATGGGACTGATACCGGAACCCTGCGGAGTGCCGCAGTAAGTCCTGTTGTACTGCCATTGTTCCATATATCCGGCTTTCAGAAATTTCCACATCAATGAGATAAAAGCTTCGTCATCAATGCGCCTGCGCAGAATATCAATGATAACATGGTGGTCGAAGCTGTCAAAACATGCCTGAATGTCACCTTCCACAAACCAGTTTGCCCCCGCAAATGTCCGCTGTATCTGTTCGAGGGCTGTATGGCAGCTCCTTTTCGGGCGGAATCCGTGGGAATAGTCGGAGAAGGTTGGCTCATAAATGCTTTCCAATATCATTCGGACTACTTCCTGCACCAGCTTGTCATCCCCGGAAGGAATCCCAAGCGGACGCTTCTTACTGCTGTTTTTCTTTGCAATATATGTACGCCGTGCAGGTTTTGGGCGGTAAGAACGGTCTTTTAATGCGCTGATGATACGCTCTATTCTCGGACTGCTCATTCCGTCCAGTGTTTCACCATCCACACCCGGCGTCATGCTTCCCTCATTGGCGTAGATATTTCTATATGCCAAAAGGTAAAACTCCGGGTTGTACAGGTTCCGGTAGAGCCTTTGGAACCTATACGATAAATCTTTAGACTGTTTGTTTAGGCTATTCAATACATCAGTTGGATTTCTCATGATGCCTCACGCACCTTCCTTTCTTTCTCTGTATTAAAAGCATACTGCTCCCCTTCGTCATGTGGGCGGCTCTCCCGCTTCCGTTTTTACGGCTATCCCTGTAAATCCAGAGTCCACGGGCTACTATGGGAGCTGTGTAACCATGCCCGCATATGGGCGGGTTTAGGTCATCCCCGGTAGCGTATGCCATACTTAGCGTTCCGTGTTGTCGGTAATCTTTGTAGATATGTGGCGTTCGCCGTTCAACCTAATCTAAGGCTTGCCCTGCTTTGGATATCGCACGTCTGCCGACGATTGAGCGACAGACGCCAAAGCACCGTGCGTTTCATCTTCTTTCGCACGTAGGCCAGATACTCCCAGGCTCCGGCTACCAATCAAGCAGTTTAGCTTTCATCCTCATACACGGATTTTCATCCCCACATAAAACAGCGGTTAGAAGATTGCGCCGTTTTATGCCAGTTATAGCGTTAATAGTGGCGGCTATAACAACGACATGCTACACTCCCCAGAGGGTTTCCCCTCACGGATAAGTCGTGGAATGATAGACTATAAATTTTCACCGTCCTTTCTTTGATATCTTTGTCTACCGCTTGCTAAAGGCGGTTTATGGCATACACCCTAACGGGCGCACTATCGTCTCCTTCCCTAAATTTTCAGAAATCTCCTTTAAGGTGGAGCCTTCCTTGCCGCCAAGGAACAGCATGGTGTCGCAATTACCTAAAATTGTCTCGGCTGCATCTTTATAGATGGTTTTCAACTGGCTCTGCGACTGCAATATAATAGATGCTGATATTTCCCGGCTCCGTATGGTTGCAATCAGTTTGTCAAACTTTGGGATCTGCCCAATATTGCTGAACTCGTCCAGCAACAGCCTTACATGGTAGGGAAGCCTGCCGCCATGCACATCGTCCGCCCGGTCACACAGTAAATTAAAGAGCTGGGTATACATGATTGCCACAAGGAAATTAAAGGTATCATCCGTATCGGAGATAATGATGAACATTGCCGTGCGCTGATCTCCAATCATATCCAGTTCCATTTCATCATAAGAAGTCAGTTCCCGCAGTTCTGCGATGTCAAATGGCGCTAATCTGGCTCCACAGCTAATCAAGATCGACTTCGAAGTTTTGCCCGCCGCCAGTTTAAATTTCTTATATTGCCGTACCGCAAAGTGTTCCGGCTTCTCCTGTTCAAGTTCCTCAAACAGTTCATCCACAGCGTTTTTAAATTCCTCGTCATCCTCCCTTGTCTCCGAAGCATTGATAAACTCCAACAGTGTAGAGAAATTCTGCTCTTCCTCCGGTGCTTCATAATAGATGTAGCCAATCAATGCACAGTACAAAAGCCGCTCTGCCTTCGTCCAGAAATCCTCGGAAGATTTTTCTCCTTCCCCCTTCGTATTTGCAATAATCGTGTTCACCAGCTTCAATATATCTTTTTCCGAACGGATATACCGGAATGGATTGTAGTGCATACTCTTTTTAAAATTGATGGTATTTAAAACCTTGATCTTATACGGATCATAGACCACCTTCCCGTTTTTATCCCGTACCTCTTTCCCGTCTTTCATCTTCGGTGTGCCACGTCTTAGCATCTCCCCGCATTCGACCAGTATAGTACCTTTCGGATCAGTGACACAGTAGCTGACATTCGGCGTCATCTGCATGAGCTGCGGCTTTACATAGAACCGAGTTTTGCCAGAACCAGAGCCGCCGATAATGATTACATTCTTGTTCCTGGCATACTTTGGCTGCTTCGGCCTGCTGTTCATGGTAAGGCGTTCCGTCTGCGTTAAAAGGATGTTATTCTCGAATACCGGATCTATATACGGGGCGATGTCTTTCGGCGTTCCCCATCTTGCAGATCCATATTCCACTCCCTGCCGATATTTCTTTGCATTTTTGCCTTTCAGATATACTATGGCCTTCACTGCCACAGCCCCGGCTACTCCGGCCAGCACATCAACCCCGTGAATACTGGGAATCGGATTCTCAAACGCCAGTTGGAAATTTAAGAACAGCATCATTGCTTTTTCTACCAGGGAATCCCCTATGCAGTGGCGGTACAGCCACGCTAATTTATCTACCAGATAAAACACAATCACATAGGGGATATTCAGCATTGCCAGACGCTTCACATCTACGGAAGTCATTTTCTCCCGGATCATGCTTTTTAATTTCCCGGACAACGGCACGGACTTTTTCTTTGCTGCAGATTTCTTTTTCTGTTTCCCACTCAATGCTCCGGCCCCCGTTCCTTCTGTTTCGTCTTTTCCCGCTCCCTGTGCTTTGCAACCCGCTCCTTCGCCAGCTCCAGCTTCCTGCGGACGGATGGTTTCTTGCTTTTACTCAGCGACTTCCCGGTATATTCCTTAAACGCCGCCGTCATGACATCCACATCCTTTGCCTTGAAGAATACAAAATAGCGGGGTGGGGAGATGGACGTATCTTTTTTCAGGCTGAAATCAATGCTGTATTTCCGGGCGCACTTCTCAAAGGATTTGATATTGCCATCCGTCACTTCAATATTGGAAAGCTGGCACCCCTGCTTCATCAGCTTCTCCATACTCTGCTTCCCGTGGCTTTTAGCGGCTCCCTTTTCCGCCTTCTGAACTGCCTTTTTCTCCATTTTTTTCTGCTTCCCGTTCCGCTTCTCCTGTTCCATCTTTGCCAGCGCTTTCAGCATGGCGGCTTTCAGAATCCGAGCGGTGATCTTACCGCCGTTTACGCACAGCGATATGGTTTTCTCATTTACCTCGTCCTGCAAGGCGTTCCCCCTCCTTTCCTGCGGATTGCTTTTTCTCCCTCATCTCCCGCAAAATATTCTTCAGACAGTAACCAATGCAGGGGGAATGCCTGCCATATGGACAGCCCTGGCAGCCGCCACTGCCATTTCTGCTAGATTCCTGCGGCAGAGGATTTTCAGAAACATCCGCTGATGCCGAACCTTCCTCTGGGAGAAGGTAATAACATTCCTCCTGGCTGCAGCCTTTCCGCTTCCCATTCCAGAAATAGCAGTACTTACAGTCACCCGGCTTATCTGCCGCATATCTCCTGTTATCCCTCGCCCGGTTCCGGCTGTCTGCCCTTCCTGTCTGCATCCCATTCCCCTCTCTGCCTCATTTCCTCCATCTGCCTGTCCTCCTGCGCCCCTGCCCTGATGCATGAGTACAACGTGACCGCCGCAAATATACCTACGGCGGCAATGATTCCTTTCATTTTGCTTCACCCCTTTCCATACGGGGAACTGCCGTATATAGATTTCTGCATGGATACATTCCCATTTAAAATCTGTAATAGACAGTCCCCCATATACAGGCATGAAAAAACGCTTACAGATTCCTTCCGTAAACGCCCATGCCTTATTGATTTATTATATTGTTACAATAACCGATTGTTTGGATTACTCCAAACGCTGTCAGTCCTCCTTCCCTTTTCTGCGGAATATAATCACAGAGCTTGCAATCCCGCAGGCAGCAATCCCGGCCAAGGCAAGCCACAACCAGAGCGGCCTGTCATCCCCGGTTTTCGGAGTCCCGGCAGACGGTGTTTCCGGTTTCGGCGTTTCCTTCGTCTGATCCGGCTCGTCCGGCTTCGCTTCGTCCTTCATCACAACCTTCTGGATTTCCCCGGTATCCTTAATTTCAAACTTCACATCCTCCGCCACAAGATAGCCGTCCGGGGCGCTTTCCTCATGCAGCGTATATTTCCCAATTGGCAGCATTTCCATATAATGCGGCTTATTTTCGGAAGTCCAGCTCTCCACTGTTTTCCCGTCTTTATCCAGGATGGTAAGTTTCGCTCCCGGCAGTACTTTTCCGGCTATGTCTGTTTTGGAAATCTCCACCTTTGTCACATCATCCTTCATCTCCACCTTCTGCACTTCGCCTGTATTCTCCACAGTAAACTCAATGCTCTCGGCAGTCACATATCCGTCTGCAGGCTGCGTTTCGGTCATAGTATATTTTTTGCCGACAACCAATTCTTTTATGATATGCGGCTCCTTGCCGGGAACCCACTCATTCACAAGATTGCCGTCCTCATCCATCACCTGCAGCTTCGCGCCCTCTACCTCCTTGCCATCCGTAAGGGATGTTTTGGTAAACTCAAATACCGTAGGCACGTTTTCAAAAGCAAACTCATAGGAAACGCTTTCTTTTTCCGCATCTTCATAGGTGAAGTCAAATTCCTGTATTTCGCCCTCACTGGTAAATCCCGGAGCCGGGGCGGTTTCCTTCACATAATAGGGAAATCCAATCGGGAGGTCAGCCGCAAATGACAGGTTGCCGTCTTTGTCCGTGGCTTTTTCCTCAATTACCGTACCTGCTTCGATGATTACCTCACCGTCTTTATTGGTAATGTCCTCTTTCGCACAAAGGGCAAAGACCGTCCCTTCCACCGCACGGTCAGAATCTTTCTCGGTTTTCATTACATTGACTTCCGCTTTCTGGCGGTTATTCTGCCAGTCCGTAGAAAAGGTGACAACCGCTGTGTCCTGGTCACGGTAAGTCAGGTCAATCTCCCGGATCTCGCCATCTAAAACATAACCCTCTGCCGTTTCCTTCTCCTTCACATAATATTTCCCAAGAGGGAGATTTTCTAATTTCGCAATCCCGGTATCGTCCGTAATGATCGTGTCCACCAATTCATCCTTTTTATAGTAATCGTCACTCTCCCCGTCTGTCGCCTTTATATCCTCTAAAGCATACACTTCAAAGGCAACGTCTTTCAATGAACCAGTGACGTACTCAAACAGATGCGTGATCCACCCGCCAATGCTGTCCAACAGCGATACATCCTCCAAAAATTCCCCTTCTTTGTTAATCAGGAGCGTACCTGTCGGCACATCGTCTTTCATTTCTACTTTCTGGATTTCAGCGGTATCTCCTACGGTAAACGTGATTTCTTCTGCCTTTAAATATCCATAAGGCGCTAATTCCTCCCGGAGCGTATAGGTTTCCCCTACGGTCAGCCGCTTAATGATATGTTCCTCCCCTTTGACGGATTTCCATGTATCTACGGTGTTTCCATCTTTGTCAAGGACAGTCAGCGTTGCCCCTTCCAGTTCCACGCCTGTTGCAAGGTCTGTCTTTTTGACGGAAACAACAGTCGGCTCGTTTTCAAATTCAGAGACATATTCTGCCACTTTTACATCCTGCCCCTGGTATGCTGCAGATACTTCGATGGTTTCATCGGAAGATACATAGCCTGCTGGAGCCTGTTCCTCCCGGATATAATATTCCCCGAAAGGTAAGTCCAGATTAAAGACTGCCTTTCCATTTTCCTCGGTCATGGCTTCTCCAAGCAGCGTATCTGCTTTTACAATCACTTCCCCATGTGCCAGAATGTCCGCTTTGGCATACAGCCCAAAGACTGCACCTTCTACTGTTGCGCCATTCTCTGCGTCTTTCTTCACCACTGCAATCTCCACCTTCTGGCGGTCATTTTCAAATGTGGCTGTCTGCTCAATAATTGGTGTATTCTGGTCTGCGTAAGCAAAGGTAATAGTCTGCGCCTCCCCATTCAGCACAAACCCTTCCGGGGCTTTTGTTTCCTCTGCCCGGTATGTGCCAAGAGGAAGGTTTTCTATCGACGCTTTCCCATCTTTATCCGTCACCAGTGTTTCTACCAATGCGCCAGAAGCATATTCAAGAATCCGGTTCCCGTTTTCATCTTTCTGAAAATCTGCGGTATAAATATCCTCTGCCGCATAGACATTGAACTCTGCTCCCTCCAGGTTTTCTGTTTCATATCGGAAATCCTTATCATCATACCGGTTCAGCACTTCGCCTTTCTTCACGATATGCAGTTCACCCTTGACCGGATGGTTTTCATAGACAATATCAATGATCACATCCCCCGACACATTGTCCATCTGGTACAGCGTATCGGAATCCACGGACACTTCATAATAATTCTCATTCAGTGTATAACCAAACGGAGCGTTGACTTCCTCTATCCGATAATGACCGATTTTTAAATTCTGCGGCAAAATCAGATAGCCTTCGCTGTCCGTAAAATAAGACTTATGCGTTACCACAGTCGGGTAGGTTGTCACCTGTTCCACATATTTCTCGTTGCCCAAGTCATACACCTTGAACTCTGTATTTTCTGCAAGCACAGCCTTCTTTGTTTCATCATCCTGCTTCACGATCTTCAGCTTCGCTTCAAATTCATCATCCAGAAGCACCCGCCATACCTGCGGCGTTGCCGGCTTATGCTCAGTGACATGCACAAGGAAGTCCTTGACCGGCGTGTAATTATGCGGCGTAGTCGTTTCCTTCACAATGTACGTTCCGAACGGTAAAGAGATACTGCAGGCATAGCCCCGTTCATCGGTGAAGATTTCCGTTGCCCCGTTCTCCCCGATTACCACAGGTTCAGCGGAATCAAAATCATATCCGCCATTTTCTTTCTTATCCAAGGAAGACACCAGCCATGCCGTAAACCCTGCGCCGGATAATAAATCTGCATCGGTTTTCCCATTGTCCGCTGCCTTGATGATCTGGAACGGCTGCTTTTTCACCTGCTCCGGGGATGTGCAGTCACGCTCCACCGTAGCAACCAGATCTCCTTCGTAGTTACACACCAGGTCATACTCCGTTTCATCCGTCAGATAACCCGTGGGCGGCGTGATCTCTTTCACAAAATACTCCCCAAGGTATAAGTCTGTAATCTCTGCCTTGCCCTCTTTATCCGTTGTCAGCGTTCCCACCTGTTCCTCGGCTTTGTAAAGGACGCCTGTCTTTTTATCAGGATGGAGAATGTCATTCCTTGCATATAAGCCGTAAACGGCATGTTCCAGCATTGCGTCCCCCTGCGGAACATTCACGTTAGTCTCCTTATCCTTCTTCTGCAGGCGGATTGTTGCATTCACACGCTCATTGGCAAAGATATGGGAGAATGTCACTTTTGCCTCCCGGTCATTGGTGTAACCAAACCGGAAAGAATACACATCTTCCGTATTCCTCAGATAACCTTCCGGAGCCTGAATTTCTCTCACCTCGTACCCAAACCCAACTGGAAGGTCTGCCGAAAATGCAGCGTTGCCATCCCCATCCGTCGTCACTTTACTAATCAGTGCGCCTTTGGACACAACAACATTCCCGTCTGCATTGGTGATATTTTCTGTGGCATACAGCCCGAAAATCCCGCCTGCCAGACCGTTTCCCGTATCTTTATCCTTCTTTACCACACGCACATCCGCTTTCTGCCTGTCATTTAAGAACGTGGTATCGGAAAATGCCGCCTCCGCCATCTGCCCGGCATAGCTGATCGCCACATCTTTTGTTTCCCCTTTATTATAGAAATTCTTCGGAGCCTGCATTTCTTTTACCCGGTATGTGCCGAGATGCAGGTTTTTCAGCGTCACAGAGCCATTGTCCCCGGTCGTAAGGTTTTCCGCTACCAGCTCCCCGGCTTTATAGACAACAGAGCCGTAAGGCGTGGTAATATCCTTTGCCGCATAGACATTGAATACTGCCCCTTTCTGCCTGCGGCTTTCATAGCGGAATGCTGTGCCGTTCTCATTGGAATCCGCACCCACCAAAACTTCGCCTTCCTTATAAACCGTCAAATTTCCAAGCTGTTCCACATCCGGAACAGTAGTGGAAGTCGTTTTATTCGCTTCCAGCGCCACACGGTAAGCTGTCGCATTATAGCGGTATCCTGCCGGGGCTGTGATCTCCTTCAAATACACCGTATCCTGCGTCATGACAATTTCCACTTCCGACGCACCGTTGCTGTCTGTCGCAGGCATCCTGGTAATCAAGTCCGTGCAACCCTTATCCCGGTAAACGCCGAATACGGCTCCGGAAAGTTTTGCGTTGGCAATGGAATCCACCTTTACCACCTTCACTCTTGCCCGTTCCAGCCAGTCCACAGAAAGGCTTACGGAATTGCCGCTTTCTTCCTCATAATAACTCCCGATGTCCTGTGTAGAGCTTCCCGTGGGAACGACAAGCGCTTTCCATATCACCCGGATACTGCCCTTCATTGCACCGGTATTCCAGTCACCATTGACCGTCACCGGGGCAGTAAAATAAAAACTTGTCCCACCGGGAACACGGACATTTCCCCCGGTCTGTTTGCTCCCGTCTGTTTTATTATGGAACGTTACATCCTTTGGCAACTTAATCATGATGGAATTTCTGGAATCGCCGTTCAGCTTCGTTGTTTCTGTCATCTGTTCCTTGCCGTCATAAGTTGACTTTAAAGATGTTTTGCTCAAGCTGATCTGTGGATCGGGCGGCGCAGGCAGGCTTTCCAGATAATTGATCCATCCAAGCACCCCGCACTCCCGCAAATCATCCATCGTACATCCGGCAAACCCATCCATGCCGCAGTAAAAATAACTGGCCGCAATGTGGGTGAACACATATTTTAAATCCTCCCCAAAGGACGGCATATAGCTTGCGGTCACATCTCCTGTGCCACCGTAACCATAATAGAGCGCTTTCTGCAGGTTCGGATTCCCATCTATGATCTGGGCGGCGTAGTTCCCGGTATTCGGAGTCCCCTTTGCAGACTCCAGGCAGTATGCAATCTTCCCATTTACCGTAAAATAACAGGTGGAATAATTCCCCAGATTGCCAGGATAATAAATATCCCTTCCTTTTACCATTGTTGCGGAACCAGATGTCCTTGCCATCTGCCGGTTCTCCGCAAACAGGAGGATACCTTCCTCTTCTGCAATCATTTCCGCATCCTGCCTTGTATCTTCTGCCTGTTCCATGCCCTCTATGACCGCCTCCATCTCGGCTTCCGTCATGGATTTCTTTGAGATTTCTTCCATATCTGCCGTCTGCCCCGGCAAATTTTCCTCCCCATCTTCTGTACTATCTTCCGAATTGTCAGAATAGCTATTCCCGCTTCCTTCTCCATCTGCCATCGGCTTTTCGGAAGATGATACAGACGCTTTTTCCTTTACAATAATATTCCGGCTGACATGGTAAGATGGACTCTTACTGGAAGGCTCTACAAAATAAACCGCTTTGTAAGTCCCTGCCTTCCCGATGTCAAACTTTTCTCCGCCTTTATCCTTCGCCTCATGGAATGTGATTTTTACTTTATCCGGCGAAAACTCTATGCCGGAGAAATCATTCTCCACGTCAAAGCCGCTGTCAATCTCCACAGTATGATCTCCTGCAGCCACAATTTCATCCGCATCCAGTTTTTCTTTTACCTTCTCCAAAGCCGGGTACTCCGCTTCATAAGCCGCAGGCTCCGACCCCGCCGCATAAGCTCCCACCGGCTGTAAGAAGGCTGACAAGACCGTGGCCGCCGACAGCAGACCGGATACAATCCTCTTTACGTTTCCTTTCAATATATTCTGTCCCTCGCTTTCTTCTTTGTGCAGCTTCATAACTGCCATCATCCTGTCTTTTCCTCTTATTCCCTATCTTCCCATATTCCTGTCTCCCTTCGTTTTATTTGCACTGCCAGCCGATAACAGCACATCAATACAGGAAAGCCCCTGTCCTGGTATCTTCAAACACCCCGGACAAAAAGGCTTCCCTGCATGGCATCTGCTGTTATCCAGCCCGGTTTCCCGGACTGGTTATAATTTTATTGAGCGTTTTCCTGTGTTCTTCCCAGACCCGTTCCCTGCCCCGGCTTCTCTTTCCTGGGGCGTTTCCTCCGGCAAGGCACGCTTACGATGCACACTCAATACTGGGTATCAATCTGGGCAGGCTATGAAATTTTCAAGGTACAGTGAAAGGGGAAATCTTTGACTTGTGGTAGTTGGAAATTATTCAGAAATGTCACCCTTTCACTAATCGCAGGCTGGAAAAGGTAAAATACAAGCAGATTTGAAAACTTTTTTATTTTTTTGTGGATTTTTGTAAATGAACTGAAATATTGAATGAAAAAGACATTTAGATATGCTAAAATATAAACACTGGACAAACCGAGATTTAAGAGAGTGACTTATGGGAACAGGAATTATTATATGTGGTTTAAACGGCACTGGAAAAAGTACACTGGGAAAAGCTCTTGCAGAGAAGTTGCATTTTTATTTTATAGATAATGAAGACTTGTATTTCCCTAAAATAGACCCTGCTTATGTCTATGCGGCTCCACGCACTCGTGAAGAGGTTGAAAAGCTTCTGCTCCGTGAGATTAAAAAACATGAAAATTTTGTTTTTTCGTCTGTAAAGGGTGACTATGAAGAAACTATTTATTCTTTTTTTCAATATGCTGTATTGATTAATGTTCCCAAAGATATTCGGATAGAACGAGTCAAAAAGCGTTCTTTTCAGAAATTTGGCAATAGAATGTTATTTGGCGGGGATTTATATGAGCAGGAAGAACGATTTTTTGATTTCGTCAAATCAAGAACTGAGGATACTGTCGAAAAATGGATATCGTCTTTAAAATGTCCTATCATAAGAATTGACGGAACAAAACCCATTGAAGAAAATATAAATCTTGTAATAGAACAGATACAAAGCTAAATTCGGATTTGTCTATAATTTAAAACCGGAAAAGCGAATACATGCTTACAGAAGCACTTACACAACAAAAGGCTATGGTACATGGCTGATTCCATCCCATAGCCTTTTATTCACCGTATTTTCTTCTGTTATCTGTGATACCCAATATATAATCAACGCTGACATCATACCACTCTGCTAATTTCATCAATGCCCATATCGGTATCTCCCGTGAACCATTTTCATATCTTCTGTATACACCTTCATGGCATCCCAAATATTCAGCTACATCTACCTGTCGTAAATCATGGTCTGTCCTTAAATCCCTGATTCTCCTATAATACATACCACACCTCACCATTCGGTTAGACCTGTGTTTTATCTTACCATTGGTTAAGATGTCTCACTCAAAACCGGACTGTTTGGTTAGGTAGATAAAAAAAACACGAAAAAAGAGAGACAACATGAAACAACTTGCAGAGAGCATAATATGAAAAAAAGAGTTATGACATGAGAAATTAATGTGCCATAACCCTATTCACCATATTTTCTTCTATTGTCTGTAATCCCAAGCATATAATCAACACTGACATCATACCGTTCTGCCAACCTTAGCAATGCCCATAACGGAATTTCCCGCACTCCATTCTCATACCTTCTGTATACACCTTCGTGACATCCTAAAAACTCAGCCACATCTATCTGCCGTAAATCATGGTCTGTCCTCAAATCCCTGATCCGCCTGTAATGCATATCTTACCTCACCGTTTGGTTAGATTCATTCTTTTAAATTTTACCACCAGATGGTATACTTTATTCAAAACCGAACCATTCGGTTAGGTTATTAGAGGTTACGGGAAATGAAGAAAACAGGAATCTTAATTTTATTGTCATGCAGCATAATATGTGGGTGTTCCAAAGAATATATTGAAATGGACGCTATCTCTTCCCACAGCACAACATCCGCCGACTGGTATGAGCTGGATATTGATGTCATTGCCGATGAAGATGATGTATCGGATAAAGAAGCATGTTCCAGGGAAATTATACAGCATATCCTTGACAATGATTTCCACAGTATACACTTTTCTTTTGATGTAAACGGATATCCTAACAATGTGTCCGTAGATGTATTCACTTCTGAAAAAAATGCACAAAAAGATAAGGAAGCCTATTCTTTTGAATACGTTACAGAATTTAATACAGAAAACCCTGATATACAAAATAATATCAAAGACAATCCAGAAGAATTTGAAATACAATACGAATAAATGCCTCTGATTGGCAGGCTCCGCTTTGCGACACGATGTCGCAAAGTGGAAAACCATGTGCTTTCAGAAATATCCCCCTTGAATCCCCTGCTCTTTCATTTTCCGGCACAACTCTTCTAATATCCGTTTCCGGCGGTTCTGTACCGTTTTCCGGCTGCAGCCAAAGATCTTTGCCGTATCTGTTACCGTAGCTTCTGCAAAATACAGCAGCTCAATCAGCCTGGCATCCTCTGTGGGCAGACTTTCCATGACTTCCCTCACTTTATCCCGGCAGATATTCCGCAAAACTGTTTCCTCCAATCCCTCTGCCACATCCTGGAAATGCCCTGAACCATTCCCCCTGCCCTCTAAGCTGTCCAGACTGCATATGCCATGTTTCCGGCTCCGCTCCTTCTGATACCGCTCCCTGCGCCGTGACCGATACCATTCTAAATAAACCTCCCTGGTCACATCCACTAATGTACCGTCCGCCATCCGCAGCACATAATGATCCCGTTCCTTCGGCTGTTTCCCTCTCATGCCCTGCCCTCCCCGTAACATATGCTGCGGGCGGTAAGGTTCTGAAAACCCGGATAATTTTTACGGATACTGCGGACTGCCTGGGAAATCATCGCGGATACCGCCTGCTGGCTGATGCCTAATTCCTTTGAAATCTGCTCCTGTGTTTCTTCCTGCAGGTAGTATTTTTGAATGACATATTTCTGCCTTGCCGATAAAATCTCCAATATTTCTGCCACCGTTTCCTGCTTTGTCAAATGGTCTAACATTGGTTCTGCCAGGCTTTCTACTACCGGCCAATCCTCGGATACAGCGCTGTAAGAAACATTCCAGCTCCGTTCCTTTTCCTCATGGTTCCGGTTCAGCCGGTCTTCGCCTTCCAGTACAAGCCGCAGATACCATTCCCTGTTTTCAAAAAAATGTTCCGGCAGGATAACCGCCTTTCCATCTGCCAGATACAGATAATCCCTGCATGAGTGAAGTAAAAACACTGTGGAATGTTTTCCCACCTGATAAAGCACATAACCGCTCTGATAAGCGGATATTTCCGAATCCAAGCCAAGCCTTTCCTGCGCGATTGCCGATCTGGATGTCCTTAGCTGTTTTGCCGTTGGAAGTTTTACCCCCAAACCCGGCACATCCACAATTTGTTTCAATTCCTGCAATGTCAGCATATATAGCCGCCTTTCTGCCCGAAGGCTGCGGGCGGCTCGGAAAGCTGGCATCACAGGAATCATCCAATACAGCAGGAAGGCAGTAAAAAATGGCTCCCGGCTCGCCCGTTTTTTTTAACGGGAGCCTGAAACTCCTTTTACTGCCCCTGCCAGCCCATATCTTTATCCCTGCATTTTCCTGATAATCCTGGCTTTTTTAGCTGCTTAACTTCTATCCCCCTTCCATCACCGTTTTTCCTGTGGCTGCTTTCTTTTGATGTATCCAGTGTAACAGCCTACCCTTCTGTTTACCCCAACATATATGTGGAGATTTCCGGAAAGGGCAACATATTTGTGGAACTTCAAGAACTGTGGTAAATCACATCACCTGCATTGCCGCAGTCCATCAACCAACGCCTCCATCGTCTGTAAAACCACCGTCTGCTCACTCTGTTTTAGATGCCGGATGCGGCAGAACATCTTCCGGCACCGCCCATCCTCCTTTGTCTGGCTGCTTACGCCAAGAAGCTCGTTCGCATCCACGCCGAGTATCTGCACCATTTTTATAAATATCTCTATGGACATCGCAGACTGCCCGCCCTCAATGCGGCTGACGGTGTTAGCGCTGATCCCTGCCTGTTCCGCAACCTTCTCCTGTGACATGCTGATCTCATTCCTCCGGTCACGGATACGGTTGCCCAATTCAATCAAGTCCTGCGACCCTGCACGATTGCCCAATATGCACCTCCTCCCTGGTCTGAATCTTCTCCCGGAACTTTGCGTCATCGTGTCGTAAAGTGTGCAGCCCGCTTTACATCCGCCATTCCGTCAAGCCCTGTCCCCGGCTTTGCGACACCGTGCCGTAAAGTTGGACAACAAAAAAACAGCCGTGTATCAAGCTGTTTTTACGGATTATTATTCAATTTATGCCTGTATTGCCTGTCCTTTCTATTTCTTTCACGCGCCAATCATGCCCTGCAAGGCTTCCCGGCCATTTTTTTCACTGTCCATCTGAACACTGCCACGACCGCTTTCACCAGATATACTGCGGCCACCAGCAATCTCCAGACAAGAACGATCCCTCCAATCACGCCGCCCACAAGGACATTGAGAAACAGGATGCCCACCGTGCCGCCAATGTCATAGCCTCTCGGGATAATCCAGAAAAACATCCTATGTATGCCAAATGGAATCCCCATGAACCACCACAGGTTCAAATAATTGCACTCCCCATTCTCCATGCACAGCGGACGGAACAATGCCGCCAAAAACAGTGCTGATGCAACCGGGATTACTACTTTTTTTACAAATTCACTTATTTTCATACTTTCCTCCAATCTGTATCTGCATTCAGTATATCACGCTTGACACACCGAAACAATTTTATTCCTAATATTCCCCACACTTTTTCATCCACTCCCATACAGGTCGTGGTTTACCTCCGCCGTATAATAATTGCTTATGGTCAGCGGGGCATTATACAGCGTTGTCAAAAGATACGCCTTGATATTGCCCACCTTCGTTGTATTTGCGCCCAGACAAGTTAAAATATACTCCATATGCCCATGCTCCAGCTTCATAAACCGGTTCTTGACAACCGCCACCGGCTTTTCCACCCCTGCGATCCGCACTGTGCCATTGTCCGGCAGCATCATCACTTCCACCATCAGCTCTACCAGTTCATCCACGTCCTCCCTTCGGTGATAGCGTCCGTCCTGAAAACACTCGTAAGATATGTGTTCCCGGATAATGTCCCGGTAGGCATCCATCTCATCCATCACATCCGGCGCTGTACCAGAGATAGATAGATTGGACTGGATAGGATTAGGATGGATAACAGACACACCAGATTCCGTATCGTTAAGATCTGTCTTGCTATATTCTGTTTCACTAAATTCAGTATCACTTAAATCAGTATTGTTAATATCAGTATCATTAGATTTTGAAAATCGAAGTTCTTGTCTTTTGATTTTCACCATTCTTGAATTGTGATTTTCACCAATCCTTGTTTTTTGATTCTGGAAATTCTTGTTTTTCGATTTTCAAAACTCCTGATTTTTGATTTTCAAAATTCTTGTTTTTTGATTCTGGAAACTCTTGATTTTTGATTTTCAAAATTCTTGTTTTTTGATTTTGGAAAGACTGTGTGCTTCCGCCTGTTTCTTCTACTCCCTGTTCTGGTTTTGTCCCGGTTTCTTGCAGGTTCTCTGGTAATTCATCGGACTCGGGCGATGGCTCAACTTCTTTAATCAAAAAATTCTTCACATAAATAACATTTGGTTTTCCAAGTCCTAAACGCTTCTTTTCAATCAATCCTATCCCACCGTCAGAATCCAGTTCTTTCATCAGCTTTACTGCTTTCTGTGTTTTACAGCACATGAGTTCCATAATCTCTTCCACCGTAAAAATAATATACACCCTGTCCTCTTCGTCAAACCAACGGTTCTTGATGCTAAGGCTCATACGGTCTAATAAAAGACCGTATAAAACCTTCGCTTCACAGGAGAGAGACTTAAAACATTCTGCAGTAAACAGAACCTTCGGAATCCGATAGAACGTGTACTGCTCCGCTTCCATGCCCCGGTAATAATCAAACTGTAATTCCTGCATCTTTCGTCCCTCCCTCCTTCTGCTTCCATTCCTCCAGAAGCGTGTAGATCACATCCTCAATCTGCTCTTTGGAATATCCTGTCGGGAAATAATTGCGGATTTTCTTTGCGGAGATTGTCACATTCACATTTTCTTTCTCTTTCCGGATTAAAACCGCATATACATTCCCTTCCGTCAATTCCCCTGCCTCACTGCCTGCCTTTAACTGCTCTGCCTGCACTTTCGATGGGAATATGCCGCTGTTTCCGATGGCATCCACAACCCATGCCTGTTCTTCCGTTTTCAAGTAAGACAATTTCTCCCCGGCCACCATAGGGATTTTATTTTCATCCACATAATCCAGCAATTCCTCCACCAGTTCCGACAGCCGGATATAACGCTGCACTGTCCTCCCACTGTCCCCGGCGGCTTCCCCGATAGCGTCTGCAGTATATTTCTCCCCCTTGCTTCCCTGATGCTTCATTGCCTCATATTTCATCCGGTACGCTTTTGCCTTTTCACTCGGCAGAATATCTTCTCTTTGGATATTCGTATCCACCATCAGGACTACCGCTGTATCATCATCCATTTCCCGGATAATGACAGGCATTTCCGTAAGCCCTGCAAGCTCGCAGGCCCGCCACCGCCTATGCCCTGCAATGACCTCATAGCCGCCTTCCGGATGCGGGCGCACAATCCCCGGCATTAACACGCCGTACTGCTTAACACTCTCTACCGTTTCCTGCATCTTTTCATCGTCTAGCACCCGGAATGGATGCCCCTTAAACGTATGCAATTCATTTAGGGGAACGGAAGTAACCGTTTCCCCCGCTTCATCTATGCCAAATAAATCATCAAAGCTGTTCAGCTTCACCTTCTCTGCGCTCTTACTTTTCATCCGCAAGCACCTCCTGTGTCAGTGAGTGGTAGCCGCCTGCCACAATCCCCTTTGGGTCATGGAGATAAATGCTTTTCCCCTCTGCCGTGGTTTCCGCAGCCTTTACGGACAATGGGATGCAGTTCTCAAAAATATGTACCCTGTTCCCATATACCTCCCGGATCTGCGCTGAAATGTCCCTTGCGAAGTTTGTCCTGCGGTCTACCTTTGTCAGCAGAATCCCCATGATGTTAAGCGCCGGGTTCAGCTTCCTGTGAACCCGTCCAATCGTCTTGATAAGCTGCTGAAGCCCCTTGACCGGGAGATACGCCGCCTCCACCGGAATCAGTACGCTGTCTGCCGCTACAAGGGCGTTTATTGTTATCATTCCAAGCGAAGGCATACAATCAATAATCACAAAGTCATACTCCCTCTTTACGCTGTTCAGATACTGGCGCAGTATCGTTTCCCGGCTCATGACATTTACCAGGGCCGTTTCCAAGCCTGCCAGTTCGATATTTGCCGGGATAAAATCAATCCCTTCCCCATGGTGGATAATCCCCTCGCCAGGCTCTGCATCTTCATCATTGATGACCTTTTCCATGATATTCACTAACGTCACATCCAGCTCGTCCGGCTCCGCAATCCCCAGGCTCACTGCCATGCTGCCCTGCGCATCTGCCTCTACCAACAATACTTTCTTGCCTGCCCTTGCAAGCCCGATCCCTAAATTCACACACGTTGTAGTCTTGCCCACTCCGCCTTTCTGGTTTGCCACTGCGATCACTCTGCACATAGATACTTTCCTCCTGATTCTCTAATCTATTTTTCTGTTCTCTCCACTTCCGCATACACACGGAAATATTTATTTGTCCCTTTGTTTACAAACGGTTCTGATACCGACTTCACATCTACATCCTCCTGCCGCTCTAAAAGCCGCCGGAACCAGTGAAGGTCTTTCTTTGTCCCCTGCATCCTGATTTTAAGCATATAAATCCTCCATATCCACATAAAAACAGTATTCCGGATAGCGGAGCTTGACTGCCTCCCAAAAATATCTGGCATAGCCGCAGCAGAATAAATCTTCCACTGTATAACAGCGGTACTCCTTTAACTGTTCCTCCACATCCTCCGTATCATAGACGCTTGGCGTTCCATTACAATAGAGATTAAACGCCATCCGTACAATTTTCGCACTTCCGCTAGTCTGCCAGCCTTCATGCAGGCACTCCGTTTTTACGCATCCTGTTTTAAAATCATAAATTCTGTCTACATTTACCCTTGTGTCACTGCTAATCCCAAGGCAGTATATCAATGCCTTATGGTACACATCCTGATATCTGCACTTCTGCAGATATTCTTTATAAAATTTTTTGTGTTCATCGTTTTTGAAAGTAATTGTGCGAGTATCTTTCTTTTCTGCACCTTTCGCTGTAATTGCTGCCATAGCCTGTCCTCCTTATAACCAATACTTCCTTGATGATAATGTCTTTATATGTATTCTTGACAAATCATCTTTCGGATTTTTTAATCCGCTGGTCAGCCGTTTAATGCAATTGATTCTAGCTTCACAGCTGATTCTTTCAATTAATTCACACCTTTTCCATCCTTTTCATAGACATCAAACTGTTTTATAATATTCTTCTGCTGTTGCTACATTGTAATTCTTGGGAGCTACACTCCCAAACCCTTGTGGATTCGTGCTGCCAGTTACCCAAAAAGCGGCTAACTGTCAACCCGAATTCGTTTTTTGTCTTACTAACATTTTTTAGTTACATCAATATCAATTAAAACAAAAATAGGACTAAGCTAGTTTTATGACGTTAAGTCAATTCACTAATTTAGTCCTATCTAAATTAAAAAATATTCAGTTTTTGCCGTCCTACCCTCCTTTGTGGCAGACAAGATAAACGCTTCCATAGCCTTTAGACTCTCCACGTTCCATTAGTGACATGTTTTCCATTTTTCTCTTAAAATCGGCGCCGTCCAGATAAAAAATGAAGCACTTCTGTTAAAAAGTTGCATTTTTTCATTAGGACTAAATCGGTGGAAACCTTTGATTTTTCAATGATTTCTTCAACCTGTCACTATTATAACTCAATGCCCTGCCGGCGTCGCCGCCCACCCAAGCCCCAGCACATTGGCAATAATATTTGTAGTAATATGCTCCTGAGCCGGATGGTCGCCTGGAAGCTCCGGAAACAGAAAATTTACGAGGGGCCGTATCCTTCGGGATGCCGCACGGATGATTCCCGCCTTGGTGGCAATCTCCATCAGCCCCACCCAGAAGGACATGACCCCCATCATAGTAATGCAAAGGGTAATGGCCTCCTTGGATGAATCAAGGGCGGCGTTGGTAATATCCGGCATCCTTCCGGTAAAAGCGCCAAATATGATACCAATCAATATCATACCCGCCCAAAGATAGTTCAACATCTGCAACACCTTCTTATTGCTTTTACCTATACCATATGCAGACTGACTAAGTAATAGAATATAGTTGATTTCTGTATATTTTCATATTATATTATGATAATAAATGATAGTATTTATCCATCTTATGAGGCAAGGGTGGAAAATCAGAGAGACTTGGAGGAGATATTGTGGAAAATCTGCGAATCACGCTGCCTGAGAGAGTAGACAGAATCATTACCATACTACAGAATCATGGATACGAGGCATATGCAGTAGGCGGATGCGTCAGGGATTCAATCCTTGGAAGGAGGCCAGAGGATTGGGATATCACCACATCAGCTATGCCGGAGGAGACGAAGGCATTATTCCATAGGACTTTCGATACGGGGATTGAGCATGGGACGGTTACTGTGCTTATGGGGGATGAAGGCTTTGAAGTAACGACCTACCGAATTGACGGGGAGTATGAGGACAGCCGCCATCCAAAAGAAGTGATGTTTACCAGGAATCTGAAAGAAGACTTATTGAGAAGGGATTTTACCATCAATGCCATGGCATACAACGAAAAGGACGGGCTGGTGGATATTTTCGGCGGAATCAGGGATATAAAGGACAATGTGATTCGATGCGTGGGAAATGCTAGGGAGAGGTTCTCTGAGGATGCCCTGAGGATTTTGAGGGGAGTACGTTTTGCATCGCAGCTTGGATTTAGGATTGAGGAAGGTACAAGGCGTGGAATGGAAAAGCTTGCGCATACTCTAAAAAAAATCAGTGCAGAGCGCATTCAGGCAGAGCTTGTGAAAATAGTTATGTCCGACAGACCGGAATTGCTGCGGGATGCATATGAACTGGGAATTACGGGAGTATTTCTGCCGGAATTTGACCGTATTATGGAAACGGACCAGGAGACGCCGCACCACATGTATTCTGTGGGCGGGCATACACTTCATGCCATGAAAAATGTTCGGGCAGATAAGGTGTTAAGGCTGACCATGCTTCTCCATGATATGGGAAAGCCTGCTCTTAAGACGATAGATGAGGAGGGCGTGGCACATTTTAAACGACACGCCGAAGAAAGCCAGGTGATTGCAAAGGATGTATTAAAACGGTTGAAATTCGATAACGACACCTTAAACAAGGTGACACGGCTGGTCTGCTTTCATGACTACCGGATGCCGGCAACGGCAAAGAATGTGCGTCGGGCCATGAATCAGATTGGAGAGGATTTGTTTCCATACTATATGGAAGTGCGCCGAGCGGATGTACTGGCACAGAGTATGTACAGACGGGACGAGAAGATAAAGAATCTGGAGGAAATTGAGGAATTATATCAGGAGATTGTACAGGCAAATCAGTGCGTGGCCCTGAAGGACCTGGCAGTATCGGGGAAAGACCTGATTGGGCTTGGGATGAAGCCAGGAAAGGAGATTGGCGCGTGTTTAAATAAATTATTGGAACGGGTTATAGAGGAACCGAAGTATAACGAGAAAGAAAAATTGTTGAAGGTGGCTTCAGAATGGATGTAAGCTGCATATTTTTCACATTCCCATCATACGTTAGAGAGAATATGTAATGTAAGTGCAGGGGATGGATATGCAGGAGTATGAACTAAATGTATTAGAACAGTATGATGTAGAAGTCAGCGGCACCCGCAAGACGAGGGGTGCTGTTTTATGCGACTCAGACCAGGGGCTTCTGCTGCTGAAGGAAGTTAAGGTGTCAGAAAAGCGTATTCCTGCGTTGTATGAGTTGCATGAGTATCTTAATGAGCAAGGATATACCCGAACAGACAGAATCATACAGACAAAGGAAGGGGAATATCTTGCCGCATCGGAGGATGGATGCCAATATCTGCTGAAATCCTGGTTCCAGGGGCGGGAGTGTGATATTAAGAAACCGGCCGAGCTGCTTGCGGCGTCAGGAAATTTGGCAAAGCTGCATGTATTGATGTGCAGAAGTCTGGCAAACAGCGTTGCGCCAGGGGCGCATCTGGGAGAGGAATATCTTCGTCACAACCGAGAATTAAAGAAAGTGCGGAAATTCATGCGCGGGATATCGCCTAAGGGAGAGTTTGAGTCAGCTTTTCTGAAATATTTTGAGCAAATGTATCAGTGGGCAGATTGTGCGATCAATGAGCTGGAGAATTCTGATTACGACAAAATCTATCGGGAGAGCGTGGAAAAGGGCTGTATGACTCACGGGGAGTATAACTATCATAATATCTTGATGCTTTCGGCAGAACACAGCCACAGGCGGGAGCCATACCAGATTGCGGTTACGAATTTTGAAAAATTCAAGAGGGATGTACAGGTGGAGGATTTATATTATTTTCTGCGGAAGGTGATGGAGAAGCAGGGGTGGAAGGTTCGCCTCGGTGACAATATGCTGAATACATATTCGGCAATCCGTCCCCTTTCCAGGGAAGAAATGGAGTATCTGAAGGTGAGGCTTATCTATCCAGAGAAATTCTGGAAGGTTGCCAATTCCTACTATCATTCCAATAAAGCGTGGATTTCCGCAAAGAGTATTGAGAAGCTTAGTATGGCAATTCGGCAGACGGAGGAAAAGAAGCGGTTTTTAGAAGATATATTTTCTTTTCATTTGTAGATTCCTGTTGTATAATAGAATCATTAAGGACAGGAGGTACAAAAATGGAATACCGTGAAAGATATGAAGGATGGCTGAATGACCCATACTTTGATGATGCAACAAAGGAAGAATTAAGAAGCATTGCTAATGATGATAACGAGATCAAGGAGCGTTTTTATAAGGATTTGGAATTCGGTACGGCGGGCCTTAGGGGAATCATCGGTGCAGGAACGAACCGCATGAACATTTATACGGTAAGGAAGGCAACTCAGGGACTTGCGAACTACATAATCAGCAAGGATGGACAGAAGAAGGGTGTAGCAATCGCATATGATTCCCGCCGTATGTCTCCGGAATTTGCAGACGAGGCGGCTCTCTGCCTTGGGGCGAACGGAATTAAGGCCTACGTGTTCGACTCTCTGCGTCCTACGCCGGAGTTGTCTTATGCAGTACGTTCTCTTGGATGTATCGCTGGCATTAACATTACGGCAAGCCACAATCCGCCAGAGTATAATGGATACAAGGTATACTGGGAGGATGGCGCACAGATTACGCCTCCTCACGATAAAGGCATCATGGATGAGGTAAAGGCTGTTGAAGACTACAATACAGTCAAGACCATGGGGCTTGAGGAAGCCAAGGCGGCAGGAATGTATGAAGTTATCGGCTCGTCAGTAGACGACGGTTATATTGCAGAGCTTAAGAAGCAGGTAATCCATCAGGATTCTATCGACGCAGTTGGAAATGAGCTCAAGATTGTATACAGCCCTCTTCACGGAACAGGCAATATTCCGGCAAGGCGTATTTTGGAAGAACTTGGCTTTAAGAATGTTTATGTTGTAAAGGAGCAGGAATTGCCAGACGGTGAATTCCCGACTGTTTCTTATCCGAATCCGGAGGCGAAGGAAGCATTTGAACTGGGATTGAAGCTTGCGAAGGAAGTAGATGCAGATCTGGTGCTTGCCACCGATCCGGATGCAGACCGTCTCGGCGTATATGTGAAGGATGCAAAGTCAGGCGAGTATAAGGTACTGACAGGTAATATGTCCGGCTGTCTCCTTGCAGATTATGAGATTGGACAGCGCAAAGCGACAAAGGGGCTTCCAGAGGACGGATATCTGATTAAGACCATTGTTACATCCAATCTGGCAGATGCCATTGCAAAGGGCTATGATATCGGATTGATTGAAGTGCTGACCGGTTTCAAGTTTATCGGGCAGCAGATTCTGGGATTTGAGACAACCGGTAAGGGCTCTTATCTCTTTGGCTTTGAGGAGAGCTATGGCTGTCTGATTGGAACCCATGCAAGGGATAAGGATGCGATTGTTGCGACTATGGCGCTGTGCGAGGCGGCTGCCTACTATAAGACCCAGGGCAAGACGCTGTGGGACGCTATGGTGGACATGTATGACAAGTACGGCTATTATAAAGATGATATCCAATCCATTACATTAAAGGGAATCGAAGGATTACAGAAGATTCAGGAGATTCTGGAAACGCTGCGCAAGAATCCACCGGCAGAGGTGGGAGGATACAAGGTTGTGAAGGCAAGAGATTACCAGGCAGAGACAATCAAGGATATCGCTACAGGTGAAGTGACAGGAACCGGTCTGCCGAAGTCCAATGTTCTTTACTATGACCTGACGGACGACGCATGGCTGTGTGTAAGACCATCTGGAACAGAGCCGAAAGTGAAGTTCTACTATGGTATTAAGGGAAGCTCTCTTGCAGATGCAGATGAAAAGTCAGCGAAGCTTGGTGAAGAAGTTCTGTCCATGATTAACAAGATGCTTTAGAATTCCGAAAAACCCTGAAAATACGGTGAAAACCCAATAATTTGCCTTGACATTTATCAGGAAAGCAGTTATAACTGTATCTATAGGTCTTTGTGCGACGTTTGTGTGGGGACCGCATAATAGATAATAGAATAAATAAGGGATTCTATATGTAAACAAGAGGAGGAAATTATCCATGAACAAGACAGAATTAGTTGCAGCGATTGCTGACCAGGCAGAATTATCTAAGAAGGATTCTGAAAAAGCGTTAAAGGCTTTTATTGATGTAGTAACAGATGAATTAAAGAAAGAGCACAAGGTTCAGTTAGTTGGATTTGGTACTTTTGAAGTAAGCAAGAGAGAGGCAAGAGAAGGAAGGAATCCGCAGACTGGCAAGACGATGAAGATTGAGGCTTGCAAGGCTCCGAAGTTCAAAGCTGGTAAAGCGCTTAAGGACGCTGTCAACGAGTAATTCATTTTGTATAGGTAATCGGCAGGGATGGAGTAGGATATATGTTGTGTCGGTTGCCGGACATGGGGATTAGGATGCCGCGGGGGTCGGATAGGACCTTCGGGCATCCTTTTTTATTATCGTATATCTAAAGGGCACACCGTAATACATGCCCTTGGGTATACGATTTTATACGATAAAGAAAGGGAAATATTTCATGAGATTAGATAAATTTTTAAAAGTATCACGTCTGATTAAGCGCAGGACTGTCGCTAATGAAGCGTGCGACGCAGGGCGAGTGACCGTGAACGGCCAGGTGGCAAAGGCTTCCGTGAAGGTAAAGGTTGGAGATGTGATTGAGATTCAGTTTGGTACAAAGACGGTAAAAGTAGAGGTTTTGGACATTCAGGATACTACAAAGAAGGAAGAAGCAAAAGACTTGTTCAAATATTTGTAATATTTGGCGGCAGCCTTTCATATGATTATTAAGAAAGGTTGTGAAGCGCATGGAAGAAAGAACCGTACAGAAAAATCATAAGCTGGTGATTAATAACCGAAAGACCAGCATGGTGACCGGTGTGATCGATGTGTTATCTTTTGACTTGAATGAGATTCTTCTGGAGACAGAGCAGGGGATGATGATGGTGAAGGGAACAGATCTGCATGTCAACCGGCTGAGTGTGGAAAAGGGAGAGGTGGACCTCTCTGGAAATATTGACAGTGTTGCCTATTCAGACGTCCAGGCGCATGCAAAGCAGCAGGAGAACCTGTTCTCAAAGCTGTTCAGGTGACGCTATGATGGGAATCAGAGAGGAAATGATGGTGTTCCTGGCAGCAGTAGTATCCGGTGGGATTGTGAGGCTTATCTATCAATGTATCCGCTGCTTCCGTCGGATTGTCAGCCATACCCTTGCGGCCATTGGCGCAGAGGATTTAATTTTCTGGATGGGCTCTGCTGTCTATATGTTTGTGCAGATTTACCATACAAGTGATGGTAGTATTCGCTGGTATTTTATACTAGGTGTTGGGCTTGGAGTGATTTTGATGTGGGTTTTTCTCGACAGAGAGGAAAAACTATTCAAAAAGATTTACGGCAATAAAGAGAAAGATTTGCGCCAGGGGCTTGATAAAAAAGAAGAAAAAAGTTAAGATAAGGGTGAGTATAACGGGCAGGGGTGCCTGTAAATAAGGGTGAAAATTATATGGGTAATACAGAGAAGAAACGTCCGAAGAAGCATCGGAGGAGGCGTATGCAGCGCCATAAGAGGAGTGTGCTGGCGGTCAGCGCAGTCGTTTTGCTTTTGTTTGCGGTTGTGACGGCTAACAGTATATCCCTCAGAGCCAAAGAAAAGGAATATCTGGGGCAAGAGCAGGATTTGGAACAACAGATTAAGGAAGAAAAAGCGCGCGCGGAAGAAATTGATGAGCTTCGCGAGTATGTGGGGACAGACCAGTATGTGGAAGACGTTGCGCGGGATAAACTGGGATTGGTTCACGAGAACGAGATTATACTAAAAGAAAAATAATAGACAGAGGATAAGCTTTAGGAGATGTTCCTAAGGCTTTTTATTTTTTGTTTTTTGAAAATTATGTCTGAAAACCGTTGAAAGGGGAGTAAAAAATGGTGGAAATAAAGGAAAAGACGGCATTTATCAATCCATATGTCGTACAGATGGACAAGTTTGCAGATTCTTTGGTGCATTTGTCAAAAACATTTCTTACGCTGGAGGATTATAAAGGAACATTTTCAAAGGAGGAAGTTGAGGAGATGTTCCTGAAGGTTACGGATAAAGTCTGTGAGAACTGTGAGAAAAGGGAGTGGTGTCTGGGGGAGAATCGGGTCCATACATATCAGATGCTCTATGAAATTCTCTGTACTGTGGAGGACTTTGGCGCAGAGTTAAGCGTCGAATTAAAAAGGAGCCTGCAGAAAAGGTGTATCATGGCGCCAAGATTTTTGCGGGAGACGCTGGAAACCTTTGAACATGCAAAAAAAATAATGATGTGGAGCAACAAGATTGTAGAGAATCGGGAGGGCTATGCGCAGCAGTTGAACCGTTTTGCAGAAATGATTCAGCATACCACCCGCGAGCTGGATGCCGGAATTTTTGAGGACGAGCATCTGGAAAAACGTCTGAAGACTCAGCTTCGTAAAGGCGGGGCAAGAATGTTGTCATCTGTGTTTTATATGACGGCTCAGGGAAAATATGAGATTCATCTTACTGTAAAGTCCATGAAGGGACATGTAATCGCCACGAAGGAGTTGGCTTCTGTTGTGGGCTCATGTACGGGAAGAACCATGACGCCTCAGATGGGGGAGCGTCCTCTTGTGGGGGAGGAATACTGTACGGTTGCCTGTGTGGAAAGCGCCAGATATCACACCCTCCAGGGGGTTGCGAAGATTGGAAAGGGCTGCGGAAAGATTTCTGGCGATACCTTTCTCATGACAGACCTTCCGGGCGGCAAAAAGGGAATTGCCCTTTCTGACGGTATGGGTTCTGGTGAGGAGGCGTTTAAGGAGAGTAAGATGGTGGTTGAAATGCTGGAGGAGCTTCTGGAGGCAGGCTTCCCTGTCACAATGGCAATCCAGTTGATGAATACGGCGTTAGTGATTGCGCGTGAGGAGGTGCGTTTTTCCACCATTGATGCCAGTCTGTTTGATTTGTACAGCGGAACCTGCGAGTTTGTGAAGGCGGGAGCTTCGACTACGTTTATCAAGAGGAAGGATTCTGTCGAAGCAATTACCTCTACCTCTCTGCCTGTGGGTGTGATTCGTGAGCTTGAGCTTGAGCCTGTGGAGAGGAAGCTTGAGTCAGGGGATTATGTGATTATGGTGACAGACGGTGTCATGGATGCGTTGCCGGTAGGGGAGCAGGAAACATTGATGAAGAAGTTTATCCAGGATGGGGATATTGTGAATCCGAAGGAGTTGGCTCATCATATTCTGGAGCAGGTGCTGGCATGGACAGAGGAGGTGCCCGTGGATGATATGACGGTGCTGGTAATCGGAATGTGGAAACTTTAGCTTGCTTTTTACGATAGATTTAGATATATTTATTACGACGTTTTCTAAGCTATGTACAGAATTAAGCAGAAGGATAAATTTATGTATCAGCGGGTAAAGGATTATGTTCAGCGTTATCATATGCTGGATGAAGATGATAAGGTGATAGCAGGCGTATCGGGAGGTGCAGATTCCATATGCCTTCTTTTCATGCTTTTAGAGTTAAGCAGGGAGTTTGGCTTTTCTGTGATGGCAGTCCATGTGCATCACGGTCTGCGAGGAAATGCGGCGGATGCAGACGCGGCGTACGTGGAAACTATGTGTAAGAAGCAGGGGGTAGAGCTGCGGACATTTTATGAGGATGTGGGCGGATATGCCAGAAGAAACGGTTTGACGCTGGAGGAAGCAGGACGGGATGTACGGCGTGAGATATTTCAGAAGGTGCTGCGTGAGGAAAATGGTACGAAGATTGCTCTTGCTCATCACCAGAATGATAATGCAGAGACGCTGCTTTGGAATCTGTGTCGGGGATGCAGTCTTAAAGGCCTTGGGGGGATTGCGCCTGTCTCTGAACCATGGATTCGCCCCCTTTTATGCCTGAAAAGAGAGGAAATTGAATCATATCTTGAAAATCGGGGAATATCTTATTGTACGGATGAGTCAAATTTTACGGATGATTATACCAGGAACCGTCTCCGAAGTCATGTGATTCCTTATCTTGAAGAACAGGTCAACAGACAGGCAGTCTTCCATATGTCAGAAACCATGGAGAGTATGCGGATGGTGGGAGAGTATGTGGAGCAGGAGACAAAGCGGTATGAGGGGCTGTGTATCCAATATGAGGGTTTGGAAGACGGAGTTACAAAAGCAGTACTTTTTGAGACCGAATTTCGGCAGGTCCCTATGGCGCTTAGGGGATTTGTGCTTCATGAAATGCTTTGTCGTGTGGCAGGAAGAAGAAAGGATATCGGAAGTATTCATATTAAAGAATTGGAGGAGCTGCTAAATCGGCAGGTGGGCAGGCAGCTTCATTTACCATATCATATGTGCGCTAGGCGGAGTTATGCAGGCATTGAATTGTCTGTAATGTCAGATATGATTAGTTCGGATACAAAAACAGAATACCCAGAATGTCCTGTTGAGGCAAGAGTATTTGATCGGACGGGAGATATGGTAATATTTCCTGAAAACCCCTACACGAAATGGTTTGATTATGATATAATTAAAAATACTGTTAAAATCAGACATAGGGAGCCAGGCGACTATATTACCATTTCTAAGGATGGCGGCACCCAGAAACTGAAGCAGTATTTTATTAATGAGAAGATACCAGGCAGTTTAAGAGACGGAATATGGCTTGTGGCAGATGGAAAGCATATTATGTGGATTGTCGGGTACAGACAGAATCAGAAGTATCAGATTACAGGCAAGACCAGGAGAATCCTGGAATTGAAATTTTACGGAGGACAAGACGATGGGAGAAAGCGTCAGAGTAATGATTTCGGAAGCAGAGGTTACGAAAAGGATTGAGGAAATGGGACGTGAAATCAGCGAGGATTACGCGGGGAAGCAGATTCATCTAATCTGTATTCTTAAAGGAGGAGTGTTCTTCATGTGTGAGCTTGCGAAGCGAATCAGCGTTCCTGTATCCATGGACTTTATGAGTGTAGGCAGTTACGGAGACGGAACAACATCCAGCGGCGTGGTAAGGATTGTTAAGGATTTGGACGAATCGCTGGAGGGCAAGGATGTGCTTGTGGTGGAGGATATTATTGATTCGGGAAGGACACTGTATTATCTGTTAGATGTTCTTAAGAAAAGACACCCAAACAGTATGAAATTATGCACGCTTCTCGATAAACCGGACAGAAGAGTTCGGGATGTCAGGGTGGATTATGTGGGCTTTGAGATTCCAGATGAGTTTGTAGTGGGATATGGGCTTGATTATGCCCAGAAGTACAGGAATCTCCCATATATCGGAATTGTAGAAGGCGTGGAATAGAAAGGGGCTTTGAGACTTTGAATGATAGGAAGGTAAGAGGGCTGAGCGGTGCCACGATTCTGACATTAGTAGTATTTCTGTTCGTGATATTGTGGCTTACCAATCAGTTCGACCAGAAGGAAGAAGAAATCAACTGGAAGGAATTTGAAGAACTGGTTACAAGCGACTCTCTGGGAAAGGTTGTTGTCAACCAGAACAAGAATGTGCCCACAGGACGGGTAGAGCTTGAGATTAAGGATAAGGAGGGTGAGCTGAAATATCTCTATGTTTCGGATGTCAATGAGGTTCAGGATTATCTGAAGGAGAAGAATGTAAGCTATGAGATGCCGGATGTCCATGAGGACAGTTGGTTCGTGACAGTGGTTATGCCGGTAGTGCTAACGCTATTGGGAGTCATGCTGATCTTTACCGTTATGAACCGCCAGAGCGGCGGGGCGAACGCCAAGGCCATGAACTTTGGCAAGAGCCGTGCCAGGATGAGTATGGGCGGTGACAAGAATATTACATTTTCTCAGGTTGCGGGTCTTAAGGAGGAGAAGGAGGAATTGGAGGAGATTGTGGATTTTCTGAAATCTCCCAAGAAATATATTCAGGTTGGCGCAAGGATTCCTAAGGGCGTGCTGCTGGTAGGCCCTCCGGGAACCGGAAAGACTCTGCTTGCCAAGGCTGTTGCGGGAGAGGCGGGAGTTCCGTTCTTTACGATTTCAGGTTCCGACTTTGTAGAGATGTTCGTCGGCGTGGGTGCGTCCCGTGTCAGGGATTTGTTTGAGGAGGCTAAGAAGAATTCTCCGTGTATTATTTTTATTGATGAGATTGACGCTGTAGCAAGACGGAGAGGCACAGGTATGGGCGGCGGCCATGATGAGAGAGAGCAGACGCTGAACCAGCTTCTGGTTGAGATGGACGGATTCGGTGTCAATGAGGGCGTCATTGTGATGGCAGCTACGAACCGTGTGGATATTCTGGACCCCGCTATCCTGCGTCCAGGAAGATTTGACCGTCGGGTTATGGTGGGAAGACCGGATATCCAGGGCAGAGAGGAGATTCTTAAGGTTCATGCAAAGGGCAAGCCTCTTAGCGAGGAGATTGATTTGAGACAGATTGCCCAGACGACAGCAGGCTTTACAGGGGCAGACCTTGAGAACTTGCTGAACGAGGCGGCGATTCTGGCTGCTAAGGAGAACCGAATCTATCTGAAACAGGAGGATATCAAGCGGGCGTTTGTCAAGGTGGGAATCGGCGCGGAGAAGAAAAGTCGGGTGATTTCAGATAAGGAGAAGCGGATTACTGCATTTCACGAGGCGGGACATGCGATTTTGTTCCATGTGCTTCCGGATGTGGGTCCGGTCTACAGCGTGTCAATTATCCCAACCGGAGGGGCAGGAGGATATACCATGCCGCTGCCGGAGAATGACGAGATGTTTAACACAAAGGGAAAAATGTTACAGGATATCACTGTCGCACTTGGGGGACGTGTGGCAGAAGAGGAGGTGCTGGATGACATTACTACCGGTGCATCCCAGGATATCAAGCAGGCGACCAGCCTTGCCAAGTCCATGGTTACAAAATTTGGTATGTCCGAGGCTGTTGGCTTAATCAATTATGACAATGACAGCGACGAGGTATTTATCGGCAGGGACCTTGCCCATGCGTCAAGAGGCTATGGGGAGAGTGTGGCGACAACCATCGATCTGGAAGTGAAACGGATTATTGATGAGTGTTATAACAGGGCAAGGGATGTGATTAAGAAATATGACGATGTTCTTCATGCATGTGCAGACTTGTTGTTGGAGAAGGAGAAGATTTCCAGGGAAGAATTTGAATCATTATTTGCAGGAGAGGTTTCGGAAGCTTAGTGAAAGAGTACACAAATAATAATTAGGGGGATTATGGCATGAATATACAGGCATTATTTTGTGATGGGACGGCAGGTTATGTTATTCCACAGGAGCCCCGTGAGAATGAATCTGTGAGATTACGTTTCCGCACAGCCAGGGATGATGTTAAGAGAGTACGCCTGATGACGGCTGTTGGCGGGTATGATTTGGAGAAGGAAAAAGGAAACGGCAACGACAGCGAATTTGATTATTATGTGATTACATGGCGGTTAAATGAGAATCCGTTCCGTTACTGTTTTGAGATTCAGGATGAGGAAGAAACATACTACTATGGAAGATGCGGTGTGTCCAAGGAGATTGTAGAGTTTTATAATTTTGTTATCGTTCCGGGCTTCTCCACGCCAGACTGGGCTAAGGGGGCGGTGATGTACCAGATTTTTACGGACCGCTTCTACAATGGCGACAAGTCCAATGATGTTGAGACGAATGAATACTATTATATCGGCGGATACAGCAGAAAGGTGACAGACTGGGACAAATATCCGGACGCTATGGGAGTTCGGGAGTTCTATGGCGGCGACCTTAAGGGAGTCATGGAGAAGCTTGATTATTTGCAGGACCTTGGGGTGGAGGTGTTATATTTTAACCCATTGTTTGTTTCCCCATCCAACCATAAGTATGATATTCAGGATTATGATTATATTGACCCTCATTATGGGGTGATTGTCGAGGACGGCGGCGAAGTTCTTGCAGAGGGAGAGACTAAGAACCGCAAGGCGACGAAGTATCAAAAGCGGGTCACAGACCTTAAGAATCTGGAGGCCAGCAACCAGTTATTTATTGAACTTGTGGAAGAACTGCACAGGCGGGGAATGAAGATTATTCTGGACGGTGTGTTTAACCACTGTGGTTCGTTTAATAAATGGATGGACCGCGAGAGAATCTATGAGGGACAGGAAGATTATGAGCCTGGGGCTTATGTTTCTTCTAAGAGTCCCTATAAGAGTTATTTTCATTTTATTAATGACAGTGAGGAAAATTGGCCTTACAACCATGCTTATGACGGATGGTGGGGGCATGATACGCTGCCGAAGCTTAATTACGAGGATTCGGTGAAGCTTGAGAATTATATTTTATATATAGGAAGAAAATGGGTGTCTCCGCCTTACAATGTGGATGGGTGGAGGCTTGACGTGGCGGCTGACTTAGGACAGACGAACGGGTATAATCATCTGTTCTGGAAGAAGTTCCGCAAGGCTGTCAAGGACGCGAATCCTGATGCGCTGATTCTGGCAGAGCACTACGGCGACCCCAGCGAGTGGCTTCAGGGGGACGAGTGGGATACTGTGATGAACTATGATGCGTTTATGGAGCCTGTTACCTGGTTTTTGACGGGGATGGAGAAGCACAGTGACGAACAGCGGGAGGAGCTTCGGGGAAACACAGATAATTTTGTTGGTTCGATTACACACCATATGGGGAACATGCTGACACCGTCGCTTCAGGTGGCCATGAATGAGTTGTCCAACCATGATCATTCCCGATTTCTGACTCGTACGAATTATATGGTGGGGCGGGTGGAACATCTAGGGCCGGAGGCGGCCAATGAGTATGTGAACCTGGCTGTCATGCGTGAGGCGGTGGTGATGCAGATGACGTGGATTGGCGCGCCCACGGTGTATTATGGAGACGAGGCGGGAGTCTGCGGATTTACAGATCCGGATAACAGGCGGACATATCCCTGGGGGCATGAGAATCGGGAGTTGATTGCTTTTCATAAGGAAATGATTCGGATTCACAAGGAGCATCCGGCTCTGCTGACGGGCTCGCTGAACATATTGAATGGTTCAATTAAGGTGTCGAACGGGGATGAACATAATATACTTGCTTATGGACGATTCCAGGGAGATGACAGGATTGTTGTGATTATTAATAACCGAAGTGAGCTTGCCGAGGTGACTGTGCCGGCGTGGCTTGCCGAGGTGCCGATGAAATGCAGGATGGAGAAGCTGATGTATTCTTACCAGGAGGGATATTCTGTGGATTATGAAGAATATCTGGTAGAGGATGGAGAAGTGGTGGTGAATATGGGAGCGTATTCAGCGTTGGTGCTGTGCGGATAAGGAGAGGGCGTGAGTGCGCCCTCTATTTTTGTGTTACTGTTTGCTTTAATAGCGACGATGGCGAAGCCAATGAACAGTTATGCGCAGATCGAGATTACAGAGGATGGAGAGAAAAAAGAGATTGTACAGGATGAAATTGTACAGCCAAAGAACCCTACCGTAGAAAGTTCTCAGCAGTTACAAAAGGACAGCGTAGAAAAGAAGAACGGGAAGGATGATTCAGAAAAGCAGGAAAACGGCATAGATGTGAAGCTAGATATATAAGACAATATCAAAGAGTCAGAAATCTAACAGGTTTCCGGCTCTTTGTTTTGCTCATCATATTTTTATTTTGACAGTACTTCAATACCACTGTCTGTGACAAGCACCATATACTCCACCTGTGCGGACAAGCCGTCGTCGATTGTATAAACGGTCCAGTCGTCGTCCTCGTCAACGAAAAAGTCCGGACTGCCCTCGTTGACCATAGGCTCGATGGTGAACATCATACCAGGCACCAGAACCATCTCGCTGCCTTTCGGAGTTACGTAGCTGACAAAAGGTTCTTCATGGAAGTCCAGTCCAATTCCGTGTCCTCCAATATCCTCCACAACAGAATAGCCATGTTTTTTTGCATGAGTATTGATGGCATATGCAATATCGCCCAGGTGTCCCCAAGGTTTTGCGGCTTTTAGTCCAAGCTCTACACATTCCTGAGTCACGCGCACAAGTCTTTCGGCTTCTGGCGAGATATTCCCGATGGTGAACATTCGTGATGCGTCGGAGTAATAGCCGTCCAGGATGGTGGATACGTCTACATTGAGAATGTCGCCGTCTTGCAGAATCTCGTACTCACTTGGAATCCCATGGCAGATGACATTATTAAGGGAGGTACATACGCTTTTGGGAAATCCATCATAATTAAGGGGGGCAGGGATGCCGCCGTGTTCTGTTGTAAAGTCATAGACCAGACGGTCTATTTCTTCTGTACACATGCCTTCGTGGATATGGGATGCAACATGGTCTAATACGGCGGTGTTGAGGGCTGCGCTTTTCTTGATTGCTTCAATCTGCCGAGGAGTTTTAAGTAGGGAACGCTTTGGTACAATCTGGCCTCTGGCAGCCAGCTTCCATAGTTTTACGTCTAATTTATCCACTGTAATACCTCTTTCTAACTGAACATTTACGAAAAGAATTGTTCAATTATGTTCTCATTTACATTATAACACCTTTGTCAAGAGGGAATATATATGTAAATGGGAAAGGATTGAGGAACAAAAGAGGATATTGTATGTACACTGAAAATAGGTTATAATCAGAATAAGTGTTCAGCAGCGCAGGGTAACGCTGCTCAAATAACACAAAGAAAGTAGAACGACGGAAAAGAGGAAAGGAGCGCCACATGTTAAGAATAGGAATGCTTACAAGCGGAGGAGACTGTCAGGCTTTGAACGCTGCCATGCGCGGTGTTGTGAAGGGAATTTGTTCCAAGAGGGATGATGTAGAGATTTATGGATTCCAGGAGGGATACAAGGGACTGATCTATTCAAACTTTAAGATGCTGACATCCAGAGATTTTTCAGGAATATTGACTGTAGGAGGAACAATCCTTGGAACCTCCAGACAGCCGTTTAAGCTGATGCGGGTGCCGGATGAGAATGGTTTGGACAAGGTGGAAGCTATGAAGCATACATATCACAAGCTGAACCTGGACTGCCTGGTTGTGCTTGGAGGAAATGGTACACACAAGACGGCGAATATGCTGAGAGAAGAAGGGCTGCATGTCATAACCCTTCCGAAGACGATTGACAATGACCTGTGGGGAACGGATATGACTTTTGGCTTCCAGAGCGCGGTTGATATTGCCACAGATACTATTGATAAGATTCATACCACCGCAACATCCCACAGCCGTGTATTTATCGTAGAGGTTATGGGCCATAAAGTAGGGTGGGTAACTCTGCATGCCGGAATTGCCGGCGGCGCTGATATTATCATGCTTCCAGAGATTCCTTATGATATTAATGTTGTGGTTGATGCGATCAACAAACGGAAAGCCGCAGGCAAGAAGTTTACGATTATTGCGGTTGCAGAGGGCGCTATTTCCAAAGAAGATGCGAAGCTGTCCAAGAAAGAGCTGAAGGCAAAGAAGGAGAAGCAGAAATACCCGTCTGTTGCCTACGAGGTGGCTGAGAAGATTCAGAAGAAAACAGACCAGGAGGTGCGTATTACGGTTCCAGGACATACCCAGAGAGGCGGTTCTCCCTGTCCGTATGACAGAGTACTTTCAACGCGTCTGGGTGCGGCAGCGGCAGAGGCGATTCTGGACGGCGACTATGGATACATGCTTGGCGTTAAGAAGAATGATATTGTCCGCGTACCGCTCTCAGAGGTTGCAGGAAAGCTTAAGTATGTAGATCCTAAGTCCAGTATTATTAAAGAGGCTGAGATGACTGGAATCAGCTTCGGCATAAAATAATATTTTTGGGAGAATATAAGGGGAGTGTAAAAATGTCATATATGGCATTATACCGGAAGTTTCGTCCGGATGAATTTGAGGATGTGAAAGGGCAGGATGCCATAGTGAAGACCTTGAAGAATCAGATTAAGGCAGGCCGTATCGGTCATGCCTATCTGTTTTGCGGAACCAGAGGAACAGGAAAGACTTCTGTTGCCAAGATATTTGCAAAAGCGGTGAACTGTGAGCATCCTATAGATGGAAGCCCCTGCGGGGAGTGTGCTACGTGCAGGGCTATTGGGTCAGGGGCGTCCATGAATGTGATTGAGATTGATGCGGCCTCCAATAACGGTGTGGACAATATCCGTGAGATTCGGGAGGAAGTGGCATACCGTCCCACGGAGGGGCGGTACAAGGTCTATATTATTGACGAAGTCCATATGCTTTCTATAGGGGCGTTTAACGCACTGTTAAAGACGCTGGAGGAGCCGCCGGAGTATGTAATTTTTATTTTGGCGACCACAGAGGCCCACAAGATTCCTATTACAATCCTGAGCCGGTGTCAGCGGTATGATTTTAAGAGGATTACCATTGAGACAATATCCGAGCGGCTTAAGGAGTTAATCGGAAAAGAGCAGTTGGACGTGGAGGAGAAGGCAGTCCGCTATATTGCGAAGATGGCCGACGGGTCTATGCGGGATTCTCTGAGCCTTTTGGATCAGTGTGTGGCGTTCTATATCGGAGAACGGCTGACCTATGATCATGTTCTGGAGGTTATGGGGGCTGTGGATACAGAGGTGTTCAGCAGGCTTTTGCGGGAATTGATTGCCATGGATGTACATCGGGTGATTGAGACGGTGGAGGAGCTTGTGATGCAGGGAAGGGAGCTGTCACAGTTGGCGGCAGATTTTACCTGGTATCTGAGGAACCTTCTGTTGGTGCAGGGGTCGGAGCATATGGAGGACATTCTGGATGTGTCCAAAGAGAATCTCGTCCAGTTGAAAGAAGAAGCACAGATGATAGACAGCGATACTCTGATTCGGTACATCCGGATTTTCTCTGAGCTTACCAATCAGTTGAAGTATGCAACACAGAAACGGGTGCTTCTGGAGGTGGCGCTGATTAAGCTGTGTAAGCCGGCGATGGATACCAACCAGGATGCTTTGCTGGATCGGCTTCGGGCGGTGGAGAAGCAGTTGGAGGCAGGCATAACCGTACAGCCATCTCAGGCAAAAATGGTCTATGTTGACCGAGAGGAGGATGCACAGGCAGGGCAGCCAAAGCCCAAGCTTCCCAAGGCGTTGAATGAAGATGTCAAGGCAGTTGCAAAGGATTTCCGCACGATTGCAAATGATGCGTCACCCATGCTTAGGATTTACCTTAAAAAAGCGCGGCTTAGCGCTGGGGAAGGAAACCGTCTGCTGCTGGTGCTGCCGGATGAGATGAGCGCCGGAGTGGTTGGTTCTGATGAACATAGGGCGGAAATTGAGAATCTAATTCAGGAGAAGATTGGAAAACAGGTGGAGATTGAAGTGCGTCAGATGGAGGAAGGCAGAAGATTCGAGGAGCATTTTGTGGATATTGAGAATCTGGAGAATCTGATTAACATGGAGATTACGATAGAAGAATAAAAATAGAATTCAGGAGGATATGGACTTATGGCAAAAAGAGGTGGATTTCCGGGCGGCGGAGGTATGCCGGGTAATATGGCGAATCTGATGAAGCAGGCACAGAAGATGCAGCGTCAGATGGAGGAGCAGGCGAAGGAGATGGAGACAAAGGAATTTAGCGCAACTGCCGGCGGCGGTGCGGTGGAGGCTACGGTTTCCGGTACAAAGCAGCTTGTTAAGATTAGCCTGAATGAAGAAGTGGTAGATCCAGATGATATTGAGATGCTTGAGGATCTGATTGTGGCGGCGGTAAACGAGGCCCTTGAGAAAGTTGACGAGGCTTCTGCTTCAGCAATGTCGAAGTTTACCGGCGGTATGGGCGGACAACTTCCGGGTCTATTTTAACACAGGGGTGTAAGGGATGGATTACTATAGTAACCAGATAAGCAGGTTAATTGAAGAATTATCATGTCTCCCAGGCATAGGATCAAAGTCAGCGGCAAGGCTGGCTTTTCATTTGATACATATGTCTGTGGAGGATGTGGAGCGTCTTGCATCAACAATGGTGGAGGCAAGGAAGAACGTGCGCTACTGTAAGTCCTGCTGTACGCTGACTGACCAGGAGTTATGCCCTATCTGTAGTAACAACAAGAGGGACCACAGGACGGTGATGGTGGTGGAGAATACCCGCGACCTGGCGGCGTATGAAAAGACCGGAAAATATGACGGCGTTTACCATGTGCTTCATGGGGCAATCTCCCCCATGCTTGGAATCGGGCCGGAGGATATTAAGCTTAAAGAATTGATTGAACGTCTTTCAGGGGATGTGGAGGAGGTAATCATTGCGACGAATTCAAGCTTGGAGGGGGAGACTACGGCAATGTATATCAGTAAGCTGATTAAGCCTGCAGGAATCAAGGTCAGCAGGATTGCAAGCGGTGTGCCTGTGGGCGGGGATTTGGAATATATCGACGAGGTGACCCTGCTTCGGGCGTTGGAGGGACGAACACAGCTTTGAGAGGTGGAAGGATGAAGAAGAAAGTCACATCTACAGATATCGCAAAAGCAGCGGGAGTTTCCCAGTCTACCGTGTCGATGGTCTTGAATAAGAAATACAATGTTTCTTTTTCCAGGGAAACCATAGATAAGGTAGAACATGCGGCAAAGGAGTTAGGTTATGTCCCTCCAAAGCGCAAGACGAAAAAAGGGGTAAAGAAAGAGAAGCTTTTGGTAGTATTTTGCTCTAATCTGACGAACCCCTATTATGTGATGCTGCTGCAGGGGATTGAGCTTCGTGCGAAGGAGCAGGGCTTCGGACTTTTTGTGTGCAACACCCAGCGGGATTTGAGAATGGAGGAGCGGTATCTGAAAATGATGTGGGAGCTTCGTCCATTGGGAATCATCTATACCTGTAATCCCAGCCATTGCTTCATGGAGCTTGTGACGGAGCTGGCACAGAAGATTCCAGTAGCGATTGTAAACAACCAGAATGAGAAAATGGATGTTGACGCGGTTGAGCTGGACAATTCCAAATTGGGGCGTATCATGGCGAAGCATTTGCTGGATTTGGGGCATCGGAGGGTGGCCTATATTGCGCCGCCTCTAACCGCCCGTCAGAAACAGCGCTCTAAGCGGGTTGAGGGGTTTCTTAAGGAGTATGAGAAGGCGGGGTTAAAGGCGAATGTGATTATCAAAGCGGCAAAAGAGGAGATTGACTTGAATGTTGCGCATATTGATTCAGAGTACAAGATTGGTTTTGATTTAACACAGGAATTGCTTAAGGAGAGGTCGGGGATTACGGCTATTGTAGGGCTAAACGATATGATTGCATTTGGGATTCTGGATGCGCTGCACGAGGCAAAGCTTCGGGTTCCGTCAGATATGTCTGTTATGGGCTGCGATAACACGCTGTTTGCCCGTATGCATAAGGTGGATTTGACGACCATAGAGCATTTCGTCATCTTTAAAGGGAGGGATGCCTGTGATATTATTATGAAGAAAATTGCGTCGCACACGTCGCCATATTCCGATATTGAGCCGATTAGCACCTATCATGTAGAGTACGAACCTCAGTTGATTGTGAGAGGGACGACAGGGTATGCGAAAGAATCCGGAAAAAGGGAGAAAAAAGGAAAAAATTAATGCAATCTCACAGATTATTAATAATAATCTGTGAGATTTTGCATTTTATGACCATGATTAAGGGATAGGCTTTGGGGATTAATATATGGATAATTTAGAAACAGAAATTGATAAGTATTAATATTTAATTTTTATTAATTTCAAAAATTATTAATAAAAATCCAGACTATTGACCAAAGCTTACAAAATAAGTTATAATTTAAGCATATGGGAAATCCAGCAATGTATCACAAATGTCAAATCAAAAAGGAGGAAAAAACATGAAGTTTTTCATTGACACAGCGAAGGTAGAGGATATCAGGAAAGCAAATGACATGGGGGTCATCTGCGGAGTGACGACGAATCCATCTCTCATCGCAAAAGAGGGCAGGGTTTTTGAGGAAGTAATTGCAGAGATTGCCTCCATCGTAGACGGCCCAATCAGCGGCGAAGTGAAGGCTACGACTGTGGATGCAGAAGGGATGATTGCAGAAGGAAGAGAGATTGCGAAGATTCATCCGAACATGGTTGTTAAGATTCCAATGACGGTAGAAGGCTTGAAGGCATGTAAGAAGTTGACGGAGGAGGGAATCAAGACAAACGTAACGCTAATCTTCACGGCAAATCAGGCGCTTCTGGCTGCAAGGGCCGGCGCAACATACGTGTCACCATTCCTGGGACGTCTGGACGACATTTCCGTAAGAGGAACAGACCTGATTGCAGAGATTGCACAGATCTTCCAGGTTGCAGGGATTGAGACAGAGATCATTGCTGCAAGCGTGCGCCATACAATGCATGTGACGGACTGCGCTTTGGCAGGTGCGGATATTGCCACCGTTCCATATTCTGTGATTGAGCAGATGACAAAGCATCCTCTGACAGACGCGGGGATCGCAAAATTCCAGGCTGACTATAAAGCTGTATTTGGTGAGTAGGATGTATGAGCGAAATCTCTGTGTCATATAGTGGGTGGGGCTTTCAGGATTGCATTAATTATTTAGGAGGTTCAAAATGAACAAATTGGAGTTAATGAAAACAGCGAACGAGATTCGCAAAAGCATTGTTACAGCCGTACACAGTGCGAAATCCGGACATCCGGGCGGCTCTCTGTCCGCGGCAGATATTTACACTTATCTTTTTTTTGAGGAAATGAACATAGACCCGAAGGACCCGAAGAAGGCGGAGCGCGACCGCTTCGTGCTGTCAAAGGGACACACGGCGCCGGGATATTATTCTACGCTGGCCCACAGGGGATTCTTTCCGGTGGAGGATCTTACAACGCTGCGTAAGGTAGGCTCATATCTGCAGGGACATCCAGATATGAAGCACATTCCGGGCGTGGATATGTCAAGTGGTTCTCTTGGTCAGGGAATCTCTGCGGCGGTAGGAATGGCAATTTCCGCCAAGTTATCAGAAGATGATTACCGTGTATACACGCTGCTTGGAGACGGTGAGATTCAGGAGGGCCAGGTATGGGAGGCTTCCATGCTTGCGGCTCACAGGAAGCTGGACAACCTTGTTGTAATTGTGGACAACAACAATCTTCAGATTGATGGTCCGATTGACGAGGTCAACTCTCCATATCCGATTGACAAGAAGTTTGAGGCATTTAATTTCCATGTAATTAATATTAACGGAAATGATTTCGATGAAATTGCTGCAGCCTTTAAAGAGGCAAGGGAGACAAAAGGACAGCCAACAGCGATTATTGCGAAGACTGTCAAGGGCAAGGACGTTTCCTTTATGGAGAATCAGGCGGCATGGCATGGCAATGCCCCGAATGACGAGCAGTATGCGGTTGCAATGGCAGATTTAGAGAAAGTAGGTGAAGCATTATGTCAGATGTAAAGAAAATCGCAACAAGAGAAAGCTACGGCAATGCTTTAGCCGAATTAGGAAATGAGCACAAAGATATCGTTGTTCTGGACGCTGACCTTGCGGCAGCAACAAAGACGGGCGTATTTAAGAAGGCTTTTCCAGAGCGTCACATTGACTGTGGAATTGCAGAGAGCAATATGATGGGAGTTGCGGCAGGAATCGCGGCAACAGGCAAGGTTCCTTTTGCAAGCACATTTGCCATGTTCGCAGCAGGACGGGCGTTTGAGCAGGTGCGTAATTCTATTGGATATCCGAAACTGAATGTTAAGATTGGCGCAACTCACGCCGGAATCTCTGTAGGAGAGGATGGAGCCACTCATCAGTGTAATGAGGATATTGCTCTGATGCGGACAATACCAGGAATGGTTGTGATTAACCCCTCTGACGACGTGGAGGCAAAGGCAGCGGTAAAGGCGGCTTATGAGCATGTGGGGCCTGTGTATCTCCGGTTTGGCAGACTTGCGGTTCCTGTGATTAACGACAATGAGGACTATAAGTTCGAGCTTGGTAAGGCAATTACCTTAAGAGAAGGAACAGACGTTACGATTATAGCCTCCGGACTTACGGTATCCGAGTCTCTGGCTGCGGCTGAGAAGCTGGCGGCAGACGGAATCAGTGCGGGCGTGATTAACATTCATACAATTAAGCCGCTTGATGAGGAAGCGATTATAAAAGCGGCAGAAAAGACCGGAAAGATTGTGACTGTGGAAGAACATTCTGTGATAGGCGGCCTTGGAAGCGCAGTTTGCGATGTAGTTGCAGAGAAAGCGCCTGCAAAGGTAATGAAGATTGGCATTAACGATGTATTCGGAGAATCAGGACCGGCAGTACAGTTGATTCAGAAGTATGGTCTGGATGCAGAAAGCATTTACGAGAAGGTAAAGACATTCGTAAAGTAGAAGATTGATTGAACAATAAAGGTTATTTCTTATAACCTTCATAGCTGATAAAGGGCTGTCTGAAAATGTTATTTCGGACAGCCTGTTTTTATGGTTCATAGATTTACAATCCCGTCTTCTCATGATAAAATATAAAAATTGACAAGTATTGTGTTATGTTTGAGACAACCCGTCGAAAATAACTGCAACGTGCCGGAAATTTCCAGGGACAAGCCCCACCGATTGATAAAATATGCAAAATCCATATGCTATCATTAGCAAAAATATGCAAAATGAGGTGACGAGTGTATGGAAAGACAATTTCCGAAAAACGTAAGGCAGATAGGCAATGTCGGTGACGAGCCTAAGATATACGTGGAAGATTATGTGGATATTTATCTGAATCAGCTTCAGCAGCAGGCGGAGGAAACCCCTGTTGGAGTTATCCTCATTGGTGAGATACTAAAGCTGGAAGGACAGGATGTGGTGTGCATATCCGGAGCAATGGGGATCAGGGATGTCCGAATGAACGGTACGGAGATTGTCATAGAAAAAGAAACCTTTAAGGGACTGGATGAAGAACGAAAGAAATATTTCCCTTCCAGTGAGTCGGTGGGATGGTGTCTGATTGAGAATGGACATCCTTCGCGGCAGGATAGGGAGATTAAAAGAATTCATCATAGAAATTTTGCGAGAGATAATACGGTATTCATTTGGAAGGATGCGCTGGATCAGGAAGAAACTTTCTATTCTTACAGAAATGGAGACCTGGTGCAGATGGATGGACATTACATTTACTATGAGAAGAATCCAGATATGCAGAACTACATGATCATGACGCGTAAACAGAACGGCGTAATTCCCTGTGAGGTGGTAGAGGATCGGGCGGCGAAGGATTTCCGCAGCACTGTCAGAGCAAGGATTGAGGAGAAGGAGAGGCAGAGCTCAAGGCTAATCTATGCCACCAGCGCATTGCTTGTGGTGGTGGTGCTTGCCATCGGCATCTCAACGGTGAATAATTTTGATAAGATGGAGGCGGTTCAGGATTCCCTGGAGTCTTTGTCCCAATCGGTCAACCAGCCGGAGAGCACGACAAAGACTGTCAGTGAGGATCAGGCGGCAGTTCCTGCAGGCCAGCCTATTGAGGAAACCAATACAGGGGAACCAGAGAGCGTGGAGAAAGCGGAGGAAACGGCAGAGACGGGCGGTACGGTTCCGGACCCGTCTACAATACAGGAGCAGCTTGGAAATGAGAATTATTATGTTGTGCAGAAGGGAGATACCTTAGACAGCATTAGTGTAAAATTATATGGAGACACGTCCCATGTTAAGGCAATCTGTAAGATGAACGGTCTGTCAGACGGCAATTTAATCTATATCGGACAAAAATTATTGTTACCTTAGCGGTAAAATATGTTACAATAAATAGAACTTTAAAAGAAAGTATACGAATGAATAGCAATGAAGGGGAGATGAATGAAACGGCAAAGAGATAGAAACCTTCATGTTGTCAGAGAACAGGAAGATCCAACGGACAGGATTGTAAGAGAGATTTTAGACGAATTGAATAATGAGGATGATTTTCAGAGTGAGTTAGAAGATTCTGGCAGAAGGCATAGGAGATTCTTAAGGCGCAGATGGATTGTAGGCATTATAGTGTTGCTGGCAGCGGCAGCAGGGGTCTATCTTCTGGTGAATCTTCAGACATACAGCCAGGTGCGTGTGACGGATGAATACAATAATGGAGGGACAGCCAACAACAGTTACAGAGAGTTTGCGGACGGAATACTGAAATATAGCAGGGACGGGATTTCCTATCTTGACCAAAAAGGGGAGGAGCAGTGGAACCACTCCTATCAAATTAAGAATCCATATATTGAGGCGGGGAATTCATCGGCTGTGGTTGCAGACAAGGGTGGGAATGATATCCTGGTCATCCAGGAGGATGGGGTTAAAGGAGAGATTCATACGGCGATGCCCATCGAGAAGGTGAGTGTTTCTGAGCAGGGAATTGTAGGTGCGATACTTAAGAATGATACCTCGGCGGAGATTATGTGTTATGATATTGCAGGCAATCTACTGGTGGAGCACAAGACATCCTCTGTGGGGACAGGCTACCCCTTGGATATTGCTCTGTCAGAGGATGGAAAGGTGATGCAGGTTCTGTATTTTTACACCCAGGACGGAGCGATGACCTCGAAGGTTATGTATTATAATTTTGGCGAGACAGGAAAAGAAAAGACGGATAATCAGGTGAGCAGTCATGAATATAAGGATACGGTCATGGCGTCAGGATTTTTTCTTGATGAGGATACGTCTGCCGCGGTAGGGGATAACTGTCTGGCTATTTATCAGGGAAAAGAGGTTCCGGAAGAAAAAGTACAGATTGCACTTGACAAAGAGATTAAAAGCGTAATCCACAATGAACATTATATTGGCCTGATTCTCAAGAATGAAGGGAAAGAAGGGTATGAGCTGCGCCTGTATAATGGAGACGGAAAGGTAGTCATTTCCAAGGATTTTACCGGAGATTACAGCAATGTGAAGCTGTGCAAAAGACAGGTAATTATGTATGACGGTAAGAAATGCAGTATCTTTATGAGAAATGGAATACAGAAGTTCGACGGAGAGATGGAATATAACATCATGGAGATTTTTCCAGTGGCGGGCGTAAATAAATACATTGTGATGAGTGCAGACGGGATGAAGAAGGTCCGGCTGGTAAAATAAGGAGAAGATATGAATTGGTTGTTGATTACAGTAATGATAATCTTTCTGATTTCTATAGTGGTAGGTGCCGTTAGAGGCGCCGTTAAGATTCTGGTTTCACTTGTGACGACACTAATTACTTTTTTAGTCGTATTTTTCGCAACACCCTATGTGTCAGATGCTATTGTAAAATTTACACCTTTGGATGAAGCGATTGAGACCCAGGTGAGTAATACCATTGCTAATGCGGCAATGTCTCAGTTGACGGGAGGTAGCGAAGGTGGAATGACGGCGGAGGGGGTACGAAAAGCTCTGGGTGCAGCAGGGCTTGACGAGGATACTCTTGCACAGTATGGGATTACGGTTGAAGATATCGTGAATGGGAATATCAGCAAGAGCGAGCTTGCAAAATACGGGATATCCAGCAGCGTTCTTGATGGTCTGCTTGCAGGGCAGAAGTCGGCGGCAGAGGCTGTTGAGGAGGCGGAGATTCCCCGTGAGATGCAGATGGAGGCGATTCAGAATGCAGATTTACCGGATGTGTTTAAGAGCCTGCTGAAAGTGAACAATAACAGTGAGATATATGAACAGTTGGGAGTAAAGACATTTGCACAGTATGTGGGGAGTTTCATGGCGAAGCTGTTTATTGATATTGTATCCTTCCTGTGTACATTTCTGGTGGTGACAATTATCTTTCGGGCGATTGTATTTGCGTTGGATATTGTAGCTGAGCTTCCGGGAATTGGAGCGGTGAACCATCTGGTAGGAGGACTCATGGGTGTGTTGGGAGCTCTGATTGTTGTATGGATTCTGTTCCTAATTATTACGTTGATGTTTACGACGACAATTGGAAAAGAAATGTTCAGGATGATAGAGGCAAATGGTTTTCTACAGGTGTTATATGATTATAATCCGATTTTGAAGCTGGCTACTTTATTTAGATAATTTCAGATGAAAAACGAATCGTAACAGACAGGGGGAAGAAGCCTGGATGTTACGATTTTTTAATAGCTTGGTTGGCGAAGACTATAGGTCCTGTCAGGAGTATAAATCATAGCGTGCCTTTGAGCACACTGTAATGCATACCCTTTGGGTGGACTTCATCCAACAAAGTATACCTAAAGGGCACACCGTAATACATGCCTTTCGGGCTGGTGGACTTCGTCCATTAATGTATAGAGGAAATATTAAAGAAAATAAAAATAAAAAAATGAAAAAAGGGGTTGACTTTTAAAATGAAAGGTGATAATATTAACAACTGTCGCGGGTATGCGATGGAGTTTTCTGGAAAAGCATTGAAAGAAAGGCTTTGAGAAAAAGAAAACAAAAAATTAAAAAAAGTTGTTGACAAGCGACGAAAGATGTGATAATCTAATATAGCTGTCGCAAGAGAACAACGAACAGCAAAGAACCTTGATAATTAAACAATAGACAACAACCCTGAAAATTTCTTGAGAGAAATTTCAGAACGTGGTTTTAAATGAAAAAAATCTGGCTTAGCCGGATGGCTCAGAAGTTTAAAACCAACCTTATAAACAGTAATAACGGGAAAAGAAAAAGCGAGCATTTTTCTTGACCGAGATTAAACGGAAGGATGCTACACAGCTCTAAGCTCGTGGGAAACCTCGCTAAGAACTGTGTAGCGTCTAAACGCTAAGGTTTGTGAAAGACCAAACCTAAGCTTTTTAGACGAGAGTTTGATCCTGGCTCAGGATGAACGCTGGCGGCGTGCCTAACACATGCAAGTCGAGCGAAGCACATGAATACGATTCTTCGGATGAGGATTCTTGTGACTGAGCGGCGGACGGGTGAGTAACGCGTGGGCAACCTGCCTTACACAGGGGGATAACAGTTAGAAATGACTGCTAATACCGCATAAGACCACAAAACCGCATGGTTTGGTGGTAAAAACTCCGGTGGTGTAAGATGGGCCCGCGTCTGATTAGGTAGTTGGTGGGGTAACGGCCTACCAAGCCGACGATCAGTAGCCGACCTGAGAGGGTGACCGGCCACATTGGGACTGAGACACGGCCCAGACTCCTACGGGAGGCAGCAGTGGGGAATATTGCACAATGGGGGAAACCCTGATGCAGCGACGCCGCGTGAGCGATGAAGTATTTCGGTATGTAAAGCTCTATCAGCAGGGAAGAAAATGACGGTACCTGACTAAGAAGCCCCGGCTAACTACGTGCCAGCAGCCGCGGTAATACGTAGGGGGCAAGCGTTATCCGGATTTACTGGGTGTAAAGGGAGCGTAGACGGCTTGGCAAGCCAGATGTGAAAGGCTGGGGCTCAACCCCAGGACTGCATTTGGAACTGTCATGCTAGAGTGTCGGAGAGGCAGGCGGAATTCCTAGTGTAGCGGTGAAATGCGTAGATATTAGGAGGAACACCAGTGGCGAAGGCGGCCTGCTGGACGATGACTGACGTTGAGGCTCGAAAGCGTGGGGAGCAAACAGGATTAGATACCCTGGTAGTCCACGCCGTAAACGATGACTACTAGGTGTCGGGTGGCAAAGCCATTCGGTGCCGCAGCCAACGCAATAAGTAGTCCACCTGGGGAGTACGTTCGCAAGAATGAAACTCAAAGGAATTGACGGGGACCCGCACAAGCGGTGGAGCATGTGGTTTAATTCGAAGCAACGCGAAGAACCTTACCTGATCTTGACATCCCCCTGACAGCTTCGTAATGGGAGTTTTCCTTCGGGACAGGGGAGACAGGTGGTGCATGGTTGTCGTCAGCTCGTGTCGTGAGATGTTGGGTTAAGTCCCGCAACGAGCGCAACCCTTATCTTCAGTAGCCAGCATTAAGGATGGGCACTCTGGAGAGACTGCCAGGGACAACCTGGAGGAAGGTGGGGATGACGTCAAATCATCATGCCCCTTATGACCAGGGCTACACACGTGCTACAATGGCGTAAACAAAGGGAAGCGAACACGTGAGTGCAAGCGAATCCCAAAAATAACGTCTCAGTTCGGATTGTAGTCTGCAACTCGACTACATGAAGCTGGAATCGCTAGTAATCGCGAATCAGAATGTCGCGGTGAATACGTTCCCGGGTCTTGTACACACCGCCCGTCACACCATGGGAGTCAGTAACGCCCGAAGCCGGTGACCCAACCGAAAGGAGGGAGCCGTCGAAGGTGGGACCGATAACTGGGGTGAAGTCGTAACAAGGTAGCCGTATCGGAAGGTGCGGCTGGATCACCTCCTTTCTAAGGAAAAAGAGAAGAAGTAAGGGATTGTTGTCTATTGTTTAGTTGTCAAGGCTGTTAAAAGCCATGATGGCAATGTCTGGTGGCGACGCGTTTGAGGGAAACACCCGTACCCATCCCGAACACGAAGGTTAAGCCTTAAGCGGCCGATGGTACTGCACTGGAGACGGTGTGGGAGAGCAGGTGGCCGCCAGACTTTAAAAATCTTAATGAGAACAGGCGAAGCGCAGGTCGAGTTTGGATTTTTAAGTGGTTCACCAAGCAAAGGTAAGGTGAACATCCTGAAACGACAGAGTGCGTAAGATAAGATTACGCCGAGTCTTTAGGTATAGATACAGGCAAGGATGAGCAACAACTTATCAACGCCAACCCAATCAGCAGGGCAGTGCTGTTCTGATAACTGGTTTTACCAGTGATTAGAGATTTGAATAGAGGAAGTTCTAAAGCAGAGGCTTTAGAACAATCTTCATACTAAGCTCGTGGGGACCTCGCTAAGTATTCAGGTTTCTAATGACTGATAAAAAGCAGTCAACATGTACCTTGAAAACCGCATACAAGAAATAAATGATAAGATAAATATCTTAATCAAGACATCCGAGGTAATTTAAATGAACACTTCACAAATGCGAAAGCAGAGGTGTTAGTGTGAATTATGTTTGGCAGTTATGCCAAATACATTTAGATTATATCCAATTCGAGAAAACGAATTCAAAAAACAACCTATAAGCCAACGCCGGTAACGCTATACCGGTGAGAACAAGCAAAACATCCCGTTTTCGCAAGTTCAGTTGGTCATGCTAGAAAGAGCGTATGGTGGATGCCTTGGCACTAAGAGCCGATGAAAGACGTGATAAGCTGCGAAAAGCTTCGGGGAGGAGCAAATATCCTACGATCCGGAGATCTCTGAATGGGGAAACCCACTTGAGCAAACCTCAAGTATCCTTAACCCAATTCATAAGTTAAGGAAGGGAACCCGGTGAACTGAAACATCTAAGTAGCCGGAGGAAAAGAAAGAAACTTCGATTTCCAAAGTAGCGGCGAGCGAAATGGAATGAGCCTAAACCAGTGTGCGTGCACGCTGGGGTTCGGACCGCGTAATTGATTCGTGAGTCTTAGCAGAACGGTTTTGGGAAAGCCGGCCAAAGAGGGTGAAAGCCCCGTAAGCGAAAAGACAAATGACATGGCGGGATCCAGAGTACCACGAGACACGTGGAACCTTGTGGGAATATGCGGGGACCACCCCGTAAGGCTAAATACTCCTTAGTGACCGATAGCGCATAGTACTGTGAAGGAACGGTGAAAAGAACCCCGTGAGGGGAGTGAAAAAGAACCTGAAACCATATGTTTACAAGCTGTGGAACATCCATATGAGATGAACCGCGTACTTTTTGTAGAACGGTCCGGCGAGTTACGCCGACTGGCGAGGTTAAGTCCTTAAGGGATGGAGCCGAAGGGAAACCAAGTCTTAATAGGGCAAGCGATACCCATAGGGTAGCGCAAGAGTCAGTCGGAGTAGACCCGAAACCGGGTGATCTATCCATGTCCAGGATGAAGCTGCCGTAAAAGGCAATGGAGGTCCGAACCCACATCCGTTGAAAAGGGTGGGGATGAGGTGTGGATAGGGGAGAAATTCCAATCGAACCCGGAGATAGCTGGTTCTCCTCGAAATAGCTTTAGGGCTAGCCTCATACAAGTCTTGCGGAGGTAGAGCACTGAATTTCCTAGGGGGCGTCAAAGCTTACCGAAGAATATCAAACTCCGAATGCCGCGTAGATGATGTATGGGAGTCAGACTGCACGAGATAAGTTGGGTAGTCGAAAGGGAAAGAGCCCAGACCTACAGCTAAGGCCCCAAAATGTATGTTAAGTGGAAAAGGATGTGGGATTTCAAAGACAACTAGGATGTTGGCTTAGAAGCAGCCATACATTCAAAGAGTGCGTAATAGCTCACTAGTCGAGAGGTCCTGCGCCGAAAATGTCCGGGGCTGAAACATACTGCCGAAGCTTAGGAATCAGAAATGATTGGTAGAGGAGCATTGGATACTGGAGGAAGCAGTACTGAAAAGAGCTGTGGACGGTATCGAAGAGAGATGCCGGAATGAGTAGCGAGAGGAAGGTGAGAATCCTTCCGGCCGAATATCCAAGGTTTCCAGGGTAAAGCTGATCTGCCCTGGGGAAGTCGGGACCTAAGGCGAGGCCGAGAGGCGTAGCCGATGGACAACAGGTTGAGATTCCTGTACCACAATTTAACAGAACTGTGGGGACACGTGTGGAAAGCATAAGCCGGGAATGAAGAAACCGGCGCAAGCGAGGTAGGAGGTACATTGGCAAATCCGTGTATCAATCTGAAGACGTGATGCGGACCGAATTAAGAGTAGGGAAGTATGTGAGCCATGCGTCAAGAAAAGCCGCTATAGTTTGAATTGTGCCCGTACCGTAAACCGACACAGGTGGATGAGGAGAGAATCCTAAGGCCGACGGGAGAAGCATTGTCAAGGAACTCGGCAAAATGACTCCGTAACTTCGGGAGAAGGAGTGCCAGGTAAGACTGGCCGCAGAGAATTGGCCCAAGCAACTGTTTAGCAAAAACACAGGTCTGTGCAAAACCGAAAGGTGAAGTATACGGGCTGACGCCTGCCCGGTGCTGGAAGGTTAAGAGGAGAGGTTAGCGAAAGCGAAGCCTAGAATTGAAGCCCCAGTAAACGGCGGCCGTAACTATAACGGTCCTAAGGTAGCGAAATTCCTTGTCGGGTAAGTTCCGACCCGCACGAAAGGCGTAATGATTTGGGCACTGTCTCGACAATGCACCCGGTGAAATTGAAGTACCAGTGAAGATGCTGGTTACCCGCGCCAGGACGGAAAGACCCCATGGAGCTTTACTCCAGCTTGATACTGGGATTCGGTATTGCATGTACAGGATAGGCGGGAGGCTGGGAAGTGGTGACGCCAGTTGCCATGGAGCCGCTGTTGGGATACCACCCTTGCAGTATTGGATTTCTAACCAGAGGCCGTAAGCCGGTCTGGGGACAATGTCAGGTGGGGAGTTTGACTGGGGCGGTCGCCTCCGAAAGGGTATCGGAGGCGCTCAAAGGTTCCCTCAGAATGGTTGGAAACCATTCGTAGAGCGCAAAGGCAGAAGGGAGCTTGACTGTGACACCGACGGGTGGAGCAGGTACGAAAGTAGGACTTAGTGATCCGGTGGTATAAAGTGGGATTGCCATCGCTCAACGGATAAAAGCTACCCTGGGGATAACAGGCTTATCACTCCCAAGAGTTCACATCGACGGAGTGGTTTGGCACCTCGATGTCGGCTCATCGCATCCTGGGGCTGAAGTAGGTCCCAAGGGTTGGGCTGTTCGCCCATTAAAGCGGTACGCGAGCTGGGTTCAGAACGTCGTGAGACAGTTCGGTCCCTATCCGGCGCGGGCGTAGGATATTTGAGAGGAGCTGTCCTTAGTACGAGAGGACCGGGATGGACTGGCCGCTGGTGGATCTGTTGGCTAATCAAGGCCATGGCAGAGTAGCCAAGCCGGGAGGGGATAAACGCTGAAGGCATCTAAGCGTGAAGCCCCCCTCAAGATGAGATATCCCTACCAAGTGTAGTAAGACCCCTTGAAGACGACAAGGTAGATAGGGCGGAGGTGGAAGTGCAGTAATGTATGGAGCTGACCGCAACTAATCGGTCGAGGGCATGACCAAAGGTGGATAGGTAAAGGAAGAAGATGGAAGATCAGATAGAGCTTAGAATAGAGTTTCTTGTGTGCAGTTTTGAGGGTACATGAAAAAACACTTGCTATATAAGATACGAAGAAGTATAATATAGTTAGTGTTTCTTTAGATTAAAAGAATAATCCTCGATAGCTCAATGGTAGAGCACACGGCTGTTAACCGTGGGGTTGTTGGTTCGAGCCCAACTCGGGGAGTTAAAAAAGTTCCGTAAGCATTAGTGTTTGCGGAACTTTTTTATACAAAAGTTATTCTGTTGCTTTACATCTTGTTTTGGAGATAGTTTTTTGTTATAATCTATATATATTTGGTATGGAAAGCTTGATAAATGGAATTTCCTGTGCTATTGGTTAAGTAGGCACCGTACTTTCTACTCAATTTTATATGGCGGCACAGGGTTTCTATGCTCACAGTAATCTGTGGGAATAGAGGCTTTTTTGTTTTACAAACCACAGTTGGAAAATGCCATTTGGATTTCAAAGTGGCAGGGACGTTACAATAGAGGAGGGGGAGAAGTATTACGAAAGATATTGCTTGAAGGAATAAAAAATAACTATTGAGCGTTATGAGAAAGGAGGGTCGTAGAAAGAGAATTATCATACGATTATTGAAAAAAGATAAAAAAATTTTGATGGAACAAAAAGGAGAAATGTCAAATGTTAAAAAATGTGAAGATTCGGGGCAGGTTGTTGATATCCTATATGCTCATTACGGTCCTGTTGGTGATTGTCGGTGTAGTTTCGATTTTCATGCTTCGAGAGGAGAGTAGCAGATTGCAGGAATTCTATGATCAACAGTTTCAAACGGTAGAAAATGCATTGGATATGCGGCGTACAGTTTTTTCTGTTCGGGGCAATATCCTATCTTGTATTGTAGAATATAGCGACGATACCGTTGACTCTGCTAAAAGCGATTTTCAGAGTCTCTACACCCTGCTGGATGAACTTAAAGGGACATATCAGGGAGATATGTCTCAGCTCACCCAGATAGAGCAGAATTTGAACAGTGCAGAGCCCGGCTTGTCCCAGGTGACAGATTTAGCAGAACAGCAGCTGGATGATGAAGCGCTGGCACTTTATAAGAGTAATTACAAGCCGTACATGGACGAGACGCGGGATATTTTGGTCAGTGTAGGCGAGATTGCTCAGAAGAACGCTTTGAATAAAGTAGAAGATGGCGCCAGACTGGCTAGAATTTCCAATATCATTGTGATTGTGATAATTTGTCTTGCGGTGGCAGTCAGTGTGATATTGGCCTTGGCTATGAGTAATAGTATTCGTAAACCGGTGGAAGAAATTCGCCAGGTGGCCGCAAATATGGCCAAGGGTCAGATGGATATGGATATTACCTATCAATCCGCTGATGAGCTTGGCGAAATGGCGGAACATATGCGGGAATTAACTGGAATTGTGAAAGATATTGTCGGAGATGTCGATTATTGCATGAATGAGCTGGCGCAGGGCAACTTTACGGTGGTCAGTAAACAGCGGGAAGCATATGTTGGAGATTACGCAGGTATTCTGAAAGCTATGCGCATTCTGAAAGTGTCTATGAGCGACACGCTGAGTCAGATCGAGATTGCTGCAGATCAGGTTAATGCGGGCGGAGACCAGGTATCAAGCGGTTCGCAGGCGTTGGCCCAGGGCGCTACGGAGCAGGCTTCCTCCGTGCAGGAACTGGCCGCTACTATTCAGGATGTGAGCGGGCAGGTGGAGTCCACCGCTTCTCATGCTAGAACTGCCAAATCTGAGAATGATCATACCCACCGGCAGATTGGCGTTTGTTCCGGAGACATGGATGCTCTGATGGATGCCATGGGTAAGATTGAGTCCCATTCTAATGAGATCAGCAAGGTCATCAATACCATTGAAGATATTGCGTTCCAGACTAACATTTTGGCTCTGAATGCCGCTGTTGAGGCTGCGCGCGCCGGTGCTGCAGGTAAGGGATTTGCTGTGGTTGCGGACGAGGTCCGTAACTTGGCCAGCAAGTCTGCCAAGGCGGCCAAGAGTACTGCTGTGCTGATTGAAGACACCGTTTCAGCGGTTAAGGAGGGGCTTGACCTGTCCCAAGAGACGAGTCAGGCGTTGCAGACCGTGGTGGAAAGCTCCCAGAAGGTGTTGGAGGCTGTCAACTTGATCTCCAGCGCCACCGAAGATGAGGCTAATTCTCTCTCTCAAATTTCCGCGGCTGTGGATCAGATTTCCAGTGTAGTGCAGACGAACTCTGCTACCGCTGAAGAGTCTGCCGCTGCAAGTGAGGAGCTCTCAGGACAGGCTAATGTGCTCAAGGGGCTGATCAGTCGGTTTCGTCTGGATAACAGCGGCCTTGCAGGCGCACCCACGTATAGAGAGTCTGGTGTGAAACACAACAGTAATAGTACATCTTCATCTAGTGCAGATAAGGATACTTTTGGAGAGTACACAGACGACGCAAAATATTAATGCAAGATGTTGATCAGCTCTGAATTTTCAGAAGATGAAAATATATTTGAGTATAATGGATTGATTTTTGCTTGGGATGTAGAACCAGGGGAAGAGTATATAGAAGGGGCAGTCAGGAAATAGACAGCCCCTTTTGTCTTTGAACTTAAGTCCAGTTTAGATTTTCTATCGTTCTTTAGAATTTTTCATACTGTCGTTCTGGCCCGCCACAGACCGGACAGCGTTCAGGGATAGAGTCGCCTGCCATTACATATCCGCAGATTGGGCAGACATAGACGGTCGTTCCTTCATATGTCTTTACATTGGCGGCCTCCTTTAGAATGGCGGCATGGATTTTCTCGGCTGCCCCAGCGCCCTCATAAGCCTGCTGAGCCAGAGGATACTGGTGTTCATTTGCATATTTGGCAAGGGCCTTATACAAATACTCGTATTCAAATTCCTCTCCCGCCACATAGGTTTCTACTTCATGAAAATGAACGACATGATGCTATACGTCACAGGCACGGATATCCTTTGATACAAGTGTAAGTTCATCTTCTTCAAACGAGCGAAATGCATTGTCTAGTACAATATCTGCAAAATGCTCCATCAGCAGAGCATAATTCTTTTCCCCCGTTAAGTTAGTTTTATATAATTTTCAGTGTATTCCGATATTTGGTCGGCGCCATATGGTAGTTTTTCTGAAAATACCTGCTGAAATATAATGGATTCTCGAATCCGCACACAGTTGAAATCTTGCTTATATTATAGTTGGTAGAGCTGAGCAGCTCTTTTGCATGGTTCAGCCGGACTTCATTAATATATTTTTTCGGAGTGCAACCGGTATATTTTGAAAATTCTTTTATAAACCAGCCGGTGCTTGTTCCATATGTCCTTGCCAGTTGTTCTGTTGTTAAATCCTGATTGTATTTCAGATGGATGGTTTCCAGGATTTCTTCCATTTCCTCATTATAGCCATTCCTGTTTCTGTGCTTCTGCTTCTGCGCCTCCCGTGCAAGCATCCAGATCAGCTCTTGTCCTTTCAGATTGGTAATCTGAAGATAGCCCGCCTGTTTCATGCTAAGCTCGCGTATGATTCCTTCAAACAAAGCTGGAATGTAGGATGCCATTCCGGTATTTATTACCTGCTGGTCTAACCCTGCTTCCTCTAATAGATTGGGGATATCATTTCCGGAAAAATGCAGCCAGTAAAATTGTGCATTTTCTAAATAACGAAAAGAATACTGCTGTATTTCAAAAGGCTGGTAAACTATAGTACAGCCTTCGTTTAATATAACCTCCTGGTTATTTAAGAAAAAATGACCCTTTCCCTGATGGATATAGATAATCTGGAAGTCTTTTCTGCCGTACAGTCGGTTTATACTCATGTTTTTATTGCCGTTAAAAGAAACCCTGCCGCAGCTATGAACCAGAAAAGGAAGGTTTACATTATAATTATCAAGATCTTCATCATAGAGATATGCTGAAAATTGTAGCATATGGAAGACTCCTTTCAATCTATGGGGACAATATTTTTGCCGCGCATTACGGGTTCAATTTTGTCTATATATCAGATTATAAATGATATTCCCATTACGTCAATGATTTTCTATAATTTGGTTAATATTTGATTAATAGAATTGAGAGGAAATAATTATGAGTACAATGAAGAAATCATATTGGATTGGATTTTCTGTGCTTGAAGTTTCATACTGGAGTTTTCATGCTTCATTTATTGGCTTTTTAATGTCATATCTTTTGACAAAGGGAATTACCAATACGGTTGTAAGTATATTTCTGGCCTCCTATCTCCTGGCGGCGTTTCTGGGTTCATTTATCTGGGGGATGGTGTGTGACCGTTTTCATACGAACCGGAAGGTTTCAATCCTATGCTTTTTGGCGGCAGGGGTGTTGATGTATTTGATTTACTTTTCTTACGACAGTATTCTCGTACTTGCCGTTTTGTATCCATTGCTGGGGTTCGTGTCTCTGCCCCATGCGACAAATATAGATTCATGGCTTTTGCTGACCTGCGAAAATAATCTTTCGATTTATGGGAAAATCCGCTGCCTGCCGTCTCTTATGTTTGCGATTACGTCTGTGATACTTGGACAGCTTGTCTCAGCTTTTGGCTATCATTTTATGCTGATATTCGGTACATTTTTCCTGCTGACGGGCATTGCAGCAGCGGTTATGCTTCCGGACAGTAAGGATGCGGCGCAGGAGAAACCGGCTGGCGGTTTTAGCGTCCGTTCCCTGAAACAAATGTTTTCCACATGCTCCAACGATGGGCCAGGATATAGTTATCTGATTATCATACTGTTGTTGGTTGGGCTGGCGGTTGCGCCGATAAATAATCTGAAGACAGCGGTTCTTCAAAGTGTTAGAGGTACTGTCGCGGACATTGGAATAGATGCGTTCATCTGTGCCATTACACAGGTGCCGTTTATTGCTTTGGCAGATAAGCTGGAGAAATATTCCCTCCGTCTACGGTATATATTGATTGCATTGCTGCCCTTTCTGACAATGGCGCTGGCATTTGGCGCTGTATCGCCGGTCATGATTTTCGCCGGTTCATGTCTCCTCAATATGGGCGTGGGGATTATGCTGCCTACAATGCGAAGTGTAACAGAAAGAAATGTTGCGCCTGCGTATCGTAACCTGGGGCACAATATTGCAGACGCGGTATATAACAGTGTGGCGGGAATTGTCAGTCTGTTGTACTCTGGCTTCGTGATTGACCGGTTTGGAGTAAAGAGTATGCTGTTTCTCTGTATCCTGATTGTTTCCATACCGGTTATCATAACCTTGTATGATGCAGTCCGACATTGGGCATCGGCGCTGCGTCTGCATGGAAATATACTGCATAAAGAATCATAGTGTCGATGTGATGTGTGAAAGGAGTAGAAGAATGATGAAACAAATAATTTATGGCGTAGACTTAGGATGGGCGACCCAGTTGGAGACAATGGGATATCGCTGGCTGAATGAAGCAGATGAGGAGACGGATTTATTAGAAGCGTTAAAGGAATTGGGGGTAAATGGGGTTCGACTTCGTGTTTTCGTCAATCCGCCAGAGGAGGCTTTCTGGCAGAAAACAGAGGATGAACTTTGTATGCTTGGCTTCTGTGATGGAAAAAATGTGCTTAAGATGGCAAAGCGCGTGAAGGAGAAGGGAATGAAGCTGATGGTAGGCTTCCATTACAGCGATCATTTTGCCGATCCAGAGCACCAAGATATCCCACTGAAGTGGAGGAATGATACAGATAATCAGTTAGAGAAACGAATCGCAGACCACACGAGGGAGGTTATGAGGCTGTTTGCGGACAATGGTGTTTGTCCGGAATGGGTGCAGGTGGGTAATGAGATTAACAATGGGCTGATGTGGCCCAGAGGGAGCCTAAAGGATGAGCCGAAGCAGTTGGTTCGCTTCCTGAATATGGGTTATGATGCGGTGAAGGAGCTGTGTCCAAAGTGTCAGGTAATTACCCATCTGGCAGAGGTATGCAACAATGATTTTTGCGGCGCTTTTTTGGATAATTTCTTTGCTGAAAATGGAAAGACGGATATATTAGGCTTCTCCTATTATCCCTACTGGCAGCAGTTTAAGAGTGATAAGGATATGCTTTCTGAGAAATTAAAGGGCTATTCCAGGGCCTTCCATAAGCCTGTCATGATTGCAGAGGTGGGCGGACTGGAATATGACGACGAGGGCAGTTATAAGATTGTGAGCGACTGTGTAGCCGCTATGATGGAGCAGGACGGGCAGGAGGAATGTGGAGTTTTCTACTGGGAGCCGGAGGCGGCTTCGGAGATACTGCCGGACCATTATCCCCTGGGGGCGGCTAAGCTGGTGGGGGAAAAGACGCTAAAGTTTAATAAGGCCCTTCGGGCGTATCGGGACTGTGAGGCTGCGAGATGAGCCTGTATGTCCCCTTCCCCAGTTTTTTGACTAATGCTGCGTTTTCACACTGATTCAGAATCCTTTGAAGCTGCCTTGCGCTGCAATGAAGATGAAAAGCAGCCTGTTCAATGCGATAATCTGTACATTTATGTACATGAAAGATATAAATTCAGGTTCAATAATTAATTCTTAATAATAAATTTTTATATGTCAAAATTCATTGTAAATGGGTTATTTTTATGTTATACTCTTTAACAGTTAAAAAAATATGCGGAATTTGCAAAGGTACACTTTTTGCAAACGATGAGGCTGCTGAGATTGCGCATATGAGGTCGAAAAGAGAGTTGTTATGAGAGGTTCGAGAATATTTCCGATATTTCACGCTAAGAGGATGATTTTGACAGGTATGAATATGGGCAATGGGCAGAAGTGAGTATTTATGTTCACTTTTCCAAGGCGACTGTAAAATAGTGTGGTTCTTACCATACTATTTTGTTTTTTACAGAAGGTTCTGGTTGGGGGTTCAAAAAGTATAACGTAAAGGTGGAGAAAAGCAAAGGAAACACATGAGAGAATGAGCCTGGTATTTTTAGGCTTTGTGAAGGAGGAAAAGATATGTTAAAAAAATTGAAGCTGGCTCAAAAACTGGCCTTGGTGATTGGTTCGATTCTGGCTGTCAGCCTGGTAATCCTTGTAGGGATTACGGTCTTTATGTCCGAGTCGGCAATTACAGAGGCTACTTACGGTGAACTGGAGGCAATCTGTAGTTCAAATGCCAAGGATATTCAGACGATATTTGATGAATCGGAGACTGCTTCAAAGGATATGCAGGCATTTCTGGAGAAGTCTTATCAGAAGGCCGAGGCTGACCCGTCGCTGAATATAGTGCCTACGGATCCGGAGGCAGTAGCTCTTTGTCAGAGCAGTATCTATGGAAGAGTGATGACGCCGATTAACTATGATATTGAAGTGTACCTGAGTGAGACGGCGCGGAATGCAGCGGTCAATAACGAAGATCTTGAGGGCGTGGGCGTAATGTTTGAGGCGTATAAGTTTCAGGAGGATATGAAGGATTATGCGTTCTACATAGGGGCGGATCATGCAACAGGAAAGGTGGAGCCTTTCGGTGCGTATGAGGTCTATTCTCAGGAGAATTATTATAAGCAGGCGGCTGAGAAGATGGACAGCGTGGTTACAGACCCTTATGATTATAACGGAGTTTCTATGGTTTCCTATGCAAGTCCGGTAATCCATAACAGTGAGCTCAAGGGGATCGTGGTGGCGGATATTAATGTCACCAATTTTGATAAGGTTGAGACTACCAATGAGGATTATCCCAGCATGTACTGTACGATTTACAATGCCAGTGAGATGATTATCTATGACAGTGAGGCCAAAGAAGATATCGGGAAGTCTCTTTCAGACTTTACTCCGAATGCCAAAGAGCTGAAGGCAATTCAGGAAAAGATGGGTGGAGATACGGAATTCCAGATTGAAACGACACGGGAGGACGGTAGTAAGGTTACGAGGTTCTTTACGCCAATCAATGCAGCAGGGGAGACTTGGTGGGCGTTGACAGCCGTTCGGACAAGAGATATTGACGCTTTGATCAAGAATACGATTTATTGGATGGTTGCCCTTTCTGTGGTGGTTTTGATTGTTATTATCGCTACGATTATTTTGGTTTTGAGAAGAGTGTTAAGACCTGTTCAGGGTATTGTTAAGGCGGCCAACAGTATTGCAGAGGGTAATCTGGATGTGACTCTTGAGGCGGCAAATGAGGATGAGATTGGAATGTTGTCGAATACATTTGCCCGGATGGTAGACACATTGAACCGGATTGTCACGGATTTGAAGTACGTCCTGGAGGAGATGGCAGAAGGTAATTTTACGGTCAGGACAAAGGCAGAGGAGAGCTATATCGGTGCATTTGAAGGGGTTCTGCTCTCTGTGCGTAAGATGAACCGAAGACTTAGCAGCGCGTTGGGGCAGATTGATGTTTCGGCGGACCAGGTGTCTATGGGCAGTGACCAGATGGCGTCAGGCGCCCAGGCTCTTTCTCAGGGCTCTGTAGAACAGGCGGCTTCGGTTGAAGAACTTACGGCAACGATTTCAGGAATTGCTGAGCATGTCCAGGGGACAGCCCAAAATGCGGCGGACGCCAGGAATATTTCAGCTCAATCCGGAGAGGAGACAGCAGTATGTAATCAGCAGATGCAGGAAATGGTTGCTGCCATGGATGAGATTGGAAAGCGGTCGGCAGAGATTGGAAAGATTATCAAGACTATTGAGGATATTGCTTTCCAGACGAATATTTTGGCGCTGAATGCGGCTGTAGAGGCTGCCAGGGCGGGCGAAGCCGGAAAGGGCTTTGCGGTTGTGGCTGACGAAGTGCGGAATCTTGCAGGGAAGTCTGCCAGCGCTTCTAAGAGCACGTCTGAATTGATTCAGGGAGCTGTCAGCGCTGTGGATAAAGGTATGGAGATTGCCAATGAAACGGCTCAGTCGTTGGAGAAGGTGGTAGAGAGCAGTCGTGCGATTTCGGGTCTGGTGGACAAGATTGCGGAGGCAGCGGTAGAGCAGTCTATGTCTCTTGAGCAGGCTACGAATGGTATGAATCAGATTTCCAGTGTTGTTCAGACGAATTCGGCAACGGCAGAAGAAAGTGCGGCGACAAGTGAAGAATTGTCCAGTCAGTCTCAGATGCTTAGGAATCTGGTGAGACAGTTTAAACTGAGAAAGTAATAGATGGATGAAGCCGGTATATAGGTTCGTTTAGAAATAAGGCGAATCTATATGTCGGCTTATTTTTACTTATGGATAATCCTGATTGACATTTATAAGGTTGTGGAATACAATCATTATCAAGACAAATCACAGGCGGGGGTGTAACTTTGATGTAAAAGCAGGCAGATATGGGGAATACAATAAGATTGGATGAAAAAGATGAAATTAATATCACAATATAAGGGATTGCGCAGGGAGATTTATATCCTGTGCTTTGGAAGGCTGGTTACTGCCATGGGCGCCATGATTTGGCCTATGCTGACGATGATTCTGAGCCAGAAAATGGGGATGAGTGCAAAGCATATCGCATGGGTTATGGCATTAGTAGGGATTTTGTCCCTGCCTGCTAATCTGATTGGCGGGAAGATGGCAGACCATCTAAATAAAAAAATGAATATTGTTTATCTGGATATTGTTTCCGTGATCTGTTATGTGGTCTGTGCCGTGATTCCGTTATCGGGCAAGTCTATTGTTCTGATGTTTATTGCGGCCACATGCCAGAGTATGGAGCATCCGTCCTATAATGCGCTGACGGCGGATATTACGGTGACGGACGACCGCGAACGGGCATATTCTCTACAATATCTCTGTACGAACCTGGGATTTGTCATGTCTCCGACGATTGCAGGGTTTCTGCTTCGGGATTATCTATGGCTGGCTTTTCTAATCAGCGGGGCAGCCATCGGCTGTTCTGTGGTACTGATTTTCTTCATGGTGAAGGATATCACTCCGGTAATGGATACCAGCCAGAAGGCTGTATATCAGGCTGACAGGGAAGGAGAGGGACTGTGGACGGTCTTAAAAGAGAATAAAATGATAGTTCTCTATATCCTGGCAGTCAGCGGTTACTATGCTACTTACCAGATGTATAATTATTTGCTGCCTCTGGATTTGGCCAGGCTGCACGGTGATAATGGGGCTGTGATTTTCGGTTCCATTACCAGTGTGAATTGTGTGGTGGTTGTGGTATTTACTCCCTTGTTTACCAGAATGTTTCCATGGATTTCGGAAACGGTCAAGACGCTTTTAGGCCAGGTGCTTCTGGTTGCGGGGTTCGGGATATTTCTGCTGTTTATGGGGTGGATACCTGTATATTATATTGCCATGATTGTGCTGACCTGGGGCGAGGTGTTCAGTATGCTGGCGGAAAGCCCGTATCTGACGAAACGAATGCCGGCAAGCCACAGGGGAAGGATTAACGGTCTGTCAGAGGTGCTTAGGACAGGGCTTACCAGTGTTTATCAGTTGTTGATTGGTTATATATACGGAATCGGGGCGTCGTTTGCGGCATGGATGACGGTTCTGGCCTTTGGAGGAGTGTTTGTGTTGCTGTGTGTTGTGCTGGTGGTGAAAGACCGAAAGGTATATAAGAATCTGTATCTTTAAGACATTTATAATGTAAGAAAGGAGCTGTCAGGAAATGTTGAAGAAAACACAACATTTCCTGACAGCCTCATTTTATAATCAGAAGCAATACTATGCGTGAGAGCTATGGGTAATCTGCCTGATATCCGGTACTGCCATTAGAATCGGGTACAGTACAAATGCAATGATAAGTCCGCTAAGCCCCTGAATCAGATTGGCGGGAATACTTGCCATTGCCGTGGTCACTCCATAGAGAGGTATCTCGCAGAGAAAATACCCTCCGGCTACAAGGACGATATCTGCGATTCCTCCAAGGATGACAGCCGTACATTGACTCTTAGACGTCTTTCCAACCTTCATGTAGAGCATACCGGCAATCCATGCAATGATTCCCTTGACCGCAAATGTAATCGGCACGTAGATAAAGTATCCGCCCAGCAAATCTGCCATAGCTGAGCCGATTCCTGCCGCCAGAAGCCCCCAGATTGGGCCAAGGATGACGCCGGAGAGAATGACGAGGGCGTCTCCGGGATGTATATATCCGCCGGTTCCCGGCGTGGGAATCCGGATGGACATGGTCGCTGCACATGCCATTGCGGCGAATAATGCTGTCATGACAATTTTCTTTAGATTCGTATTCATGTTCACGTTCATTACCTCTTTTCTTATTTTCTTATAAATATTATGTAGATACTTTATACCATATCTGGATTGAAAGAAAGAGCCAATAATTGTAAATATAACCATACCAGTTTGGTGTAAACGGTTCTCATTTTTCCATAATAATATTCATTTTTCTATGTTCAAAATACCATAAACTGTTCCCATTATTTCATTCCTTATGAAAATCTTAAAAAGTATAATGATACAGAAAATAAAAGGTCATTATGACGAAAAGGAGGAAGTTAAGCTATGAGAAAAAGGAACAGGCTCATTGCGGTACTTCTTGTATCTGCAATGACAATGGCTCTGTCTGCCTGCGGCGGCAGCGCAGAAGGAGAGTCAAAGGGAGAGTCAAAAGGCGACGGAACTCTTACGGTTGCGATCTGGGATGTAGGGCAGCAGCCAGGATTAGAGGAGATTATGGCTGATTTTACGGAAAAAACTGGAATTAAGACGAGCCTCCAGGTTATCGAGTGGGACAGCTATTGGACGCTTTTGGAGGCGGGAGCGTCAGGTGGAGAGATGCCAGACGTATTCTGGATGCATTCCAATGAGGCTTACCGGTACATGTCTAACGACATTCTGCTCGATTTGACGGATAAAATCGAAAAGAGTGAGGTTCTTGAGATGGATAAGTTTCCGGAGGATTTAAGGGAAATGTATCAGTTTGAGGACAAGACATATGCCGTACCGAAGGATATGGATACAGTTGCAATCTGGTACAACAAGGATATGTTTGACGAAGCCCAGATTCCTTATCCAGACGGAAACTGGAGCTGGGACGAGTTCTATGAGATTGCCGAGAAGCTCACCAAGGATGATGGAAGCCAATTTGGGTTTGCGGCAAGTACCGTAAACGAACAGGATACATGGATGAATATCATCTATTCCATGGGTGGATGTGTGCTGACGGATGACTGGAAGTCTGGATTCGACGACCCGAATACGATTAAAGCCATGGAGTTTGTTGACAAATGTATAAAGAACGTGATGCCGCCTGCGGCTACCATGTCAGAGACCGGTACAGATGTGTTATTCAGTTCCCAGAAAGTGGCGATGATTTCTCAAGGCTCCTGGATGGTGTCTGCATTCAAGGATAACGAGGACATTGTAGCCCACGGTGATGTTGCAAGGCTTCCGAAGGATGAGGGGACAGGCAAGAGTGTTTCCATGTACAACGGCCTTGGATGGGCTGCGTCTGCCAACACTAGTATGCCGGATGAGGCGTATCAGTTAATCGAATGGTTTGGTTCAAAGGATATGCAGCAGAAGCAGGCAGATTTGGGAGTAACAATGTCTGCGTATGAGGGGGTATCCGATAATTGGGTGAACTGTACAGATGCATTTAACCTTCAGCCATACCTAGACGCTTTGGAAGGCGACCTTGTGTTCCGACCCCACACAAATTCTACGCTGGCATGGTGGAATCCGATGGTGGAAGAACTAAAAGCGCCCTGGAACGGAGAGGCTGACATGGCAGAAACTTGCGAGAAAATTGCCGACATGATGAATGAGACGATTGCAGAAGAATAGTGAAAGCAGGAAGGAGTGAGACCCATGGCAATGCCGAAGAAAGGGACGACTCAAGAGAGAAATGAGTTTATATGGGGATGGCTGTTTATCCTTCCCACTATGGTGGCGGCCCCGGCGGCCATTGCCATGGTATGGAGGTGGCTGTTTAACTCAGAGTTCGGTCTGCTGAACCATATTTTCGGGACAAAGATTAACTGGATTTCTGACCCAAAGATTGCAGTGTATGCTATCGGTGTGATTGGTGTCTGGTCTATCATTGGTTACAATATGGTACTGTTTATATCTGGACTTCAAGAGATTCCAGGGGACTATTAAAAGCAACATCCGGCAGATGGCGCTGTCAATTACCGGTATATGTGAGGGGAGGATTAGTATCGGAGCGATTCCAGGAGTCGGCAGACAGTGGCTTCCTGATATTATTAAAGGGTTTTCTGTAAATTATCCGAAAGTATCTTATGATTTGGTGCATGGTGTGGCGGAGGAGATACAGAAGGAACTATGTGGGGGAAGGATTGACTGTGGGCTGACGACGGCCTTCCCTGTGAGCCATGAGCTTAAGTTTACGCCTCTTTATGAAGATGAATTCATTGTCCTGCTTCCAGCAGGGCATTTTCTGGCGGACAGAGAGGAGATTGGACTTAGTGAGATAGCAGGAGAGCCGTTGATTTTGCCAGATTCGAGACTTGATTCCAGCCTTGAAGATATTTTCATCCGGAATCATTTTACGCCTAATATTTATCTGAGGGGGAGGGATGAGATTAGTATGCTTAAGATGATTGAGAATGGATTGGGGATCGGGGTGCTCTCCGGCCTGGGGATCGGCGGGCTTCCGATATCTGACGGTGTTGTGTGCCGGCGGTTTCAGGAGCGTTATGTGAGAGTGGTGGGGATATCAGTGCGCAAAAACCAGAAGCAGCCGCTTCTTACGGATAAATTTACGGAGTTTGCAGGTACATATATAAAGAAAGCAGCCGGTTGTTGAACTCAGGGAGTAGAGATGAAGGATAAGCTTCGGGCAGATTTTTCCATTGCATTTCCTAATAGATAATTTTTTGTTTTTGGAGAGATTGCCTATTGTACCTTGAGATAGAAAACGAGATTCAGTATAATTAAAGGAGAGGACGATACCAAAAGAAGGAGGACAAATACGAGGAGGAAGGCAGTATGGGAATCTATGTGAATCCAGGTAATGTTTTGTTTGAGATAGCTCGTTTTTCGGATATATATGTTGATAAAAGTATGCTGATTGCAAGGACGAATGCATTGTATAGGAAAGAGAGAAGGTTTATCTGTGTAAGCCGTCCGCGGCGGTTCGGGAAGTCTATGGCGGCAAATATGCTGGCGGCTTATTATAGCCGTGGATGTGATTCGGCAGAAGTGTTTGCAGGATTAAAGATTGGGAAAGAAGCGCAGAAGGCGTATCTGGATTTTTTAAGAGGGCTTTTTAAAGATTCTGAATACGTAGAGTTAGCGTACATGACTGGTATTTTGCCAATCAAGAAGTATGGGGAGCACTCGGCGGTGAATATTTTTGATGAGTATTCCTTGATTTCGCCAAAGAATCTGGGTGAATATTTTGGATTTACAGAAGAAGAGGTATGTCTGCAATGTGAGCAGCAGGATATGGAGTATGCAGAGGTAAAGAGATGGTATGACGGTTATCTTATCGGCAATCTTCATATTTACAATCCTAAGTCTGTGGTTGATGCGCTGACATGGAAGGAATTGTAGAGTTACTGGACAGGGACAGAGACTTATGAAGCGCTGAAAATCTATATTGATTTGAATTTTGATGGGCTAAAGGAAGCGATTGCTATCATGATTGGAAATGGAAGATGTCTTATTGATTCTACAACATTCCAGAATGATATGACAACATTTAAAACAAGGGATGATGTACTTACCCTTCTGGTACACCTGGGTTATCTTACTTATGACAGGAAAACAAGTGAGGTCTTTATCCCGAATCAGGAGATAGAGCAGGAGTTCATGCGCGCAATGAAAGTTGGGGGATGGGAGGGAATCATCCAATCGCTGAATGGTTCTGCCAGACTTCTTGAGCAGGCAGATTAAGGATAAGGAATATGCGTCATGGATTGAAGGGTATACAGGGGATATTCTGTTAGTTGGGATTCATTATGACAGAAAAACGAAAGTACATGAATGTATGATTAAAAATATAGTATTTAATTACATGGAGGCAGCAGCATATGAAGGTGGTTATTGCAATAGATTCATTTAAAGGATGCATGAATTCCATGGAGGCCGGAAATGCGGCGAAAGCCGGAATTCTTAAAGTCTGTGATGCGCAGATAAGTGTAAAGCCTTTGGCAGACGGCGGAGAAGGGACCACGGAGGCTTTGGTGGAGGGAATGGGCGGCGAGTACGTTTTCGTGGAGGTTACGGGGCCTCTGGGAACGAAGAGAAGGGCAAGATATGGAATTCTCGGAGATGGAAGGACGGCTGTGATGGAGATGGCGGAGGCGGCGGGAATTATTTTACTGAAACCAGAAGAATTGAACCCATCAAGGGCAACGACTTATGGTGTCGGTGAGATGATTATGGATGCCGTTAAACGTGGATGCCGTGAGTTCATTATCGGCATTGGCGGAAGCGCCACAAGCGAGGGCGGAGTGGGGATGCTTCAGGCATTGGGGTATGAGTTCAAGACGCAGGACGGCAATCCTATTAGAAGGGGGCTTCAGGATTTGGACTGCATTATGGCTATTTCCAAAGAAAATGTACCAAAAGTGTTAAAGGAGTGTCACTTTAGGGTAGCTTGTGACGTGACAAATCCTTTATGCGGTGAGAATGGGGCTGTCTATGTGTATGGTCCCCAGAAGGGCGTCAAAGAGGAGGAAAAGCCAATCTTTGATGGGATGATGGCGCATTATGCGGATAAGACCCAGGAATACAAGGGCGTGGATTATCGGATGGCAGAAGGAGCAGGCGCGGCGGGCGGTCTGGGTTTTGCCTTCTTAAGCTACCTTCCGAATGTGGAATTGAAGTCAGGAATTGATATTGTCCTTGAGGCAGTCGGACTTGAGCAGGAGATAAGGGATGCGGATATTGTCATTACCGGCGAGGGGAGGCTGGATTCCCAGACAGCTATGGGAAAGGCTCCTGTGGGTGTGGCCCGTCTTGCAAAGAAGTACGGGGCAAAGGTGCTTGCATTTGCCGGAGGTGTAACGAAGGATGCCGGAGAATGTAATGAGGCAGGTATTGATGCATTTTTCCCCATTGTGAGAGGCGTCACTACGCTGGCAGAAGCGATGGAGCCGGAAAATGCAAGGGAGAATATGGCCTTATCTGTAGAACAGGTTTTCAGGGCAATATTATGAAGGGGTGCGGATAAACATAATCCAGAACAATATACCTGCAAGCGTCAGCGCACAGCCAAGGCCAGTGTAAAACACAGCAATGAATATATCCGGAACCAGACCAGAGTAGCGAAGCCAGATACCGCCACTCATCATAACCGCCATGATTATATAAGATTTTAGATCAAAAAAATACCATATTGGGCGGTAGATTTCTGAATAATTGCGGATTCGTCGGGTATGCTTGAGGGCCATCTTGAAAAACATGAATCCAAAGGCACAGAAAACCACAGCAGATAGCAGAATATTTATGGCTGTAATCTGATGAAGCCCCAGATAAGACAGGATGCCCAATCGGGCCACATTGAACCCCGCAATTAGCCAAACGCACCCTGCAGTAGCAAGGAGGGTGCGCTTTTTAACATGGAAAATAGATGCTTTGTTCATGATTTTGCCTCCGGTTCCACTTTTTTAAGAGAGAGAATCAACAGTATCATACCAACGCCGGTCAGAATATGTCCAATACCTGCAATTCCGGAGATGGAAGCAGAAGCACCGGCAGACAGTGAAAGGCCGAGTACTTGTGTGACTCCTCGTACGGCCAGCATAAGGGCGGTAAGAGGCACTCCCATATTGTAGACCCACATGAATGTCCGGAAGGTTTTGATTTCCTCAAGGTGATAACGGGCCGCAAACAGGGCGGTTAGAAGAAAGATGACCATCCCTAGCAGGAACAGATGAGTATGTACCTTGCCAAGAGCAGTAGCCTCTGTGTAATTGTTGAACTTCGTGAATTCTCTGTAAAACACGCCGCCTGCCATGGCTGCGATTGCGTAGATGAGAGAAATATTGAGATACTTTTTCATTTTGTACACCTCTTGTTTAGAAAGGTATTGTAAAGTATTACAATCCTATTTTTCTTAAAAACCTCATGTTTTCAGGGAATTTTTAGCTTTTTACAACTAAAAAAGCAATGATCCCCTATTTTCGTGTATAATGTAAGCACCACACTCAACAAAATACGAAAGGTAAATCATTGCTTTATGGATAACATTATACTATATTTACTTAAAATCATTCAAGAACAATATCAGCAAATTTGCTGGCTCATTCTTTTTATTTGCAGATACATTCCTCTTAAGCAGTGGGCTCACGATGAACTCCACAGCCCTAAATACCAAAAGTTCCTCACGGATAAACTTCCTGTCATCAAACCATTCATCAAACAGGACTGGCAACTCTGGAACGGATACTACCTCCTCCGCTATGGCAAAGCCGTAAAACCTGTCAAACCCCAGAAAGGCAAACCCCGTAACGTTCCGACTGATACCGCCTGCCCTCTCTGCGGCGCCCCTCATGACTATATCTATGACAACTCTGGCGGCCGCGGACAGTTTAAGTGCAAGATCTGCGGGCAAACCTTTGTCAACGGTGAAAAAGTAACATCCCCGTTCAAACTACAGTGCCCTTATTGCGGGCATGCCCTAAAGCCTGTCAAAGACCGGAAACATTTCCGTATCCATAAGTGTGTCAACGACAGCTGTCCTTACTACCGGCGGAATCTCACAAAGCTTCCTAAAGGGCTTCCGCAATCCGAATACTGGAAATATAAACTACGTTATCTTTACCGCGAGTTTTCTGTAAACTTTTTTGATATGGAACTAAACCAGCTCCCAAAGTGGGCAACCTCCTTCAGATATAAGAAAAACAACGCCTATATCATGGGGCTGTGCCTTACCTACCGGGTAAACTTAAAACTCTCTCTCCGGCAGACCGTACAGGCCCTTAAAGAAATCCATGGTATTGACATTTCACATACCATGGTCAACAATTATGCCAAAACAGCCGCTGTCATCATCCGTCCCTTTGTAGATTCCTATGACTACAATCCTTCCAACGAACTTGCTGCTGATGAAACCTACATCAAAATCAAAGGTATAAAAGCATATGTCTGGCTCATCATGGACAAAGTAACTCGCTCCATCCTCGGCTATCAGGTCTCAACTTCAAGAGATGTCGGCCCCTGTATTCTTACCATGCGCATGGCATTTGATAAATTTAAGGAATTCCCTGACAGAACCCTGAAATTCATTGCTGACGGATACAGCGCGTATCCGCTTGCCGCCCAGCAGTTCAAGATTGAAAAAGGCTGGGACGTATTCATCACGCAGGTGATCGGCCTTACCAATGACGACGAAGTATCCAAAAAATTCCGGCCATTCAAACAGGTGATCGAACGCTTGAACCGTACATTCAGGGAATCTTATCGTGTCACCTGCGGTTACGGTACGGATGGCGGTGCAATACACAGCGTTTCTCTCTGGGTCGCTTACTATAACTTCCTGCGTCCTCATGAGAAATCCGGCGGCAGGGAACCGCTGAATAAAGTGGAACTGCTGGAAGGCGCTGGGAATATGCCCGGCAAATGGCAACTCCTGATCTATCTGGGCCAACAGGAACTCTTAAAGCAGCAACAGGGCTAAGCCCACATCTGTTCTTAGATTCCGAGCCAGAGGTAATTACCTAGCCATCCCGAAGGGACCTGCCCTTGATGGCACGCCAAAACAATGCTACAATGCTGTGAATCAGACGGAGAAACTGGTATCTGTTCTTGAGTTCTTCGCCGTCGGTAAGACGTTCAGAGCATTGTTTTGGTGTGCCGTCAAGGGTGGCGGACACTGCCAAAATCTATCGTATCTACAATTATCAAAGTTCTAATGGAGCCTATTTTTTTGACTCCAGTTTTTCATAGGCTACTTTACACTACCTTTAGAAATTTTTTCAATATGATTATTGTTTATTATAGCCTTTGGGAGATGGTTTTACAATAGGCTGCGGCAATTCAGAAGCCGCTGTTTTTTTAGCCGTGATCTAAGGCTCTCCAGGAACTTCTCACTCCCAATCACCGTAAGCATAGGCCCAAAGGATATGACTTCAATCAGCAGTTCCGTTTCCATACTCTGGTTATAATAGATGAGACATTCATAAGTGTTCTCATCTATTTTTGTAGTGTTTTTCTCGTAATTAGCGAAATGCAGCATGGCCCGTTCAAGGGCATTTCTCTTGTTGACAATATGCAGTATGAGAGGCTCCTTGTAATAAGAATTCCGAATCAGTGAATTCAAATCAATATTGGAGGAGAGGGTTTTATCCGTAAGTTGTACACTCTGGATGCGGGCAATATTCAGTATATCCAGCCTCATGCGGCCGTTTCCAGTATTTTTGAGGGCAAGAAGGCGGAACTTATCGTTTTTTACAGAATACTCAAGCCTGGCAGGAACATAGTGATGGTGAACCCGCGTACCTGCAGGGGAGGTATAATCTAGGTCAACATACTGACGTTGCTTTTGCGCCTTAAGCAGAGTGCGGAAATTACGGCGGTATTTCTCAGCCGCCGCAGCCTGGTCTGGAGGCATTGCTGTATTTGCCGATATTGTTTGGCTTAGATGCATTGATGTATCAGCCGCCGCATCCCGCGGTGATAATGCAGGATAAGGGTCGCCGTCTGTAAAACGATCGTAGTACCAGAATTGCTCCTGACGCCAGAGTGGTTTCACGTCAGAAAGCATTTCATCAAGTGTATCAAGCTGCTCCTGCTCAAGAAACAGCCCAATACGAGGGTCGGATAACAATGCCTTAAGGTAAGATTTTTCTAGGGCAGAAAGCGGGACGTCAAAGGAGGAGGAAAGCTTGGAGAGATAGAGCTCGCCCTCCCTGTCAAACAGATTCCATGCGCCGCTTTCCAGCTTAGGAATGATAGAAATCATGCTTTCTGCGAAGCCTTCGCTGCCAATCCGGTTACAGATTTCCTGTATGGTCATGGTATTTTGGCAGCACAGGAGATGCCGTAATACTTGATAATAGCAACTGTATATTTCCGAAAATAATTCCATATACGAACTCCTTCTCTGATATATCAAAGCTTACTTATGTCCTGGGGTATCTCATACATTTCATACATAGCCTGCAAGTCCCGATAAAATCGTTGTTCTACGGATTTCGAGGTACAGGTAAGACTTAGGATTCTTCCGATAAATGTGCGAACCCAGGGAAGCATCTCGTTGCAGTCAAAGACTTCAATCTCATACTGATAGACATTCCGCGCAATTCTAATCACAGAGCCGCCTCTGCCTTCCCGCTTCAGGCGTTCAACAATATAATTTTCAGTTGGCTCAAAAACCTGAACGGTCATGGTCAGCTTGTCCAGACGGCGTCCATTTTCCCCCTGAAAAGAGACGCCCCATAGCTTTGACCGGTTCTGCTTCAGTTTGTTAAGTAAATCGTCATATTCTAAAGAGGAATCCAAAGGCGTAATACTTTTGATGGAATCCAGGCGGAAACAGGAAAATCTTTGCCTTCTGTGCATATAACCGCACAGATAACGGCGGCCGGTTCTGGCGCTTATCAAGATCTGCAAAGGCACACAGGCAGAAGCAGCGCTATTCCCATTTTTAGAGCTCTTTAATTCAAGCCGTATCCGCAGCCTTTGGTTCATGGCGTCAAGAAGCTTTAAAAGGATTTCATCCTCCAGTGTATGTACGCAGAAGCTATGTTTTACACGAAAGGTCTGATTCTCGCAATCCAGTTGCTCTGTCAGTTCATTCCCGATGATTCCAAAAACCTCCGACATCTGGTAGAAGGAAAGGGCGTCCAGCATATTTTCGTTGGATTTAAGCCACTGAACCAGTGTAAGCGAGAGAGAGAATACTACCGCCTTTCCATCCTTTCGCTTTTCCAGTAAGCCCTCTTTTGCATAAGCATTACATTTTCGGCGAACGGTCTGGATATCAAACAGAGCCTCGTATTTTGTGAGAAGGAGGTCTGTGATTGCCTCCGCTGTCAGTGGGAGTCCTTCTTGCAAAAGGTCCAGAATCAGAAAATGCAGTACAATATCATTGTCGGTAAAGCTCTTTGTCTTCCATACCCGAAACAGGGGATTCGTATCCAGAAGGCTGCTGTCGATGGCCAGGGAAATGTTTGAACCGCCTGACACATGGTCTTTACGGACATAGGGACTAAGCCAGCTCTCAAGACGTCTTCGCTCATTGTCATAGGTGCGGGGACTTTTATTCTTGAATTCATTGCGGGTCTTGAATCCATAGACAAAAAAGTCACGGACATATTCTCTTGTCTTGGGGAAGCTTTTTACCAATTCCTGAAACTCGGACATGACTTTAATCCTCCTTGGGTTTACCTTAGTGGCAAGTATACCATATATATTTAGATTGTGGAATACGTTGGCAAATGCTTTTCACAGTTCGCAACTTTTTTTAAATGATATTTTGGTAAATGTTGGATATAATACAGTCATCAGAAAGGGAGGGAACGATATGTTTGTAATCTGTAATGAAAATACAAGATTTCCTATAAAAATATGGTTGGAGCAGGAGAGTCAGTTGGAGGAATCCTGTCTTAAGCAGGCATATCACCTTGCAATGCTTCCGTTTTTACATAAGTGGGTCTGCCTGATGCCGGATACCCATACAGGAAAAGGGATGCCAATAGGCGGGGTAATCGCGGCGAAGGATGTGATTATTCCGAATGCAGTAGGCGTAGACATTGGCTGCGGGATGGCTTATATCCCGACCAATATTCGTGTGGAGGATATTCGTGAGGTTCAGACCGGAAACGGTACGATAATACAGGCAATGATTGGAAATATTATGCGTTCGATTCCGCTGAATACAGAACGTTACAGAGAACCTCAGGAGTCACAGGTGCTTGACCGTACAAAACAGGAGATGGAGAAGTATGAGAAAAACGCAGAACTTCTGCCGTTGCTTGAGGACGGATATTTCCAGGTGGGAAGCTTAGGAGGCGGGAATCATTTCATAGAACTGCAGGAGGATGAAGAAGGGACGCTTAGCATTATGCTTCATTCCGGCAGCCGCCATCTTGGAAAGGAAATCTGCGATTATTTCCACAAGAAGGCAAGGGAACTGAACCAGAGGTGGTACAGTGAAGTAAAAGAGGAATACCATCTGTCTTTTCTGCCGGTTCAGTCAGAGGAGGGGCAGCAGTATATCAACTGGATGAAACTGGCAATGGACTATGCGTTTGAGAATCGGGCGCGTATGCTTCATAAGACCTGCGCTATTGTGAAAGAAACGATTGAAAAGCATACAGGGCAGACGGTAGAATTCGGAGAAGAAATCAACTGTCATCACAATTATGCGGCTCTGGAGAAGCATTACGGCGAAAATGTCTGGGTGCACAGAAAAGGCGCTACCAGAGCACGTAAGGGAGAGCTGGCGGTGATTCCTGGGGCAATGGGCTCATACAGTTATGTAGTGGAAGGAAAAGGCAATCCCTTATCTTTTTGTACCTCCTCACATGGGGCAGGAAGAAACTACTCAAGGTCAGGGGCAAGAAAAGAGTTCAGTGTGGAAAATGTCATGGTGGACTTAAAGGAGAAGGGGGTTGTCCTTGGGAAGCGCAAGAAAAATGATGTGGCAGAAGAATGTAGGTTTGCCTATAAGGATATTGACCAGGTCATGGCGCAGCAAATAGATTTGGTTACACCGGTTAGAAAATTAAAGACGGTGGGCGTCGTGAAGGGATAGGGAAATAATTTATGATGTCAGGGTATTGGGAGTCACTCTCTGCCCGACGGTGCCTGCAGCGTGCTGTCAGGTATACTATAAATATTTCATATAAACTTAACTTAAGGTTAAGGAGAATGTGCTGTCGAGGGTTCAAACCCCTCCCGTGATAAACGGTAGCTCAGAGGTAGAGCACACATTGAAAATGGTAAAGACTTTTTAAGTCTGCGGTTCGACTCCGCGCTCAACAAAAATACTTTTATCCCAAGTTCATGCTTATGAGCAAATCGGCCTGCAGCCTGTAAGCCTGCCATATATTGTAAATGGGATAACTGCGGCATCGCTGAAGTGCTCCAGGGGCACTTGGTAAGGCGCATGCCCCAGGGATCGGAATATGCAGCCGGAAAGAGAGAACAACAGCCTGCGAAGGATATTTTCCTCCAGTAAGGAGACGGGCAAAAAGCCTGTTACCACCTTGCAGGAAAAAGGATATTTACTCGCCGGCTTGTCCTTCTCTCGGACCGCCTGGCTGACCCAGGCTTCCGCGGCAGACTGATGAACGAGGGATAGAAGTATACCCAAGGGCACACCGTAAAGCATACCCTTCGGGTGGGTGGACTTCGTCCATTAATGTATACATTATATGAATTACGGCGTATTACAATTTAGCATGAAGGAGGAATGTGATATGAAGTATATGCTTAAGGATAATCAGGCAGGATTTGTGTTAAAGGATGGAGTGTTTCAGAAAATGATTACATCCGGTACATATCATTTTTCTAAAATGATGGGTTACAGTGTTGAGATAGAAGAAATGTCCGGTGAGGTTGATTATATGGAAGTTCCGTACCAGGTATTGTCGGGGGATACTGCGTTTTTAAACGCGACCCTGCATGGGGAGATTCCCGACGACTCTGTGGGCTTTATTTACATAAATGGGAAATTAACGTCATTTGCCAACCGGAAAGAGTATACGTTCTGGAATGTATTTGACAAGTATGAGATAAAGATTGTGTCCATGGAGGAGACGGAGATTGGAGGAGACGTCACAAAGCAGATGCTTTCCCTGATTCCGAAGAAGCTTTATACAGAGATGTCAGTAGGAGAAGGGGAGACAGGGCTTGTGTATTACAATAACGTACTCCAAAAGTCGGTTGGGAGGGGAGTGTACCGTTTCTGGAATTATTCCCGAAGCGTGACATACCGCGTATTCGACATGAGACAGCAGGAGTTGGATATTGTGGGGCAGGAGATACTTACCAGAGATAAGATTGGCATTCGGATGAATGTGTCCTGTATGTACAAGCTTCGGGACGCCGTAGAGTTTGCCGCAACGATTTCAGAGCTTAAAAGACCACTTTACTCGGCGGTACAGTTGGTGATTCGTGAGATTGTGGGGAAGTATAAACTGGATGAGATATTGGAGGCAAAAGAGCAGATTTCTAAGGAAATCTATACTGCGTTAAAGGCGCGGGAGACGATGTTCTGTGTGAATTTCCTGACTTCGGGAATCAAGGATATTATACTGCCAGGGGAGATACGGCAGATTATGAATTCTGTCCTTGTGGCGGAGAAGTCTGCCCAGGCAAATGTAATCTCTCGTAGGGAGGAGGTTGCCTCTACCCGTTCGCTGCTTAACACAGCGAAGCTGATGGATGAGAACAAGACTCTGTATAAGCTGAAAGAGCTTGAGTATCTGGAGAGAATCTGCGAGAAGGTGGGGGAGATATCTGTGAACGGAAATAGGGGCATTGTGGAGCAGTTGGGAAGGATGATTGGGACGACGGCTTGATATTCTACAACTTTTTTGTATATGCCTATTGGAATTATTTCGCTTTCAGCGATGAATACATCGCAACACCCAAGATAACAGCCCCTCCTACCAGCTCACGTATGGTCGGAATCTCCCCAAGGAACAGCAGCGCATAGACAATTCCATAGACGGTTTCCATTCCTGATACGATTCCTGCGGTCTGAGCTTTCACGCTTTTCTGGGCGGACACATACAGGGAATGTGCAAATGCCGTACATATGAAGCCAACAAAGGCAACTCCGGCAATGTCCTGCGCTCTCCATGTGGTTTCCACCAGAAACAGGGCCGGAAGAAGTACCACGGCAGCAGACCCCTGTTCGTAAAGGCAGATGGTTCGGGCGGCGTATCGGGCTGAAAAATAACGGTTTGCCAGTGTCAGAATCGCATAAGTAAGGCTGCAAATCATACCCCAGATAATACCGATTGTAGTGTCGTTTGCCATAGAGAATTCCGGTATGGTAATCAACACTCCGATAAACAGGATGATTGCGCTGAAAATACTCTGCCGGCGTATCTTTTCATGAAATATAATTGGCTCTAAAAATGTCAGGAACAGGGGAAACGTGGAGAAGGTAATCGTCCCGATTGCTACCGTTGACACCTGAATTGACTGGAAAAATGTGGTCCAGTGGGCAGCCATGACTGCGCCTGTGAGGATAATCAGTAATACATCTCTTTTTGAGTCAAGCCTCAGCCTGTCCTTTTTTACGAGCGCGATTATGAGCAGAAGCGCGGAAGAACAGATGACCCGACCCAGAGCGACCATGACGGCGGATACTTCTACAAACTGTGCGACAACGCCTGCCAACCCGAAAAGCATGACGGCGATATGTAAGTATAAGATATTTTTGTTAAAATGCGTTTGTGTGTCCATTGTTCTGGTTTTCTCCTTTTATGTGTGTTCGACAAGTATATTATAGAGAAAGAGAGGAAAAAGTCAATATTTTCGGATTACATCTATGCTAATCTATTTAATTCTGTGGCTGTTTAGTTTGTAGAATCAGATAAAAGTTAAGAAAACGCGCAAAACTGCAAAATAAAAGCGGTGGTATTTTCCCCAACTACATTTTATACTTGTCTTACAACAAAAAGGAGGGAGAACCACATGAGCTTAGGAAACAGTTTATTTCATGCGCGGAAAAAATGCGGACTTTCACAGGAGGAAGTGGCAGAGAGGTTAGGCGTGAGCCGTCAGACCGTTTCTAAATGGGAGACAGACGAGACGCTTCCTGACATACGCCAGTCCAAAAAGATGGCGGTATTGTATAACCTGTCTCTGGACGAACTGATTGATTTTGATCTTGACGTAAGGGAGATACAGCAGGCAATCGAACGGACGAGCGAGGAGGTGGAGGAAAAAATCGACTGGACCAGCGCATGGGGGAAGAAGTATCCAATCCTGCTCACCTACCAGAAGGAGGTCAATACCCCTAACTATGCGGTACGTTTGGGCGCAATGATAGACGAATTAAGAGCAGAGTACGGGTATTCGGAAATGGATGCGTTTCTGGTATTAAAGGATATTTTGGCGAAGGTGTGGAAGGAGGGGAAAAAATAGGTTCTTGAGAAATGCAGTTGGTTTGGTTAGCCGGCTGTATTTCTTTTATCCTTTAAGGCAGCTATAATTCGTTAAAAATTTTAAATTGCGTTATCATGCTGTGTCTGCCCGTCGATATATTATATATGCATGATATACTATGTTTGATTTAGAGGAAGAAGGCAAATGCGAAGCATTTAAAGAATCCTTCCGACTATATGCCGCCGAACGAAGGATAGGGGGCGATACAAAAAGGAGGTCGTAACTATGAGTCAATGTACCTGTTCATACTCTACGGGGTGTCAGCCGATAACTCCCTGGATGGATAAGATTACTTCCGCACAGATGGAACAGATTAGAAAGAATTTTTCATCTATGAAGCCGATGAATGATAAACCTTTCGCACTCCCAGAAGGTATCCCTGCGGCGCCCGTAAAGCCGTCTCCTGTGGTGATAGAATTAGGAAATGTGGCACCATTTCGCACAGGGTATGCCAGAATAGATAATGCGATTACAGATGCTTTAAGAGGTAAGAGCCAGGAATTGAAAGACAGTGTCTATGATATTATCAGGAGTGATTTCCTGCCGAATAATGTCCATGGTGTTGAGGAGACAGACCGCTTGGCGCGAATTAGTTTAGGAGTTGAGAAAGCAGAGTATCTTGCAAACCAATTCATAGATGAAGCTTCGAGAGACTCCTTCATGGAGGCAATGAAATCTATCGCCAGAATTGGTATGGAAGGCAAGAGGGTGGGCTCCTGTAAGATGGAATACCAGGTAAAGCATGTAATCGGTCTGGATGGGAATGGTTACGTGCATGAGGACAGCAGGGGTGAGATTAATTATGCTATGGAAAAGTATTCTCCTGAGACTTATGCCGAGTACAAGAAGCTGCTTAATTCCTCCGGTGAGGACACGATGGAGTCGGCCATGTTTTCAATTCGGTGGGGGCTTAAGAATTTTGAACTGGTTGCCGCAGGCAGACCAGGGTATCAGAAGTATAAAGATGAGCAGTATGAGAAATTGTATCAGGTAAAGCTGGACCGTACATTTTCCGGTTCAGATACCAGCAGTAAAGAGAAGTTTCTGACGTCAATCAAGGAGAAGCTTGAGGCCAACAGGAATCTTCAGCTTGACTTTTTTATGAATCAGATTGCACAGATGACAAAGGCGCCTGGCGGGTATCTGGTGAGCAGAAGGATGGTTTTGTCGGGTCGGGCTTAATATTTGAATAATAAGTAGGAAATAAAAGGCAGTGATTGGAATCCCCCTCTTTCTTGACAAGAAGGAGGGGGATTGTTAGACTAATATCATAGAACATGATTCGGCAGACGTAATCGCAGTAGGAAGAATCAAGAAGGATAGCAGAATGTGATATGGCGGAAGAAGGTAGAGTTTCTAAAAAAAATCATATAAAATTGTTTATAAGCGTAGTTCTCTGGAGTATTGCCTTGGTTTTAAGTATTGCGGCCAGATTTTTAAATGGATTTGCCCAATGGTACAGCACGCATATCTACCCTCTGTGGGTGGGAAGCGTGGGGCGTATGATGGGGTATATTCCATTTTCCATGTCGGAAATGCTATTGTATCTCCTGCTTATAGGCACTGTCGTATGGATTGTGGGAAGGGTTATAGGAAAAATCGCAGGAGGCGGCCTGTACAGCAGATTTATGAATCTGTTTCTGCTGGCGGGAGGCTTGTGTTTTCTCTATGTGGTAAATTGCGGCATTAATTATCATCGGCAGTCGTTTTCGGACAGCTCAGGAATCCAGATAGCAGAATATTCCTCAGAAGAATTGGAGGATGTGTGTATCTGGCTTACCAGTGAGCTATCCGAATTAAGCGGCAGAGTCGAACGGGATGAGAAGGGAGGAATGGCTCTGGAATTTCCGGCAGAGGAGTATGCGGTGAAGGCGATGAAGAAGCTGGCCTTGGAGTATCCAGAGCTTACGGGATATTTCCCCAGGCCGAAAGAACTGGTGAATTCATGTATTCTTTCGGTTCAGAATTTAACAGGAGTCTATTCTCCGTTTACGATTGAGGCAAATTTTAACGGTGATGTTCAGGACTATGTGATTCCCTTCACAGCCTGCCATGAATTGTCCCATCTGCGGGGATTTATGCAAGAGCAGGAGGCAAATTTTATCGCATTTCTGGCGTGCAGCAGGTCGGGGGAGGATGCGTTTGCGTACAGCGGCTATCTGTCTGGGTGGATACAGTGCATGAATGTGCTGTATAAGACGGACTACGACGTATGGAGTGAGGTGCGAAGCCTTTTGCCGGAGGAGGCGGAGGCTGACCTTAAGCTTAACCGAGAGTTTTGGGCCAAATACGACGGCACGATCGCGGAAGTTTCCAATAAGGTCAATGATACATATTTGAAGGCGAATGGACAGAAGGAGGGGGTCAAGAGCTATAATCGTATGGTGGATTTGATTGTCTCTTATTATAATAGTGAGATGTTAAAGTGACGGCCAAACAGGCAGAAGGAGGAAAAAATGAGTAATGAAGCATTAGTAAAAGAGAGGTCATGTATTGACTGCGCTGTGAAGAACTGCGATAAGATGGATAAGTCTTATCCGGAGTTTTGCCTGACTACGAATCTGAATCAAGAGGTGTACCGTGAGGCAATGGCGTGTTATGACGAGGAGGAAAACCATAAGACGATGGTTGCCGCGGCAAAGGTGGAGTATGAGCATTATTGCCAGTATACGAGAGTGGAGGAGATTATGGCATTTGCCCGTGAGATTGGGGCGAAGAAGATTGGAATCGCAACCTGTGTCGGACTTTTAAAGGAGAGCCGCACACTGGCAGCTATAATGAGGGCCCATGGGTTCGAGGTGTTTGGGATTGCGTGTAAGGCAGGCGCTACGCCTAAGAGTTCTGTCGGGATTCCGGAAGAATGTAACGGAATCGGGCTTAATATGTGCAATCCAATCCTGCAGGCAAAGATGCTGAACCATGCGAAAACAGACCTTAACGTGGTAGTCGGTCTGTGTGTAGGACATGACAGTTTGTTCTATAAGTATTCAGAGGCTTTGACCACGACGGCTGTGACGAAGGATCGGGTACTTGGGCATAATCCGGCAGCAGCATTGTATACGGCGGATTCATATTATAAGAAGCTTATGGAGTAAGAATTTTTCGACAGGCGGTGATAACAATATGGGAGGGAGAAGGAAATTTAATATAACAGGGCTTTGTGTTCCGCGTAAGCATTATATGGTTGATATCAGTACGAAGCTTGATCAGATTATTGAACAATACATTAAAAATGAGGAATATTTTACAATAAACAGAGCAAGACAATATGGAAAAACGACACTCCTTGAACTTCTGTATCAACGTCTGAAAGAGGATTACATTGTAATAGATATAAGCTTTGAAGGTAAGGAGGATTATTTCAGAACATTAGACACTTTAACGCAAGGGCTTTTCTTTGAATTTCAAAAATCTTTGAAAAGGGCGGCGCATCCCGATTTGGCGCAGATTTTTGAAGAATCCGGTAAAGATATTCTTCCGCTGCGTAATCTCGGAGAACGTATTTCCCTACTTTGTGAACGGGCAGAAAAGAAAGTAATTTTAATGGTAGATGAAGTGGATAAGGCGGCTGATTATCAGATGTTTCTGTCGTTTCTTGGATTACTCAGGGATAAATATATGATGTACCAAAAGGGGAGAGAAGAAGCTTTCAGTAGTGTTATTCTGGCGGGAGTGCATGATATCAAAAATCTTAAAATAAAAATACGTCCAGAGGAGGATACAAGTTATAACAGCCCATGGAATATTTCGGCAAATTTCTCGGTGGATATGAGCTTTTCACCAGAGGAAATAGAAACTATGCTTTTGCAATATGAGAAAGACTGTCATACTGGAATGGACATTTCCAGTATGTCGGAATTATTATATGCATATACGAAGGGGTATCCATTTTTGGTTAGCTGTCTGTGTAAGTATATTGATGAGACTCCCCTGCCATGGACAGAAGACGGACTTGGGATGGCAGTAAAGATTTTGCTTGGGAGACAAAATACTCTGTTTGATGATATTATCAAAAATTTGGAAAGATATCAGGGCTTTAAAGATGTAGTGGAAGGTATCCTTCTTAAGGGCGCGGATGTATCTTTTGTCGCTTCTAATCCAGACGTTGCCAGAGGCGAGATGTATGGAATTCTAAAAAATGAACACGGACATGCGAAAGTGGCTAATCAGATATTCGAGTCATATATCTATGAATATTTTGTATCTATCCATAGTATAAAGAACCTTATGATTTCCCAATATTCGGATAAATCATTGTATATTGTGGATGGACGGCTGTGTATGGAAACTGTTCTGCAGAGATTTTCTGCGTTTATGAAGGCAGAATACAGAGATGAGGACGGCGGATTTATCGAACAGCATGGAAGATTGCTATTCCTAAGTTTTCTCCGCTCAATTATTAATGGGACGGGACATTACGTTGTTGAAGCTGAAACTCGATGCAATACAAGAATGGATATTGTTGTGTTTTATGGGACGCAGGAATTTATAATTGAGTTAAAAATCTGGCGGGGAGAGAAATACGAAAAGGATGGATATGAACAATTAGCAGGATATCTGAGAGCGCGAGGTATAAAGAAAGGATATCTTTTGAGCTTTTGTGATAATAAAAAATCACCCCGCGAGAGTCGTCGGCTGAATTATAAAGGCTGTGAGATATATGAGGTTGTGGTGGCATATAGAGATGTGCCCCTGGATACACAATAACAGGTCTGCGGGGAGATGTAATGACCTCATTTCCCCCACAGGCCCAAAAGTCTTGCTATTGTAACTTGATTCCCGACAACGCGTCGGCAAACGCTGTATTAACGGCTTCTTGCTTCTGATTTTTCATATATTTCTGTACATCCTTCTTGGTGACTCCCGCCCCTTCTTTTTCCCTTCGTGCCTTGAAGGCCGACAGCTTTTCCTTGTAACCGCAGGCACAGACAAAGGTTTCAGAGTCCCCCTTCTTGATTAACTCCATCTTTTTATGGCAATTCGGGCAGCGGGCATTGCTCAGACGAGCCACGGTTTCTCGGTATCCACATTCCCGATCCTGACATACCAGAAGGCGCGCGTTCTTCCCATTGACAGATAGCATCCGCTTGCCGCAGCGGGGACATTTAGTGTTGGTCAGGTTATCGTGCCGGAATGAGCCTTCTGCTGAACGAATCTCATCTATTAATGCATTGGTGTATCCTTGAAGCTCTTTAAGAAATTCAGCCTCTTTATGTTTGCCTTTTGCGATATCGGCAAGCTGCATCTCCCATTTTGCAGTAAGCTCTGGCTTTTTCAAATCTTCGGGAACTAACGTAAGAAGCTGTTTCCCTTTAGAGGTAATGAGAATCTCATTGCCCTTCTTCTCAATGAGAAATGAATGAAATAGCTTCTCAATGATATCGGCCCGTGTAGCAACCGTCCCCAAGCCGCCGGTTTCTCCAAGTGTCTTTCTTGCCTTCGCGTCATCAGATTCCATATAGCGTACAGGATTCTCCATAGCTGTCAGCAGGGTTGCCTCGGTAAATCTTGCCGGAGGCTTCGTCTTGCCGGTCTGAATGGAACTGGTGGAAATCGGCAAGATTTCGCCTTTTTTCAGAGACGGGAGGGATTGGTCTGCCGTCTGAAATGTGGTTTCCTCCTCGTCCTCGTTGTCCTCAAAATTGTCTGCCTCGTAAACCGTCTTCCATCCAGGGATGAGAACTCGTTTTCCTCTTGCAATAAAGCATTGACCGGAGGCAGCTCCCTTCAGTGTGGTCTGCTCATATTCAAATGCAGGATAGAGGACGCTGATGAAACGGCGCACCACCAGGTCGTAGATTTTGCGTTCTTCGTTGCTGAGATGCTCAAGAAGGGCAGACTCCTCGGTTGGAATAATGGCGTGATGGTCGCTGACCTTCTTATCATCTACGAATGATTTGCTTGCTTTGATTGGCATTTTCAAAAGCTGTGGAATGAATTTCTTATAGGGTCCGGTGTTGCAGGCTTTCAGACGCTCCTTTATTGTTGGGACGATGTCTGTTCCGATATAGCGGGAATCTGTACGTGGGTAGGTGAGTACCTTGTGGTTTTCATATAAGCGCTGCATAATGTTCAAGGTTTCTTTGGCAGAGAAGCCGAAACGCCGGTTTGCGTCTCTCTGTAATTCTGTCAGGTCATATAGTGCGGGAGAAAAGGTTTTTTTCGCAGTTTTCTGAACCTCTGTAACGGTAAGGGTTTGCCCCTTGAGGGCTGTTTGCAAATCTGCAATAAAGGACTTCTGGAAGGAACGGGTACTTCCGTTTTTCGCCTGTTGCCATGACCATTTTACGTTTCCGGCGGTGCAGGTAAGCCCGTAATATTCCTGTGGCTGAAAGGCTCGGATTTCCTCCTCACGCCTTGCGATTATGGCAAGGGTAGGGGTCTGAACACGTCCACAGGAGAGCTGTGCATTATATTTGCAGGTCAGGGCGCGGGTAGCGTTGATTCCCACCAGCCAGTCTGCCTCGGCGCGGCTTCTTGCTGCGTGGTATAGGTCAAGGTATTCCCGCCCGTCCTTTAGATGGGAGAAGCCTTCTCGGATTGCCTTGTCAGTGACAGAAGAAATCCAGAGTCTTTTAACAGGCTTCTGGCAGTTGGACTTTTCTAAAATCCAGCGGGCAACCAGTTCTCCTTCCCTTCCGGCGTCTGTGGCAATGATGATGTCGCTGATATCCTTGCGGAACAGTTGGGACTTGACGTTGTAGTATTGCTTTGACGTCTGTTTGATTACAATAAGCTCCCATTTCTTTGGAATCATGGGCAGGTAGGACATATTCCATTCTTTGAATTTTTTATCGTATTCTTCTGGGTCTGCCAATGTGACGAGATGGCCTAATGCCCATGTGACAACGTATTGATTTCCTTCGATTGCGCCGGAGAGATTCTTGCGGCAGTTCAGAACGCGGGCAATATCACGGGCAACAGAAGGCTTTTCGGCTAATATTAATGATTTCATTTTCTTGAAAACTCCTTACTTATATGCTTTCTCAAACATAGCGGATTTGAGACGGTTTGTCAACATAAAAACAGAGTTTTTAGCCTATTATGAAAGCAAGGTTTTCATCCGATATTATAAATATAGCATGAGAGTATTTGGAAAAAGAAAAGAGGGATATCAATGAAAGTAAGGAACAGAAGCGTTTATTCAGATTCCCAGATTGCACTTCTTAAGATGGATTCCCAGAAGGATGTTGAAAATAATACGTCAGCTAGCCAGTCAGATGCAGCATCTATGATGAAGTATTTGAAGCAGACATATAAGAATATTTATTTTAGCGTGATATCATTTGAGAACCATCAGCAGATTTCGCAGTATGGGGCGGGACAGACAGGAATGAACAATGTAGCCATCTCTGAAAAGCTGCTTGAGAAGATGAGCACTGACGAGAACCTGCGTCAGCATGTAGAGAATATTTTGAATCATCTGGATCAATACCAGAAGTCTGCCAATGTGGAAGCCCTGCTTAAGAACAAGGAATTGGTGGGCATGGGGCTCGTAATCGGTGAGGATGGGCAGGTGTCGAAGTGGACGGCAATGAAGAAGAAGGATGAAAGCACTCAGCCTACCTGGTGGCGAGAGCAGAAGTCTACTTCCTTCTATGCCAATAAGAAGAGTCCGAAGGTCAGCTCTTACAGTTATTCCCATACATCGAGTATGATGCGGCTTGCAAGTGCAAGGAATGTAACGTCTGTGAAGGGGTTGATTGCCGCGAAGTATGGGGAGATACAGCGAGTGAAGACACAAGTATCAGATTCGGCGGAGGCGGCGAGAATTGTGCGGAAGATTAAGTCTGTAATCCAGAGCGGCAATATCAAGATTGCAAGACTTCACAAGGAGGAGAATCTTCAGCTCCGGCAGAAATCAGCAGAGAGGAAGATGAAGGAGAAGTTGGCACTCCAGTTGGCACAGGAATTGAAGCGCAAGCAGAGGGCAAGGATGGGGTTAGAACAATGCCAGACATCGACAGCGCATATGGATGATGTAATGCCGAATTCTGCCATGAGTGATGAGCAATTTAGGCAGATGGCAGAACAGTATGTAGATTCACTTTCATCAACAGCTTTGTCTTCCGAGGTAGCGTCATTGCTGGGAAGTGGGGCTGCAGGCGGAGTGAGTGTAGAAGTGATGTCGGCGCCCGTAACGTCAGTGGAATTTATTGATTGTTCGGCATAGACACAGGATTGTATAAGTGATCTTCTGGGATAGAATCATTAGAAGATACATGGTATGGAATTAAAGACAGGACTTGGAGGAAAATACTTTATTTTTCTTCCAAGTCCTGTTTTTTACCTTTTCTTTAGAATCTCCTCCAAAACTTGACGGGAGGCAGTTGCAGAAGCTTTCTGGTTTTCTGCGGCGGCTTCCTTTAATTCCGTTCGGAGAATGGGAATTTCCTTAGGCGCATCAATGGCAAGCTTCACCCAATCAGTTCCGGCGTCAACAACAGTCAGTGTGATATTGTGATTAATGGAGAGGGCTTGTCCTTTCCGGCGTTGCAGTATAAGCATAACATTAATCCTCCTTTTGGGTCATATCACCGAGCGTATGTCGGAAGGTGTATTCCGGCTGGTCTAAAATGACCTGCTTTGCCTTACGATTCAATGCGTTGACAACGAGGGGAGCTTTTAAATTCACTGTGGATTCCGCAACAGAATCACGAATTACGCTGATTACGTAATAGGAAATATCTTCGGCAGAGTCTGCGCCCAATTCGCGAAGATCCTGTATCGACAGGGTTGGGGCATAGTCTGGGAAGATTCCGAAAGGATTCATCAGTATAAAAGAAAGTTTCTCGTCATCCAGGCATTGCAGGGAAATCAGGGAATCATCCTCATCCTGGAATGGAATAGGAAGATAATCCGTATGGGATTCAAAGCCAATCAGTCCATTGATAATGTGGATAGAGTCTGAATCTTCATAAGAGACAGAACCAAAATATTTTGCGTTTATATTCAACGTGCGATACCTCCTAAGGATTAAGTATATCCAGAGGGTGGACCTTAATGGACGAAATCCACCAGCACGAAGGGTATGAATTACAGTGTACCCTTTGGGTTTACATTACGGGATATACTTATATGTGAAAAAGTAAGGGCTTTGTTAAGCCCTTACGTCTATTGGTTCATAATTAGGATCAGCGCTCGGCGGTACATAGAGTGGTCCGCCAACATATTCGATGACAACATCAGGATGTTGCGTAATAGACATCTCAATATTGCCTGGGATAAATTCAAAATTGCCGTTTGCCACTTTAAGGTCAAAATTCAATTTATCCATCTCATAATTGATCGTCAAATCAGCAGCTTCATAGTTGATATCTACAGGGGCAGAAGGGGTGAATCCAAGCTGGAATTCTCCGGTAGCAGGAGCTGTTCTCTGCTGCATGATCTGTCCGATTACATCTTGACCGATATCTGCTTTTAACAGAAGCTTTCCTTCCTGTACAAGCTGTGCCGTTGCGCTGTAAGCGGCTTCTTTTCCTGCCTGGGCTGTCTGTGCAACGCTTCTGGCTGTAGTAGGTACAACAGAATTTCTTGCCTCAGTAGCATCCAGATTCAGCTTCACAGGGCGACTCTTGATCGATAGCCCCCCATCGTTACGACTGATTTCCAACTCAGCCTTTGCTCTGGAATATTCCAGACGGGCATTGTTGACCTTCAGCTCATATTGAATGGGAACTGTTGTAATTCTGATGAGTTGATTCATATAAGACTTCCTCCTTTCTCATTCCTATATTTTTTTTATTATCTCATGAAATCGATAAATGACGGTGTCAATATATTGTTTCCTACCTTTAGTGATGCATTGTAAGCGTATTGAGCCCATGAGAAATTCATAATTGCTTCTGCCATATCAACATTGACAACATTATCAATCTGTGTGGCAAGACTAATCTCGTTGGTCTCCAATCTATCTCTGGTAGTAGTCAGGAATTCAGTCTGTGTACCAAGGGTCGTTACAACCTCAAGAACATCGTCGCGTCCTTCGTCAAATTCATTCACAAGTTCACGGTATCTTTCGTAGTTAAAATCCGGCTTTTCTAACTCGTCTGCAATCTTCCCCATCAGAAGAATCATATTCTTAGGGTCTCCATTGTCAAACTCACCGTACCCTACCATATTAATACCTGGAAGGCTGGTATTAAAAGCGCTGGATGAATCTATAGTAGAATCGTCGTTAATATTTAAGCCAAAACCCAAGTCTACGAAAACAGAGTCCTTAGACAGATTTTCCAAACGTTCCTTTGATGCAGCCGGATCGTTATCCTTAAGCGTGCCGTCGTCATTATAGAGAAAACCGGTTGTAACATCAACGTTTCTATAAAACAAAGCCTGATTTCCGGCAGTATCTTTGCCAAGCTTAAACGGAGCTTTCTGTCCATCGCTTCCTGCGAAAACGTATTTTCCTTCATAACTTGCATTCAGGCTCAGCAATATACTTTCCTGTGAACCGCGCCAAGCGTCAGCATAAGTCTCTCTGGTGTCAAGAGAACCGTTGGTTCCGTTTAACGCCTCAAGTCCGTACTGCTTGCTTAACTGCTTCGCAATCGTATTAATCTGCATTGCGGCATCTTCCTGTGAATCTTGGAAAGACTGTACGTCTTTTACCAGGCTCAGATAGTCTTCATTTCTCGCATATTTTCTTTCCAGAACAGAGGCACGCAACGCACTGGCTGGATCTTCAGCAGTAGCGGTAAATTTACGTCTTGTCATTACCTTCACTCTTGCGCTGTCCAGATTTGTAAGGGAAGTTGCAAGATTCGATTTGTAATTTCTTAATATCTGATTCGTAGTAATTCTCATATTATACCTCCTGTTACCTTCCGACTACGCCGGTACCGTTAATCAATTTGTCAAGAGCTTCATCCAACGTCGTTAAAAATCTGGCTGCTGCGCTGTAAGACTGGTTATAGTGGAGCAAATCCATACCTTCTTCATCCAACTGCACACCGGATACGGCATCTCTGGAATTCGCCGTCTCATTGAGAACGGAAATCTGATTGGCCAGCATAGTGTTAGCTGATTTATAATCAATACCAAGGGTTGCCTCAATATTAGCAAAACAATCATGGAAACTTCCCTTATAGAAAGTAATATCTTTTCCGGCAGAGTTCTTAGCGGAAAATGAGATATCTTTTTCCAGCAATTTGACCATGTTAAGGATATTCTCATTGGCTGTGGAACCCGTGTCTTTGTCAACTGTGACGTAATTGTTAGACGGTCGGATACCGTAAGAACCATTCGACCATCCAGTCGCAATCTTAATATTAGCTGCGGTAAATTCCGTAGAACCGTCGCTGGTTTCAAATAATGGATAAGCATAGACTTTGGCATTACCATTAGTTCCATCAAGGAGATCGCCTGTCTTTGGGTCTATGGCATAAATTGGCTTACCGTCTTTATCAAAAGATTCTACAACAGAACCATCTTCGTTAAGAAGATTCGTTGGCTTCCCGTTTTCATCCAACACGACGTTTGCCTCGTTAAATTTTGTGGCAAGGGTATTAACCAGAGAATCCAGAACCTTCTCATAGTAACCAAGTCCCTTAAAATCCGTTCCGTCAAAATCTCCTGACTTATTCAGAAAATCAAGAGTTCCCTTCAAAGTACCGGAACCAAGGACTTCAGTAACGTCTGAGGTTGCGCCCTTTGCCTCAAAAAGAGTCAACTGTACAGGCTGGTTCAATACATCCGCGTCAAACTGACCGTACAAGCCATCTGAAATCAGGGAGTGTTTTACGCCTTCCGTATCTGTAAAGTCTACGTTCAGGATTTCTACATATTGTCCTGGACCTACCTCCTGATTCTTATATTTAACGGAAATCGGAAGATAACTTCCAAGTTCATCCAACAACTGGTTCCGCTGATCCTGTAACTCAAGAGCCGGATTGCCAAGCACCTGACTGTTCTTGATGCTAGTATTCAATTCGGAAATATTCTTAAGCATACTGTTCAGATCTGCAATATCAGTAACTTCAAAACCCATCTGCATATCTTCCCGAACATCCTGAAGTTTGACCGAATTCTCACGGAACAGATTCAAAAGAATCTGCATATTGGAACGTACCATTGTATCATGCTCCTGATTACCTACCTGAGTAGAAAGTGTACTCAGTGAACTGGTGAGGGAGATGAAAGCGGCACGAACGCCATCCATTGTAGCTTCATCAAAGATAGGAGTCAGTTGCTCAAAACCGGCTGCATGTGCATCCGTAGTCCCAAGCTTACTGATCTGTGAACGGTACTGTGCGTCCAGAAAGGGATCGCGTAACTGGGAAATCCCTGTTATTTCGACACCAAAACCAACCTTGATGTTGGATTTGGCGTTGTAAAAGTCACCCTTCTGGGTATTCAGACTGGCAAGGTCAAGACGCTGCTTGGTATATCCAGGGGTATTAATATTGGTAATATTCTGACCGACAACATCCAGAGCACGCTGGCTGGCAGCCATACCGAGCTGTGCGGTGGTGAATCCGGCAAATGTAGAGCGTATCATAACAATTCCTCCTTCTGATCTATATCCGCAAGCCTTATAACGTTTACTCTATCCCAATAATTATACGTGGACTTCGTCCATTAATGTATACCCAAGGGCACACCGTAAAGCATACCCTTCGGGTGGGTGGACTACGTCCAGCAAAGTATAAATTCAGAGATATACGGTATAAGTTTTGCGAGAGTATTAAATGGAACGACTAGTAAAGTGGTTCCGCTTGTTATTATCATCTTTTTTTTGACCTGTAGCAGAATAAGTAGTCTTTCCAGGACCTTCCGCGGCAAGAGCTGACTGGATTACATGGAGATTCACCTCAATAATGTTCCGTGCACTTTCACTTATGGACTGAAAAGTACGAACCCGCTCTCCTAGCTGTTTGAATAAAGGATCCAAAACAGCAGTCGCTTCTTCCGGCGCCTGCTCCAAAATCTGCCGGAATGTATATCCTTTCATACCGAGACGTATCTGTTCCGCCTCCCGCTTCTGCTCCAATCCGCGTAATTGAAGAACAGCAGCCTGCTCCTTATGCATACAATCCTCAACAAACGTAACTCGGTTCTTAATTGCTGCATCAAGCTTCTCCTGTTCTATTGGAATTAAATGATCAAAAAGAGCAATCAACTCTTCTATAATCTTCTTAAAATCTGTAAAATCATTCATCCCTTGTCTATCCTCCTACAGCAACAGCATTCGGGCTGCTATGGCATGGGCATCGACATGATACGTGTTCGAGGTAACCTGATTCTGCAGATTGTGAACCTTATCTGCAGATGCCATATTCTTAATCTCAGAAGACAACTGCCGGGCAAGTGACTTGGCAAACGTATGCTCTTCTATCTGTCTGGGGTCAGACTTTATAATAATAGCATCGAAGTTGTGTTCGTCGTTAGAAACTACAGAAGGAGCAGAATTTTCCTTGGTATGAATACGCATGTCTGTGAAATTGTTGATCACATTATTGTTAGTTGAAATTTTCATACTGGACTCCTTTTTATAAAATTTTGTGACGTTATTATCTTGTTATATTATGAATATCGGCACAACTTCGGGATTCATAACACTAAAAACAAAGTTACTTAACACCCTTAAGATGATTCATGAGGACATTGGAAATATTTTCACAGGAAGCCTGTGTGCATACTGCTCCGATATTATAAGCCACCATAGGCATACCATATACGACGCAGGAATCCTTGTCTTGTCCGATGGTAAATGCACCGTTTTGACGCATCTTTAGAAGTCCGTCTGCTCCATCGCGTCCCATACCAGTCATAATGATACCGACCTTGTTAATGGCTACATTTGCAGCAATGGAGTTAAACAGGACGTCTACAGAAGGACAGTGGCCGCTTACCTTAGCGCCAGGACGACACTGAACGATGTAATTACGTCCGGAACGAACAACCTCCATTTGCTTTGCGCCTGGGGCGATTAGGGCAAGCCCCGGATGAATGACATCACCGTTCTTCGCCTCACGTACCTCCATATTACAGATGCGGTTCAGACGTTGTGCATACATCTCTGTAAAGCCTTCCGGCATATGCTGAGTGATAACGATACCAGGAATATTTCCAGGAAGCCTTTTTAATACTTCCAGGGTTGCCTCTGTTCCCCCTGTAGACGCACCCAGTCCGATAATAGTAGAATCAAGAACGTTGCGTGACAGCGCTGGAAATGGCATAGGTCTTGCCGTACCCTGTGGTGCAAGTGGACGAACTGCGCCTCCAGCCATTGCCGGAGTTGGGACAGGAGCGGGAGCAGGTGCCGGAGAATTGGGCGTTGCTGCTCCAGGCTGGCTGATGCGGACTTTTGCCTTGGCGGCTGTCATAACCTTCACTGTGAGCGATTCAAAGAAGGTTTCCTTTGAATTACGGACAGTCATATCCGGCTTGCGCACGAAATCAACTGCACCGGCTGAAAGCGCGTCAAATACACTTAAGTTCAGAGATGATACAAGAACCACCGGAAGAGGATTCGTAGGAAGTAACTGCTTCAAAAATTCTATTCCATTCAAACCTGGCATCTCCACATCCAGGGTAAGCACATCTGGTTTTAGCTGAGGAATCTTCTGTTTGGCATCATAGGCATTGATAGCATAGCCGATTACTTCTATGCCGGGTTGTGAAGACAAATGTTGAATAAGCGCCTGCCGAAATAGAGAAGAATCGTCAACGACTAATACTTTAACTTTGTTATTCATAAAAGGTTCCTTTCTTACGCCAATACTGCGTATCCATTTTTGTTGTAGTATAACCATGGAAAAGCCGCTTCTGAAACATCAAAAGCAGCCCATTCCTCTATAGTTTTCAAAATTATCAAATTTTCCGATAAGTAGCAGGTTTCAGATATTTGTAGGGCGTTGTGGTTTTATTCAGGCTCTCTGAATGGCCGATCAGAAGGTAACCGCCAGGGTTAGTTGCGTTGAAAAAACGCTGTACCAACGCATCTTTGGTTGGCTGATCAAAATAAATCATTACATTCCTGCAAAATATTACATCGAACTTCAGTTTGAAGCGAATCGGATCCATCAGATTAAAGGTCCGGAAGATTACGTTGGACTTAATCTCTGGCGCCACGGTAAAGGTACCCGGCTCGCCGGTAGGTCGGAAGTATTTGGACTTCCAGTCGGGAGAGAGCTCTTTTAACGATTCTTCATCATAGACCGCATTCTTCGCAGCCTTAAGGGCATTCTGGGAAATGTCGGTTGCCAGAACCCTGGTATCCCATGCAGCCGCCTTGGAGCCGAAGAACTCTTTCAGGATCATAGAGATTGTGTAAGGTTCTTCTCCAGAAGAACAGGCGGCGCTCCATATACTAAGTACCTTATCCCTTTTAGTCTCTACAAGATAGGGAAGAATGGTATCCTTGAATAATTCAAAATGAGCGCCCTCGCGCATAAAAAAGGTGTAGTTAGTTGTTAGTTTATTCAGCATCAGTTCAAGGTCTTCCGGTCTCTTATTCGTAACCAGATTATCAATATATTCTCCAAAGGAAGAAAATCCCAGGGAGACAATCGTATTTGATAGACGGCCGACGATCAACTGGCGTTTTTTTGACAAGTCTATTCCATAGTTTTGATGAATAAACGTTATCAATGTCTGAAAATCACGGTCATTAAGAGTTAACATAGTTCTGGCTCCTTTGTATTAGTTAGTATGACTGAACAAGCTGTTCGCAATCCAGGAAGAGAATGACTGAACGCTCGGATGAAGAAATCATTCCGCTAATTAATTCCTGTTGGTTCTCGACAGGGACAGGTGCAATTCTGTCCTGATCAATATCCATTACCTGCTGAACTGCATCTACGATAATACCAATGTAAACGGAATTAATGTTCAACACGATAATGCATGTTGAAGATGTATATTCGATTGCAGGTTTTCCCATACGCAGGCGGATATCAATAATCGGGATAATCTGCCCACGTAAGTTAATGATCCCTTTGACATAATCCGGAACAAGGGGAACCATGGTAATTGCATGATTCGTAATGATCTCAATAACGTAGTTCGTGCTGACGCCAATGTTTAACCCGTCAGAACTGAATGTTAAGAAACGTTCTGTAGAGATTGGTGTACCATCCTCCATAACTTCGTTCGCTGCTGTATTTACTGCTGTATCTGCTGACATAATTATTCCTCCAGTTTTCTGTACACTTTAATATTGCTGAGTCGCCGCGTATAAGTTGCTGATATCCAGGATCAGACTGATATTGCCGTCTCCCAGAATGGTACAGCCGCCGATTCCGGAACTCTTGATGTTGAAGTTGCCAAGGAATGGTGAGAGTGGCTTTACCACTACCTGCTGTTCTCCGAGCAGCTCATCTACGAACAGACAGTAGGATTTGTCGGCAGTCTCAACCCATATTAAGATACCATCTTCAATGTTGGTAACTTCTGTCTCAATATTATATAACTCATGTATTCTTATGATCGGGTAGAAAGCATCCAGGCACTTAATAATCTCATTGCCATTAGCATCCAGGATGACTTCTTCCTTCTGTGGCTTAAATGACTGGCGGATATTGGCAATCGGTATTGTAAACAAGGACTTGCCTACAGAAACCTCCATACCGTCTGTGATTGCCATAGTTAGCGGAATCTTGAGGGTCGTACAGCTTCCCTTTCCTGTCTCACTGGTAATAGAAATCGTTCCGCCTACGGCTTCTACGTTCTTTTTTACTACATCCATACCTACACCACGTCCGGAGAATTCGGTAACTTCTTCGTTGGTAGAGAAGCCTGGAAGCAGGAGGAGAGAAAGAATCTCTTTCTTGGAATAATCGCTTGCTGGCTTGGTCAGGATTCCGTTGCGCTCTGCTTTGGCAAGAATCTTATCGGGATTCATTCCCTGGCCGTCATCGGAAATGGAAATAATAACTTCGCTTCCTGTATGAGCCGCGGAAAGTACAATCTCTGCCTGAGGGTTCTTGCCGGCTGCAATACGTTCCTCGGCTGTCGCCTCTACACCATGGTCCATGGAGTTACGGACAATATGCATAATCGGGTCGCCGATGCTGTCTACAACTGTCTTATCTACTTCTGTATTCTCGCCTACCAGGGTAAGGCGAACATCCTTATTGAGCTTTTTCTTCATGTCACGGACAATACGGTTCATCTTCTGGAATGTTCCAGACAGTGGAACCATTCGCAGCGACATGGCAATATCCTGAAGGTCGTCTGTTAATTTGCGTAACTGACGCGCTGACTTCGTAAAGTTATCGAGCTTTAAGTTCTGCAGATCCGGAGATGATGTTACCATGGACTCCGTAATAACGATCTCCCCGACGATTGCCACCAGACTGTCCAGTTTGGACAGGTTCACGCTGATCAAGCTCTGCTTTACAGGTGCGCCGTTGTGGGCAGACGCCGATGCTGCCGGAGCATTGTTGGCTGCCGGAGCGCTGTTGGCTGCCGGAGCATTGTTGGCCGTTGGAGCGCTGCTTACTGCCGGTGCGCTGTTGGTTGACTCTGCCGCTGTCATCGGGCCGGATTGTGAAGATGATGCCTTTTCCGCTGGCTTTGCTGCTGCGTTCTCAATTACTTCATAAGAATGAATGCTGTTCTGCAGCTTAATCGCCTGGAGTGCACGTTCTAAGTCTTCCTCGTTCGCTACTGCGATGAAGAAGCCCTTCTCCACGATGGTTTCGCTTGTGTCAGAATTCGTCTCCACATCATTCGGATAGTGTTCAAAGTGCAGATCAATCTCTCTAAGGGAAGTAATTACCATAAACGCACGAAGATTCTCCATACCAGAGCCTTCTTCAAAATGGATTCGTATGAAGTAACGTAAGCTGCTCTCCGGACATCCGGCAAGCTCTTGATTGATAAGAGCGATTGCTTCCCCATCTGCAACCGGCATCTCTGTTTCGACCTTCTCATCCTTGGAAGAATCAGTGGATGACTTGTCTCCGGAAGAACTGATTTTTTCCAAAAAACTATTAATATTTGCAATGATGTGGTCGATATTAGTGCTAAGGGGCTCATCGTTTTCGATTTTTTCAACCTCTATACGAAGAGCATCCGTTGATTGGAACATCAGATTGAACAGATCATTTTTGTGTGATTCGTCAAGAGCATCCATACCGTTTTCACGGATATAGAAGAATAAGTCTTCTATATGATGTGCAATCTCCATCAACGTAGAGAATTCCATCATTGCAGACGATCCTTTAATCGTATGCATGATACGGAAAATCTCATTAACATCATTCGTTGTGAACGTTGCATTCTTTTCCGCTTCTATTAAGAGTTCATCAAGCTGTTCCATAAGAGTGTTTGTCTCATAAAGATACATTTCAAGCATGTTATCCATAATCTTAGTACCGCCTTATCTAATAATGTTAATTATAATATGTTAAAAAGTATTATTTTTATGTATATCGTCATGATGGCGGAAAAGGATAAGAGTAAATTATAGAGTAGGTGAAAAAATGTCAAATATTTTAAAAGTAACGAATCCAACCGTGGCATATGAGAATAATAATACGGTGAATAAGCAGACGCCTTCCCAACAGGCGGAGGATCTAAGTATTAAAAACCCTGTCGAGGCGAACCGTGTAGGAAGGGCGGACGGCCGTACTGAAGCGGGCGGAGACGACGGGGGACAAAAAGGTATTTCCTATGAGTCGAATTTCGGAAGCTTTGTAGCGTCGCTAAGGGATGTGCCCAGGCTTGGCGAGATTATGACCAAGATGATTTTCGGCGGAATGGCGAATTTGGTAGAATCCGGCATCGGCAAGGGGACGGCGGAGGAGATTCAGGCGTTTTTTCAGATGCTTGAGATGTCGCCGGAGAAGCTGAATGAATTTATGAAAAGCCAGATGGCAGGGGCAAACCGTCTGCAGGGACCATTGTTTGACGTAATGCGCCAGATTATGGGCGAGGCGACGACAGTGGAGTTGAAAGCCGGCGTGCTGGATTTTTGGAAAAAATATAATGATATGTCCTCTGGGAAACATATTCTTGAGAATATTAAGGGTACGCTGGAGGATATTGAGGCTCGTATGTTCCGCAACGACCGTGAAGGGCTTGAAAGGCTTGCTATGCGGTTAAAGCCTCATTCTACAGACAGTAATGCCGCGAATGTGCGGATGTTAAAGGAACAGATTATTCCTTATATGGGCAAATATGTTGCAGACAACCGAGAGCTGGGTAAGCTGCGTGACCTGGTTACATTGGTTGCCTTCAATACGGCGCGGTATGAGAGCGGCAGCCTTGACAAAGTGGTGGAGGCATTCCAGAGATTGATGGAATTCCCTACCTTCAATAAGCATTTTCCTGGTATGACAGGCAAGGATATGCGGAATATGCTGTTGAATGTGGATTATGACCGGGCGGCGGGGAAGAATGAGCTGACGGATAAGCTTCTGAATATTATGGAGGCCGGCGTGAAGGGAGAAGCCGGAATTGAGAATAAAGAACAGTTTGTTAATATTATGCGAAGCGTCTTGGTGAACGAGAGCGTCTATATGCCGGTTATGCATGTGATGCTGCCGGTGATTCTGGACGGTGTGCCGATGTTTTCAGAGATGTGGGTTGATCCGGACGAGGAATCTGGCAATCCCGGCTCAAAGGAGCGAGGAGTGAAGCTCCTGATCAAGTTCGACATGAAAGATGTTGGCTTTTTCGATATGATGTTGTATTATGAGAAGGGGAAGATTGATATGCTGATCCATTATCCGGAGGAATTGTTGGGACATGAGAGCGATATCCGCGAGAATATTCGTAAGATCATGCGCAAGAATAATCTGGAGCTGGAGTATCTCGGCGTTGAACAGGGGAAGGTGCCAATTCCGGTACATACCGCATTCCCGAAGATATTTGAAAGGAGAAATTCAATCAATGTCACAATATGAGGACGTGATGAACAAAAAAGCAGTTGCACTGAGATATGATGAGAATAAAGATGTGGCGCCGGTGATTGTTGCTTCGGGGCTTGGATATATGGCTGAGCGTATTGTGGAGATGGCGAACGAGAACGGTGTGCCTGTGTATGAGGACAATTCATTGGCAACGGTGCTGACGCAGTTGGACCTTGGGACGGCGATTCCGGAGGAGTTGTATCAGGCGATTGTGGATATTTACGCGTATTTTCTGAAATATAATCCGGAGAAAGCAAGAGAGGCCGCAGAGGCAAAGGAGAGAGCCAAGGCGGCGACGGAGGATGAAGAAGATAGCGGAGAAAGGGAAGAATAATAGGAGTGGAAGGGGAAGCCGATATCTGTGAAGTGGTATTGGTTTTCTTTTTTTAGCTCAGAATATATGGCGGTATTGCCTTGGAGGACGGCGTGATACAGCCGGAGAGGTAAAGAAATAACAGAAATGGCCGATATATTAAGAGTAGATACGAAATCAAAAGCGGGAAGAGGAAGAATATATGACGAAAGCGCAGAAAAAGCAGGCTGAGAATTTTATAAAATTGCTTGACCGGGCGCATGGCGGGATTAAGAAGACGATAGAGACGAGGAATACTGAGGCGGCGCTGGATCTGCTGTCACAGTGTCAGGAATGTGCCATCCAGTTGGGAGAAATTATCGAGAAGGTAGAAGGTGAGGACTTTGTCACGATTCCTATGATTGAGGATTACTGTGAACTGGCATATCAGATATATGAAGATGTTTCTCAGAATAATCCAGTTAATGTGAGTCAAGTGTGTAAGGCGTTGCGCCGCTCGCTGATTAAGATGGAGAACAGCGTGAAGCATGATATACCTGAGCGTATGGAGGCTGTGTTCCTGCCGTACAAAGCTTCCATGTGGGATTCGCTGGAAAGTGTGTGGAAGGCGGCGGATGAGGATCCGAATTGTGACGCTTATGTTGTGCCTATTCCATACTATGACAAAAATATTGACGGAAGCTTCAGAGAGGTACATTATGAAGGGGACCTGTATCCTGAGTATGTTCCCGTCATGAGTTATAAGGAGTATGATTTTGAAAAGCGCAGACCGGACATGATTTACATTCACAATCCTTATGATGACTGCAATTATGTGACCAGCGTTTTGCCGGAGTTTTATTCTAAGAACTTGAAGCAGTATACGGACAAACTGGTCTATATTCCCTACTTTGTTCTAGGTGAGATTGATCCAGAAAATGAGGAGGCAGTGAAGGGAATTGCGCATTTTTGTACGGTGCCGGGGGTATTCAATGCGGATGTAGTAATTGTGCAGTCGGAGAATATGCGGAAGGCATATATAGAGGCGCTGACGGATGCCGCGGGAGAGAATACAAGATCCCACTGGGAGAAGAAGATTCTGGGGCTTGGCTCCCCGAAGTTGGATAAGGTGGCGAAAACATCGGAGGAGGAGTATACGCTTCCGGAAAGATGGAGGCAGATCCTTGAGAAACCAGATGGGAGCAGAAAAAAAGTAATCTTATATAATACCAGCGTTACGGCGTTACTGCAGGAAGGGGAGAAGATGCTTCAGAAGATGCAGTCCGTATTTGATATATTTAAAGAGAATATTGAGGATGTGGCGTTATTATGGAGGCCGCATCCGTTGATAAAGGCAACCATAGAATCTATGCGGCCCCAGTTATGGCTTCAATATGTGCAGCTTGAGGAACAGTATAAGGCTGAAGGATGGGGGATTTATGACGATTCTGCCGAGCTGAATCGGGCGATTGCGCTATGCGATGCGTATTACGGAGATGGAAGCAGTCTGGTGCAGTTGTGTCAGAAGGCAGGGAAACCAATTATGATACAGAATGTGGAGATAATATGAGATGTTTGGAAGTGAAGAATATTGTCGGGGGCTATGAGGGATTAGAAGCTGCTGGGTAGTTGACTGAAAATGTCGAATTATGTTATTATTAAAAAGGTTAATCAATAGTAAGGTGATAAAGTAGGTGAGGTCTGCTTTGTTATCTTACTTTTTTTGTCTAATTTAATATTATATATTCCTAAAAGAAGGCAGGGAGATAGAGATTATGAAAGACAAATTTAATTATAAAATAGCAGATAGCCTTTTTACTTCACTGAAAGGCTTTATTGTTTTAGGGTTATGTGGGAGAACTGGATCTGGATGTTCCACTGTTTCAGAGATTTTAACGCAGGATTTTACACAGTTAAATATCCCAATGCCATCTGAAGAACTTAAAGGTTCTGTCCAAGCTACAGAGGAACTGATTCTTTACAATTATGCCAAAGAGAATTGGATGCCGTTCTATCAGATTAAGGTTAGTAGACTTATGATAGGTTTTTTATTGGAGGAATGTCAAAAAAATATATTTACAGAATACTTAGAAAAAATGTTTGATAGACTATCGGTAGAAAATAGAGAAAGAATAAAAATGCATTAGAGACTTTTTATGATTCAGAAATGAGCTTTGTTTTGCCTGAGTATTTTACTAAAAAAATAATGATGGATTTCCCTCTTAAAGATAAAAATTCTTCTCTAAATTGGGAACAAATATTGGAGAATTTAGGAGGATTTATGACGGAAGCGGATTCATGGAACCTCTTGTTTCCACAGACAAAAGATATGAATTGGCCTAATGTTAATAAGATTAGTGCACAAATTGGTAAGGAACCTCCTTTTGAGATATATCATCTCGGAAAATATGAGTTTAAATACGAATATGAAAAAGAAAGCCAAAGATGTATTTTTCATATCAAACTTCACGATATGCAGAGTATAATGAAGGAATATTCAATTTTTCGTAAAAGCAAAAGGAAACAATGGAATAATTTATTATATTGGATGCTTTATGAATATGCATATAATGCTTTGCCTCAAGCTGCAAATGAGCTGTTAAAAAAAATTGGAAGAATTCAGCATGGTTTGCCTATTATGATTCTACAAGATATAGGAATTAATTTGCGTATATGGGGAAAACCATTTGTTTATGATATAGAACAACAAAATCTCTTTTTTAAAGACGAAGGGTTTTTAACAATTATAAGACGTGTTAATTTATATCTGAAAATTTTGCGAGATTATTTACAAAACCAAAAGGAATATAGGGACAGTATTTCCGGTTCTTCTAAGTATGAGGAATGTCTTAGGCTTTTAGATCAAGGGACGAAACAGGTGGTTGTAGTTATTGATTCCATTAAAAATCCTTTTGAGTCAACATATTTAAAAGCGCGATATTCAAGTTACTATTTAACGGCTATCTATACTGATGAAACAGAACGGTATAATCGGTTAGAAAAGTCGGATAAAAGCCTTACATTGCAAGAAATTCAAACGATTGATACAATTGAACAATTAAAAGAGTTTAAAAAATTATTTAATAAATATAAAAGAGATAAAGAATTAGATGATGAAAACAGTATGCTGTCTAAAGCGGTGTTAGAACAACTTACAGACAAACTTAAACGTGATGATTTAGTAAAAATTTTACCTTTTATTACACAAAATGTAGAACAGTGTATAGAGTCGGCAGATATTTTTATCAACAATCATAATGATAATCAACAGAATTTGAGCTTGAAGAAAAAACTAGTTAGGTATATTTCCCTGATTATGAATCCGGGATTAGTTCTGCCGACACCTATAGAAAGATGTATGCAAATTGCGCAAGCTGCTAAAGTTTGTTCTGGTTGTATTTCACGACAGGTTGGGGCAGTACTTACGGATAGTCAATATCGAATTCGATCTATTGGATGGAATGATGTGCCGTTTGGTCGAGTTCCATGTATATACCGTGATATGCAAGAGGTTAAACAGCATTGGAATCTTGAAGCATACAGCGATTTTGAAAATGATGATACAGATGAATTTCAAAAGTATATTAGTCAAGATAGTAGGATAGAGCAAGCTGGAGAAGTTATGCGAAGAAAAGGGAAAAGGATTCCGTTCTGTTTTAAAGATGTATATAATGCGAAAACTGGTAGTAAAAATCAGGTTCATCCCAGAGCACTACATGCCGAAGAAAGAGCATTTTTAAGCTTAGCTGACCAAGGCGGAGTTAGTATTGAAGGTGGATATCTTTTTACCACATCTAGTCCTTGTGAGTTATGTACAAAAAAGTTGTGTTTTATGGGTGTATCTAAAGTTTACTATGTGGAACCGTATTCAGGTATTTCTTCTAAACATATTATGTGTGATGGAATAGAAGGACGAAGACCGATACAGGAACTTTTTACAGGTGCTTTGGGACGTGCATATACTTATCTCTATACACCGATTATATCTCAAAAAGATGAATTAGAATTATGGCTTGGCTATAAACTAAATGGAAAGATATCTAAAAGTGTCGAAAAGAAAGATGCAAAAGAGAATAAATATGCATCAAACACCATGAAATTAAAAAAAGATATTCAGAAAAATAATGAACCTAAAAAAAAAAAAAGAAGTCAATAAGACAAAAGTGAGTAAACAAGAGAGGAGTCATAGATTAAAATGGAAAAAAAAAGAAGGAGTTTTTCAATTAACAGGAACTAATATTCGCAACATGCGTACTGAGCTGGATTCTAATTTTATGATTGCTCCTTATCAGAAAGAAAATGCGACAGGATGCGGCTACAATTTGACTGCCACAGAATTTATTTATTCGATTACAAAACGAAGGTTGCTCACTATACATAAATCAAAGCAAGGTGATACCTATGTTAAAATATATCCTAATGATACGGTTTTAATATTGACTCGTGAATATATTAAACTAAGTGGAAATATGGCAGGTGCATTTTATTCACGAGTACAGATGGTATCTAGCGGGTTTGGGCATATTTCAACCACTCTTGATCCTGGGTGGAGAGGGATGTTACTTTTTTCGATTAATAACCCAACAAAAAGAAAATTGAGATTGAATATCAGTAGGTCAACAGATAGAGGTGTGGTTTTTAAAGGAATTGCGACTATGGTTTTGACACCTGTTAGAATAGAAGATGAAGAAACAAAAGGTGTGGATCCCAGTTTAGATAATCCAGCTATGCGTTTGGATGTACTTAAAAAGCTTGTGTCTGAACCCAAACGTTTTTGGGCAGATAGACAATATCAAAACCTTAAGAAGTTAATTTATGATTTAGAGCATTTTGAAACCATTGAAAATAGTAAAATGAAAAGACTTACGGATATAAAAGCACATCTTACAAACATTGAAATGGAGATAGCATCTTACAAGTCAATTGAAGATATTCAGGCATATTTAGTTGAATTAAAGCGAATCGACTATGGTGCTTTTGAGGAAGTACAATGTAAGGTGAAGAATCTTGATGATACTGTTTGTAAAACAACTGATATCTCTAAAGATGTAAATGAAATAAAAAATAAAATTGAATCCATATATCGAGAATACGATTATCAGCTTTTGTGTGAGAAGATAAATCAAATACATTTATTAATTCAACAGCAGGTGCCACACGTATGGGGGTATCATAAAATGCGGCGATTGTTAGGGTTTTTGTTAAAACATTGGAAAATATGGGTAGTGTATGGCATGGCTATTATTATAGTAGCTTATACATATAACTCGAATATCGGAAGTAATGATATGAATATTTTTATTTCTGTAGTTGCAGCAATTATGCCACCTTTTATTACTTATTTTTTAGAGATTTTTGGGGCGACAAATGAGGATTTATAAAACTGAGGATGGTTTAATGGTAAATAATGAAAGAGAAATAAGATATTATATTTTTTGCAATTGGAGTTAGGGAAAGTTATGCGAGTTGGCAGTTCTTTTGTTTATTGGGATATGAGTGTTTGCGGCGAATTTGGTACTGGATTAATAGTGTGCGAAAAAGGTAGGATACTATTTATTGTCGCCAGATAAGGATGTTTTTATGTAGGATGCGGTGCAACTAAAATTGGTTACACCGTATCTCTTTGTTACGCCACAAATTTGAAGTCCTGCGGGGTGTTCCGTATTTCTTCCATCGTGGCAAGGATTTATCTTCCGGTGGGAATATCTATCATCCCTACTACCGTGAAGTAAATGTCCACCTTCACATGGCTGTGCCAGCCGGATTTGTCGCTTCAAATCGGAAATCTGCTCACGCTTTTCGCCGATTAAAGAAACAAGATCCTGCGGAGAATCAATGTTGTTCTCACATAGGAACTTGTATTCTTTCAGCGTTTTATTTAAGTTTACAATTTCCTGCATCATAGCGGGGGATAGGGGGCGGGGAGTTTCGGGAGCAATATTGTTTCCCGTGATTAGCCTGCACAGTTCAATTACAAAGGCGAAAATTATCTGTATGCCGTCCATGTGCTGTATTTTTACGGTACTCGATTTCAAGCGTAAGGAGTGGCGTATATTTCGACTTGTGGAACGGGATATAGCCAATATGCCGCTGGTTATTAAGAAGTTTTGCCCTGATTGCTTCGGGCGTGTATTCTTTCCCTAGCCTGTCTAAGCAGACTGCCCTCTGCCGGTCTGTCCCTTTTACGGAATAATGGGGGGAAATTATTGTCACGGTATATTTCATAACTCATATCTTTTAAGCGGATTTCAAAGACTTTGAAATTGGCGGACTGTGCAAGTGCGGTATTAATATCTGTTTTCAGTAGCTCCCGATGTGACAGCCCTCCGTTTTGTTTCATCCGGTATTCTTTTTCTTCCCACCGTAAAACTTTGCATCGTTCTAGATACTTTTCCCATGTTCCAAATATACGGCGTCGGAGATTTCACGGAGCTTATGATGGTCGGAGATATTAAAAGCATTTATCGGAAAGATAAATCAGCAAAGATTTCATCAAAGGTAGCGTGATAAAGTTCCTTAAGAGCTAAAAGAACGCTTACCCGGATGTTGTGACGACCTAATTCCATCTGGGAGATAATCTCACGGCTCACCGTGAATCCCATTACCTGTAATTGTGCAGCGACATCTTCTTGAGATAATTTGTTACGAAGACGTAAGGATTTTAAATTTGAGCCTATGGATATATCCTGATTGATAACAGAGGACATAATGGTTTTCCTTTCTCAAATATTTTTGGAATAAATTTATTTCGTTAATGATTTTACAGTAGAAACGTTGTAATATTGGAATGAAATCATTCCATAGAATAATTTAATAAAGGAAGAAAGGAAACAATGCTATGGACGAAACAGAAATTGGCCGTATAGAAAAGCTGAACAAGCTGTCATCCGAAATGAAAGAGATTGTACTCTTGATTGCAGACAATATTGATTTTGTGAACCATATATGCAAGGGAAAAGCTATGCAGAAAGAGAAGTGGGAAAGATATATGGAGCATGCAATTATAAACAGAGATAATTTAGGGATTGCCTTGCTTTTAAACATATAAAAGATGAAAAGGGTATGAAAAAAAGAAAAAGACAATGCATGAAAAGAGAGGTGAAAATAAATTCCACATTTGATAGTAAAAGCAGTTTCTATATTTGATTTCGAGAATAAAAGGTTGATGAATATGCAGGAAATGAGGAATTTCAAAGAGATGAAGCGTCCCTTTGGGGATTTTTAGAAAATCTTTATCAAGATGGAGAGAAAAAAGATAATGTCTATGACATAATATGCAAGGCCATTATTGCTAATCAAGAAGTGTATACAGAGTTGGGAATACAGTTGGGAGCGAATTTGATTTTTGAACTTCTTTAAACAAATACTTTCAAGGAGAGAAACCATGATAAGGAATAGGGATAGACAAATGCTCCGACTTTTTGAATGGGTAAAGAAATATCCGGGATGGTGGTATTTGATTTGTACGCCAAATGACGAGGAATATCAAAATGATGAATACCTTGATAAGACATCTGGCGCAGGAACAGATGTATGAGATTATATTTGTGCTTTTGATGGTACATAGAAAAGATTGGTATGTGAAAGATATTTCTAATTTTATGTTGCTTGATACAGTAACATAAAATTGGACGGAAAATTTAAAAATGTGTTGTCAAATTTGACTATATACGTTTTTACATAAATTATAATAAAAACCAAAAAGACCACAAAAGTTGTCGTGAATGACTGATAAAACGACGAAATTCGTGATACAATGTAAACACAATGAATGTGGAGGTTAAGATATGGAAAATTTAAAAAGTAATATTGACCGTTACATGGAATTAAAAGGAATTAGAATGTATAGTCATTTACTCGTTGATATTGCTCATGAATTAGGAATTAAAGGACAAGAAGCATATAAATTTGCAGACAAAGAAAAATCTAACTTTTCAAAAATGTTAAAAGGAGAAAGATCACTTAAATACGATTTTATTATCCCTTTGGAAAAAATATTTGGTATTTCATTGGCTCGGTTACTATATGAAGATGCGTATAAATTACCTGCTGAAAAGGGAAATGTACCCTTCAATAAAGGTTTTAGATATTACGCATATTTAGATGATCCGAAATTATATAAGGATGAATTTGATGTGTTGCTTACAAATGATGGGAAATCTATCCTTACTCAAACTGATGAATTTGGTAAAAACTTCCTCGATTATGTAGTTGAATATCATTCAGTTAATGGTGTTAGATATCTTCACGATGAATATGGAATAAAATTGAAATGGTCTCATAATCAATTTGAATTTAGAAAAGATAAAGGTATAACATGGATTCATTTTGAAAACGGGATAGAGTTTGCTCGTCTTGTTGCAAGTATGAATGATGTAGAACTGTTCAACAATATTTATGACTCATACAATATGTTTTTTACAAATGGCCACTATGCTACAGAAGATTGTATTTTTTGTCAAGATGAATATTTGGAAATAATGCTAGACAATGATGACTTGTTTAATTCAATATTTGAAATAAAACCTTATGAGCTTAAGATGGGGAATATTGGTAGAAGAAAAAAACAAGTTGATTCTATTACATATCGCTCCATCAACCCAATAATTAATAATTGTTTAAGATATGCTTTGAAACACTTGGATAAATATAAGCATAAAGCAATAGATATATTAAAATTTGGAATTAACTATAATAGAAGAATAGACGGCGAGGTTGATTTTAACGATTATTATGTCTGTAATGAACTTGGTGGATTAAAAAATTTTAGAAATGAAGATTACTACGATATTATTATTATTGTTGATGTAGAAGTAAATGATGATGAAGTAAAGTCTTTAATTAATCGATTACTGGAATTTAATAAATTGAAGTGATACATTGAGGAAGAATAGCAATGAATACTTTGATGAATAAAAAGAAAAGAGGATTTGAGAATGAGCTTAATAACCTGTTTTCCTCCGCTCCATATTATAATGTAACTATGCTAAAACATAATTATTATGATCAATTTTTGAATTAGGGCAACAGAAAATTAACTTTAATTTTATGAATTGAGTTTATCTAACGACGATCCAATCTTTACCCTAAAAAAGTCATGGAGGAGATGGATTATACAGATTTATTAGCTTAGTATTCCGGGAAGGGGTATTCCCCCGATAAATAGAGATACCATGAAGGATATGCCAGTACCAAACGGCGCGCATTTCCGCGGGGTATCTCTATTTAGCTTTAAAATCGGAAGAAATCGGCATTAGCCGATTCCCCCCCCCGTTTCTATAAATTTCCCCCCTGCCGCAATACCTCTTGTTTCATCCGCAGAACCTCAAAATCATCCGGCAGAAGCGCCTGCAACTGTTCCAAGACTCCATACGCCTCATCCCATTGGCCCGCACTAATTAATCCCCGAAGAACTTGCTTCACTTGCCCGCCAAGCGCCATAAATTCTTCCGATACAGGCTGCTTAGGCTTTTGTATATCTTCTTCCAAGTTCCGCAGCAATTGTCCAACTGCCCCCGACATCTTAGGATAGATATGAATGGCATCTTTTAATAACATAAAAATCTCAGCAAACGTCCCCTCCTGTAAAAGACCCAAAGCATCCTTGAGCCTTGCGGCGAATCGATATCTGGCAGGAAGGGCATAAGCCTCAGGATTCTCAAGGGCCTCCTTTCTGTACACAAATTTTGCATCGCTGCAGACACTCCGACAATATTGTTCTAACAATTCTATCAATTTAGCAGGCTTCAGCATTTCCCCTGTCAGCAGCTTTTCCAGAAAAGATTGTTCCAATTTTCTTGCATAGAAGGGGCATGTCTCCAATAACGGCATGATTTTTTGATAAAATTTTTTCATTTCCTCCCATTCTTTGCGTTCTGTTACTGCCTCTGTATATTCATTCCACGCCTCTGGAGACATCCTTTTAAGCAATATTTCCAATGAAAATTGGTTGCGCACAGCAATTTCAATCAATTCCCACTGAAAGCCGGGCGGGCAGTTCTGAGCGCAGATTTCCCATAAGCCTTTTGTTCTCTGAAAATCCTTTTGATGTTCTGCGTAAAGAGCCTTCTGAATACAGACATAGGGGTTATTTGTGTTTAATCGGTCATATTCCCTTAGAATTGTATCATATTTTCCTTTATAATCCTTTTTCCATGCTTCCAGACGGGGATATTGGGGAAGGATGCGGTCTTCATCTTCCCACGGAAACCAGGACATAATCTGGCAGGCACATGGAAAGTCATCTGCCTTTGTGGTAAGAAATAATCCTTCCATATATACAGAGACTTCCTTTGCTGCAATGCTTTCCAGAGTGATTTCTGCTGCTCTTTGCTGTTCGGCTTTTTCAGGATGATTTAAAAGATAAAGAAGCTGCTTGCGGTATAAATTAACATACTTAATACCTTTTCTGAATTCTTTCAAATCCCTGCACAGCGCCGTCAGTGTCACGCACAGATGAAGCGTTCCCACTTCCAAGGTCCGTGGGTGATTTAGGATACGCTCGCCCTCATCTAGTGCAAGCCGCTTATCACCGGTATAAGAAATTAATAGCGGAAGGTTTGCCTGCATCCATAGCTCATAATTGTAAATGCGGCTTTCCTGTCTGGCAAGGGCAAGTCCTTTTCGACAATATTCAACTGCAATGCCAGGCTCCCCTACGCTTCTGTACTCCTGTGTAATCTGCATATAACATTGTGCAGAATTCGGATTTTTTTCAAGCATAGCCAGCAAAAGGGAAAGGTTTCGGGTTGTTTTTGTTTCGGACTCTCCCAATTTTTCTTTTCTTGCATAACCAAAATGGTGAACAAAGGCTGTTAATTTTTTATTTGGCTTGTGAAAAGGCGCCAGATTTTCGTGAATCGGGAAAATGAATTCGGTCTCAGGGGTCAACAGACACATTCTGCCGACATCTGTGTCAGAGTAACGTTTTCCTTCCAAATCCAGATAATTGCGTTGAACATAAAAGGCAGATTGGTAATGCCTATATTCGCCGCTTTTAAAAAAATCTATTATTTCTCCAGTATCATCAAACCATTCATCATCATCAAGATAGAGAAACCATTCCCCGCGTGCCTCTTTAAGTCCCGCATTTCGTGCTTTTGAGAAGTCGTTACACCAGGTAAAAGGAATGATATGAGAAGTATATTTTTGCGCCAGTGCGAGCGTCTCGTCACTTTTACCGGTAAATACAACGATTAATTCAGTGTCTAGTTCACGTAGAAGCGGCTTCAGGGAGTTCAGGCACTTTCCAAGCGTCTCCATACGATCAGATACCAGTAGAGAAATAGTTAGCTGTATGCGCATAATTTTGCCCTCCTTATTAATTCCTGATTTGTCCATATTAGTTCTAAGTCTTCCGGCATTAAGGGAAGAAGCTGCGCCAAAATTTCGGATGCCTGTGACGTCTGATTTGCATCCATCAGAATCTTTAATGTTTCCTTCATCTTTTCTGCAAGCTGAAGAAATTCATTTCCTGCATGCAGCATGGGATTATCCATTCGGCGTGCTGTCTGGCGGAACACCTCTGTGATTACACCGGTCATATCCGGATAAATGTGAATTCCATCACCGAACAAACGCACCGCTTCTGCCATCTTTTCCTGTTTTAATTTTTCCAATGCATTTAAGACTGTCATTGAAAAACGAATTTCACACGGCAAAAGACCAATCCGTTCCTCACAAAGTAAGTCTTTTCGGTACAATCCTCTATAAAAATCCAGGGTACACAGACAGTATTCTTCTAATGTTTCAATCAGTTTTGGCCAGCGAAGGAAGCCTTTGTTTAATTTTTGCTCTAGCCGGTGCCTTTTCAAGCAAAGGCTGTGAAGATAATATTTCTCATGGAGTTCAGCTTCGCATATACAGAGTTGGTTATTCAAATCATACGAAAGTTCTTTTATCGCTTTTGCAGTACAGATATTCCATGTATCTAAATCCATCTTTTCCGCAAGAGGCATTACATTTATCTGATGGCGGATTCCTTCCTTAAATAATTGCTGCTGTAGAAAGGCGTTGTCTGTGTGCAGTATACAGTATATAAATAAGTTCAAACCGTCTGTATTTATTTCTTTGCTCAAAGAATCCAGCGATTTTTGAAGTAAAAGATAGATGGGAATTTGTATATCCGGATATTTATAAATACAGGAAACTTCGGGTATATTAAAGCTAATCATTATATCTTGTAATATCTCAAAGAGAATTTGAACGTAAGGAGCAGCATATTTTGTTTTCCATTTTTCAAAATCAGAATAATATCTGCCCAAAATCTCCTCTGTATCCCACGGAAACCGTTTGAGAAAGTATGCGGCGCTCTTTTGCTCTTGGAGTTCCAATGCACTGGCAACGCAAGCCGCTCTTGTTCCAAATAAGCGTTCCGGATTTTTTACATAATTTTCACAGAATTCTCCGTAACTCTGTTCTTTCCAGAGATACGCTTGGCTGTCCATTTCGTCCAATAAATTTTCAAATTTCCATCCGTACCGGACGACCTGTTCTGATTCCTGTGCCTCGAAATAAAGATAGATAAGCTGTTGGTACAGAATCAGCCTGACGAGCTCAGAAGGACTTTCCTCATTCAAAATATTTATAATCTCTTGGATTGCCGGAGTTTTCCCCGGCGCTTTTCCTGTCAGATACGCCAGGTATGCCTGAAGCCATCCCATTGAATATGAATCTTTAGATTTTTGGCAAATATCTAACCCTATTCGGCAGTATTTTTCGGCTGCTTTCCAGTTTCCTTCCAAACCAAACTCCTTAGCAATCTGGATATAATTTTTAACCTGTTTTGGATGTTTTTCAATGGACTGCAAAAGCATAGGTATATTCCGAAAAGCTTTTGGTGAGTTAGCGCTGTCTGTTACATAACCATAATGATGTACAAAGGTCTGGAAATATTTGCAGGGAGCTATACGAGGCGTTAATTCTTCATGGATTTCTCCCTGAAAATGGCTTGCAGAAATTCTCTTTATCATCCGAAATGCAGAAAAATCAGAATACTTTGTGCCCTCCCAATTTTGATAATTGCGCTGTATATAGTGGGCGCTGTTGTAATGCCTGTATTCACCACTCAGGAAGAACTGGCAGATCTCGTCTACATCATCAAACCATTCGTCATCATCAATGTACAGGAACCATTCCCCCTGTGCGGATTTTAAGCCGATATTTCTGGCGGCAGAGAAATCATTGCACCATTTAAAGGGTATAAGCTGAGGCGTATAATTTTCCGCAATTTTTTTTACATCTGCATCTGTGTTTGTCAGTACGATGATCAATTCGCATGGGATTTTTACAAGAAGCGGTTTTATGGAATCAAGGCATCGTTCCAGGGAAGCTGTGCGATTTGATGCAAGTAAAGATATAGTAAGTGCGATATACATATTGGTTCTATTCCTCCTGTGGAAAAAAGAAAGCGCCCATCCAATGGACCGGCGCTTTCCTGTAATCATTAAATTGAAATTACTGTAACAACTGAAGAACTCCCTGTGGAACCTGATTAGCCTGAGCAAGCATAGCCTGAGAAGCCTGAACCAGAATGTTGTTCTTGGTGTAAGCCATCATTTCCTTAGCCATATCAACGTCACGGATACGGGACTCAGCAGCGGATAAGTTCTCTGTCTGAACACCCAAGTTGTTGATGGTGTGCTCCAGACGGTTCTGCAATGCACCGAAATCGGAACGCAGAGAAGAAATAATGTCAATAGCAGTATTAATCTTATCAATGGAATCTTTTGCTAAACTAGCTTTTGAGATATCTACATCTGTCGTAAGATCGATAGTTTCTGTCTTATTACCAATCTTAGCTGACATAGAACTTGCACTCATTGACTTAAGTGTAATCTTAATCTGATTATCAGTCTTAGATGTCTCACCAGCATGAATAGCAACTTCTTTTGTATCGCCGCCAAGGTTTGAGAATAAAGTAGTTCCATTAAAGTTAGCAGTGTTGCTGATTCTGTCTATTTCTTCTCTTAAAGCAACGACCTCTTTCTGCATCTCAGCACGGTTAGCGCTTGAATAAGTTCCGTTAGCAGACTGAGTAGCCAGCTCAACCATACGATTCAGCATGGAGTGAACCTCTGTCAAAGCGCCTTCAGCCGTCTGAACAAGAGAAACACCGTCTTCGGAGTTCTTCTGAGCTGTCTGCAGACCAGTGATCTGAGCACGCATCTTCTCGGAAATAGCAAGTCCGGCAGCGTCGTCACCAGCGCGGTTGATTCTGTAACCAGATGACAGCTTCTCCAGATTCTTTGTTAAAGAAGAATTATTGTTAGTTAAATTTCTGTGTGAATTTAAAGCTGTAATATTATGTTGGATTCTCATAGTTTTTCCTCCTTGAAATTGGTCAGGGACATCCTTTTCCCTGCATAATTATTCATTATTTTTTTATAATATTGAAGCTTTCAGGAGTGCAAAAAATATACTCTCCGGACCTGCCGGCGAACTGTCCAGAAAAGTACACTTTAATACATATTACAGTTAAGGAACTGTATAACAAATTCTATTTATGCATAGAAAAACAAAAATAAATATGATATGATGGCAATAAGATATACTAATACATTTAAATGAGGTGTAAAACCAGGAGGTTTTCAAATATGGGAATGTTTTTAAATAGTCCTGCACCTTTTGAAGCATACAAGGCAACAAAAGCAGGAGTATATTTTGTAGATAAATCCGACTTGCTAGGTGAATTAATCCCTGCATTTGGCACAGAAGACCGATATTACTGTATTACAAGACCAAGACGTTTTGGAAAAAGCGTTATGGCTAATATGGTTGGAGCATTTTTATGCAAAGCAGCAGACGCAGAAGAATTATTTCATAATCTGACAATATTGAAGGATAAAAAATATACAGCACACCTAAATACGCACAATATATTTTTCATTGATTTCAGCCGAATGCCAAGAGACTGTGAGAGCTATACATCATACATTAACCGTTTTCAGAATGGGCTTAACCGCGACTTGGCAGAGGCTTATCCACAAATTGCTATTGATATAGAAGGCGCAGTGTGGGATAATCTTTTAAATATTTTTCAACACACGAATGATAAATTCATTTTTATAATAGATGAATGGGATGCTATTTTCCATAAATCCTTTATTACACCTTCTGAGCAGGAAAAATACCTGGAATTTTTAAAAAATTTATTAAAAGGTCAGGTATACGTAGAATTTGCCTATATGACCGGAGTACTTCCAATTGCAAAATATTCCAGCGGTTCGGAACTTAACATGTTTTTAGAATACGATATTGCTACCTCAGAACGCTTCAGCGAATATTTTGGATTTTTGGATTCAGAGGTCGATCACCTTTACAATATTTACAAACAAAACATTAATAATCCGAAAATTTCCCGCAAAGACTTACGTTTATGGTATAATGGATATCATACAGCAAGCGGCAGGCAGGTATATAATCCTCGTTCTATAGTATGCGCTTTAACAAATAATCAATTAAGAAATTACTGGACGAGTTCGGGACCCTACGATGAGATTTTTTATTATATCAAAGACAATGTAGAAGAAATCCGTGAAGATTTTATTCTAATGATTACCGGTGAACGTGTGAACGCAAAAATGCAGGAATACGCTGCAACAGCCAAAGAGTTAAACACAAAGGCGCAGATTTATTCAGCGATGGTCATTTACGGACTCCTCACCTATGAGGATGGAGATGTTTATTCCAAACAGGGAACTAATGGAGCAATTTAATCAGTTATTGCTGTCAAACGAGGGGCTTGGCTATGTGTACCGTTTAGCCAGGGAATCCGAAAGAATGCTGCGGGCTACACTTAGCCATGACACGGATACAATGACAGAGATATTGGAGTTTGTGCATAATACGGAGTCCCCTATTTTTGAATATAATAATGAGACAGAATTATCAGCCGTAGTTAATCTGGTTTATCTGTCTGCACGGGATAAATACCGCGTAGAACGTGAAGATAAAGCGGGTAAGGGTTTTGTTGATTTTGTTTTTTATCCGGAACGTCGTCATGCTGATGCGATCATTCTTGAATTAAAAATAGACAGCACGCCCGAAGATGCAATACAGCAAATAAAAAATAAAAATTATGCACTTTGCTTTAGGGGCAAATTGGGCGAGGAACCCCGATATTCAGGTAAAATACTTGCAGTAGGAATCAGCTATAATAAAAGAGCAAAAGGCATTTCTGCAAAATAGAATCTCTATAAAAATTTAAGGAAAGAGGTGTCTTATGAAAATTAACACACAAGGATTACTTTTTACGCAGTCGGCTAGAAAAAATACGTTTCATTCATTTTTTAACAGCTTTATCAAAAAACCTGTTTCTCAGGAAAGGGAATGGAAACAGGAATTACATCAAAAGATGTCAGAGCTTACCCGCAAGAGTAATGGGCCTCTCATGTCTTTTATCAGAGAAACAGAAGTCCCTATAAAAGTCGCAAGTGAGATGGACCGTTATTATAATGCAGTTGGGAATGCGGTAGATAACCTGACCTGTATGGAAGAACAGATCAAATATATGCAATCAGAATATGACAAAGCCGTATCTCAAGGAGATGATGTCAAATCAGAAACTTTGTCGAAATGGATGAAAAATCAATATGCGGATATGTCATGGCAGATGAGTTCCGTTATAGGTATTTCCCATTTTCGCATTGATAATGCCTCTAAGCTGTATGGGGAAGCTTTTGGGGAGGAGGAGCGAAGAAGCAACTAACTGATTTGCATGACAATACTGAAAATATCCTTCAAGGCTTAAAAGGCGCGCAAAGCACAGAAGATGCATTACAGCGGCTTGCCAAAGCAAAGGAAGATTTAATGAAGCAGGCGCATATCGCTGAACAGCGATATGCGGATTACACGGGTAACCAACTGTCGCCTTATACATATAAGACTGAAAAGGATTTTTCAGGGATAAAATGGGATTCACATGTGATTTATAATTATACTTTAGATTCTGTGAAACCAATGAATTCTGCGATAAATCTAAAAGGATATCAGCAGATTAGTTTTGACCAGTTGGATGCGGCGGAAAATATTGTAGATTTGCATGCATAATTAATAACAAGGGGCTATCGCATTATGCTTTAGCCCCTTGCCGCAATATCTCCTGTTTCATCTGCAAAACTTCAAGGTCATCTGGAAGTAGTGACAGCAGTTGTTCCATGACTCCATAAGCCTCGTCCCATTGTCCTCCATTTATTAGACCACGCAGGATTTGTTTGACTTGCTCTCCAAGTAACATAAATTCTTCTGTTATGACTTGTTTCGGAGATTGTATTTCTTCCTCCAAGTAACGAAGCAACTGCCCAACTGCTCCGGACATCTTGGGATAGATTTTAAGGGACTCCTTTAAAAACGGAAAACTCTCAATTAGTTTCCCTGCATCTATAAGGTTCAATGCATTTATGAGAGCTGAAGCGAAACGGTATCTGGTCGGAAGGGCATAAGTCTCTGGAGCCTCTAAAGCCTCCCCTTTATATACTGCCTGTGCATCAGCCAGTACGCTTTCACAGTAGTCCTTCAAAAAGCCCCTTAGTCTGACTTCCTCCAACAATTCCCTTGTCATTAGCTTCTCAAGGTAACACTGTTCCAATCTCCTTCTATAAAAAGGGAATCCATCCAATAAAGGCATAATCTTCGGATAAAACTGCTGCATTTCCACCCATTTCTTATGGTCCGTCACAGCCTTTGCATACTCGTTCCAGGCTTCCGGTGTCATTTGCTTCAACATGGGTTCCAGCAAAAATTGATTCCGTACGGCAATCTCTATCAATTCCCACTGGAAACCAGGCGGACAGTCCTTTGTACAGTTTTTCCATAATTCTTCCGTTTCTTTTAAATGTCCCTGGCCCTCAGCATAAAGTGCTTTCTGTATACGCACATAAGGATTTTCTGTATCCATCTTGGCATACGCTTCCAAGATTGCTGTCTTTTTCCCCTGATACTTCTTTTTCCATTCCTCCAACCGAGGATAATAAGGAAGGAGCTGTTCCCTGTCCTCCCAGGGAAGCCAGGAAAGAATCCGGCCTGCTATCTGGAAATCTTCTGCTTCTAACGAAAAAAACAACCCGTCCATATAGACCGGAATCATTTCCTTCGCGGCCATATCAAACGTAATCCCTGCAGCGCTCTGCAGCACAGCCTTTTCCTTATGCTCCAGAAGATAACAAAACTTCTCATGATAGAGATTGACGTATTTCAGCCCCTTCTTATATTCTTTCAGCCCACGGCATACCGCCACAAGTGTCACACTTAGATGAAGGGCGGCGGATTCCAGTGTCCGCGGATGCTTAAGGATACGCTCCCCCTCCTCCAAGGCAAGCCTTAAATCACCCGTATAAAAAATCAATAATGGAAGATGGACCTGTAACCATAGCTCATAGTTATAAATCTGTTTTTCCTTCCTGGCAAGCCCAAGCCCCCTCCTGCAGTATTCAACCGCTGGACCAAACTCGCTCACACTCCGGTATTCCTGGGCAATCTGCATACAGCATCGAGGAGAATCTGGGTCTTTCTCGTACATTTCCAAAAGCAAAGGCAGGTTACGGCTGGTCCTCGTGTCCTTCTCATCAAAACACTCCTTCCTTGCATAACCGTAATGATGTACAAATGTTGACAGATGTTTGCAAGGCTCCCCAAGTGGGACGAGATTCTCATGGATTGGAAACACAAACTCCGTTTCCGGCGTCAGACGGCACATCCTTCCCACGCCTCCATCGGAATAACGCTTCCCCTGAAAATCTAAATAATTTCGTGCAACATAAAAGGCAGACTGATACTGCCGATATTCCCCACTCTTAAAAAACTGGATAATTTCTGTTGTATCTTCAAACCACTCATCGTCGTCAATATACAGAAACCATTCTCCCCGCCCTTCCTTCAGCCCTGCATTTCGAGCTTTGGCAAAATCATCACACCAGGTAAAGGGAATAATGTGGGACGTATACTGGCGTACAAGCTCCAGCGTTTCTTCATTTTTACCGGTAAAGACAACAATCAATTCACTGTCCAGCTCCCTAAGAAGTGGTTTCAGCGAAGCAAGACATTTCCCAAGGGTCTCAATCCGGTCCGATACCAGCATGGAAATCGTAAGCTGTATATTCATAGCTTTCTCCTCCTTATTAATTCCTGGCCTATCCAGATTAATTCCAGTTCCTCCGGTATCAGCGGAAGGACCTGCTTAAGAATCTGGGAAGCCTGTGCCGTCTGGCCTGCATCCAATAGAGTATAAAGCGTCTCCTTCATCTGGCCAGCAAGGTTAAGGAACTCGTCTCCTGCCTGCAGGGCAGGGTCATCCATCCGACGGGCGGCCTGGCGGAACAACTCTGTAACCACTCCCCACATGTCCGTCTTGACATGGATTGCATCACTCAACAGACGAACAGCCTCCGGCATCTGCATTTGCTCTAATTTCTCTAATGCTTCCAGAACGGTGGCTGCAAAACGGCATTCCTTTGGCAGACAGGAAATATTTTTCCCTTCAAACATCTCCTCACGGTATAAGCCTTTGTAAAACTCCATAATGCACAGACAGTAATCTTCTAGTGTTTGTATCAGTTCTTCCCAGAGAGGGAAGCCCTTAAATAACTTCTGCTCTAACCGATATTTTTTTAGACACAGGCTGTAAAGCGGATATTCTTTTCCCAGATGTAATTCACACGCCTGAATCCGGCTGTTTAATGTATACGGTAATTCCTGTATGACTTTGTCCGTGCAACGGTCCCATGCCGCTAAATCCATCTGCTTTGCCAACAGTGACATATTTATCTGGTGACCAATGGCTTCTTTTAAGAATAACTGCCTTAGATATGTATCATATGAATCTGGATGACCCAGACAATGGGAAAACAACTCCTTTCCTTCTGTGGGCTTATCATTTTCCATCAGATACAGCGCTTTTTGGAATAGCAGATAAACCGAAACAGGACGTCCATCTTTGAGCGAATTGTCTGCTTCTCTGCTTTTCTGCAGTCTAGCTGCTTGGGAACCAGCCGTATCTGAACAGATATACTCGTGTGACCAAAGCTTAGAAAATATTTCCCAAAAAGAAGAAGCGTAGTTCTCTTTCCAGCGCTCAAACTGCGGATAATAGCGGCATAGGATATCCCCTTGTTCCCAGGGCAGCCGTTTCAAAAAAAATAACGCCGTATTCTGGTCCTTCAACTTTAGCCCAGAGGCAGAACAATCCATTCTTAATCCATAGAGGTGGTCGGGGGCTTTAATATAATCTTCGCAAAACTCACCATAACCTTGCTGTACCCAGAGGCAGGGATTTTCCTCCATGTAATCCAGCAGTTCTTCAAATCTACGGCCGTACCAGACAGCTTTCTCTGGTTCGTCTCCATTTGCACACAGATGAACCAACTGCTGGTATAAAACAAGGGAAATCAACTCCTTGGGATGCTCCGCCTTAAGCATAGACTCTATCTCCAGAATCGCTTCTCCTTTTTCAGACTTTTTGCACAACAAGCCGGACAGATAAGCCTGAAGCCACCCCTCTGAAAATGTATCACCAAACTTCCGGCATACAGCACGCCCCTTTTGGCAGTATTCCTCCGCCTTTTTCCAGTCCCCTGCCAGGTCAAACTCCTTAGTGGTCTGCATGTAATTCTTGACATGCCCTGGATTGTTCTGTATAGCTTTCAAGAGCAGGGGTATATTCCTGGCTGTTTTTTGTCCCTCCCTGTTTTCGCCATTTCCTGCATATCCGTAATGATGGACATAAGTATGGAAATATTTACATGGCTCTCTGCGGGGAGTTAATTCTTCGTGTATGGCCCCTCTAAAACAGGCTTCAGGAATTCTGCGTACCATGCGGAAGGCGGAAAAGTCAGAATATTTTGTTCCAAACCAATCCTGATAATTTCGCTGGATATAGTGGGCGCTGTGGTAATGCTTATGCTCACCGCTTAGGAAGAACTGGCAGATCTGTTCCACATCATCAAACCATTCGTCGTCATCAATGTACAGGAACCACTCCCCTGCGCAGCCTCTAAACCGATATTTCTGGCGGCAGAGAAATCATTGCACCATTCAAAGGTTATAATCTGAGGAGTATACTTTTGGGCAATTTCCAGAACCTTTTTGTCTGTTCCGGTAAATACAATAATTAATTCACTTGGAATCTTCACAAGGAGTGGTTTTAAGGAATCCAGACAGCGTTCCAGAGATTCCCTGCGGTTGGAAGCAAGGAGGGAGATAGTAAGTATGATATCCATAAGATATATAATCCTCCTGTGGAAAAAAAGCGCCCATCCAATGGACCGGCGCTTTCTGTAATCATTAAATTGAAAATCTGATATAGTGTTACTAAATTACTGTAACAACTGAAGAACTCCCTGTGGAACCTGGTTAGCCTGAGCAAGCATAGCCTGAGAAGCCTGAACCAGAATGTTGTTCTTAGTGTAAGCCATCATTTCCTTAGCCATGTCAACGTCACGGATACGAGACTCAGCAGCGGATAAGTTCTCTGTCTGAACACCTAAGTTGTTGATGGTGTGCTCTAAACGGTTCTGTAATGCACCGAAGTCGGAACGCATAGAAGATACGGCATCAATAGCCTTATTAATTGTATCGATCGAAGCTGTAGCCTGTGCTTGAGTCCCAATGTTTACAGTGCTAACACCCACCGTATTATCTCCCATCGTAGTTGTGTTCATCGTCTTCAAAGTAATAGTAATCTGATTATTTGGAGATGATGTCTCACCAGCATGGATAACCACACTTGTTGTAGTACCTGTAAATAATGTTGTCCCGTTAAAGTTAGCTGTCTTACTGATTCTATCAATTTCTGCCTTTAATGCTTTAACTTCCTTCTGCATCTCAGTACGGTTCGTAGAAGAATAAGTTCCGTTAGCAGACTGAGTAGCCAGCTCAACCATACGATTCAGCATGGAGTGAACCTCTGTCAAAGCGCCTTCAGCCGTCTGTACAAGAGAAACACCGTCTTCGGAGTTCTTCTGAGCTGTCTGCAGACCAGTGATCTGAGCACGCATCTTCTCGGAAATAGCAAGTCCGGCAGCGTCGTCACCAGCGCGGTTGATTCTGTAACCAGATGACAACTTCTCCAGGTTCTTTGTTAAAGAAGAATTATTGTTAGTTAAATTTCTGTGTGAATTTAAAGCTGTAATATTATGTTGGATTCTCATAGTTTTTCCTCCTTGAAATTGGTCAGGGACGTCCTTTTCCCTGCATGATTATTCATTATTTTATAAAAGCGAAGTGTTCGGGAGTGCAAAAAATATACTGTCCGGACCTGCCGGCGAACTGTCCAGAAAAGTACACTTATTTGGACTGCACCGAAAACTTCTTGACACCTATATTATCGTATGTTTTTGAGATATCTTAAGTCTTTTTCTCAATTTTTTAAAATAATTTTTTTCAATCGCTCTTTGGCGGGCTGATAGCCCTTTTCTGCCGCCATTTTATAGTAAGCCGAGGCTTCTTTGGCCTTGCCGTTCACCTCAAACCAGACGCCCAGATTATATGCGGCTTTAAATGAACCGTTTCCAAACACACCCTCGTGCTCCGGCACCTCCCCAATTTCCAGACATCTTCGGTAGGATTGCTCTATTTCCGGAAGATATCCAATATAATGCTGTATATCTGCGAAAATGGCCTGAGTATAGAAAGCTCCGCATGCGAAATGAAAGTCTGCATAGGCGCCCAAGCTTTGTTTTTCAGCGGCTATAAGCTGAAAACCCTTCTCATATTTTTAAGCTCTAATAGATTATAGATATACGATATCACGCCGCTTGAACGGTAACCTGTTCCGGAGTCAGGCACAAGCTGATAGAATCTTTCAAAGTAACCGTCTGCCCTTGCAAATTCTTTCATAAGCCATAATGTCCGTGAAACCTGGTACAGAAGATAGGAGTCATTAGGATTGCTATCCAGTTCTTCTAAAAGAATCTCCAGATTCCGTTTCCCTTTACCGCCTTGGAGATAGCCGTCATGGTCAAAAACCAGATTAAGAGGAGCAATTGGAAGATCGCTTATAATCTGTTCGTGTACTTTCCCCTCATAAAAAGTTCCTTTGGGAACCAGCCGGGTTGTGAATACACAGCTTTGGCTAATTTCTCCGTTAGCTTCTCTATAGCTGTCGTGCCTCTCAATTGCACCCACATGTCTGCCGGAGTCTACAAATCGCTGGATATCTGCTCTTTTTCCCGAAACCAGATATTCATCAGCATCCAGAATTAGATTCCAGTCGCAAGGGGATTGTTCAAGAGCAAAATTTCTGGCGGCCGAAAAATCATTGCACCATTCAAATTCTGAAATATGTGCATTGTATTCCTGAGCAATTTTTATTGTATTGTCAGTTGAGCCGGTGTCTGTAATGTAGATTCCATCTACGAGCTTTTCTGCCAATGATAAACATTTTTCCAAACTGCGGCTTTCATTTCTTACAATCATAACAAGTCCTATTGTAGTCATTTTCATCCTCCCCATTCGTTTTTTCTATTATAACGTTTAACAATCAAGAATTCAACTGCCATACCTCTGGGAACATGTGAAGATTCATGGATGTATATCAAGAAAGATTATGCAATCAGGATATTTTTATGTATACTCAAAATCAGGTAAATTCAATGTAGGAGGTATGAAATGAACAATAAGGTATACGGTTATATCCGAGTCTCTACGCAGGAACAAAATATTGAACGGCAAATGATTGCTCTCCTTGATGCGGGGATGGACACAAAAGATATTTACATCGATAAACAGAGTGGGAAGAATTTCAAACGACCTGCTTATGTGCGAATGATGCGGCGTGTCCGGGAAGGAGATCTGATTATTGTAAAGAGTATAGACAGATTGGGCCGAAATTATCAGGAGATTATGGAACAATGGCGTGTCATTACAAAAGAAAAAAAGGTTGATATCCGTATTCTGGACATGCCCTTGTTAGACACTACACGGACAAAAGATTTGCTGGGGACTTTTATCAGTGATGTTGTATTGCAGCTTCTTTCTTTTGTTGCAGAAAATGAGCGCAACAATATTCGCCAAAGGCAGGCAGAAGGCATTGCGGCGGCCAAGGCAAGGGGAATTCGGTTTGGAAAACCCAAAATACCTATGCCGGATAATTTTCAGGAACTATATCAACAATGGGAAATGGATTACATATCTACTGAAGATTTCGCGGCGTTATGTCACGTGGGACGAAGTACTTTATATAAACGTATTCGAGAATATCGGGAACTAATTCATTTTGAAGATTAAGGATTTTGTCCACTTATCTGTACCTTTTTAAACAGTTCGCCGGCAGGTTTAGGCAGATATACTTAATTGTTCTCCCGAACACTTCTATAAAGAAAAAAATTAATAAATATGCAGGAAAAAGGAATTTCCTGACGCAAATTCAAGGAGGAAAAACTATGAGAATCCAACATAATATTACAGCTTTAAATTCACACAGAAATTTAACTAACAATAATTCTTCTTTAACAAAGAACCTGGAAAAATTGTCATCTGGCTATAGAATCAACCGCGCTGGTGATGACGCTGCCGGACTTGCTATTTCTGAAAAGATGCGTGCTCAGATCACTGGTCTGCAGACAGCTCAGAAGAACGCAGAAGATGGTGTTTCTCTTGTACAGACAGCAGAAGGCGCTTTGACAGAAGTTCACTCCATGCTGAATCGTATGGTTGAGTTGGCTACTCAGTCTGCAAACGGAACTTATTCTTCCACAAACCGTAATGAGATGAAGGAAATTACTGCGTTAAAGGACGAGATTGACCGAATCAGTAATACGGCTAACTTCAATGGTACGACATTGTTCAAAGGATTTACCTCAAAAGCAGTTGCTATCCATGCAGGTGAAACTTCTTCTCCAAACAATCAGATCAAGATTACCTTGAAGCAGATGAGTTCAACCGGAATCGGCGATACCAATACTGGTGTTACGGGTGTTAATATTTCAACCCAGACAGGCGCTACAGCCGCAATTAACGTTATAAACGATGCAATTGATGCAGTATCATCCTTACGTTCCGACTTCGGTGCATTGCAGAATCGTCTGGAGCATACTATCAACAACTTAGGTGTTCAGACAGAGAACTTATCCGCTGCTGAGTCCCGTATTCGTGACGTTGATATGGCTAAGGAAATGATGGCTTACACTAAGAACAACATTCTGGTTCAGGCTTCTCAGGCTATGCTTGCTCAGGCTAATCAGGTTCCACAGGGAGTTCTTCAGTTGTTACAGAGTAATTTCAATTTAATGATTATAGAAAGCGCCGGTCCATTGGATGGGCGCTTTCTTTTTCCCACAGGAGGATTATATTTCTTATGGATATCACACTTACCATCTCCCTTCTTTCTTCCAACCGCAGGGAATCCCTGGAACGCTGCCTGGATTCCCTAAAACCGCTCCTCGTAAAGATTCCAAGTGAATTAATTATTGTATTTACCGGAACAGACGAAAAGGTTCTGGAAATTGCCCAAAAGTATACGCCTCAGGTCATGACCTTTGAATGGTGTGATGATTTTTCTGCCGCCAGAAATATCGGCTTAAAAGCCGCACAGGGGGAGTGGTTCCTCTACCTTGACGATGATGAATGGTTTGATGATGTGGAAGAAATTTGCCAGTTCTTCCTAAGCGGGGAATACAGGCACTATTGCTGCGCCCATTATATACAGCGGAATTATGAGGACTGGAACGGGACAAAGTATTCTGACTTTTCTGCCTTCCGGATGACCCGAAGGTATCCAGGAAGTTGTTTCTATGGGGCAATCCATGAGGAATTATCCCCGCGTATAGCGCCTTGTAAATATTTTCAAACCTGTGTCCATCATTATGGCTATGTGAAGAATACTGAGAATGGAAATATTTCCAAAACTTCCCGAAACATCCCCATGCTTTTGCGAGCCATTGAGAATCAGCCAAAGCAGGTGAAAAACTATATCCAGCTTGCTAAGGAGTTCGATCTGGCTGGTAATTGGAAAGCAGCAGAGGAATACTGCCGGAAAGGGCTTAGTGTCTGCCATGAATCAAGCGACTTGTATTCAACAGGGTGGCTTAAGGCTTATCTTTCTTATCTTATTTCTAAAAAACCTGGTAATATACCGGCAATCTCAGAGATTGAAATGCTTCTAACACAGGAGCCTCCAACGGAGCTGATTCGTCTGACGCTTTTCCAGCAGCTGATTCATCTGTGTGCAGAAGAAAAGGAACCGGGGAAGGCAGTAGGGTACGGACATAAATTTGAGAAGTTACTGAAAAAGATGGATGAAGACGGGAAGCTCTGGGAGCAGCAAACCTATGGTGAGTTTAGTGAACATTATATTAAAAGTTCGGAGCGCCTTTACAACACGCGGATGGATTGCGCTGCCTGTGCGATGGAAATGCAGGATTGGGCGGATGCGCTATATTTTATGAAGCTCTTTCCCTGGGATACGGAGGATATCCTGCAGCGGTATTATTCAGTTTTTGAAAAATGGAGAAAGACATATAACGAGCCTTTTACTGACCTGCTTCTTCAGATATTGGAGGATATAATGAATGACTCCGGTATATCCCTTTATTTTGATGTTAATGAAGCTTCCGGCGTGTCCCTTCCTGTCTATCTGCTGTTTCAAAGAGCATTAGCATATTTTAATAAGGGCCAGAAAAACGAAGGTCTAAGCCTGTTTACATATTGCATAATGCATACGGATAATGAGTGTTTACGACAACTGCTGCTTAAGGAAGCCATTTATCATCAGGTCAGTGTGATTCCATTAGCGGCACAGATGGCTCTGGATATCTGGAATGAGCTTGTAGGAAAAGTGGTGAAGGTGCTGCCGTTTTCTCTAAATGACCGCCTTCAAGTATGTGTAAAGGAGATAGAGACTCGCTATCCACTCCATAGCCTCTGCTTGGAGAAACAGAGGCTTGAACAAAAATTATCTAAGGGCTTCCCTCTGTGGGATGGTCTTACAGAAGATTTAGAAAATTATTGCATGTGTATCACAGAGTTCTATAAGGGCCTTTACCGTGAAGATTGGTTAAAGAAAGAAAACAGTGTATTTCTCCCCGCTGAATATCGTTTTGCCAGAATAGCTTTAACGGCGTTAGAAGCCTTAAAGCAAGAGGAGATACCAGAGGCGGTCCGCCTGTTTGGAGACGCTTTTCATATCAATCCAGATATGTCGGGAGTGATTACAGAGTTAATTCGACAGACTGTACGCAGGCTTGGCGATCCGGCATTGCATGGGGGAACAGAATTCTTCAGCAGCTTGCTAGCCAGATGAAAGAGATGCTGCGTACTCTGTTGTATGCTAATCAGACAGAACAGGCTGCCGAAATTTTGAACCAACTTCTTCCCATTATACCGGAAGACCTGGAATTGATTTGGATACGTCAAGAATTCATAAGGAGGACAAGGTCATGAATATACAGCTTTCTATCTCCATGTTAGTGTCAGACCGAATGGAGACCCTTGGAAAATGTCTTGCATCTTTGAAACCGCTTCTCACAGAATTGGACAGCGAACTGATTGTTGTTTTTACTGGAAAAAATGAAGAAACGTTGGAGCTCATACAGCAGTATACGACGCATATCATTCCATTTACCTGGTGTGATGACTTCTCAAAGGCCCGAAATGCCGGATTGAAGGAAGCGAAGGGGGAATGGTTCCTGTATCTGGATGACGATGAATGGTTTGAGGATACAAGGGAAATTATTCAGTTTTTTAAGAGTGGTGAATATAGGCGATACCAGTCTGCCTTTTATATTGTACGAAATTATCTGGACTTTGAGGGTGAACGATTTTCAGATGGAGATGTAGGGAGAATGTGCCGATTGACACCAGAAACGGAATTCGTATTTCCCATTCATGAAAATCTGATTCCCTTTTCCGAGCCATGCAAAAAACTTACTGCGTTTGTGCATCATTTTGGTTATGCAAGGAAAGAAACATATGAACGAAAAGCTACTAAGACTAGCAGGAATCTTCCGCCTCTTTTGGAAATGTATGAAGAAAATCCTAATTCACCTCAATGCTGTATGCAGATTTCTCAAGAATACAGAAGTGTGGGAGAATATGATAAGGCGGTCGAATACTGCCGGAGGGGGCTTTCACTAGCACGAAATGATGAGTTAATCTATAATTATGAGCTATGGTTACAAGTGAATCTTCCGCTTCTAATTTCTTATACTGGTGATCTGGAACTTGCGTTGGAGGAAGGGGAACGAATGCTTAAACATTCACGAACTTTGGAGGCAGGCTCCCTTCATCTGAGTGTAACGCTTACGGCCCTATGTCTAAAATTGAAGAAATATCGGAAAGGCTTGCGTTATGTTCGCCTGTATCATGAAAAGCTGCTGTATCTTCTAAAGCATCCTGAAAAAGCTATACTGCAAAGAGCGCCGGGGCTGACTTTAGACAGCGCCAAGAAAGAAACGGTTCCTGTCTATATGGACGGACTGTTTTTTGCCGCAGAAGATAAAGATTTTCAGACGGCAAAGCAGATTCTCTCTTGGATGCCCTGGGAGGATGAAAATCAGATGATGCCTCATTATCCACGGTTGGAGGAATGGAAAAATACCTTTGAAAATCAAAAGGATGCTATTCTGAGAGAGTATGAGCATCTAAAGACGTCTAATTCATACGTATGTATTCAAAAGGTACTTTTTGCAGAGAAACAAAAGCGAAAGCAAAAGGCGGAGGAATTATGGAGAGAATGTGCAGCCAACTGTCCGCCGGGGTTCCAGTGGGAGTTATTTGAGATTGCTGTGCGTAATCAGTTTTCATTAGAAGCATTGCTTGACCACATGTCTCCGGAGGCATGGAATGAATATTCGGAAACGGTAACGGAACGCAAGGAATGGGCAGAAATGCAGGCATTCTATCAGAAGATTATGCCGTTATTGAAGGTACGTCCGTTCTATGAAAGGAAGCTGGAGCAATGTTTTTTGGAGAAGCTTCTAACAAGGGAACTGTTTGAGCCAGTTAAATTAATTGAATTGTTGAAGCAATATTGTACAAGCATCTGTACCGATGCATCATTTTTATACAAGGAGGAGGTTCTTGCCAAGCCTGAGGCTTTTGCCCTTCCGACCAGATATCGCTTTGCTGCACCTCTCAAGGATGCTTTGAGACTCATAGAGGCTGGAAAATTTATTGAGAGTTTTCCACTTTTGAAGGATGCCCTTCATATCTATCCGAAGATGTCAGGAACAGTTGGACAGTTGCTGCGGTATTTAGAGGAAGAAATACAATCTCCAAAGCAGGCTGTACCGGAGGAATTTATGTTGCTTGGTGAGCAGGTAAAACAAGTTCTGCGCGGGTTGATAGATGGTGGACAGTGGACTGAGGCATATGGAGTCATGGGGCAGTTGTTATCACTTCTGCCGGATGATCTTGAGATTCTGCGAATGAAGCAGGAGATTTTACGGCAGGGCGCAGGGATACAGAACTTGTATTAGAAGAAACTCCTTTTGCGATTGGATTGATGATCATATTCTCTGCAGGGATTCTAGGACAGATTCCTGCAATTACGGGTAGCTGCTTCAAAAGATTAAGATAAAGTTTATAGTGGAGACAATGATGTATATATCACTGCCTCCACTACATCGGTCTATTTATTTCTCGGCAGTTCCATTTGGCACGTATCGCTGGACTTAGAAAAGCCTGGGACGATACATAGCTTTTGCGATATGATAATCCTCTTTATTAGGTATTTTGCAGGGTGTATTCTCATATTAACGTACATTGTTGGACGAAGTCCACCCACCCGAAGGGTATGCATTACGGTGTGCCCTTTGGGTATACTTACTTGCTGTAATCCTGCATTTTCTTTCTAAACAGTTCTTCTGATAGGTTAGCCTGGGCGGCTGCTTCTGCAATGGATAACAGATTACCGCAAACAAGATCAAACAGCATCTCTAATCTTCCTTCTTTACGCCCCTCTAATCTCCCTTCCCTTAAAATCGTCTTTGCCTCATATTCAAGAACCTTTCCTCCCATAACCGATTTCACTCCTCTCCTGACCGCTTCATATTTTCCTGCGATATGCTCCAATACCTTACCCGACATATCTATAATCGTACATTTCGTGTATTCGCTGATCTCATGGTCTTTCAGCAGATCTTCCAGCCGGCTCCTGATTTCTTCATATTCCCCTTTCAGTTTCTCCAGCTTTGACTCATCCTGGTTATATTCTTCAAATCTCCTCTCGTGTGAAAAAATATAAAAGGGAATCAGGAATAAAAGCCTTTTTTAAATATTTCTCCCAACGTATACTGCTGTGACTTCATCACCTGAATCTCATAGGAAATACTGCCTCCCGGCGTGATAATCTCTGTCTTTAACTGATTCGGCGTTGTGCTGCCGCTTCTCAGATATAATACGGCAGAATGAGGCAGCGTCACCCGTAGCACATTTCCTTGGATCACCCCCTCATCCAACGCGATTTGGGTATCATATTCAAAGAATCTGATTAACATACTGTTGTCTGCGCTGCTCTGACATTCCAGATGATATTTCTTGGTTTTCGTGCCGATGATTTTAAAGCAGGTATCTGTAATTCGTTCCGCTTCATGGCCATCCTGTTGATTTATATAATGCTCATTTGGCGAAAATATAATATCTTCCTTCCCTGTGTAGTTCTCTCCAAACACTTCGTTAATCACCGGGATAATCAGGCCGCTACAGTCATTCAGTAAGGTACGGAATACGTCATCGTAAGGTGTATTGGCAGTACCCATGTTTTATCAATCCTCCCCGTCAGAGATAAAAGACTCTGTTTATAAGATAAGTTTAGCATTATTCATAGGAAAATACAATCTGGAATTCGGTATAGTTATATCAGTAATTTATGCTGTGATTCCATCAATGCGTACTTTTCTGGACAGTTCGCCGGCAGGTCCGGACAGTATATTTTTGCACTCCCGAACACTTCGCTTTTATAAAAAAATAATGAATAATCATGCAGGGAAAAGGAAGTCCCTGACCAATTTCAAGGAGGAAAAACTATGAGAATCCAACATAATATTACAGCTTTAAATTCACACAGAAATTTAACTAACAACAATTCTTCTTTAACAAAGAACCTGGAGAAGCTATCATCTGGTTACAGAATCAACCGCGCTGGCGACGACGCTGCCGGACTTGCCATTTCCGAGAAGATGCGTGCTCAGATCACTGGTCTGCAGACAGCTCAGAAGAACTCCGAAGACGGTGTTTCTCTTGTACAGACGGCTGAAGGCGCTTTGACAGAGGTTCACTCCATGCTGAATCGTATGGTTGAGCTGGCTACTCAGTCTGCTAACGGAACTTATTCAAGCGCTAACCGTAGTGAGATGCAGAAGGAAATTGTTGCGTTAAGAAATGAGATTGACCGAATCAGTAATACTGCTAACTTTAATGGAACTACTTTATTCTCAAGCCTTGGCGGAGATACAAAAGAAGTTGCTATCCATGCTGGTGAGACATCTAAGACTGATAACCAGATTACAATTACGCTTCAAAAAATGGATACAAATAGTCTGGGAATCGATGCGCTTGATATCGGCGAGGCTGATACTGCCAGAGAGGCTATTGATACAATCAATGATGCTATTGATGATATTTCCTCTCTGCGTTCCGACTTCGGTGCATTACAGAACCGTCTGGAGCACACTATCAACAACTTAGGTGTTCAGACAGAGAACTTATCTGCTGCTGAGTCTCGTATCCGTGACGTTGACATGGCTAAGGAAATGATGGCTTACACTAAGAACAACATTCTGGTTCAGGCTTCTCAGGCTATGCTTGCTCAGGCTAATCAGGTTCCACAGGGAGTTCTTCAGTTGTTACAGTAATTTAGTAACGCTATATCGGATTTTCAATTTAATGATTACAGAAAGCGCCGGTCCATTGGATGGGCGCTTTCTTTTTCCCACAGGAGGATTATATTTCTTATGGATATTATACTTACCATCTCCCTTCTTGCTTCCAACCGCAGGGAATCCCTGGAACGCTGCCTGGATTCCTTAAAACCGCTCCTTGTGAAGATTCCAAGTGAATTAATTATTGTATTTACCGGAACAGACGAAAAGGTTCTGGAAATTGCCCAAAAGTATACGCCCCAGGTCATAACCTTTGAATGGTGTGATGATTTTTCCGCCGCCAGAAATATTGGCTTAAAGGCTGCACAGGGAGAATGGTTCCTCTATCTTGACGATGATGAGTGGTTTGACGATGTGGAAGAAATCTGCCAGTTCTTCCTAAGCGGTGAGTATAAGCATTATCACAGCGCCCATTATATACAACGGAATTATGAGAACTGGAATGGAACAAAATATTCTGACTTTTCCGCTTTTCGGATGGTGCAAAGATATCCAGAAAGCCGATTTCAGGGGCAATTCATGAAGAATTAGTCCCGCGTATAGAGCCTTGTAAATATTTACAAACCTGCGTCCATCATTACGGTTATGTAAAGGATGCTGAAAATAGAAATATTCAAAAAACATCCCGAAATATTCCCCTGCTTTTACAAGCTATTGAGAGTCATCCAAAGCAGGTAAAAAATTATATACAGATTTCCAAAGAGCTTGAACTGGCAGGAGATTGGAAAGCGGCAGAAGAATACTGCCGAAGAGGGCTTTGCGTCTGCCGTGAATCGGGGGACTTGTATTCATCAGGGTGGTTTAAGGCTTATCTTTCCTACCTTGTTTCTAACAAACCAGGGAACAGATCAGCCGTTTTAGAACTCGAAACCCTCATAACACAGGAAGCTCTAACGGAGTTGATTTGTTTGGTGCTTTATCAGCAGCTTATTCATCTGTGCAGAGAGGCAAAAGAACCAGAAAAGGCAGTATGTTATGGGTACAAATTTGAAAAGCTTCTGAAAGAAATGGACGAAAACAAAAAGCTTTGGGAACAGCAAACCTATGGGGAGTTTTGCGAAGGTTATATTAAAACTCCAGACCACCTCTATGGGGCACGGGTGGATTGTGTTGCTTGTGCATTAAAATTAGATGCACAGGAAGATGCTTTCTTCTTTTTAAAGCGTCTGCCATGGGAACAAGGGGATATCCTATGCCGTTATTATCCGGAGTTTGAACGCTGGAAAGAGATATATACATCCTCTTTTAGAAAAGTGTTTTCTAAATTTTGGACAGATGCTTCCATTCCTTCAGATGCGTCGAATTCTCTCAGGGAAGGAGAAGCGTTACCGGTTTATCTGCTATTCCAAAAAGCATTGTGTTTGCTCCAAGATAATAAAACTGATGAAGGAGGTGCGTTGCTTCTTCACTGCATGACTCACCCAGATTCAGATGAAGCATATCTAAGGAAGTTACTCCTTAAAGAAGCCATCCGTCATCAGATTAGTGTGTCACTTTTGGCCAAACAGGCAGATTGGGATACATGGGTTTTTGTCGCAAAAGTGGTTGAGGAATTGCCCTATACATTAAACAGTCGAATTCAGGCGTGTGAAGAAAATCTAAAAGAAGATTATCCGTTTCACAGTCTATGCCTGAAAAAGCATCGACTAAGGCAGAAATTATCCAAGGGCTTCCCTCTTTGGGAAGAACTGATACAAACATTAGAAGCTTACTGTCTGTGTATCATGGAGTTTTATAGAGGCTTATACCATGACGAAATATTTGAAGTGAAAAATATTTCCTCTCTGCCAAATGAATACCGCTTTGCATCCACTGTCCTGGAAGCGTTAGCGAAATTAGAGCAGATGCAGATGCCGGAGGCTGTCCGGCTGTTGGGAGAGGCGCTCCATATTATGCCGGATATGACGGGGTGATTACAGAGTTATTCCGCCAGGCTGCCCGAAGGATGGATAACCCTGCCCTGCATGCAGGAGAAGAATTCCTTAAGCTTGCCGGACAGATGAAGGACACACTTTATGCTCTGCTAGATACAAGCCAGACGGTACAGGCTTCCCAGATTCTTAAGCAGGTCCTTCCGCTGATGCCCGAAGAACTGGAATTAATCTGGATAGGACAGGAATTAATAAGGAGGAGAAAGCTATGAATATACAGCTTACAATTTCCATGCTGGTATCGGACCGGATGGAGACCCTTGGGAAGTGTCTTGCTTCTTTGAAGCCACTTCTTAGGGAGCTGGACAGTGAATTGATTGTTGTCTTTACCGGTAAAAATGAAGAAACGCTGGAGCTTGTACGTCAGTATACATCCCACATTATTCCATTTACCTGGTGTGATGATTTTGCCAAAGCTCGAAATGCAGGGCTGAAGGAAGGGCGGGGAGAATGGTTTCTGTATATTGACGACGATGAGTGGTTTGAAGATACAACAGAAATTATCCAGTTTTTTAAGAGTGGGGAATATCGGCAGTATCAGTCTGCCTTTTATGTTGCACGAAATTATTTAGATTTTCAGGGGAAGCGTTATTCCGATGGAGGCGTAGGCAGAATGTGTCGTCTGACACCGGAAACAGAGTTTGTTTTTCCAATCCACGAGAATCTTATTCCTCTTGCAGAACCATGTAAACATCTGTCAGCATTTGTCCATCATTACGGATATGCAAGGAAGGAGCGGTTTGAGGAGAAGGACACGAGGACCAGCCGTAACCTGCCGCTGCTTTTAGAAATGTATGAAAATAACCCTACATCCCCATTATGCTGTATGCAGCTTGCCCAGGAATACAGAAGTGTGAGTGAGTTTGACTCGGCGGTTGAATACTGTAGGAAGGGGCTTTGGCTTGCCAGGAGGGAGAAACGCATCTATAACTATGAGCTATGGTTACAGGTGAACCTGCCCTTATTGATTTTCTATACTGACGATTTAAGGCTTGCCCTGGAGGAAGGTGAGCGTATCCTTAAGCATCCACGGACTCTGGAGGCCGGCGCCCTTCATCTTAGCATAATGCTGGTAACGGTATGTAGAAAGCTTAGAGAATATAGGAAAGGGCTAAAATATGTCAGACTCTATCATGAGAAGCTTATGTATCTTCTGACGCATAGGGAAAAGGCTATGCTGCAGAACGCTGCCGAAGTCACGTTTGATATGGCCGCGAAGGAAATGGTTCCGGTGTATATGGACGGATTGTTCTTTGCTTTGGAAGCCATGGATTTCCAGATGGCAAGCCAGCTTCTTACCTGGATTCCCTGGGAGGAGAGGGAACGAGTCTTTCCGCATTATCCTCGGTTGGAAGAATGGAAAAAGGAATATCAAGGGAAAAGGGAGGCAATCTTGGGGGTGTATGCCAGTCTGGATACCGAAAACCCATATGTGCGTATCCAGAAAGTACTATATGCTGAGAGCCAGGGACATTTGGAAGAAGCGAAGGCGTTATGGCGGAAGTGCGCTGATGACTGTCCGGATGGTTTTCAGTGGGAATTGATAGAGATTGCCGTACGGAATCAATTTTTGCTGGAGCCCATGTTGAAGAAGATGCCGCCGGAGGCTTGGAACGAATATGCCGAAGCTGTAACAGGGAATAAGAAATGGACGGAAATGGAAGCGTTTTATCCGAAGCTCATGCCTTTATTAGATGGATTTCCCTTTTATAGGAGGAGATTAGACCAGTGCTACCTGGAGAAGTTGTTGACAAGGGAGTTGTTGGAGGCGTCCAGATTAAGAGATTTATTAATGGGTTACTGTGAAAGCGTGCTGACTGATGCACAGGCAGTATATAAAGAGGAAGCTTTAGCGGCTCCAGAGACTTATGCCCTTCCGACAAGATATCGGTTCGCCGTGGCTCTGAAAAAGGCTTTAGATCATATAGATGAGGGACGATTTAAAGATAGCCTTACTCTTTTGAAAGAAGGGGGATTGATCTATCCGCAAATGTCGGGAGCGGTAAGTCAATTACTAAGGAATCTGGAGGAAGAACTGGAAGCCCAGAGTAAGAGGGCGCCAGAGGAGTTTACAGTGCTTGGAGGACAGGTGAAGCAGGTTTTACGGGGATTGATAGAGGTAAAACAGTGGAATGAAGCATATGGGGTGATGGAGCAGTTATTGCCGCTTTTACCGGAGGATCTGGAGGTTCTGCGGATGAAACAGGAAATATTACGACTGGGGAAACAAGGATGAGGTTTATTTTGTTTTCGTCGGCGTATGCTGTCTTTTTAAAGTAAAAAATAAAGGGGATTCCTTCTGCAATGGAAGGAGTCCCCCTTTAATATAATATTGATTATAAATTCAAAGCTCTTAATATTTCGCCATATCATCCACAAAAGCCCCGCTGCTTACCGGAGTCTTCGGAACTGGTGCAGGTACTACCACTGTCTCCGAAACGGGCTCTGGAATAGGCTCTGGAATAGGATCTGGAATTGAAACAGGAGCAGAAACCGAAATAGGATCTGGAGTTCTTGCTGCAACTGGCGTCATAGGTCCCGCCATAGTCTTCAAACGGAAACGTCCTACCAAGCTCTTGAGCAGACTGGACTGGCTGTAAAGTTCTTCGCTTGCCGCAGCGCTTTCCTCAGCCGTAGCGGAGTTCGTCTGAATAACGGAAGAAATCTGGTCGATACCAAGTGTAACCTGCTGAATTCCTTCTGCCTGCATATCAGACGCCTCTGTGATAGCAGCCATATTCTCGGAAATCTTCTGTGCGCTTGACACAACCTTCAACAGAGATTCCTGTGTATCAGATGCAATCTGATTTCCTTCTGAAACAGCGGTAAGAGAATTGCTGATCAGTGCAGTTGTATCCTTTGCAGCCTCCTGGCTCTTGGAAGCAAGGCTTCTTACTTCATCTGCAACTACTGCGAATCCCTTGCCAGCCTCTCCGGCACGTGCAGCCTCTACAGCAGCGTTCAATGCCAGGATATTGGTCTGGAATGCAATATCTTCAATCGTCTTAATAATCTTTTCGATCTCGCTGGAACACTCATTGATTCTGGTCATGGCAGTCATCATAGATTCCATCATCTTATTACTGTTGTCAATCTCGCCCACAGTCAGGCCCATAAGATCGTTGACATCACGAGCATTGTGAGCGGTTTTGTTGACCTTGTCAGATAATTCGTTAAGAGTAGCAACCAACTCTTCCACGGAACTTGCCTGCTCTGTTGCGCCTTGGCTAAGCGCCTGAGCGCCGCTGGATACCTGCTCAGAACCTTCGGCAACCTGGTCGGATGCCTGATGGAGTTGGCTCATGGCATCGTTCAGAGACTCAATAATCTTGCCGCAGGAACGCTTAAGAGATTGGAAATCTCCAAGGTAGTCCATATCCATCTCAACGGACAAATCACCATCTGCAAGAGAGCCAAGCCTCTGGCTGATATGCTCAATGTAACCGGACAAAGTCTTTAATAAAGAACGAAGATTATCAGCGAGTCCGCCCAGTTCATCGTTAGATTCGTATGTAACTTTTGTATGCATATTACCTTTTGCCATTTCTTTCACAGCGTTTTCAATCTCTACGATTGGGGAGGTAAGGCTCTTTGTCAGTCGGAGTGCAAGAATACAAATCACAAAAAGGCTGAAAAGTGCAACGCCTACCAACAGGATTGTACAGAATTTTTTGGTGTCATGACCTTCCTCGTAGAATAATTCAGCATTTGTCTCGGCTCTTTCAATAATTGCGTCAATGGCTTCCTGGAATTCAATACCGGCATCGGCATATTCACCATTCAATACAGAAAGCGCCTGATTTCCCTGGTGGGCTTCCAGATAAGATAAAGACTTTTCACGGGCTGTCTTTAACTTGGACGCCGCGTCCAAAGCTGCGGATACTAAAGCATCATCTGAGCCGTAAACCTCGGTCAGTTTATCAAGAGCGTTGCTCATGACTTGTGCAAGGTCGTTGACCTGTCCCAGCAGCTCTTGTCTCTTTGTCTCATCTTCGGTGGTCAGTGCACGGAACATATTTAACTGATTCTGACGTGTGGAAGACTCAGCCTCCAAAGAATACCGAACCATTGGATAAGGACGGTCGTAAAAATTCTCTAATCCTTCGAGAACACGTTCGAGCCCGAAGTTGGCTACAATGATTGAGACAATGTAAAATCCCATCATAATTCCAAATGAGAGAAGCAGCTTGCTCCTCACTTTTAAGTTTCTAAACACGTTTCATTCCTCCTAGTACATAATAATAGTTAAAATATAAAATAACGAGTAATATGCACTTTCTATTTTATAACGTTTTGCTATAAAAGTAAATATCTGTTTAAAAGTTTCCTGTCATATTTTGTGGTAAATTTTTGTCAGTATCTGTAAATTTGTTTTATAAAATTTATAATTTTATAAGAGGGAAAAAGATGGATGTAAAATGATAATTTAAATATATTTTTAATCATTTACACTTTATTCTGCTTTCCTAAAGGCGTATAATAGCATAAATTGTAAAAAAGTTGGCCTAAAAAACCTTTTCAAAACGAAAAAAACGTGGTATAAATATAAGATAGAGTGGTATAAGTATGTTTTAAGCTAAGTTATACAATATAATATGTAAATGTACTTGGGAGTAGGACATAATTTATGCCTTTAATTGTGGATGGAGAGAAGGACAATGGGAATGGATTATACGATTTATAATAATTGGTACAAGTATATGAGTAATGTTCTGAACCAGATTCAAGGGATATCAGATGATCCGTCTTATACGTATACGGGGCAGACGTCTTCTGCAAGTCAAAGCTTTGCAGACATATATAATACGATGATGAGATTGAATTCCGTAAAGAATACCGGTGCGGTGGAGGATACATCTTCCATACAGACAGGAAGCACGAGTATGGATGCGATTTTTGAAGAAGCGGCGAATTTATATGATGTGCCGCTGAATTTGCTGAAAGCTATGGGTAAAGCGGAGTCTGGCTTCGATGCGAATGCGGTATCTTCGGCTGGAGCGCAGGGGTTATGCAGTTGATGCCTGCTACGGCGAGGTCGCTTGGGGTGGAGGACCCCTTTGACGCGAGAAGCAATATTATGGGAGGCGCCAAATATATTTCTCAGCAGCTTAAGAAGTATAATGGTAACATAGATTTGGCGTTGGCTGCATACAATGCGGGTAGCGGGAACGTTGCAAAATATGGAGGTGTTCCCCCGTTTAAGGAGACGAGAAACTATATCCAAAGAATTAAGGGATATATGAATTCTAATCTGACGACAGGCAAGACGGTAGAGGAAAAGAATGTGAACACAGGCGCAGAGAAGACATTTGCTTATGGAACGGCTCTTAGAGGAGAGGAAGCAGGGGTGAAGAACAATACCTCGAAAAGCGGTACATATACCTTGTCTCAGGAAAACGCCCAGTATTTTGTTGAGATGATGAGGCTTCAGATGATGAACAGGGCCAGCGTGATTACGCGCTCTCTTTCTGAGATGAATGGACAGAGTACGTTTTGTAAAAGTTGCTGGAAAAAGCCTGATAAATTTACCAGGATTTTCTTACTAAGTAAATGTTATTTTCTAACGAAAAGTGTAGACTTTTTGTAGAATAAAGTCTATAATGAACAAGAGTGGTTGGAGAATGTCAACCTTTAAAACGGAAAAGTTATCAATTAATAAAAAAGGAAGTGACATAGGATGTTTGGAAATACGATTTCGATGGCACACAAATCTTTGGATTTCTTGTGGAAGCAGCAGGAGATCATAGATTTGAATATTGCGAATGTGAATACTCCGGGGTATAAGTGCCAGTCTGTTAGTTTTGAGGATATCTACCGTAAGCGTCTGATGGCGGCAAGTAAGACGAAGGACAATGGGAAGGTTCGTCAGGCGATTGATGAGGCGGATTGTCTGGTATACAGCAGGGATAATTCTGGAAGAGTGGATGAGAACAATGTTAATGCAGATGTTGAGAATACTAAGATGGCAAGAACAACGTTGCATTATCAGTATTTGATTCAGTCAGTGACTAACGATGTGAAGCGTTATCAGACGGCGATTAAAGCGCAGTAAGTGATATGTGAACTTTGATGTATTATGAAGATCTGCATTACAAAATATATTTATAAGAATGTATTTATAATAGGTAAAAGTCGTGATGTGTAAATAAGAATAACGCAGCAGAAAGGGTTGATATAATATGGAAGATAGATTCATTACACCATTACAGCCGTTGAGGAGTATGGCGGCTGTATCAGGTCTGGGAAATGTGAATGGAGAGGCAAGAGTTGCGGACTCGGACACAATAAAGGGACAGGAAGGGATTTCCGCATTTAAATCTATTTTTGAGGAAGCGATTGATAATGTAAGGTCAACAGAAGATACATTGGCAAAGAGGCAGTATCAACTGGCAACAGGGCAGATTGAAGATCCGCATACGGTTGGAATTGCGTCTTCAGAGGCTCAGCTTGCCGTGGATATGTTGGTGTCGTTGCGTACCAAGGCGTTAGAGGCTTATAATGAGATTATGCGTATCAGTCTATAGTACGATGTGTACATGGTAGACGGATATTTTTTACTGTAAAAAATAACGATGATACATAGAATCGGAAAGTAAGAGAGTTTTGGACAATGAAGGAAAAGTTTGAGCAGTTTAAAGAATTTGTCGGCAATTTAAGCAGAAAAGTGAAGATTATGATCATTGTCGGTGCGGTGGTGTTGATTGGTGGTGCGGTGACGATTGCGATCATCCTGAATAACCGGCCGTATACGGAATTGTTTTCCGGACTGGGGCAGGAAGAAATGCAGCAGATTGCGCAGAAATTGACGGAAGACGGCATAGATTATAAGTTTAATGGCGAATCGACGATTATGGTTAAAGAGGACACGGTGGACCAGACGAAGGCGACGCTTGTTCAGGCAGGATATCCAAAGAATGGATTTACATATGATACGTTTAAGGATAATGCGAGTATGTTGACCACTGATTCGGATAAGAAGACCTACAAGCTCTACGAACTGCAGGATCGTATCGGCTCTACCATTCGTCTGTTTGATGGTGTGAAGGATGCCAAGGTTACGATTGCATTGGGAGAAGAAAGTAAGTATGCCTTGAATGACGAGGAAGAAAAATCCAGCGCTTCGGTTGTTGCGATTATGCAGGACGGCGGTTCGCCGACGGAAGACCAGGTCGTTGCGATTCAGCGGCTGGTGGCCAAAAGTATCCCTGGGATGGAGCTTGAAGATGTGGCGGTTATTGATGGAAATGGAAATGACGTTTCTGTAGATGGAAATGGGAATTCCTCCAATAGTTCTACCACGGAAGAACTTGCGAGAATGGTGGAGAACTCTATTTCTGCCAGTGTTATGAAGGTACTTGGTCCAATCTATGGGCAGGAGAATGTACGTGTTACTGCGCATGCCCGTTTGAATATGGAAAGGTTAATTCGCCAGCAGACGACTTATACGACTCCGGATAAGATTAACGAGGAGGATAAGTCGGGAATCATCAGCCATGAGGAGCTTTATGAGGAACAGGCTGGAACGGGAGATGGCGCTGGAGGAGTTGCGGGGACTGAGACAAATGCAGATACACCTGAATATAATACAGATGGGGATGCTGACGGAACGAATGCATACAGTGAAAGCGCGGTTCGGGATTATTTGGTCAACGAGTTGAAAGAGGAAGGGCAGATTGATCCTGGCGAATTGGAGGACCTTACGGTATCTGTTGCGATTAACGGTAATGGATATGGAAGCTTAAGAGAGAATCAGATTCGTTCTCTGGTGGGAAATGCGGCGGGTATCGCGGCAGACGCCCAGGAAGAGAAGATTGCGATTGTGAGCGCGCCGTTTGATGGAATCGATGCAGACGATGAATCTGAAGAAGTATCGTCTGGCGGAATTCTGGAGAGTATACCGTTGTGGGCAATTATTGCAGCCGCAGCTCTGCTCTTGCTGTTAATTATAGTTATTATTATCCTGATAGTCAGAAGGCGGAAGCAGGATGAAGAGGAAATTGAGGAGCTGGTCGAAGAAGCTGAGACAGTGGAAGAAATTCCGGCTGTGCTTGATATGAATGAGGAGCTTCTTCAGCTTCAGAACGACAGGAGTATGGAACTCAAGAAGAATGTACGGGAATTCGCGGAACAGAATGCAGAGATTTCTGCTCAGTTATTGAAGAACTGGCTGAATGGGGGCGTTGCAGATGGAGGAGAATAAAGAAAGCAAAGAAACCAAGGAAACTAAGGAAGTTAAAGAGAGCAAGCTGACGCCTGAGCAGAAAGCTGCTGCTGTCGTTGTTTCCCTTGGGGCTGATAAAGCGTCGAAGATCTATAAGCATCTGAGCGAGAGTGATATTGAGAGGCTGACGATTGAAGTGGCAAAGTTAGGGCATATCAGCCCTGATGAGATGGAGCTTGTTCTGGATGAGTTCTATAAGACCTGCTTGACCCAGAAGGTCGTAACTGACGGCGGTATGGAGTATGCGCGAGCAGTGCTTGAGAAGGCATTTGGGAAAGCACAGCACAATCGCTGCTGGATAAGTTGTCAAAATCTCTGAAGATACGGCCCTTTGAATTTATACGTAAGAGTAATGTAAAGAATTTGATATCATTTTTGCAGCATGAAAGACCGCAGACGATTGCATTGGTTCTGTCCTATGCGGATTCAGATCAGGCGTCTATGGTTATTAGCGAGCTTCCCAAGGAGAAGCGCATTAAGGTTGTGGAAGCTATTGCCAGAATGGAGAGCGCGTCTCCGGAAGCGATTAAGGTCGTGGAGGATTCGCTTAAGAAGCGGTTTGACAGCATTCTTACGACAGATGTTACCACCATTGGCGGTATTGATTACATAGCAGATGTAATGAATCATATGGACAGAGCGAACGAGAAGTACATTTTCGACGAATTGGGCAAAAACGACGAAGAACTGGCAGAGACGATTCGGAAGAAGATGTTCGTATTCGAGGATATTGTGTCCATGGACAACAGATCAATTCAGAGATTTATCCGCGAGTGCGATGTCAAGGATATCGTATACGCGCTCAAAGGGTCCGACGAGAAGATCAAGGAGCTTGTATTTTCCAATGTATCTTCACGTATGGCTGAGAGTATTCAGTCTGACCTTGAGATTACGGTTAATGTACGTCTGAGAGACGTGGAGGAAGCGCAGCAGAGAATTGTCGGCGTAATCAGGAGACTGGAAGAAGCCGGAGAATTGATTATTGTTAAGAGCGGAAAGGATGAAATCATTGCCTAGGATTGTAAAAGAACCGGAGAAGAAGGAGGACGTTAAGCCGTACGACTTCTTTGCCGGCTTCAAGCTCATTGAGGAGCCGAAAGAGGAAGATGAAGACTCAGAGGGCGATGCTGAAGAAGATGAAGAAAATGCTGTTTCGGTAGAAGAAATTCTGGAGGAAGCGAGGGCTCAGGCCAGGCAGATTATTAATGATGCCCGCTCCCAGGCAGAATACCTGCGGGATCAGGGCTATCGGGAAGGGCAGGAGACGGGACGCCAGGATGGGACGCGGGAAGCTTATGACGAACAGCGCAGGCTTTTAGACGCCGAGATACAGGAACTTCAGAATAATATATCAGAGGTAATCCAGAGTGTTTCGGTGGAGAAGGAGAAGCTGCTTGAGCAGTATGTGGATGATTTGAAACGGATTTCCCTTACTGTGGCGGAAAAGGTGATCCAGACCAGCCTGCAGTCCAGCGGCGACATCGTGAAGCGTATGATTCTTGCGGCTACCGATAAGATCACGAAAAAACAGTGGGCCAAGATCTATATAACGAAGTGTGATACGGCTGTTTCTATGGATGTAGATACGGAATTTTTGGATAAACTGTCCAAACTTTCTGAGAATATTAAGATTGTTACTATGGATAATGGAGAAGAAGGCACATGTATTATAGAATTGCCCGATGAGATTATTGACGCTAGCGTCGGTACGCAGTTAGAGAACATCAAAGACATACTGAACAATGTCAGGGTGTAATCAAGGAGAGAGATGTTTTCAAAATTGCCGGAGCTGATACAGAAAGCAGAGACGATCAGTTACATAGGAAAGATAGAGAATGTCATTGGAATGGCGATGGAGTCTTCCGGAAACCGTGCAAGTATCGGGGATATTGCCATGATTTACAACGAAGAAAAGCACAGGCAGATTCCCGTGGAGGTTGTGGGGTTCCGTGGAGACAAGATGCAGCTTATGGCATACGAGAATTTGAATGGTGTGGCTGCCGGCAGTTTTGTGAGAAATACCCGGAAGCGTTTGAAGATTCCGGTAGGTGAATTTTTGAGAGGAAGGATCATAGATGCCACAGGGAATCCTATGGATGATTTAGGACCGCTTCCTTCTTCACGTTATTACTATGTAGAGAATAATTATATCAATCCCTTGGCAAGACCTCCGATTACGGACCCGTTGGAATTTGGCGTGAAAGCGATTGATGGGCTGAACACGGTTGGGAAGGGGCAACGTATCGGTATTTTTGCAGGTAGTGGCGTCGGCAGAGTACATTACTTGGAATGATTGCGAGAAATGTTAAAGCCGATATTAATGTGATTGCTCTCGTGGGAGAGCGAGGCCGAGAAGTTCGTGAATTTATAGAAAAGGATCTCGGACCGGAGGGAATGAAACGCAGCATACTTGTGGTTGCGACTTCTGATCAGCCCGCAATGCTGCGCATGAAATGTCCCCTTGTGGCGACGACCATTGCAGAGTATTTTAAAGATCAGGGGAAGGATGTTCTGTTGATGATGGATTCTCTTACCCGTTTCGCAATGGCGCAGCGTGAGATTGGGCTTGCAACCGGAGAGCCGCCGGTTGCAAGAGGCTATACCCCTTCCATATATGCAGAGTTCCCGAAGCTATTGGAGAGAAGCGGGAAATTCGAGAAGGGTTCGATTACTGGTATCTATACGGTGTTGGTGGAGGGTGACGACACCAACGAACCGATTGCAGATACCGTCCGTGGTATTCTGGACGGACACATTGTACTTACAAGAAAACTGGCGAATGAAAATCACTTTCCTGCGATTGATGTAAATGCCAGTATTTCCCGTCTGATGACGAATATTGTACCAGAGGATCACCGTGAAGCGGCAGCAAAGATGAGAGATATTTTGAGCATATATGCTAAGAATGAAGATTTGATTTCAATTGGAGCCTATAAGTCAGGGACGAATCCCAGGCTTGACGGGGCTATTTCCAAGATTGACAGAGTCAATGCTTTTCTCATGCAGAAGATAGACGAGAGTTTTCCGAGTGACAAATCCTTAGAGATGATGAAGGAGATATTGCGATGAAGAAGTTCTTTTTTTCATTGGATACTGTACTTAATTATAAGGAGCAGGTGCTTGATGGACTAAAAGCAGAGCATGCCAGGATTCTTGCGAAGGTTAGGGAATGTGAACGAACCATTGAGACAATGGAGGAGGAGCATCGCCGTTGTACGATAGAATTTCGGAATAGCCGGATGAGTGGAATGAAGATTTGTGATATCCATACCTATGAGAATTATCTGGAGGCGCTGGGGATTAAGATTAAGAAGAAGTATGAAGAACTGGCGAAGCTCCAGGAGAAGGAAGAAGCCAAGCGCAACGAGGTGGTGGAAGCAAAAAAAGAAACTTCCTCCATAGATAAATTAAAGGAAAAGAAGTACAAGGAATACGAGAAGGAAGTCCAGAAGGAAGAAGAACAATTTATAGAAGAATTTGTTGCCACAAAAAGGGCGATGGCGAGAATTGTCGGGTAATCCTGTCAGGGATGATGGATATTGTTCCGGACAGATTACTATAAATGTAACGAAGACACAAAAACAGTATTCTCTCATATATTATAGGGCGTGGCTGTAAATTAGAGTGTCAAGAGTTACACCAATATTATTAAGAAAGGAGGAGGAAGCCCATGGAGAAATTGAGTATGAAGACGATGGATATTGCATTTCAGGCTGCAGGAAAGACGAAAGCGCCTAATCAGACTGGGGATGTATCTGGAGACTATGACTTCCGGAAGATGCTTCAGAGCAAGGATGAGGATGCACAAGGGAAACAGGATAGTAAGGAAGTAACCAAGGATAAAGATCAGGATACAGCGACAGATAAGACCGAGGCATCAGGCGAGCAGAAGCAAGAAGGAGTGTCTAAGGACAAGACGGATAAGACAGACAGCAAAGAGACAGATACCAGTCAGGCGGAAGCAATGATTGCGGCGCAGATGTGCCAACGGCTCTCTTGTGGCTTCGCTGTTGTTGAGCAGAAGACGGGAGAACAGGCCCCGGCCCCAACGCCAGAGATGGCGGTTCAGGTGCAGACTGAAGCTGAAGGCAAAGAACTGATGATGCAGATGACGGACGCTAAAGAAACAGAGGCGGTTCAAGTGCAGACTGAGGCAGAAGCTCAGCAGGTTCAGATGCCGGAAACCGGAAGGGTTGAGACGGTTTTACCGAAGCAGGCTGAGACTCGTCCAGAGCAGATGCAAGGGAAAACAGAGGTGAAGGCGGCGGAAGCGATGTCGGTTGTACAGACACAAGACGCGTCTGAGACACAGCAGCAGCCCCAGGATTTCTCATCGAATTTAAAAGAGGCAGTGAAAACTGAACAGCCCCAGGAAAAGGGGGAGGTACAGTCAGAGCAGTTTACGCCGGAGCAGGCAGCGGCGGCAGTAAGACCAGAGGCGGAGAGGATCCCACAGCCAGAGGTGGAAAAGCCGGAGACGATTGCCAGAGTTTATGTAGAGCAGCCAGAGGAACTTCCAGAGAAGGTTACAGATACAATGCTTTCCAAGCTTGTGGAGGGTGTGAAGGAGTTTGAGATTCATATTGAACCTGTAAATCTTGGAAAGATTGCTGTAAAAGTACTGTATGAAGGGAATCAGGCAACAATCTCGATCGTTTGTTCAGAAAAGCGTGCTATGGATGCACTTAGTCAGAACGCGCGTGAGATTGGCAACATCATTGACCGGAATCTTGGCGGGGAGACGACCATTATTGTGGAGAAGCAGGAGACTGACTACCTGAATCAGACACGGGATGAAAATGAGCAGGCAGACCAGAACGCAAAGCAGGAGAAGAAAGACAAAAATCAGAACCAGGACGGTGAGGATGCAGAACAATTTTTGCAGAAGCTGCGTCTGGGATTGGTTGGATAAGAAAGGAGAAGAATATGGCAGGAGTTGAAGATGTATTAAAGAGCGATGCCGCCCAATATCAATACGATGCGTCGAAGGCTACACAGACGTCGGCGGTATCTAACAAGAGCGATATGACCATGGATGATTTCTGGAAATTGATGGCGGCACAGCTTCAATATCAGGATCCCATGAATCCGATGAGTAACAGTGAAATGATGAATCAGATGACACAGATGGCTACCATGAATGCTATGACTCAGGTGACGTCGGCAGTATCTAATTTTGCAACCGTTTCCAACAATCTGTCGCAGGTAACCTTGACCACCTATTCTACAGGGTTGCTCGGAAAAGAAGTAACCGTTGCGATTACGAATGAGGAGGGCGAAGTAACCGGAACCAAGAAGGGAACGGTAACAGGCGTAGATTTAACTGGCGCTACGGCAGTATATATCGACGGAAAAAAGTACGAGTTGTCACAAGTAATGGGTATCGGTGAAGTTCCGGTGAAGGATGAAGACAAGGATAAAAATGACACAGACAAGACGGAAGGAACCGATAAGACGGATACTGACAATACGACAGGTGATAAGGATAAAGAGTAGTTAAGGGGATTAAGGGGATTAGAGATAAAGGCGGTGCAAGTGATGAGTAAGATGAACCAGATTACCAATGCCGGAGCGCTTAAGCTGCAGCATGCGTCAGCGCAGCTGCAGACACAGGGAATCACAGGTGCAGGTGCGAATACAGTCACTAAGGTGCAGTTCGCAGACGTTTTGCAGAAAGAAGCCGACAAAGCTCAGTCCGTTCAGTTCTCCAAACATGCGGTACAGAGAGTCCGGGAGCGGGGAATCGAGATGACAGACGGTCTCCTTAAGGACTTGAACCAGGCAGTATCGAAAGCCAGGGAAAAAGGTGCAAGAGACGTGGTTATCATCGGCGAGAGCGGGGCTTTTATAGTAAATGTTCCACATAACGTCGTAGTGACAACAATGTCAGGAACAGAGATGAGGGAAAATATATTTACCAATATTGACAGCGCGGTCTTAATGTAAGCCGGACCATTTGATGGGGGTTTCGTATCTGTATGACTTGCAGATACACAGTGGAGCCGATGGAGAATACCATAGGTTTCCCAAAGACGCGCAGGATATAATAAAGAAAGGGTGTATAACAAATGGTTAGATCAATGATTGCAGGAGTTGCAGGACTCAAGGCACATCAGTCCAAATTGGACGTTATCGGTAATAATATAGCGAACGTTAATACATGGAGTTTTAAGTCTTTTAGCTATAACTTTCAGGACGGAATGTATACGAATTCTATCAGCAGTACAGGCGGAAGCCAGTTGGCGGGAGCAGCCGGAGGACATAACGCTTCTCAGGTAGGTTACGGTTCAAAGTTATCATCAATCTCTACGGAGTTTAACACCGGCGCCCCGGCGCCCTCCTCCAACAATCTGGATTGTATGATTGACGGAACAGGCTTCTTCCTGGTAGGTAATATGGTAAACGGTGCGTTTGATAACGTGGAGTCATCAGGACTTAGTTTGTCAAGAGTCGGCATCTTCCGTGTAGATAACAATGGATATATGGTAGATAATCAGGGAAGTTATGTGTATGGATATGCGCCGATTGAGGGAACAGGAACGCCGGAGACACCGGCGTCAGCCAGCTCTGTTACGATTAAAGATGTTCCTGTTAAACTGGAGAAGCCGGCTCAGGGTGCTGCGGCAGGTACAAAATGGACGATTACAATAGCTGGTGTAAAGGTTGACACAAACGTTACTTCGGTAAATGATTTTGAAGATGCCGTGAATGACTGGGTAACATATGTGTCAAAGCAGAAGCTGGATGAAAATGGAAAACTTGTGCCAGAGTGTAACGGACTGGATTTCACGAAAGTCAATGTCAGCCTGGACCGTATCGGAAGATATCTTAATAGTGCAACGCTTACAATTACAGCAAAAGAGGCTGGCGATACATTTGCTACAACAATTGGCGCTGCGGGTACTGGAATTTATGGAGCGATGTTTGTGAATGATGGTAATGGTCCAGTGGGTACGCCAAATGTGGATTTTGTTGAGCCAGTAGAAGATGGAAGAAATCAGGGAAATGATTTGATTCCAGGCGTAGCGGCAGAGTATGCGGACGAATTGACTGCCATTCGTATTCCGATTGATGAACAAACAGGTCAGCGGTATGATATCCAGAGCTGGAGAATCAATGAAGACGGAACTATTATGGGAACCGACAGAAACAACCGTACTATTCCGGTCGGACAGATTGCCCTGGTTTCCGTAGAGAACCCCAACGGCCTTGAGAAGCAGGACGGTTACTATTACTCAGTGGGTCCAAACTGCGGGGATGTAGAGGCGATCAAACCCAACGGCGGTCCGGTTGGAAAGCTTTTAGGAGGAACACTTGAGATGGCAAACGTAGACCTTGCGAATGAATTTTCCAACATGATTACAACCCAGAGAGGGTTCCAGGCCAACTCAAAGATTATCACAGTAACGGATGAAATGTTACAGGAGCTTGTTAATATGAAGCGTTAATAACCGCCGGCAAGTAATAGATGTGATTTTGACAGCATATTCCAGTATATGGCGAATACATCTTCACCATATACTGGGATATGTTTGAAATTTATGAGGAACTATGATATGATAATGCTGACGAAATTAAATGACACAAAGATCGTATTGAATTGTGCGCATATAGAATCTGTGGAATTGATACCGGAATCAAAGATCCTTATGACTAACGGCAAGTTTTACATCGTAAAAGAAGGTGCGGAAGAGATAATCAGGAAAACAATTGAGTACAATGGTAAGATACATTGCTACCGTGGAGATAGATAGTATAGTAATTAAGGAATAGGGTGGTGAAGATAAGTGGACATAACTAGTATTTTAGGTGTGGTTATCGGTGCGGTGCTGATCGTATTCGTAGGTATCGGACCGGCAAAGCTTGGAAACTTCTGGGACCTTCCCAGTATCGCGATTGTTATTGGAGGTACGCTTGCAGCGGGAATCGCATGTTATCCCTTCAATATGTTGCTGACTCTTCCCAAGCATACGAAGATGCTATTTCAGGGGAAGAAGTATAACATCGGTGAATTGATTGATATACTGGTTGAGATGGCTCAGCTTGCGAGACAGAATGGTCTGCTGGCGTTGGAGGAGAAAGCGAATGAGCTTGATGACATGTTTTTCAAGCAAGGCATCATGTTGATTGTGGATGCAACAGAACCGGAAGAAGTACGTACCCTTCTGGAGAGTGACGTGGAAGCCATGCTGTCAAGACATGAGGACTGTATCGGGATTTATGATACTTTGGATGCGAAAGCGCCTGCTTTTGGTATGATTGGTACGCTGGTCGGACTGGTCAACATGCTGAAGGGTATGAATCTTGATGAAGGCGGTGCGGGAGACATTGGCCCTGCCATGGGAACAGCGTTGATTACGACATTCTACGGATGTATACTTGCCCACTTGATATTCTCACCAATTGCTAAGAAACTGAGAGTAAGGAATGACGAGGAATTACTGTATAAGCAGATTATGATTGAGGGAATCCTTGCAATTCAGGCGGGAGACAATCCGAAGTTCCTGCGTGAGAAGCTGGTTACATTCGTGTCCCAGAAAGAGCGCCAGAAGCTTCTGGATCCGGATGCAGTTGCTGCAAAGGGCAAAAAGGCAGAAGAATAACAGGAGGGAGCTATGAAGAAGAGGAACAAAGGCGGCGGCGGTGGCGGCGCCAATTGGATGGACACCTATGGAGACCTGGTAACTCTGCTGTTATGTTTCTTCGTATTACTATACTCCATCTCTACTTTGGACCAGTCGAAATGGATTATGATTGTTAAGAGCTTCAACCCTGAAGCCGAGGAGTTGTCCCAGATTGCAGATGAGACTGACCCTGGCGCGCCCAACGATGTGTCGGGAGCAGTAGAGGCAGAGGCATTTGACGAGTTGTATGAGAGTCTGAAAGCCGCAGTGGATGAAGCGAATATGAATAGCGAAGTAGAGCTGTTTAAAGGGGATGGCTATACTTTTATCACATTTCAGGATAATGTATTCTTTGACGGAGACAGTTCTGTGATTAAACAGGAGGGAATGGATGTTTTGGCGCAGTTTGCGTCGATTATCTCAGGAGTCAAGGACTCTGTGAAGGAGATTCAGGTGTTGGGACATACGACGCAGGCAGACCCAGTGATTCCGAACAATCCGGAGAATGACAGGGTTCTTTCATCGGAGAGAGCGGCAAGGGTTGCGGCATTCATCCAACAGCGGACGGAAGTAACGCCAGATAAGATTGTTCCGATGGGATATGGACAGTTCAGGCCTGTTGCACCGTTTGATACGCCGGAGAATCGGGCGAAGAACCGGAGGGTTGAATTACTGATCACCAAGTCTGACGCAGTAGAACATTCTCTGGAAGAGTATTATCAGATGATGAACAGAACAACCGAGTAAAGTAAGGAAAGTGGGAGTTTAGGATGGCAGATGTATTATCGCAAAGTCAGATAGACGCATTGCTGAATTCCATGCAGAATTCCGGTGCGGATGAGGTGGTAGAGGAAAAGAAGGAGGTAGTAAAGGAGAAGGAGTACAAAAAGTACGACTTCTTCAGTCCAAAGAAGTATACGAAGGATAAGCTGAAGATGCTCAGCAGTATCTACGATAACTACTCCAGGATAGCTGCTTCACAGATCAATGGTCTGTTCCGGGCTGCCAGTGAAGTTGAGGTTATGGGGGTTGAGGAGCAGCGTTATTACGAATTTGGAAATGCGTTGAATGAGTCGGACGTACTCACAATCGCTAATATAGACTTGCCCGATCGGTCCAGTAACCCTCCAATGCTGATGCATATTAGTCCATTGCTGATGGCGTCTATGATTGACCGTATGCTTGGAGGGACGGGGATGGATATGTCGGTAGATATGTCTTATACTTATACGGATATTGAGCTTGCCCTCTATGCAAAAATTATAAAGTATTTGGTTATGATTACCAAAGATGTCTGGGCTGGTTATATCAATCTGGATGTTGAGTTCGAGCGGGTGGAAGAGAAACCAAGTATGTTCCAGGGAATTAGTGTAGATGAGACAGTAGTAATTATCATGCTGCACATATCCCTTGGCGGAATTGATGGAAGTATGAATATCTGTATGCCAGGCACGCTTTTAAGCAACATGTTTGAAATCATTGATAAGACGAAGCATCTGGCAAAGAAGATCGATGCGGCGCATCTTCGGAACACCAAGGAGGATATTCTGGAGAATATCAGAGAATCCAAGATGGATATTATGGCGCAGCTTGGCATAGCGAAGCTGAATCTGGACGATGTATACAATCTCCATGTGGGAGACGTCATCGACCTGAACAAACCACAGGATTCGCTGATTTCCCTCTATATCGAGGGCCAGCCATGGTTCAATGGCCAGCTTGGCGTACATAACAAGAATGTAGCAGTCAAGATTGAGGATCGTCTGATTGAGCCGAACAAGTTGCTTGAAGAGGCGGAAGAAGACGTGGCAGTATAACTACCAGATAAATCCAAGGATTATCTGAGTAAATAAATTATAATGATAACAATAACATTAACAAAAGTGAGGTAGAAGAAATGGCAAAGATTTTATTAGTGGATGATGCGGCGTTTATGAGAATGATGTTAAAAAATACGCTGTCACAGGCAGGGTATACGGATCTGATTGAAGCAGAGGACGGTGTAAAAGCGGTGGAGGCTTATACTGCTGAGAAGCCGGATCTTGTATTCATGGATATTACCATGCCGAACAAAGACGGTCTTGAGACATTAAAGGAGATCAAGGCGATGGATCCAGGAGCAACGGTTGTTATGTGCTCTGCTATGGGACAGGAGACCATGGTTATGGATTCCATTAAGTCAGGAGCAAAGGATTTTATTGTAAAGCCATTTAAGCCGGAGCGTGTCTTATCAACTGTGAAGAAGATCCTTGGCTAGTTTAAGGAGGTTAGTATGTCTTTTTGAATTCATTTGATATAAGTGCATCAGGGATGACGGCAGAGAGGCAGCGGCTTGATATTGCAGCAGAGAACATCTCCAATGCTGAGACAACCAGGACGGCCAGCGGGGGAGCTTACCGCCGAAAGATGGTAGTCTTGCAGGAGGTACCGACCACCTCTTTTCGTACCAAATTTAACAGCCTCCTAAACCGGACTGCGTCCAAGGGCGGAGTGAAAGTAACGGAGATTGTGGAAGATCAGAGAGACCTGAATCCTGTTTATAATCCGGATCACCCGGATGCAAATGAGGAAGGCTATGTTATGATGCCGAACGTAGATCTTGTAAAAGAGACAATAGACGGTATGTCTGCGACGAGAGCCTATGAGGCAAACATTACGGCCTTTAATGCCATGAAGCTGATGGCGCAGAAAGCGTTGGATATCGGCAAATAGAAAAAGGGGTGATTTTCCCGGAAGGAGAGAAGGGTTTATATGAATTCAGATTGCTTTAGTAAACTGGAAATAGATGCGATAGGTGAGATACTCAATATCAGCCTTGGTGCGTCGGCAACAGCAGTTTCCACGATGCTGAGTGCAAGGGTAGATATAACGACACCTATTGTCAACATCGTGAAAAAAGAAGAGTTTGAATTAGACAGGGTTGATCCGGCAGTCTGTGTCGAGATTACTTATGTTGCTGGTCTGGAGGGTCAGAATGTTATGCTTCTTAAGAGGCATGATATTAAAGTAATCGTCGAGATGGCTATGGGGATGGAGATTGCGGATGAAGATTTTGAGTTAGATGAGATCAACATCAGTGCAGTCTGTGAGGTCATGAACCAGATGATGGGGGCATCTGCGACAGCGTTGTCTGAATTCTTAGGTAGAGTAGTAGATATCTCCACGCCAATTTCTTTTGAGGTGGAGAATGAGCAGCAGTTTATAGATAAATATTTTATAGATGAAGAACCAAAGGTATTAATTGGATTCACTTTGAAGATTGCAGATAAGTTGGAGAGCGAATTCTTTAATGTTATGCCGATTGCACTGGCAAAGGGACTGGTGGAAGGTTTCCTTCCGCCGGAGGATATTATTCCTTATGTTCCAGGCGGACAGGAAAGCGTACCGCAGGCAGAAGCGCCGACGCCAGCGCCAGTACCGGAACCAGCGCCGGCAGCGAGCGAACCGGCAGCAGAGGCTTCGGGGGGCAAGATGTCTCAGGAGGAAATTGAGAGAATGCTTGCAGGTATGGTAGGCGGAGAGCCAGACCCAGAACCGGCGCCAGCACCAACGCCAGAGCCAGCTTCTGCGCCGACACCAGTAGCAGCAGAGCCCGCACCGACACCAGCGGCAGCGCCAGAACCGGCGCCAGTTCCAGCACAGGCTGCGGCAGCGCCCGTAGCTGAACCGACGGCAGGTGCAGCAGCACAGCCTGCGATGATGCCGATGATGCAGGGGGCAGCACAGCCCATGGTGAGTCCCGATGTTTCTATGATGCAGATGCAGATGATGCAGCAGATGATGCAGCAGATGCAGCAGATGCAGCAGCAGATGCAGGAGCAGAATAGTGCGCCCAAGCCGGTGGCAGCGCCGCCTGAGCCGAAGATGATCCATGTACAGCCTCCAATGCAGCCAAATTTGAAGGCGGATACCGGAATCGTACTGGAGGGCGAACAGGAAGAAAACATGGAACTGATCATGAGCGTGCCTCTGGAGGTTTCCGTTGAGATTGGCAGGACAAAGAAGCTGGTGAAGGATATACTTGACTTTACAAAAGGTTCCCTGGTAGTTCTGGACAAACTGGCGGGCGAGCAGGTAGACTTATATGTCAATGGTCAGTGCATTGCAAAGGGTGATGTTGTAGTTGTGGAAGACAACTTTGGAATAAGAATTACAGAGATCATGAAAGTGAATCTGATTGCGTTAGAGCAGCATTAAGAGAGTAGGGAAGGAAAGATATGTGGAGAGTGATTGCCACCTTTGTTGCGGTAATAGTGATTATATATCTGAGTTATTTGGCCAGCAAATACATAGGCAAAGGGCTGGGCAGAAACGGCAGTTCTCGTTATATGCGCCTGATCGATCAGATCACCCTTGGCCAGGACAGACACATTGCGATTGTGCAGGTGGGTGGAAAATATCTGCTCGTTGGTGTCACGTCAGGCCAGGTCAGTCTCCTGTCCGAGATTTCGGATGAGGATCTGTTTCCTTTGGAGCCGGATGGAGAAGAAGGAGCTGGGAAGATACCAGACTTTAAATCGATGATGGATAAACTGGGTGACATAACGAAAAGAGGAGGTAGAAATTAGTGTACGATTCATTAATCAATGTGAATGGCAATCAGGTTCCTACACTGGATATCCTGCTGATGTTGACAGTCATATCACTTCTGCCCTCTCTTTTAATCATGGTGACGTCTTTTGCAAGAACAGTAATCATTCTCTCTTTTTTGAGAAATGCGATGGGTGTCCAACAAACGCCGCCAAATATGGTATTAGTCGGAATTGCAATCTTTTTGACTTTATTTATTATGGATCCGGTCATTAAGCAGATCAATACAGAAGCTTATACGCCATATAAGAACCAGGAGATTACTCAGGAAGAAGCCATTTCCCGCGCTCAGGTTCCACTGAAGGAATTTATGCTGACGAATACGGAGGAGAGTTCACTTAAGCTATTTGTGGATATGTCGGGGGTGGAGGAAACAGAAAACAGAGTAGATCTTCCTATGACAGTGGTAATCCCATCCTTCATGACGAGTGAGTTGAAAAGAGGATTTACTGCAGGATTTTTGTTATACATTCCATTTCTTTTGATCGATATCGTGGTTTCATCTACCCTTATGTCTATGGGTATGATGATGCTGCCTCCGGCGATGATCTCAATGCCGTTCAAGCTGCTGTTATTCGTAACTGTAAATGGATGGGAGCTTCTGTTTTCCACGATTGTCAATAGTTTCCGATGACGGGAAGGAGTATATAGATGACGAATGGAGAAGTGGCGGACCTGATGTATGAGGTATTCATACTGATTATCCAACTGGCAGGTCCAATGTTGGTGATCAGTATGCTGGTAGGCATCTTGATCTCCATCATACAGGCAGCGACGCAGATTCATGAACAGACGATTACATTTGTGCCGAAATTATTGGTAATAGGTGTCATACTTGTCTTTTCCGGCAGTTCTATGTTAGAGTCATTACAGGATTTTACCACGAAGATCTTTCGGATGATACAAGGCTGATGCGAGGAGTGATGACATGTCGATAGATAATACCGCACAGCTTACCTTATTTTCGCTGATTATGATGCGAATGTCAGGGTTTATCTTAATGAATCCGATATTGGGAAGAAATAATATACCGATTAGAGTTAAGGGAGGATTTATTTTTATCTTAACGATGATGGTATATTCGGCCTCGATGGAAGAGGCGGTAGAGATTGTGAGTACGATTGAGTTCGGATTCCTTCTGATCAAAGAATTTGCGGCAGGATATGTGTTAGGATATGTCATGCACTTGTTTTTTTTTATTGTTAGTTTTGCAGGATATATTATAGACTATCAGATTGGTTTGTCTATGGCTACAGTGTATGATCCCCAGAGTAATGCACAGATGCCTATAACAGGTAGTGTGTATCAGGCATGGTTGATTATGCTTTTTCGCAGTAGACGGTCACCTGGCGCTGATGAAAATTTTGCTGACTTCGGCAGAAATCGTGCCATATGGCGGAATTGTGCTTACCCAGGGACTTGCGCTGAAAATTATTGATATCTTTCTGGAATGTGTGAGCATGGGAGTGAAGCTTGCGTTACCCATGATTGCCGCAGAGTTTCTTGTGGAGATGGGAGTTGGAATCCTGAATAAAGTCGTGCCGCAGATTAGTATATTTGTAATTAATATTCAGATGAAATTAATTGTTGGTCTGGGCCTTTGGCGCTTCTATATGCGCCTGCAGGCGAATTCATCGAGAAGATCATGACAACGATGATGAAGACGGTCCAGGGAATACTGACATTTTTATAAAGGAAGTGAACACCTTTGGCGTCAGATGAAAAAACCGAAAAAGCCACACCTAAGAAGCGAAACGACCAACGTAAGGAAGGTAATGTTCCTGTAAGTAAGGACGTTATCGCGGTCGCTTCGCTTGTAGGGTGTTTCTATTGTATAAAATTATTTTTTCCAACTATTTACCGCAGACTTCGGGAGAGTTTAATCTTTCAGATCTCCTCGGTTGCAGATATCAATGAGCTTTCTCTTGGTAATCTACAGCTTGTAGGTATGAAAGCGGTGGAAACGTTGGCATGGTGTATTTTCCAATTGGTGTAATTAGTCTGGCTATTGGCGTGCTTACCACTGGAATACAGACACGGTTCCTTTTTACTAAGAAGCCGTTAAAATTTAAACTTAGTAAGCTTAATCCGATAAAAGGTATTAAAAATCTGTTTTCTACGAGACAGCTTGTGGAAGTGCTTAAATCGCTTCTAAAGATTATTGTTCTGGCAGTAGTTATATATAGGATTTTGAAGGAGCAGCTTGTAGTAATTGCGCAGATGATGGATATTAATACTATTAGCGTTGCTACGTATGTTCTGAATGAGATTATAAGCATGGTTTTAAGGATAGGGATGATTTTTGCAGCTGTTGCGGGTTTTGACTTTTTCTTCCAGAGATGGAAATATGAAAAAGATATTAAGATGTCCAAAGAGGAAGTCAAGGAAGAATACAAACAGATGGAAGGAGATCCTAAGGTCAAGGGTAAGATTAAGAGTCTCCAGCAGAGCATGGCCAGGAGCAGAATGATGCAGGCAGTTCCGGATGCAGATGTTATTATCCGAAACCCTACGCATTTTGCAGTTGCGCTTCGATATGATATAGACCATGACAATGCCCCTGTCGTCGTGGCAAAAGGCCAGGATTATATTGCTCTTAAGATCGTAGAGATTGCAGAGAACAGCAATGTCACGGTGATTGAAAATAAGCCCCTTGCAAGGGGAATCTATGCTTCGACTCCGCTTGGAGGACAGATTCCAGCAGAGTATTATGGAGTGGTAGCGGAGATACTGGTTGAGGTATTCCGAATGAATAAAAGTTGGTGTAGAGGATGAAAAATATATTAAATAATGCGGTATCATTGATCGTAGTCATGATTGTTCTGCTGTTGATTATACCGTTAAGTCCGTTTTTTCTGGACGTTATGATTATTTTGAATATTGCGGTATCGCTGATTATCCTTTTGATCAGTATGAATATCAAAGAGGCGCTGGAATTTTCTATTTTCCCCTCTCTTTGCTTCTTATCACAACCTTATACCGTATCGGAATCAATATATCTTCCACGAGAAGTATCCTTAGTAATTCAGGTACGGCGGGACAGGTAATCAAATCCATGGGTGACTTTGTTCTCCAGGGAAATGTGGTTGTCGGAGTTGTTATCTTCCTGATTATTGTATTAGTACAGTTCCTTGTTATTACTAAGGGCGCGGAGCGTGTAGCTGAGGTAGCGGCGAGATTCACGTTGGACGCTATGCCTGGTAAGCAGATGGCGATTGACGCTGACTTGGGAAGCGGACTTATCGCAGAGGATGAGGCGAAGGAGCGGCGTTACAAGATTCAGAAGGAAGCTGACTTTTATGGCTCCATGGATGGTGCTACGAAGATTGTTAAGGGAGATGCAACCATGTCCCTGATCATTACGGCAGTCAATTTCCTGGGCGGCTGTATCATCGGTATGGTACAGGGCGGTATGGGATTTGCGGAAGTACTTCAAGTATATTCCATTGCGACCATTGGCGACGGTCTGGTATCGCAGATACCAGCACTCCTTATCTCAACGGCGACCGGTATGATTGTAACCCGTGCGGTTGCGGAAGACAGTCTGAACATTGATGTGACAAGACAGTTCTCAGCACAGCCAAGGTCAATTATGATTGCAGGCGGCGTTCTTGCTATTTTGATTGCAGTTCCGGGGATGCCAAAGCTCCAGCTTTCAGTGATTGCTCTTATAATGATGCTTGGTGGTTTTTACCTCCTTCGTCGTATGCAGTCGTTTGCAGCGGTTCCGGAACAGGGACCAATGGCTATGGGCAGTCCGGGGGTTGCGGAAGCTGATCCGATGAATATAATGGAGGATGAAGAAAATTTCAAAGATATCAACAGCGTATATTCTTTGATCTCAGTGGAGCCAATCGAGATGGAGTTTGGGTACAGCCTGATTCCTCTCGTAGACGAGGCAAGCGGCGGAAGGATGATCGACCGTATCGTAATTTTCCGGCGTCAGTATGCACAGGAGATGGGACTTGTCATTCCGTCCATCAGGCTGCGTGACAGCTCAAGCCTGAACACGAACCAGTATGTTATTAAGATTAAGGGAGAGGAAGTTGCGAAAGGAGAGATTTTGGTAGACTACTACCTTGCCTTAGAGCCGCCGAATCTTGAGAAGGAGATCGATGGAATAGATACCATTGAGCCTGCATATGGTATTCCTAGTAAATGGATTACCGTGGATAAGAAAGAAATGGCTGAGATCTATGGATATACGGTTATTGATCCGTTGTCTGTTATGCTGACACATTTGTCAGAGACTGTGAAGAAGCATGCTCATGAGCTTTTGAACCGTCAGGAGGTTGTACGTCTGATTGACAATATGAAGAAGCAGTCGCCAGGGCTTGTAGACGAATTAATCCCGAATTTGATCTCTTACGGTAACTTCCAGAAGATTTTGACGAATCTGCTGAAAGAAGGTATTCCAATTAAGGATATGGAGACGATCATGGAGACCATTGTAGATTCTTCCATGACGGTGCGGGATTTGGATTCCATTACGGAGAATATTCGTGTTGCGCTGAAACGTACGATTACCAGAAGATTCTGCGAGGGCAACAGCATGAGAGTCGTGACATTGGATGCCGAGCTGGAGAAAAATATTATTACCAGCTTAACAAACGGCGACCATGGCGTATACTTAGCGCTTAGTCCGGATGTGATGCAGAATGTGATTACACAGATGTCTGAGGAAGTAAAGAAATTTCAGGAGCTTGGCCAGACGCCAATTATTCTGACAAGTCAGGTGGTAAGAATCCATGTCTACCGTCTGATAGAGCAATTCTTCCCAGATGTGTATGTGCTGTCGTTTAATGAGATCAGCAACAATATCCAGATACAGGCAGTTGGCAATATAGCGATGTAGAACAAAAATTTAACGGAGTGCAATATGAACACGCAGGAACGGTATAAAGACAAAACGAACGAAGATCTTTTTTAAAACTGTATAAAGAGACGGGCAGCCTGGAAGTAAAGCAGGAGATCGTTATGCGCTATATCTATCTTGTGAAGAAGCATTGCGCTTCAAATGCGGGATATTTATATGAGTTTTCTCAGGTAGATGATATCATCAGCGAGGGCGTTATTGCGATTATGTCCTCCATTGATAAGTTTGATATGGATAAAAATGTAAAATTCGAGACATTTATTTCCAAAAGAATCAAAGGAATGATTATTGATCTTGCCAGAAAGCAGGATTGGGTGCCAAGAAGTACAAGAAAGAGCACTAGAGATATTGAAGAAGCGGTCACAACGTTATATAATAAACTTGGGTATTATCCTTCTGTACAGGAGGTGACAGACTATCTGAACATTACCCCTGAGAAGTATCAGGAGACGATGCGCAAGGCATCACTGTTTAACATTCTTTCACTGGATATGGTATTGGCGGAGGCACAGGGGAATGAGGTTGGAGTGACGCTGCCGCAGGGGGATAAAAGTGAGCAGCCAGAGAGTAAGTTTCTTAAGAAGGAGCTTACGCAGGTTCTGGCGGAAGGGGTCGGTACGCTCAAGGAGAATGAGCAGCTTGTGATCTCACTATACTATATAGATGAATTGAATATGAGACAGATTGCGGATGTGCTGAGTGTCAGTGAGCCGCGTGTCTCTCAGATTCATACGAATGCAATAAAGAAACTAAGGAAACACATGGAGAGATTTAACGAAGAAAAGGAGAGCAGGAATGTTTCAAGGGTATTATGATCTAACTTCTAATATGATCACACAGAACCGTAATCTGAATGTCGTCAGCAACAATATGACGAATGTATCCACTCCGGGATATAAGATGGACAGAATCATGCAGAGTACCTTCCGGGACGAGATGATCTACCGATATGACAGGGATGGTAAGACTGCAGTAGGTATGGTATCACGGATGAACATCGCGGACGAGAGGGTAACGGACTATACAGAAGGAGGTATTCGGGAGACAGGAGATGCTCTGGACGTGGGACTGACCGGCAATGGCTTCTTCGTTATTGATACCGGCGAAGGGCCTGTATATACGAGGGACGGTTCATTTAACCTGGATAATGAGGGATACTTAACCCTGCCGGGAATCGGAAGGGTGCAGGGGACCAATGGAGCCATTCGTCTGACTACAGATAATATCATTATCGATAAACAGGGAAATATCTTCAGCGAGGAGGGAAATCAGTTTTTCGGAACGCTGCAGATTGTAGATTTTGCGGATTACGGTCAGTTGACCAAGATTAGCGGAAGCGTGTTCAGAGCCAATGCACAGCCTCAGGCGGCAGACGGTGGAACCACAGTTACACAGAGATATCTGGAGGACTCCAATGTTTCCATGGCGGAGGAGATGACACGGATGATCAGCAGTCAGAGAATTCTGCAGAGCTCGGCTCAGATTCTTAAGATTTATGATCAGTTGGAAGCAAAGATGGTTACAATAGGTTCTGCAACGTAGGGCGCAGCTAACAGATGACCAGCTACAGGCTGTATATGGCGGTTTGACACGCAGGACAGAGAGGAGAGGCATATGTACACATCATTTTATACTGCTGCAAGAGGAGCAATGGAGGAACAGCGCAAGCTGGATGTAGTTGCCAACAACCTTGCAAATGTGAATAACTATGGTTATAAAGCAAAAACGCCGGTATTTTCGGATCTGATGTATTATAATCTGAATAACTATAACGGGGACGATACCCCGATGAAAGCGGGGACAGGAATCCTTGTAGAACAGACGAAGACGGATTTCAGTCCTAAGGGACTGGTAACGACACAGGGAGATTTCGATTATGCAATCGTTGATTCCGGATTTTTCATGATGAGAAGTCCGATTACCAATGAGATTACATATACAAGGAACGGACATTTCAGTATGTCAAAGCGCGGAGATGAATTCTATCTCGTGAACGATAAAGGGAACTTTGTTCTGGACCAGAACAGTAACCCAATTCAGATTATTGACGGGGAGCTAAGCGGGCAGATTGGAGTCTACGGCTTCAACATAATGGACGGGATGTTAAGTGTCGGAGATAACGAATATGTGCCGTCTGTAAAGAACGGGCAGCCGTTTTTGATGCCAGGTGCAAAAGTGGTGGATCATGCATTGGAGATGTCAGGCGCAAGTGTTTCTGATGATTTTACCCGCATTATTGAGGCGCAGAGAGCGTATTCCTATGCCTTGAAGATGGTTCAGACATCCGATGAGATTGTGGGCACGGTTAATACATTAAGGGGATAGAGAGTGGATTATGGGGATAAAACATATGAAGAAATGAACTATGAGCTGAGATTATTATTTGAAGGAAATCGGCAGTATTGGCGGCGGTAACGCCGCAACAGCCCTATCCAGTATGATAAATGCGAAGGTGAACATGTCCCTTCCCAAAGTGGAGATTCTGGATTTTAATGAGGCGCTGGTCAATGTGGAGATCCGGAGGAAGTGGTCGCGGCTATATTAGTTGAGATGTCGGGAGAATTGGGCGGTATCATGCTGTTCATTCTGACGAAAGAATTTTCTGATGAAATCTTTTTGAGAATGCTGGGTAAGACGAAGGAAGATTTCTTTGAATTAGAGGAGATTGATTCGTCTGTTCTCATGGGAGATTGGTAATATAGTTATTTCATCCTATATTACTGCAATGGCTTCCTGGTGAATATGAGTGTAGAACTGTCAGTTCCGCAGCTTGCCGTGAATATGTTAGGTGGAATTATGAGCGTGCCAATCGCGATGATGGGGCAAATCCAGACAGGATTATTATGATGATAACTGGCAAATTCAAAATAGACGGAAAAGCATTAAATAGTAATATGCTGCTTCTGCCTGATGTAGAGTCTTTAAATGTTCTTATGAAAACTAGGAGTGGAATGATAGATGGAGAAGAAGATATCAGTTGGAATTGCTGATATGAAGATGACGAGACAGGAGGGCATACTGATTACGTATGCATTGGGGTCTTGCATCGGTGTTTCTTTTTATGATCCGATGATTAAGCTAGGAGCGCTTCTTCATATTATGCTTCCTGAAAAGAGCGGTGCGAAGGATGGAAATGTATTTAAGTTCATGGATACAGGTATCCGTGAGACACTTCGCAAACTTACTGCGTTTGGGGGGTCAAAATCGCGGATGGTATGCAAGATTGCAGGTGGAGCCAAGATGTTCGAGATGAAGGGCAATGGAGGTCTTGGGAATATCGGCGAGAGAAATGCACAGAATGTGAAAAGGATATTGATGGCTGAGGGGTTACGTTTACCAGTGAAGATGTCGGGGCAAATTATGCGAGAACCATGCTTTTGGATGTGACTACGGGGAATGTATACGTCCGGTCAGCAGGAAAGCCGGAGAAGATGCTTTAGCTCTTATTTCGGATGAATATTGCGTCGATAGATATACATAGAATGTAAAGGAGTGAGTGTATGGCTAATACAGAAATTTTATTGGAATCTGAACAAATGAAATTGAAGTTATGCAGTTTACCATATTCGGTGAGTTGTATGGAATTAATGTGGCAAAGGTGCTGGAGATTATGATGGCGGATAAAGTTAAGCCAATCCCACATTCCCACGATGCTGTTGAAGGGATCTTTAAGCCAAGAGAGACGCTGACGGTGATTAATCTTCCTAAATACCTGACAGGAGAATGTGGAGATAAGAAGGACAGAGATCTGTTTATCATTACGAATTTCAATAAGATGCACATTGTGATCCGTGTACATTCTGTGGTTGGTATCAACAGGGAGTTCCAGGGAGGCCATCCAGCCGGATAAGGCGCTGACAAACAAAGACGGCGTTGCTACAGGTATCGCCCAGTGTGGAGATAAGCTCTTATTTCAAATTCTACATTGATTTAGAAGATTGTTGCAGAAGTACACCAAAACAGTATTCAAAGTATCAGATATTGACAAACTGGGCGACAGGTTCAACAAGACCAGAGTATTCTTGCAGAGGATTCGATTCTGCTGACCAAGGCAAATCTCAGTTCTCTTTTTCGACAGGATACACTAATCTGTGGCCCTTCAATAATGACGGGAAGCATGGGAATTTCTTGAGAGTATTAGAAGCAGAGCCAGACTTCTATGCAAAAAGAATGGCGTGTTGATTACTTTATTAATTCTTCCCGGAGATGGATGGACATCGTCTGA
>NZ_WUQX01000003.1 GCF_009830285.1 Sporofaciens musculi | reverse complement strand
CTTTGATGGCAACTGGTGAAAATCCCCGTTTCTTATAGAAATCAATCGCCATCAGACGGGAGATGTCAAACAAGTCAAATTCACGATATCTGCTATACTGCCCTCTTTTCGGCTTGATAAGTCCGATTTCCTCATAATACCGCAGGGTTTCACGGGTAAACCCCAGATGTTCAAAAATATCTTTCATATGATAAACCGCTGATTCCAATATCTATGCTATGTCGCCAATCAGCTCTGACCTTTTGCTTTGATAGTATTCTGAATAATGCTTATCCAAGGGTTTTGGAGCGTCGGCCGGAATAAAACTAGGTCTTCTTCCTTTTTACAGCGCCCCATCCTTCCGGCCTCATTAATAATAAGCAGCCATCCGGCTGGACACTTCCATTTATTTGCAATCTCTGCAGCAGTGAGATAACTTACTCTATCCTCCTGCATCTATTATATTTCAGATAATTGAAATATAATAGAAAGCAACTTGATTTATAAAATTATCACCAGCTTGGCATTCATTTGCCTAACAGGAAATATTATAGTATTTGTGATTTCATTTATTTCTCCTGTTCTTTATGTGACTTGATGATTCGCAAAAATCTACGGGAAGCAAAAGCACCTGTTTCTATAAAAATAAATGCCGTCGGAATAACCCATATTGCATATATTATGCCGTTATCCATTTGTTCTATTGACATGAGAGAAACAAATTGAGCATGATACATAGGTAAAAGCCCTATAAACCGAAACAATGGATTACTTTCCGAAATGGGTAATACAGCAGGGAAAAAGTACACTGCCGCTGAAGCAACCAGAGCCACCATCTGATTCCTGCTGATAGCTGAGATTAGCAGCGTAATTCCTGCAACACTCAATGTTCCCGTAAAAGCCAGCAAAACTTGATATTTCAGCAAAGTTCCACAGGTAATATTAAAAGGAATATACCCATTATCAAATGGCATAGGCGCAAAAAGAACGCTGCAATTCAATCCATCTCTTCCATATAGAACAAATGCAAACAAAATATTGACGGCAGCTACTGCCAGTGTCACTATAAATGCAGCAATCAAAACCAGCGCCCACTTTCGCCGCCCCACATTTCGTCCTTCCATATCTACTTGTAAGGATAATATTATCCACTCCGCCATATTCACCACAGAAAACAGGTGCGGTCATAATAGCAATAACCAGCGAAAGAATGAAAAAAATCTTAACCATGTTCTGGCTCGTTGTAAGCCAGCCGTCAACATAACCAATCCTGACTTCCTCACTGCCAAATGCATCCGAAACACGAACACCGTTCCAGTTTCCATTCATATCAGAAAACCGCGTAAAACTGCAGACTGCAGAGCGTTATGATAGAGATACGCAGCATTCATTCCATGTAAGTTCGTTTGGGCAGCAAAGTCATTCATCATTTGCTGAACTTTTTCATCTGTCAATACTCCCTCATATTTCGCCGCAATCTCCTTATCAATCTCTACGGCTGTTTTTCCTGTCCCTTCCTTGCTCACTCCATCAAATGCGTATTTATTTTGATAGCTGGAAAACCCCAAAATGGCAGAAAAAACAGTACAAAAAGCAAAGCAATCTGTGTCAGGCGTTTTGAAAATATTTTCGTAATTCAAATTGAATTAGTTTTTTCATTCTTCTGTGCCTCCTTTGAAATAAAATAGATACAAATCTTCCAAATTAGGCTGCACCTGCGAAGCATCTGCCATAGGCGGATGATCTGCAATGATCCGTAAAACCGTTTTGTTATTATTCATGTTGCGCAAATTGCTGGTGATAAATGCTGCTGCATATTTCTCCGCCTTTGCCGATGGGACAATGCACTCCCACACCTGCCCATTGATTTCAGACGTGATCTCCTGTGGTTTCCCGAAGTGAATAATTGAACCGGATTTCATCATAATAATTTCCTCTGCAATAAACTCTACATCAGAAACAATGTGGGTAGATAAGATTACGATACGATCTTTTTGCAAATGCACTGATCAGATTACGAAAACGGACACGCTCTTTAGGGTCAAGCCCTGCTGTCGGCTCGTCTAAGATTAATATACGCGGGCTATTCAACATTGCCTGTGCAATTCCCAATCGCTGTTTCATACCGCCGGAAAAGGTTTTAATTTTATGTCTGCTTTCTGCAGATAATCCTACCTCTTCAAGTAATTCGTTTGATTTTTTCTGCGCCGCTTTTTCACCCACTCCCTTTAGAGCTGCAACATACAGCAGAAAATCAAGTGCGGTAAAATCGGGGTAATACGCAAAATGCTGCGGCAGATATCCCAAAAGATTCCTATACTTTTCTCCAAGCCCTGCAATGTTTTTCCCATTCAGAAATATTCTTCCAGAAGTAGGTTTTTGAAGATTGCACAGCAGTCTCATAAATGTAGTTTTCCCGCGCCATTTGCCCCCAATAGTCCATAAACACCATTTGATAAAGTAATGTTCAAATCATTTACGGCTGTCTTCCCGCCAAATTGTTTGGTCAGCCCGACTGTTTTTAAAACCATGTCAAACTTCCTTTCCTATGTTTTTATGACGAGTATAACGCGTAAATTTCAACTTTTTATCTACAAAGAAAGATTTTTGAAAAATGCAGATACCATAGCTCCATTCGGCGTATTATCAATGTTCAGATATCCGCCATGATGTTCGCAGAGCAGCCTGCAGATATATAATCCAAGGCCAAAGTGTTCCGCACGGTCTTCTTCTGTGAAATATGGATTCGTTACCTTATGTACAATATTCTTATCAAAGCCTTTTCCGTCATCCAATACCATGATCAGCAATCCTTTATTCTGTAAAGAAAAGACAATGTAATGGACGTCCGGGCATAGCGGACGGCATTTGCTAACAGATTATTGCATACTTGTAAAATGAACGATCTATCTATAAAAAGTTCACAGGCAGGCACCTCATTTTGCAGGTGCAATGCTTTTCTATTTTGTGTACATACCATTTGTGCGTTTTCCTGTAGAGAAGACAAAAACGGCTGCAGAGAAACCGCCTCGTACTTCGGCTGTGTGTCCTCCAAACGCCTGAGACTGCTCATACTGCTTACATAAGCCTCCATACGGGATATGTGTTTTCCCATAGTAGCAGCGATTTTTCTTGTCCGTTCATCTGCATCTACCTGCAGCATTTCATTGTAGCCTTTTAATACTGTAAGCGGGGTACGCAAATCATGAGCAAATGCCGCATTAAGTGCTTTCCGTTCTTCGACCTGCTTCCACATTTCAGAAAAATTATTTACAAGAGCCGTGCGCATGATTTCAAAGGAATCCACAAGCTCCCCCAACTCATCCTTACTGTCGTATCCTACCGCAAAATCCAAGTCATTATTTGATATTTTTTCAGCCGCAATGCGCAAGTTTGCAAGCGGCTTTTTCAGCTTGTCCCTGTAAAACAGAAATGCCGCCGCTATAATACATAATGCGGAATAGACAGGTGCAGCAATCGTAGAAAACAGTTCTAATAAAGTGATAATACGTTCATCCTGCCCGGAAGGCATAACAGGTACATTCCCGATATAGGTGCCGTCGCCCAGTCGTTTGCCCTGCTCATTTGTCAGGTAATATTTTTCACCGGCCAACGGGTAAGACTTCCTTATTGTATCCACTGTGTTATCGCATATGGAAATTGTCATGATAGAGAGAATAAGAGCAAGTACCGCAAAAACTGCCACGTAGAGCACCAGACTTTTCCTAAGAGATAAATTCAGTCTATAGTGCTTTATTTTCTCCATTTGTATCCGCACCCCCAAACTGTTTCAATATATGCCCTGTCCGTATATGCTGCAATCTTTGACCGTATCCTTCGGATATGCTCCGCCACAACACTGCTGTCCCCCATGCTGTCATAACCCCAAATGCGCTCATAAATCCGTTCTTTCGTAAAAACCTGTCCCGGATTTTGAGATAACAGTTCCACAATATCAAATTCTTTTTAGCAAGACCAAGACGCTGCCCCTCAAAGAAAAGGCAGCGCTCTGAATAATCAACCGTCAGGTCACCGGAGAACTTGATCTGTGCATCAAAGGTACGCCTTGCTTCCCGGCGCAAATGCGCAGTCACCCTTGCTTCAAGCTCCATAAGGGAAAAGGGCTTGACAATATAATCATCACCGCCGACGGCAAACCCTTTTACTTTGTCTGTATCTTCTATTCGCGCAGTCAAGAAAAGAATAGGGCAGGACACATAATCCCGAATACGTTCGCAAACCTTCAGGCCATCCAGTCCGGGCATATTAATATCAAGCAAGATAATATCCGGTTCCTGTTCCACTTGCTTTAATGCTTCTGTTCCATTTACGGCTGACAGGACAAAATATCCTTTGCTTTCAAAAAAGGCACGAAGCATTGACACAATATCTGTTTCATCATCCGCTATTAATATTTTTTTACGCATGCTGGCACCTCCCCAATTGCCTGGCTTCCAAATTCAAAATCTATTTCGCACTGATTGTATCCACAATAGACATGTTACGGATTTTCTGAACCGGCCCCCTGATTGCGAGAACCACTGCAATTATTACTGCCGCTATAATAACAGCAAATTCCGCTGCAGGAATATTCCATGAATCCCACCAGCTTATCAAACAAAAGCTTATTACACAACACTCCAAAGATACCGCCGCAAATACTTCCGGTAACCGCATATGCAACGGCTTCCGCTACAATCATTCTGGTTAGCTGCCGATTGGTCAAGCCAATCGCACGGAACGCACCATACTGCTTCATTCTCGCCGCAACACTCATGGCTATACTGTTCATTACATTGAATATTGTAATCAGTGCAATAAGAACCAGAATACTGACTTCCTCGTCAGAAGCCGTCAGAAATATAATCGGTATCTGCCTATTCTGCCGTCTTACCTTTTCACATACATCAAATCCTGTTCCATCCGGTAAAGTAACATCAAGCAGTAATAGATCGTACTCACTGATAATTGACAGGGACTCAAGGGCTTTTTCCACTGTCCGTACAACCGTAACATCAAATCCGTTCTTCCCTAGAGAATACTTGAGTCCATCTACCAGACTCACATCGTCCTCTAATAATAATATTTTACTTATCTTTAGCCATCTCCTGCCACACAGATATTTTCTTTCATATGCTCATGGGCAGCACATCAAAATCTTCTGATTTAAAGTTAGAATAGTATCTCCCTTTTTCAGCAGTAAATTTTAAAACACAATAATCAGGATCTGTCACGCCCTGGGGATAATACATAGTATCACCCTCAAGCCAGATCATCTGCTTAGCTTCAGCATCCTCTAAAACCTCCATGGTGCCAATCAGCATAACTCCACGGAAAAAACGTTTGTCATAAAAATAAATGCTGGCATTTGGATTTTCCCTGTATTGAGCTACCCGCATAGAAGATGTATTAGTTGTAAACCAAAATTCCTTGATTCCCACTCGTTTTCTGGGCGGCAGCATAGCTTTCATATTTGGGAAACCTTCCGCGGAAATCGAGGCAATGAATGAAACTTTCTGCTTATCTATTAAGTTTCCTATTGTTTGTTCTGGATTTCTCATTTTGTCGTCTCCTCCACTCTTTTCAGCAGCGTTCCCGTCTCCAGTATATTTCCTCTTAGAAAGGCATTAACTTTCATCCGCTTTTTCCCAGGAAGCTGCACTTCTTTACTTGCTTAATCCTCCAACTTACAATTTTGCTATCGCTTTTCTGAGATCTGCAATATACCCGACCTGCTGCTTTTTCAGATACCCCTTTACAAACAAATTCATAATCGGGTTCTTCACCTGGACTTGTTCTGTAAAAGTAATCTGTGTACCATCATCGCAGCTCTCAAATATGCCGCTCCAGTGACCTCTCATGTTCTGATTTTCCATATCAAAGCGGTATTCTCGGTATGGCTCCTTTGCAGTGATCCGAAAATGTGTTATAAATTTATCCCTTGTATACTCGTCAAAACGATTTTCATCAATTATTTCGATTTTAGATAAATCACTTCGCCATTCAAAATTCTCATTATCTGTAACAATATCCCAGACCGTTTTACAATCACAGGGAAATTGTGCTGTCACTCTTGAGATCTTCACTGGACGTCCCTCCACTCTTTTATTGTTTTTTCCAGAAGATCCATTTTAGTTCCATCGTTTGAACACAATAATCTCTGCATCAGTTCCAAAGCCGCTGTACTCAGACACCATGAGGTATTTCTCGTCAGCGATGATCCCGTAGCACCTGTCGCTGTCCTTTTTTGCAGCTGGTTCCCCAGATAGATCCTGTTGTCATCCCAAAACTTTACAATCTGGCTGTTGGGAAGGGCATATTCAATGTTGGCAAAGGAACCTTTCAGCGCATTCAGCTCTGTTACTTCTTCCATATCCGGAATGTGAAGCGCATTGAAGGCCGCAATCAGCTTTTCTTTCAATTCACTTAACGCTGTCTTGCCTTTTTTACAGCATTGTGCAACAAGGCATTCCGCCCCAAAAGGCTGGCCTCCTGTTGCCGCACACCCGTTACAAGTGCTGCTTAATTCACAGTTCGTACAATCAATTCCACAAATAGATTTCATTATGTTTTCCTCCGTATACATTATTACTCCATAGCTTTCCGGTAATAAAAAAATTCTTTCATTGCTACAAAGATAATTTTATTGTATCTACTTTATCCATTACTTTCAACGAGACAGTCCACTTTTGCAAAATAAAGTGCCATATTTGCAAATTTAGGGAAAAATTTAGCGAGAGCTGTAACCACATTGGTTACAGCTCTCGCTATTTTGGACTAATCATTTCTCGAAAGCCTCTTCACTTTTGATAACCCCGTGTATCTTTTCATCATAAAAACCAACAAAATCCCCAAACAGCTCCAAATCTAATGAATTGAACCTTTTTCCCTGTCAAGGTTTTTATGTATATAGTCAGCTCTATCCTTCGAAAACCGTTCTTTGTTTTCGGAGACATTATAATCGTAATCCAGTGTTTCAAGCCATTTGTCAAATTCCGCATTAAATTCATCCCTATAGGTTTCATCATTGAAATAATTATGTCCCTTATCCTGGAAATGAATGAAACGAAACCGGGAATCATCTTTATATTTTTCATAATAAATGTCGTAGCCGTATTTGGCTGGAACAACTTCATCATCCAAACTATGCAGGATCATAATGGCGGCATCGCTCTCTGAAAATCCGTCCATCGCAGTATTTGAGGCATAGCCGCCGTATTTCATCCTCTCGTGGAGCTTCACAAACGGCAATATAAGATAGATACCGTTCCCTGCCTGTTTTTTCCCCTCTGCTTCAAACATATCCGATGAAGAGTTAAAACCGGAACACGCGATAACTGCTTTTACTTCAGGATGATAGGTAAGTACACTGCAAACACTGTAACCGCCCCAGCTATGCCCGAATAAAACGATTGGCAGATCTGGGAAATTCCCACTTTCTTCCACAAATGTGATTGCATAGTCAAGATCTATCACTCCCTGTGGAAGTCCTCCGACTCCTTCGCCCTCGCTTTCATCATTTCCCGTAGCGTCATAAGCAAAAACGCAGTATCCATGATGCGCAAAATAATTCGCACAGTCCATATAAGAGTTGTGCCCTCCGCCGCCAAATCCGTGAGCCATTACGACAATTCCATGCGGTTTTTCCTCCGTGGTATACAGATATCCCGTCAATTTCTGTCCCTTATTGGAAGCGAACTCATATTTCGTGCGCTGCAATCCATCAAAATCCTCAACACGCCGTATAAACGCCTCATCACTTTCAAAACGCTGGTTAAAATTCTCGTTGTATATTATCACGGATAATGCCCAATCTCCGGCAATGAGCAGCACCATGACAATAGATAATACAATAATGAGAATTTTTCTCTTGGATTTCGTTTTCATATTGGTCACCTCTTCTGCCTTATAACTTCAACACAGCAATCAATTCATTGCAATCTATAGTAAATAGCCTACAGCGATAAAAAGATAGCTATACAAACATTTTCTGTTTAGTCGTAAATACATTACACCGCTAAGAACAGAAAATATCATAGTAGAAATTCCATTCCATATTTCAAGTCCTACTCCTCTCGACACAAAATGAAAGGCTCCCCACGTCACAGCCAATATGATACCGCCGAAAGGAATCGGACTTTCTTTTTTCAACAAGGTTTCAATCGCTTTTTGCCCATACATTATGATTAGAGTAACAAGCATTACCTCAAAAAGATAGTATAAATATTGTGCACAGAATTGGTATGCATTTTTACCTTGAACTTCACCAAATACTTTTAGAGTATGCCAATCTATAAAAGTCAAGATTTTGCAGCAGATTAAGCAGGAAAATGTTATGACCCAATTTTTCAAAGAAGGATGATCCTCTTTATTTTCTCTTGAGGGAAAGTGATAATACTTCTGCGAAAAAAATAGTGCCATTACAATAACAACTGCCCATATAAAAACCATTATCATACAATGAACGCTTCTTTGGTTTGCGGTATAGTTCCATATATCTACATGCAGAATCATGAATTCGATTACAAATATTGAAAAATATTCAAGCATAAATGCTCCAAACAAGAGCAGGCTCAGCCATAGATATTTTGTCCATTTTACTTCTCTAGCCATTATCTTCACCTTATGAAATCCTAATTTTACACTCTCTGTAACTTCTCGACAAATTTTAATTGAACAAAATCGCTGTGCGATGGCCTGCCAAGGCTGTGGCATAGCGATTTTGTTCAATCCTGATTTATACTGCATTTGCACTTCCGATTTCTAGTAAATTTCCCTCTGGGTCTGCTACATAAAAATTATGAATACCAAAAGGATAAGTAATGGGTTCTCCTGTGGGAAACTGCACCCCTAACCTCGACAGACGTTCATATTCTGAATCCACATCAGCGAAGCTGGGCAACCAGAGGGCAATTTCAAAAGTCTGGTTGATACCATTTGGAGGAATATAGTCCTCACCTATTGCCTTGACAAATTCTTCTCTGCTATACATAAACAAGGATAATTCACCGCTCGCTGTTTCAAAGTCTGCAAATGAACCACCATTCCATTGCGTTTGAAAGCCTAATATATCTCTATAAAATCGAACCATGTTGTCCATGTTACCAACGAGTAAACTCACGCCTACACGCACTTCTTTTCCATTCATTATCATTATCTCCTCTAAACTACAGCTTCCGATTTATCATTTTCTGCCAATATAGCCGCAGACTTTTTTCTTAATATTGCAGATACTCATTTCCAAATGTTGCAAGCCTCCTGCCTTCTTTCTCTATTTGCGTTTGGAAAATTTCTCTTTTGCGTATTCATAGGCTTCCTGGATATATGGCTTTAAATCCTCAAAAGTCTTTTCCGATGGGTTCAGGACACACAGCCACCCCATCCACGCATAAACCGGATGCGGCAAAAACGGTCAACCGTAGAAAAATCATAATCCATTTCCACAATTCCGCCTGCCCCCGGACGTTGTGGCACAGCCCCAAACAGCTTCACAAACGTCTCCTTACGGACACCCAGGTTCACCCGGTAAATTCCTGGTCTGTTAAGCTTCGAACCTCTGTCATTATTGCCATCCTTCTCCTTGACCGTCAATATATACACGCCCCGTTTCAGTGCACGGCCGGGATTATAAAAATTGCCTTTTCTCCCCAGCTCTCCACAAGGACACTCCCTTCCAGATTCTCCATGCAATACTCCAAAATCTCCTCCGGCTTCATTCAATCTCACTCCCTGTACATTTCAGATTCTTTTTATAAATCTCCAATTCATAAGTTTTTCCACTACGCTGGTCTGTCTTCTGCTCCGAATGCTGGTATACCAATCCACAGGATAATGCCAACGCCTTTGAAGCAAGATTCCCTGACCGCGTAGAATAATAAAATTCCTGACCGCCTAATGAAACGCAGTATTCCATCAATAAACACAGTATCTGTTTCCCGTATCCCCTTCCGACATACTCCGGACCCAGGGCAATACCAGTCTCATGATAAATGTGCGGCCCTGTTTCCTCCACTCCGGCAAATCCGATGGCCTGCCCGCTGATCTTCTCATAAACCAGCCACGCATCATGGGTTTCCTGCCATGCGACCGTCTGTTGTATCCTCTCCCTGGCCTCATCCTCATCAGCCGTCACTTTCCATATCATATATTCCGCCGTCTCCGGCCTTGACCAGACATTACAGTATATGGATCTCCAGTCCTCATATTTTGCTTTCCCAAGAATAATATCTTCTGTCTCCATCCACCTTTTATCCCTCATAAATTGCCCTGTCACAGCCAGACCGCCCAGTATCCGTAATAAAAAGTCCCACTCCCATGATACAGTTTCCCATTGCTGCTCAGGAGTCTCCCGCAAACGCAATTGCATGCTATCAGAAAATCTTTGATTTTGCCAGTGAAAACGTATTCGCATTATCCGGGTTCTCCTATGAGGTCATCATCAATGAAAATGTAATCGACCGAACGGAGGATGCCGTTGTCCAGATTCAAATTCCCATAGAAAAAATATAGCGAAAGATTAAAATTCACTTCCGCTATATTTAACTGTAAGCACTGCAACTATTTTTTCTGAATCCAATACTTCATAGATAATAATGTAACCAGAAACAAATAACTGACGATACCCTTTATGAGCATAGAACCCATATTTACGCTCCGCTCCACGATAGGGCTGCTCTTCTAAGCTGAAAATCGCATCTTCAAGCCTTTGTGCCAGCATTAATGCATTGTCACCGTAATTATCATTAAGAAGTGCCTGTTCATAGATTTTGTCTATATCACGATAAGCCTGCGGAAACATCTTAACAGTATATTTATCCAAAATGTTTCCTCCTCAATTGACTTAGAGCCTCTCTTGCATCTAACAGTTCTGCTCCATTTGACACCTCCTGCTCCGCCTCCAGGATTGATTTGTCAATTCTGTTCATGTTGATCAATTCATCATAAGCTTCTATGCTCATAACCACCAAATCTCCATACCCATTTTTTGTAATAAACACCGGCTGTTGCTGCTTATGACAAATTTCAGATATTGCATTTGTATCTCTAAGTTCCGTAATTGGCTTAATTACTGGCATTTAAACGCACCTCCTTTGTACATAATAATAACATTATTATGTACATTTCATAATACATATATTCTTATTACAATTATAGTTCCTTATTCGCAATATAAATGTAAGCATCCTCAAGCGTTGCCTCACAGGGACTGCAGTTCATCCGGGGAGGCGCTTCGCTGATCAATTTCACCTGCAATTCATCTCCCATATACTGTTTCGATGACACATGATATCATACTCTAAAGATTATTGTAACAAATTCCAAAACATTTACTGTTTTAAGCTAATCAGAATACTATCATGAGTTACCTTTTCAAACATTCCAAATATACAAAATATCTATGACAAAATTTCATCATACTTTTTCAAACTTCTATACATTTGATAATATAGTCATTATACATTTTTCTATATAATGCGACAACATCTTTTATCATATCCGCTGACTATCACAACATATCTAAAAATATTTTTATCTATGTCATATCAACAATGGATGTTCATTGCTCGATGTATAGCGAAAGAACCTGCTAATCCGATACTGCACAAACAATATCGGATTAGCAGGTGTGTTACTATTCCATCAGCATCTTCCAGACATCCTCTGCTTCGGAAAACTCTTCAGCAAATTCCTGGCTCGATGTACTATATTCTTCGTATGTATCTACAAAACCGTATTTCAACCGATCTAATTCTACCTCTCCCAATCTATAATCCCGTTGAAAGTTCTCCCATGACTCTTTTTTATCATCGCTTTGGTACAGCATATCACCGATTTTTATTTTTGATCCAACCATAATATAGATTACCTCCAAATCCATTGATATCCCGACCAGCCTCATACTACCGTACTCTTTCCATTCATTACAGGAAAAAAAGCAAAAATATTGTTTAATCTTCCTCAGCTCCTCCCTGGTAAAAGGAAAACATCTCCTTAAAACATGTACCACACATATTCTGGCCTTTTGCAAAAAGCCCTCTTTCCTCACAGGACATGTTTGGAAAAACATTCTGTATCAGATATGGCGCACCATCCTGATACTCCCGGTATTTTTGTGCCTCTTCCTTTTTCACGGTAAAACAAAAATCCTTATAACAGATCCGACAACTCGCAGTAAGATATTCTTCATCCTCCCCAAGGGTCTCCTGCCATGTAAGATACTTCTCATAATTTTCATTTGTGCAATCCCTTAACACTTCCTTCTTAAATGAAAATTCCGGATACACCACATAGCCGGACTGATGCTTTTTTCCGGTTCTTTTCCCGAACCCTTCTTTCTCCAGCACGTCCACAATATCCACCCCCATATTATTTACATCAATATAAGCGCAATTTCTTCCCGGTGCATCGTCCAGGCAGCAGGTAAGATTACCATATGGCTCACCCTCCTCAAACAATGCAATTGCCAAAGTCCTATTATATGCATAATATGTCGGCCAAACCTCCAGCTTTTTTCCTGTCCGTAATTTTAAAAATCTACTCATTTTCATCTTCCTTCCCTTGTCATCTTTTTCATTCATTGCTGCTATAGGTCTGTTCCTATTCCTGCGATCAATTCATTTACCTGTAAATCCTGCCTTTTATACTTTTCCTGATACTTCTCCTGGCTTATTCTCTTTTCATCATTTCTGCCACTAATTCCTAATTCTTCCTTGCCTTTCCTCTTAAATAACTCCTTCCATTCTCTAATCTCTTTTTGTTTTCCACAAGAAAAACACACTTCCGATAGCTGCCCTCCTGCTCTATGCGGTTATCGCCTCCTATGCTGTCAAGATACTGCTCACCGGCTTTTGACCGGGAGATAAACATGGATATTCCCATACACACCATATCCTTTGGCCTCCATTCCTTATAAAACAGGCTGGCCGCAAACCGTACCCCCATCAGTCTTGCCTTCTTCTTCATCAGCCTAAGTATCAGCTCTATTGCCGGACCGGCCATATCCTGCGGAAGCTTCGACATATACGCCGTTTCCAAAAACAGTATCAATTCCTCCTTCTGCTTCACTTCCTCTTTTTGCTTCTCATCTTGCCGAAATACCGGCGCAGACAGGTCTGCAAATTCAAGCTTCGGCAGGCTGCTATCCTTCTTTATACTTCCATAAATCCCTTTGGTCAGGCGGATCGCAGCGCGCAGCACAATTTTTCCATCCAATGACAGATATATGACCTTTTTATTCGCATCGTGACATGCCAGCAGACATTGTTTGTATACGCCGTCCACATAGGAAAGACAGGTAGCCTCCGGCACCTGCCCCATCTGCATAACCGGCAGCAATCCATCTTCTTCCCAAACATGCAGCCGGTCGCTTTTCTCCTGTATGTTTTCCATCCATCTGTTCCTGCTGGAATCAAGAATCGGATAATCCAGCTCAACCGCCAGGTCGTCCCTGAAATATTTTAATTCCCGGAACCTGCCCATCAGCTCCGCATATACCAGCCGCCTAAGCGCTTCTTTTTTCTCCGGCACATTTCTCAGATATGTGCCCATGATATATGCGCCGTCCTTATAGATAAACTCTTTGATCCGCGCCTCATTATCCCGGATAAATTCCTCACTGAAGCCAAATGCTTCTTTCAACTTCTTCCAGTCTTCATTCTTGTCCAAGATCTGTTCCCTGACAATCTGTATATCTTTCTCCCCCTGGAAAAAACCCGTATTCTTGCAGATATACCTTGCTTCAGCCACCGTCTCTATGTCCCCAATCAGATACTGCATCTGTTCGTAATGCTCCAAAAGCCGCATTCCTACTATATTATCCAGTCCTTTGATATGGGAAAATGTTCTTTGCATCCACACAGAAAAAGGCTGCACCGACAACTGCCTGGCCAGCGGGGGGATCTCCATATCTATCTGCAGGCAGTTCTTATTGATTACTTCCCGTATTACCTTTAACCGTGCGTCCACTGAGGGCGACAGGTTTAGATAAAGCTCGGCATACCGTTCAGGCAAACCGCTCAGGACCCGTATCTCCTCAAACGTGTTTCCTCTATCATAGAACCGTTCCAGAATATCTACCGGCCACTGTTTTATCTTGAGACACTGCTCCAGATTCCTTGCGTTTATCGTATTGAGATTAATCACCCGGTCATAAAACTCTCTTTGAAACAGGATGGAGTGAAAAGGTATCGAAAGAAAAAGTTCTTTTTTCTCTTTGAGCAGGGAAAGAAATGCCTTTTTCTTATGGGTGATGGCATAAATCATCAGCTCCTCCATCCGTTCACCCTTCCATTCCTCTATAAACTCATTATTATAGAAAAACGCAATATAAGAAGCCCTGTTCCCTGTCATCCGGTGCGCTTCTTTATCCATTCCGTTCGCCACCTTATCTTTCAGGCGGCGAAGATCATACACCAGGGAGTGATTGCTAAGTAGGAACTCCATAAAAGAAGGCTTCTCCTCATCAGTAAAAAACCGATCTGCCCATTGTAAAAAATCTTTGATAGTTCCCGGCTGCTCTTTGATCTGCCGGAAATTTTCATCATCTATGCGTTGCCTGTTGCCCCCTATTCTCAATATCTCGTCCAGCGCCTCAAATATTTCATGGCTGTGAACAATGTCAGAAAGGCAGCCATCATAATCAGACAACGCATTAAGCATCTTGCCCGCAACTACTTTACTGTAAAAAATCTCCCTGTTTTCTGCCAGCAGACTTTCCCCGCAAGTCTTTGCAGTGAAAAATAATTGTGTAATCCGTTTCTTAGCAAAGACTTTTGCTCCAATGACAGTTCCAGATCCTGATAATACTTAAGGTATACCAGCAAATGCTCCCCGGCTACACCCTGATCCATTAAAATGTCAGCAACTCTTTCCTTATTATATAGAAGCAATTCTTCTGCCTCTGTCTGTCCCAGCAGCGTTCCCACTCTTGCCGGTGACGAACCAATCTGCAGAAGCCCCAGGACATATTCTAACAATTCAGGTGTCTCAATCAGGCGTTTCTGCACATCCGCTTCTAAATACTGGAATTGAGAAGCCGCTTCCGATTCCATCACTTTCTGGCAGCCATCTAATAATAACTGCTCGTCACACTGTTTCGTCAGGCTTTTCTGCATTCTTGTTTTTTCAAGCAGCCGGCAGCACTCTCTCCGTATCCTAATCTTTTCCACATTCATCTGCAACAACCTCCATCTTATTAATAATTTCCTGAACCGTCTTCCACTCCAGCGCCCCGTGGGCAAACAGGTCAACTATATGGTCTGCCAGTCTTCCCGCTGTGCGTTTCTTTACCTTGCAGTCTTTTTCCAGATAGCTGTCAAGCAGTTCCAGACATATCTCTGCTTTTTCCCTTTCAGAATACAAGCGAGATAAATGTCTGGCAATCGCATCCTGAATCCCATACATATCCTGCGATGACTGGATATCCGCGCAAATCTGTTTCCGGAACGTCTGCAGCTCTTCCTGCCGGCGCTCTTTTTTTATCTGTTCTCTCCTCTCGTTTTCCTTTTTCCGGAAAGCTTCCCATTCATCCGTTGAAAAATACTCTCGATATAACCGGTTCCTTTCTGATTCGCCAACATCCTCCTTGATGAAATGAAACAGAGAAACACTGTCCTCCGGAAAGTTCTTACGCACTCCGTACATCAAAAGAAAGTTGTAAAGAAATTTTTCATATTCCTGCGGCATCTCCCTGTAAACCATCAGTTCCACCCAGTCAAAGAGCTTCGCCTGCTCTTCCACGGATAATATCTCTTCTTTGAACTTCATATTCTGAAAACGGTATCCATAACTCTGCACCTTCACTGCGTCCAGCACAACATTGCGGTACCCGAAAAACCCGTCCAATTGACAGATTCCGTAATACCTGTCAAATGCTTCCCAAAAAAGATAAACTTCATGACTTGTTAAATAGCGGGCAACCGAACCTATATGGCCTTTCATAATACTCCACTTATTTTTGAGCGTTTCCGCTGGCATATGTTTCTCATCCTCCGCATACTCCTCAAGAAGCTTTACCATATCTATCTTATTTTGTTTTACTAATAACCGAAATACATCCTTAACATAGAAATCTGGCATTTTCCAGAATAACTCTTCATACCGTTTTCCCGTATACCCCTGGTAATTATCAAACCACAGATCAATATTTACCGATTCCTGTGAATACAGGCTGACGCTGAATAATTTGGTAAACTGCTCCTGCTCCATCCATTTGGATACCTCACAGGATTCTTTATCCGAAAAATCCAGGTAGAACCAATCCTCCGGCAGCCGCCTGTCTTTTTTGATTCCATATAGATACTGGTACATCTGCCGATCCCGGATATGTACATTTCCTATCAGGCTGCTCAGTATCCCCTCAGCGCCATCTATATGGATATCATATGACTCGTAATCCTTTAATAAAGATTCACAAAACGGAAGCAGCCCTGGATCTTCAATCTCTTTTGCATTTATCAGTTCTTTTAAGCCAAAAAGGGCCATCCGTTCTATAGTAATAGACTTCTTATCCGGCGTTTCCAGGCTCCACACAGCCCCCCGCAGGATCAGGTTCAGATAGATGAGCTCCTGTCTGGAATATCCTGCGTTCTTGAGATGTTCCCATGCCGGTGTACCCTCTTTCACGAACTTATTGCACAATTCCAGCAGTGCTTTTAATACATACATGTCCTTTGTTCTGCATTTCTGTATCTTATCGGCATACATCTGCAGCACCCACGCATAAAGTCCATGATTTCCATATGCCCTTAATGTCCGTCCATTGCCGAGGAACCGGATAAAAAGCGGTTTTACAAAGTCCCATGCTTTTGGATGCTCCTGCAGGACAAACGCCGCAAATACAGCTTCTTTCGTTTCCTTATAATCATGCTGCAAAATCTTCTGATAGAATTTCCCCTGTTCCTCCACTTTCTCTGAAAGCAGGTACATAACACAAGTCAGGTAAAAATCCTGCTCTGTATGGTTTTTTATTTTCCGGATAAAGTTCGGATACTGCGCCCCGACAAACATAGATTCCTCTAAAAGCATCTTGTTCTCTGCCAGAGCCAGTCCAAGCGCTCTTTCCTGCTCAATACCGCCTCCGCAGCGTTCTTCGTACCGTTCCAGAACTTCGCCCGGGTAATTTAAACCATACTGTTCTTCCATAGAACTCTCGAAATCCCCTGCTCCGAACAGACTTTTCCACCCTGTCTGTGTGTCGAATTTCTTCTCATCAGCCCCTCTTACAATGAGGGACTCCATCTGCTGCAGCAATGGGATTGCTATCGTACCTTCTAATGTAAATAACCCCATCCTATTTCCTCCATTTCTTTATACAGGCGGCTGTCCGCCTTTCCATTTCACACCGTATCATCTTAACCCGGCCCTTTAAGTAAATGTACATGCAACCACCCCCGTCTGGCCCGATGCCCGCGGGAATAAAAAAATAGGAAATATATGGCTTATACGCTCCATATATCTCCCGATTCAACAGTTACCCGGATCATGATTCTCCTTTAAAAATCCGCATTTTTGATTTAGTTGTAATATCTCCTTTATTTCCCTCCTTTTTCCCATAAAAAAAATCTGGCCGAAACCAGACGCATTTTACCCGTATTATCTATATAAACCCATTTCTGGGGATTTTTCTCCTGTATGCCAAACATACGCTTCACACTATAAAATAATCTAAATATATATAGATTATAATAGATATTTTTCCATATGTCTATACCTTGGTCAAATCATTCACGAATCATGAACAAACAGCAGAGAAGATTTCTCTTTCTGCTGTCTTTCATAAGCTTATAATAATTTACAATCACTTAAAATCTTCTCTATTGCTTCCCACGCAGAAAGAGATGGGTTTTCTTTATAATATCTATACCCTTTATACTGAAGTAATGTATATCCATTCTCCTGATTCCTCTGCATGATATTTCTCGCACGTTTGATAGCGTCAATTACATTAACAAGATTCATTTTGCTCAAACAGCGTTTGAAATTACCCTCATGTTTGTACTCATCCATGTTTTCAAATTTCTCACAAAAGGCTCTATTGATCAGTGTAATATACTGTTTTCTATGAGCGTATGAAGTATTGCAATCTGCCATGTGCAGTAAAATCCATAAGTCGAAAGTGAAATTGCTATATCCCGATTTATACTTAATCTGCTTACCTAATTGCTCTGCTTTCTTCATATTATCCATAGCGTCTTGGAATCCCTGTACATGAATAGGCTCATCACTTTCATAATCAAAGAAATGATATATCTCAATCTTTCTTGTAACAGTCAAAGATTTTGCGTGTTTTAGTGGATTCTTTTTCACCGGACAATCAATCGAAACTTTACAGACAGATTCTTCCGTATTGTTAATCGATCCTGCAGCCATTTCAAATACCACTGTTCTGTTTCCCCCACAACACTAAAATAGTATTTATTGGTCGGCTTTCTCTTTGCCATAACTACACCTCACCTTCTCTGGCCAAAATCTCCTCAAAGATTGGTGTAAAATCAATATCCTTAATCGCACCATATTGGCTGATAAAGTATTTGCCCATATAATCCTCATGCTTACGAACACCTCTATCACCCGTTGTTCCAAAATCAGACAACGCATACAAAATACTTTGATGGCTGTCATCATCGCGCTCTACGAATTTAATTTCATCTCTTCTGAACAGATTAGAGTTCAAAAAGATTGGATTGTGTGTATTGAAAATCAGCTGTGCATGATGGATATTGATGTCATCGTTATGAAAAACATTGATAATACTCATCAACGCTATTGGGTGAATAGATGCATCAAACTCATCAACTACAAGCGTTCCTCCAGTCTGAATTGCTTTTATAACTAATGGAAACATATTGATAAAGCGGATTGTCCCGTAAGATTCAAAAATTTCTGCTGCAATAGCCGCACTCTTTTTATTCTTCATATCCTGAAAAACAGAATACAGTTTTGAGTCCGACTCATCTTCCCTTACGACATACCCTACTGCATTGGAATTAACTCCAAATAGTTTCGCTGCTTTATCCGTTGTCTTTTCCACATAAATTGCTTTTTTCTTAGGATCAGCAAATTTTTTTATCAGCTGCATAGAGTCGGCACGATAAATTACCATAAATTTATTTGAAAACCAATCTACAATTAGTTTTTCAAATCTCTGTGAGAAAACAAGTTTAAATCCATTTGTTAAAAACAATTCATCTTTACTTAAACTGTTCTTAGCAATCTCACTTACACTTTCCACATTTTGCTCTGTCACATCCGAAAGGAACTCTTTAATCGCTTTCATATTTCCGATATACAGATCATCGGCGCGCTGAAAAATCGGCTCTCCATTTACAAAAAGATTTTCTGATACGATTTCTCTTGGATATTCCTCATCAAGAAATCCTCCTAAATCAATCCCCAATTCATACAGAATTCTAAACTTATCTCCTGCATCTTCTTCATAAAATTCCACAGAAAAACAAACCGGCTTTCCTTCTATTGCATTATTATTTGGAATCAGCTACAATGCTGCCGCTGCCGGATTTGGTGATGATTTTTCTTCAGAATTTCTAATATTTCCTCGTAATATAATCGCACGGAGAACGTCCATTGCACCTATAATATTTGTTTTTCCTGCAGCATTTGGACCGTAAATTACTGAAGAGCTTAAACCACGGATTTCTTTTCCTTTTACCTTTGTTTTCATCAAACTATAGTCTAATCCTTTCTACTACTTTTGGTACTGTAAACTTTATATGCTCAAAATCGACTCCCCCAGTAAATTCAATGGTTACAGAGGTTATTAGCCTATCCCCCCTTCTTTGGCTTAAGCGATCAAAAAAATCGGAAAGCCGGTGAAGGCTGAAAGTCCATCTAATTCAGCCTTCACCGGGTTCCTGTAAGTATAATATAATTGGTCAACACCAAGGAAAGAGGTTCGATTTTTTCATAAATCGTTTTACACTATCCTAATTTTTATCTTAGTTTAAATAACGCAAAAATGATTCGTAAAAAAACTTCTCCTTTTTTTCTTTACTATCCTGAGGTATTCCTAACCTGTCAAGTGCCTTTTGAACCGCTGTTTTTGCTGAATGCACAGTAGTCCCCAGAATATCACGTCCGCCGCCATTATAAGCGCTCTCCAATGACATGGCAAACAGACTCGTAAGGCATGTAAGCTTGCCTCCTGAATTCACCCCATACCCATACCCATTTATACCACATTCTTTCTCCGCTTTATTCCAGGCTTCTTTCACTTCATTTGGCGCTTCCGGTCCCAGAATGTCCAGTCCATCAAATGACTTTTTGTTTTTGACACTCTTATTATTATAAGTATTCACATAATTATTTGTATAAAAACCTATTTCCATGAAAATCCATCTCCCAACTTATAAAACATTAATCCATGTACTGAACTCTTTAGACGTTTGAACAGACCACGCACTATATTCAAATTTACCACTTGTATAACTCGTATTAATCGTCCATAATCTTAATACTCCGTCCATGATATTATCACCATTTAGATCAACATATTCCGTATCGGTGGACTACATTTCCATATGTTTAAACTTTGCCCAACGCACAGAACTAAATCCAACCTCAAGTGTTATGACCTGAAACCAATCTCCACCATGATCCAACTTTGTTGCATACTGGCCTGCAGATATATGTTCTTCTCCTGCATCTTGTGAATTTACCCACATAACCTGCATGCTCGTCAATGGTGCCATTGCCGGACGTGACAAATTCTCACCTGAAAGAATAAGATCCTGCATAGACTCATTTTCTTCTAATACTTCCTGAATGCTATTATACTGTTTAACATTACTTTCATCCTTTGCATAAGCAGTAGTACACATTCCTAACATCATAGCTCCTACCAACATCAATGATACTAATTTGTTGAATTTTTTCATTTCCTAGTCTCCTTTGTGTCAAATTAATTTATAAGATATCTTATACATCCAGTATATTATTTTTCTTAGGATTTCTACCCATTGTCCGTAAAAATGCATTTTGGGCTGTCAAAATTTTCTTTTCCCACTAACAAGACTAAGAAATTATATAATCACCTATCTAAATATAACAAAATTTCTCCTAATATTTGTTTTATTAGATCAAAAGCTTAATTTGAAAAGCTTTGTCTCTACTTAAATATGCAATCGTACCATCATATTTATTCAAAATCCGCTCCACATTTTTTAATCCGTATCCATGTCTCATTTTATCCCCTTTCACAGATACTAGCCTTCCCTTCTCCATAACAGGAGCTTCCTTAACAGAGTTTTCTGTCTTTATAAATAATAACTGTTTTTGATTCTCTATCTTTACAGATATCCATTTATTCGCATTTTCGTCCATTCTCATACATGCCTCAATCGCATTGTCAAGAAGATTCCCTAACAGGGAACATGTGTCACTATCATCAAACAACCACTCTGCAATCGGTACTGCCTGTATTGTAAATGTTATACCTTCTTGTTCTGCCAGGGTTCGCTTCTGCTCCAGAAGCATATCTGCTATCTGGTTTCCTGTCCATACTCCTCTCTTTGTGTCAAAAAAATTCTGTTCTATTTCTTCTATATATTTATCTATCCCTTCATAATTCTCTTCCATCTTAAAATGCTTTAAAACTAATATATGGTTCTTTAGATCATGAGATAACTGCCGGTTCTTTTCCATGGCTTTTTCTAATTCAGTATACTTTTGTGTCACCATAGTGTCACGCATAATCAGCAATTCTTTTTCCTTTTCAAGCGTCTTGTTCTTCAAGAACACGATTCCGGTAAAAAGTGTAATCAACAAAACGCCTATAAGAGACAGCCCCGTTGTTCCTGCTTCCTGTTCTCTGCCCTCAAACATCATATTTACAATTGCTATCTGATAGTACTTTAGCATGAAACACATAATAATCGTAATCGCCAATAACAGATTTTGAAATTCACGTATGTATGCTTTCTCAAATTTCAGTCTGACAATCTGATATACACAGCATGCAACGATAAGCCTTACACAAAAAAAGAGGATACATTCCATTATTGAATTCGCATATAAATAGACCACATTTTTAAATTCATGCCTTAATACTATCATACTCACAAAAGCAGCGAAAAAATCCAGCAATGCCACTAAAGCATAATATAAGATAACTGTGATAATTCTTAAAAATTTATACTGCCCACTTATCAATAACACACATATACATGTGACAGCAACACATACAATAAATGCAAACTGCGAAAAATATCAGACTGCGATTTCCTCCTACATCTATACCTGTCCCGACAATATTCGCACATAAAATTACCCATTCTCTTTTACAAAAATACTGTTTCTCTAATACAGTCCCGCATAACAGCCAGTACAACATCCCCACTTCAAAAAGAGAAATTCCCATAAGAAGAGCTTTAATAACCATTACAGATTCCCCCTATACAGACTAATCTGCTCTTTTATTTTCTTGAAGCTGATTCTATTTACAAAAATTCTTGCTCCATTATCCATCAGGACCATACCGTCCTTCATACTGGCAATATGAGAAACATTTATAATGTATCCTCGTTCAATTAAGATAAATTCATCACTTTCCAGCTTCTCGCTCAGCTTTTTTAATGAGATCCTTTCTTTATAAATAGCATGTTCAGTTATGTAGCAAATATATTTTGATCCCTTTTCCTTCTCTATGTATATCATATCTCGATAATACACTCGCACCTTACTCGTCGGTGTGCCAATCATCCTAAACTGTTGTTTCTCCTTCTTCACACGGTCAATCAACTGTCTAAGGATAGGCGGCAGCCTCTTTTTCATATCTTCTTTGAGAATATATTGATACGCCTCTAGTATGTAACTCTCCGATGCATATTCAAGATATGCTGTCAGGAATACCAGGTAAGGACCGCCACCCTCTTCATGCAGTCTTTTCCCCAACTCCAGTCCACCCATATCCGGCATATCAATGTCTGAAACCAGGATATCAAACTGATCTCCCTGTTCTATCTCCTGAAGAAAGTCTTTCGCCCTTGTATAAACAAAAAGATTCACCTCATCCTGCGGCAAAATTTCAGTCTCAACACACTTTCTGACATCTTCGAGAATTGCTGTCTCATCATCTATAAGTGCAATATTCATCATTTGCCCTCTTTTCTAGTCGATTCCGTCCACCTTACGCTTATAAGAATACCATAAATTAAATTTTTTCATCCTTTGTCCTTTAAAATTCATTTTTGACCGTGAAAAATCCCAAATCCATGCTTTCATTCTGCAAGAATATAATATTTACCCCTATTTACATTATGAAACACAACTTCCTCATCCCGGACATAGAGCTTACAGGTATTCTCCCACAAAGTATTTTCCCCATCCTGCTTTATCACCCTTCCACAATGATATGTATATTCTCCAATCTGCCTGTTTCGGGTTTTTTCTATAATATCTTCCACCGCATCAGATATTTTCATCGAATGCAAACCTGGATTCCATTTTCCTAGCAGCTGGTTAATCCGCATCTTCTTCAAGGGAACCTTCTTGCTTCCCCAGCTTCGTTTTGGAAACACCTCTTCCTCTTTCTCTCCAAGAGCATCCAATACAGCCTGAAATTCCGCCTTCCCGCTTTCATATGGATACCCCATTTCCAGATAAGCATAGATATGCCATACTGCTTTGTCCAGATACCTTACATCACCTGTTGTCTCATACTTATCCCTAAGCCAGACGACACTTTTCTCCAATGCATCCTTGCTTGATAATCCAAGGTCTTCGATGTCACGAAGCCCCAATTTAATAACCTCTACCTCCATACTATTGTATCTCGTCATTTTCTACTCCTTTATAAAACCCACGTATTGTATACGACACATTATAACAGCCCATATATTTTACTGCATCATATTGTCCGGGAAAACTATATTTTTGACTCTAAAAAATATTTCATCCCGTATTCTACGTATGCCATGCGCTTCCTCTAAATATCATTTAACAAATGTGGGTAGTCAAAAGAGCCTCCTATTTGTAAGAGTAAAATCCTTACCAGATTAATCCTTCCCCCCTGCGTAAATAACCGAATTTTCATCAATTGATCCTTCCTCATTATACACCATATTCCCTCAATGAGACTTCTAAGAATCTGATTACTTTTCCCCGTTTTGTTGAGATTTTATTGAGGTTTTCACCTTCAATAGTGAAAGGAATCAGAAAACCCGCCCCCTCTCCGGCAGCCTACAGGGCGAATACAGCCGCCGCATCAATAAAAAAGACTACTTTGTCTGCCTTCTTATTTTTCTATCATTTTTCCAATTTTCCTTGCAGATTTACCATATTGTAATACACTACAACGTATTACATTCGTGTTACAAATAAAACTCACTTTAATACAGAATTAATATTACCTATTCCTCCACCGCACATACACCTGATAACCAATAAACCCTAAAACCACTACCCTGACAGCCCACCCGTACTTCACCAGCTCAAAGAACACGAGCACAACGCATCCCGCCAGAAGCAGCTTCTCTTTCTTCCCCATAATTAGAAAAATGAATACGCAAGCTTCGATGAGACACTTCCAGGCAGCTTCATGGAATCACTCCCCTGCTTCAAGGATGTAATACGCACCATACTCTGCCGGATATCATAATTGACGCTCTTTAACGCCCCTTCTGCCGTATAATAGATCTGCTCCAACGCATGCTCTGGAAATACATTGCAGATAACCGTGGCAATCTTTTTAAAATCCTCCATATCTTCACAGACTACAACCAACTGAACCCTGCAGGATTCCTTCCCGGCAATCTGCTCCATATAGGCACGAAGCCCGTATACCTTCCGGGAGAGATACCGCTCCCATTCCTCCTTTGTAAAACGCTTGCTGTCAACCCTGGTGAAAAACGGCTCTATAATCGTCACAAAACGTTTATCCCCCACTTCATGCGTCAGCTTAGAGTTAAATGTGATCCGCCCCTCCGAATCCCTGTAGTCAGGCATAAAATCAAACGCTTTCAGATATGGACTTTTCAGAAGCTCCGAACTTACTAAGGATGCCGCCGCCCTCTCCACAATCTCAATCGGCGGTATCATATCTTTCTCCGGCCTTGCATCCGTATTCATCTTCAATGCCTGATAAATGACCTTTGAAAATTCCGGCGTCGTAGAATACAGCACAATATTATTGCCGTTCAGCTGATAGACAAACCTGCGCAGCATCCCCATCCCACACATTTTCTTGATCCTGCTAAGCAGCGCCTCCCTGTCTATATTCTTAGGCACATTCTTCTTCGGCCAGAAATTCCCCAGTACTTTCACCGTCGCAGCAACCACCTTGGGAATCGTAAACCGGTACAGCGAGACTGCATAGCCGATATACAGATCCGATAACACAAACTGCTCTGCATGATAATAACATGCGATCTTATCCAGGGAGTTCCTTCTGTCCGATTCCGGTACGCTGACCTCCATCTCCGGAATATAAGCAAACAGTACCTTGTCCCCCATCGTTGCCACGATATCCCGCGCGGCGCGGGTTTCCGTTCCTTCCACTCTTATACCTCCTCTGCCCCACTATCTTGATTCTCTGGTTCACCGCTTATATATACCGGACCTTCATCCCCCGGCTCCTCTGCAGGGATTTCATTCTCACTTGCAATCTGTTCCAGCGAAAGAGCCTGAAATACCCTGGCCTTCAAAGAGCGCTCACTGGCATTGATGTAATAGATTGTCCCCATATATTCCATCCCCGGTACAATGGCAAAGTTATGCCTCTGGGAAGGATATTCCGCAAACACCTGAATGTCGTCCAACCCGTTGATTTCTCCAAACCAGTGATTCTCCCTTTTTGAAAGGCACCGGATTTTCACAATATCGCCTTTATGGTACTTTTCTTCCAGTTCCTTGCTGTCCCATGGGTCCTGTACCAGTTCCTTGCGCGAGCAGGAATAATAATACATCCCCTTCCTTTCCACCCTCTCCAGAACCATCACGTCCAGGATGTCCCCGTAAGACGCTTTCCCGCGCAGGGTCTCTGTAAATGTCCTTTTCCAGTTCCCCACATAGATAAATGCCGGAATCCCCACACCGCACAGGTCAAGCCACACCCCGGTATCTACCGGCTCGCCCTTTACCATCTTTGTCTGTATCTTCAGCACCTTGCCCTTTACGACAACCGGTGTCTTCTCCTTTTTTGAAAGATATCTCTTAAGCTCCGCCTCTATCTCCGGACGCTTTTCAAGCCTTGCCGCCTGATGGCTCACATATACGACTTTTCTAACCGGATCAATCCCTGTCACCTTGACACAGTACACATCCTCCAGCTTCTGCGCCCGGTAGCGCAGGTCGTAAGGTTTCCCGTTAATCTGATCCGCCGGCATGATGACCGTGATATCTTCGTCTACCTGGGAAAGATCCCCTGTTATGGAATCCACCCTGGAAAACGACAGCATCATATATTCCCCGCTTTGGAATGCCGACTCGTATTTTTTCAGATGTCCCTTTCTTTCCGGCACCCCCGGCCGGTTTCCTTGGTTTCCCAGGAACAGGTCGCTGATATTCTGCAAAGTATTCATAAATAACCCCTTTCTTCCTATATAAATATACTGACCAGCTTTGTAATGCCAAATGTAAAAATAATCAGCAGTAACGGTACTGTTACCACAAAAAAAGTAATCGCGAATCTCCTCAGCTTTTTATTCAGTTTCGCAGTCACCGCGATAAACACACCGACTACAAGCGAAATCACACCGATAAACAAAGACCACCCTTTGATTCCCACCAAATGCCTGTAAAAGACATTTGCAATGCTGCGCAGAATCCGCTCCATCAAAGGCCCTTTCACCTCTATCTCATCTGTTGCTTCCAGATGTTCAAATCCGTCCGTCCAGTTCTTCTCTATACTCTCCTGCAGGGAATCATAGACATCTTCCTGTCTAGCCTTATCTGCCGCATGTACCGGACTTAAAGGGATCCACGCCATAAGAAGCCAGGCCATGAAAAGGCCTGCCCATCTCCAATATCCCATAAACCATCCTTTCTTCACAGAGACCTGAAAAATTCCTCCATCAGGTCCTCCTTCCCGTCTGCCCCTGCTTCATTTATTTCTGCGCTCCCCTCTTCTTTCTGCGGGGAAGCCGCTTTCAGAAACGGTGCGAATACGCTCTCCTTCTCCTGCATCCTGTACCAGATAATCCCCGGACTGCACATGCTGAACAGTTCTTCCATCTCCGTAATAATCTCCTGTTTTGGTTCCGGGCGCATCATGACTGCCTTTATTACGTTCCCCATCCCGTCCTCTTCCAGGATGCTCTCCATCCGCGCATACACTTCCTGCCTTTCCGCTATGGAAATGACTGCAATGGTGTCCTCAGACAATGCATACAGATTCCCCAATTCAAGGGATGCAACCTTCACAGCAAGCTGCCGTACCCTTTCCCCCATCTCTTCGGAGCCTTTCAGGCGGATTCCCTCCCGGTATTTATCCCACCGAAACCCGCACAGGATCACCTGGTGCCCCTGTTCCTGAATCCTGCCCGCCGTCTGCCTGAAATACATCCTGCCGGGCAGTCCCGTCGCGGCGTCCAGATATCTGTTTAAAACCCGCAGCCTCTCATCCTGTGAGAGCTGTAAGAAAAAGGCCATCAGCTGCCCTATCCTCCATACCGACTTATCCGGATTAATTTTTTCTCCCGCCTGGCTCTCTATAATCCATAACCCGGCAGTCCCGCGCCGGCGGACCGAAAGCGTTACTGCCAGATGGCTGCGAATTCCCTGCCTTTGTGACGTAAAGCAGAAAAACTCTTTTCCGTTATCTTTATATTCCTTTCCGGCGGCCCTCCTTAGGAATTCTGTCTCATCCGGATCCCGGATCGTTGAGGCCGCCAGCTTCCATCCGTCCTCCTCACTCCGGCCAAGGATTGTATGCTCCCTGCCCGGCAGACAGTCTGACAGAAAAGCGGCTGCTTCTGTGAAAAACTCCTTTCCGCTGGTATTGTACAGATCCATCAATTCACTATATACCTTCTCCAATGTCATTCTTGCGTCTCCTCAATATTTGCCACCTGTTGGATCACATCCTCCAGATACTGTATCTTTCTGCCCTTAAATATCCTGTTCAGCAGATAATAGCGCGCCACACGGTATTCCTTTGCCGTTTCGTCTATAGTCTTCCTTCCGCAGCCGATAGCCAGATATCCATACAGGCTGTGCAGGTAGCCCACATTATAATTTTCCCCGAACCCAAGCTCCGCACTGGTACGCTCCAGCATCTTGCGGTACGCCTGTAGCTGGAGCTGCTTTCCCTGCTTGTTGACGCACAGCCAGTCATCCAATGCCTCCTCCTGCGCCTGGCACACAGCGATCCGCTGCAGAGCATACCACGCAAGCTCCCTGCGCCCGTTCTCATCAAGCTCAATAGTCTCTCCCGCATACATGAGCTCCGGAAGAAGCTTGATACTGCCGTCTTCCCAAAAATACAAATCGCTAAGCTGCATATCTAAAATATCCTGAATCCGAAGCACCGTGTGCAGTTGAAGAAAAAAGCGGGATAAGCCCCTGTATTATACATTTTTACATGTTCACTAAGTTTCTCCAGGTCCTTTAAAATCATTTCAATTGACGGCGTTTCTGTCATATGACTTGCTCCTTTCGTTCCACTGCCCTCCAAATTCCCTATTGCTGGATAAAAGATATCTGCTCTGTGCCGCTCTCCTGTATCAGGTAGCTGCACGTCCCATCTACCATCTGGGCAATAACATCTGCACAGAATATTCCTTCCCCGTCTTCCCTTGTCTGCAGATACAGGCTTACTCCCTCTGCCTCTTTGGCATAGGCTATCTGGATTGCTTCTGCCCCGGTAACGATCTTCCCCTGATAGGAAACTGCCGGCGGCTCCTGCTGTTCCGGCACAGATGGCTGCCCGTTTTCTGCAATATCCACGCTATATGTCTGTCCTTCTCCTGCGGCGGCCTGTGGCGCAGAAACCACCTGCTGGTCTTGCACCGGATTGTATGTTTCTGTTGAGACCGGCACCTGCCCCGACCTGCCTGCCGCTGCTGTCTGTGCTGTCTGTTCCTGTGTTTCATGTCCTTTGTCCGTTTTTTCTGTAGTAATATCCTTCAAATTACGGTCAGCAGTTTTTGTATCTTGTTTTTTCTCTTGTCTCTCCCTCTTTTTCACTGCCTGATCTGCCGCATGCCCTGCTTCATCTGTACCGGCAGCCTTCATATCCTTTTTGCCGCTTTCTTCCGAATAGCGGGAAATCACCGGTATCCCCGTCTCCTTTGACTGGTGCTCGGAATACAGGAAAAATCCAAACAAGATAACAGTTGCAAGAAAGATCAGCGCTATGCCAAAGGCTATCGCACGAAATGACAGCCTTCTCCTTTCTGCCTTACTAAAGGCGCCTTTTTCTTCTGCGTCCTCCTCTTTTGGCAGCGCCTCAAGAACCCCTGTCGGGAAATCCTTTTCATCCGCGCTAAAACCAAGCAAATCAGAAATGTCCTCATCAATCATGTCCGCCACCTCGTGCTCTTTTGCACGCGGGATTTCCTTTTCCTTCGCAGCGGACGGCGCCCTTGGGTAGATCTCCTTTTCCGGCTGCCTGAGAACCTTCAGATTGGGAGGAAGCTCCTGATTCTTCTTAAAAGGCCAGTGCCGCCTCTTTTTTTCTTTTACTCCTGTTACCTGCCGATACATTTCATCAGAACCAAGCGTATCCTTTACCCTCTCGGAAAAATGCTCAACTAAGTATATATTTTCTATGATTTTTAGAGAATTTGCAACGTAATGATATTTTTTTATAATCTCTTCTTCGTCTTTCGTCTCCTCCACATAGGAAAGGTATCCCTTCATACGGTCTTCATCCACGATCTCCAGGGAACGCATGGCGTCTGCCGCCGTGGATATCTGGTAATACTCCCTGCACTCCCGGCGGGTTCTTGGATAAAGGATCCTTTCCATGATATTCTCGGCCGTTGCGTCCTCCTCGTACAGCGCATTCAATATGCCCGCCGTATAGAGCACTTTCATGTATGTATTCGCCCGGTGGGATTTGCGCAGGGAAATGACGATATTCAGGTTATAATCATCCATCAGCTCTGCCAGTTCCTCTGCTGTATACGGATAGCTGCTCTGCATTGCTTCCTGCAGCACCAGGAGGCGGAATTCCGGATGTTCACTTACATACTGCCGGATTCCCTCTTTGCGGTATCTGCTGACGCACACAGTCTCAAACCCTTTTGCGCGGGCCGTTTCCTGAAGCGCACCGCAGATGTCATCACTGGCCTCACTGGACAGCCCGCATAATATATACAGCTTTTCCATCTGTTCCTGCATACCGGCCCTCCTTTACTGTTCCATAGTGTCAAGTACCGTACACCTGTCAATCTTCCATCCAGCCTCCTGCACCAGCGATAACTCCACGATCTGCCGGATCCCGAAATTTCCGGAGCCGGACAGCCTGTACCACACCACCGCAATCGATTCTGCCCTCCCCTGCCCTATGGTACGGAAATAGCAGGTCAGCTCCTTTAATTCTGAAACCATCCGGTTTGCCGGGAACTCACCATCCTCTCCATCCGACATCGGAACAATGGCTTCATATGCCTCCTGCGTCATATATTCCTCGGCGCCTTCATAAAACATGCGCTCCGACGTATCGTATGTATATAATACTTCTGCAAATTTACGGACGGTTTCTTCGACAGTGGGCTCATCTTCTTTCCTCTCTTCTGCCTGCACCTCTGTATCATCTTCCTGCACCTGCCCACCCGGCATACTGATAAAGAGTGCAGCTGCCATAAATATCAACAGGCTTAGCACGATGATAGACATTAAAACTATCTTTTTTCTTCTCATATTATCTTCCTTTTATCTATTTTCTTCCGAAACACACGAGCTTCTCCCTGTAATATCCTGACAACACAGAAAACTGACAGCGGTTTCCGCCCGCATGAAAAAACTGCCCGTTTCCGGTATACACCCCTACATGTGTAATAAACGTCCCCGCATCATATGTAGCAGTAAAAAAGACCAGATCGCCGGGGCGTGCCTGGGATTCACTGATATGGGAAACGGCATCATACTGATCCTGCGCCGTCCTTGGCAGGGATATGCCTGCAGACTGATAAAGCTTCTGTGACATGGCGGAACAGTCTATCCCCGATTTTGAAGTTCCTCCAAATACATAGGGCACATTTTCATATTCCTTCATTACCGCATACATTGCTTCATAGTTTTCCATGGCGCCGCCGGCAGAAGACGCATGCATATGAGAACGGACATGTTCTACATATTTCACGTCCCCATAGCTACTCCACCCGGATCTGGCTGCCATCATGCCTGAAAAGCTGCGGGCCGCTTCTTCCGAATGCTTTCCTCCGTAATGATCGCGGACATAGGTTAAGTAGCCGCCCCCGAAATTATAAGACTGGATGACCGTATCCATATCTACCCCTGCCTTTTTTCCAGATTCCGCCAGGGCCGCAAAATACCGTATTCCCTGTTCCAGGCTCACCAACGGGTCTGTGATACTGTTCGGCGCCATGCCCGCGCTTTCGGAACACTGGAGAATATCAGGATACCTGTCAGAATCCCCTCCCGACTCCTGTGCGATCATGGCAAGCAGGATCTCAACATATTCTCCCACCCCGTATTTCTGCGCAAATTCCTGCACATACGGCCTCCACCGCTCCACAAGCGGGGATACATTGGCCGTTCCGTACATATTATCATCTCCCGGAAATTCACATCCTGACAGCTGCAAGATCACCGCCAGCACCAGAAAAAGGGCTATGATATTTTTTTCTCTTTCCCATATATTTTTTTAGAAAATATCCTTATTCTGCTTCTCAATGATGGTGCGTATCTTCTCCCGGATGGATTCTTTTGCAGAATGGTATCTTTCTGTTCCTTTCTCATAATCTGGCTGTAAGCTGAGTTTCTTCATGACCTCTTCCGTCATATATTCTGTCTGCAGTTCAATGCGTTTTGTACGCTCCTGCCGCTGTGTAAGCTTAATCCCCTGTGTCTCCCTGACCGTTGCCCTGTACTTTTCCGTCTCAATATTGGCTTTTTTCAGGGCAATCAGCGCCGCGCTGTTACGCAGTTCTCCGGAAGATGTAATGATCTTTTTCAGCGCCTCTGTACTGTCCCGCTCTATTTCCGCCTGGATCTTCCGGAGGGCCGCTTCGCCTTGCGCCGCAACAGCAGCTGCCTTGTTCGTTGCGTCTGGAATCCTCACTTCAGGTTTTTCAGGCAGTACCGTCTCCGGTCCGGCATCATGACTGTCCGGTCCGGGCGTACCTGAAGTTGCCGGGAAAACCGGCGAAACATCTGCCCCGCCGTGAGCCGCTTTAAAATCAGCACTGGCTGCAGCTCTTACCACAGGTTCCCGATAAATGCCGTTATACACCGCATTCCCGTTCCTGGCCACAGCACCGGCAGAGTATGCGGCAATATCCGCTGCACTTCCGTCTGTATTCGTACCTGCCATTATAGCAGTTCCCACAGCGTTCCTGGCCGCCTTTGTACCTGTCATTGCCGCGACTGCTACTCCGTTTCCGGCTGCTGTGCCTCCCAGTGCGCCGGCCGCTGCAGCCATCGCCGCCGTCGATGGCTGCATGAATATGCTCCCGCCTCCTAAAAAGGCCGCGCCCGCCATGCCGCCGGCCACAGAAGCAGTTCCTTTTACAATTCCCGAAACCGCCCTCTGCCTGTACAGCTTCTTAAGCTGTTCATTGGAAAGTGCATTTCTAAACTCCGGCTGTTCAAAGTTATTGATATTAGCACGCTTACAGATGATCTCAGATCTTGCATCATCAAAGGCACTTGGCACCGCGCCGCCCTGTCCGCCCCGGATTGCTTTCGCCTGATTCCGGAGCATATTCATATCCCGCAGCTGTCCTGCAATTTTCTGCTCGGTCTGTGCTGCCCGAAGCGCTGCTTCCGCCCGTCTCTTTTCCAGTGCCTGTTTCTCCTCAGAGCCTTGTTCATACTCTAGCTTTTCCCTTGCGAATCTCTTTTCTTCGCTCTGGAAATGCGCCTTCTGCGCCCGCAACCCGTCAATGGTATCCTGTTTCTGTTCCATGGCACGGTCAAGCTTCCTAAGAGCCTCATTCTTCGTAAGCATTTGGTCTGATTCCACGGATGTGCTGCCTTCACTTTCCATGTCACCGATAAAAGAAGCCCCTGACAGGGAACCTTCCCCGCCATGCGGTTCTTCTTCATTCACAGCAAAGTTTCCTTCGGCCTGTGCTCCTACGGTATCGTTTCCCTCCCCACCCGCAGGAATTTCCGAAGGTTTGATTCCCGGATGTTCCTTATCTCCCTGTGCCTTGAGGGCTTCCGTTTCATCGAATCCGTCCTCCTCCAAAGACCCTGACTCATAATCAGAAATAGCAGTCCCATCATCCATAATTGCCCCATCAAAACGTCCCCCTGCACGTTCCAGGTCAGAAGAATCCACTTCCTCCAAAAGCCCGCCCTGGTCCGGACGTTTATCTTCATATCTGTCCTGGGAATACCCTTTCAAAGATTCCCCATTCTGGCTGTATCCTCCAAGCAGCGACTCCCTCTCCTCTTCATCGCTTTCAGCCAGTTCCTTATGCATTTTGCTTTTCTGCAGGTCGGAATGGATATCGGAAACACGGCCGAATGCGCTCTTTGCCTTATTTGTAAGCGCGCGGCCAAGCGTTGCAAGCGCCATAACCCCGAATAACCCTCCGCGCTCATTGCTCTGGACGCCAAGCAGGACCTTAATGCGGTTCCGTGAGGGAATAATGAGCATACACATAATCATCTGAATGATTGCAATCCCCTTAATCACATCGGCAAGCATCATACTGGCCAGGAGCGGCACCAGTAAGAGCACTGCATCCAGCACAGGAGTAAGGATATCTGACAATACATTCATCATCCAGTTCCCCAGAAGGTCTCTTTTGGGGGAATGCATCAGGCACATAATGGGAAATGCCACAAAGCAGATCAGCAGGTCAATCGCCAGCGCCACATATAAAACCGCAAAGTAAAGGGTAAGCAGCACCGTTCCCAGATACATCAGGGAATCAATAAACCTCCCTGTCCTTTCCGCATTGATCAAAAACGCCTTCGCCAGAGAAAGCGTCGCACCTCCGGTTATCATCTCCCCTGTGGCGCTCTTAATGCCGTAAAGCGCTACATCCCTGGCATACAAGACAACATCAAAAACATACGGCATAAGCGTCAGCACAGCAAATTTCATTGCCATGGAATAAAAGCCTGCCTTTACCTTTTCCCGGCTCTGCGCCGTCTGCCCCGTCCAGGCGCTCTTAGCCAGCAGGTATACAAAGCCAATGCCCAGGAATACAAACGACATGCTCCGGATCAATGCGTAGCATATCGAAGCGGTCACGCCATAAGGATTCCCTGACCTCAGCTCAAAGGCAAATATATTCACAGAATTCGGTTTCCCGCTCCCCACACGGCCATAAATAATGTGATCCAGCCCTGCCCCAAGATTCTTCTCCATCAGCGAGATCAGGCTGCTTGCCGCATTCCGGATCAGCTCCGAGAGATACTTTTCCACCATCCCCGGCTCCCCCGGCTCGATATCCTGCACCTCGTCTGCCGCATCCACGGTGTCTGAATATATCGTTTCATCCGCATTGTCAAGCCATGGGGATCTTCCTGAAAACCGGTCTTCGTTCGCCTGGTCAACATCATTATCCAGGCTGTCCTGCCCCGCTGTAAAATCATCCGGAAGTTCCGTGGCATATACTCCCATGCTGCCGGCCATCAGGATCATAAGGAGAACGCATACCGCACATGCCGCTCTCCTGTTTTTCTTTTTATATTTCATATTCGCCCCTCTGTTATGCATACATCTGCTGTATAATCCGGGGATCTGTCTCTACGAACACCGCCTCAGCCGCCTGAAGGTAGTCTAGCTTGCAAAAACAGACCTTTCCGTTATCCACAATGCAGACCTCCCCTTTCCGGCTGCCGGAATCATCATCCGGGTCTCCGCCCAGCTCCAACACCCGGTCTGTCTGCCCGTTTGTCAGGTTCAGGGCCTCCTGCACCCATTTCCGGTCCGAATACGACTGCTTGAATACAAACTTTGCCGCCGCCTGCTTTAAAAGCGCCTCCGTCTCCCTGCAGCAGTCATAGTCCTTCAGCGCCTGTGTTGCCGTCCACAGGGAAACCAGCCTTTTTCTTGAAGTACGCGCCACATAATCCAGGCTGGCAACCGCTGATTTCATGTTGAAGTTCTGGTGTACCTCGTCAACGATTACGCCCAGGCATTGGGTCTTCTTCGGATTGGTCGCATTCGTCTTGATAAACTGCTCATTTAAATAGCTTAATGCAATCTGCCGCGCGATAGGCCGCTCAGACTCCGGGAGCTGGGAAATATCAATGTTTGTAAAACATTCATTCTCCCTGATCTTGATTGTGCTCTGCCCGTCATAATAAGCCTTTGAGCCGTGAATCTTTAATATTTTCCCCTTGCAGGAGCACCCCCTGTTCTTTTTCCATTCTTCCCTGCTATAAAAGGCCATGCACTCCGGGCAGTAATACAGTTCGCGGACACGATCCTTTAAACTGTCCAGGATAATCCGGTATGCCTTCTTATGTTCTGAAATCGTATTTACCTTGTCATTCAAGAGCGCCTTTTTATAGAAATCCGTAAGCACCGGCATTCTTTTTCTTATCTTTCCGCTTGTCAGGACACCGTTCTTAAGCCCCTTGCCGGATTCATACAAGGATTCCACCACATTGTCATAAATTCCCTTTTCCTCATACAATTCTGCAATAATATCCGTAACGATCCTCTCAATGTGGGTGACAAGCGAAAACTCCGCCGGCTCTTTCCCGCCCTGAATCAATGTCATCAGATCGGATTTTGCATTTGCTATCTTGTCCTGGAGCCGAAGCACTTCATATGTACCGCTGATTTCCGACCATTCTTCCTCCTTGTCAATATCAAACAGATTGATAACGTTCCCCGCATTATTCTTTATCTCGTAGTTTGTGCCGCACATGATATCCGCCAGCATTGCGTACTCACCCCGGTTCCCCTTCGCCTGGGAGTCAATACATACAAAACGGTATCCGTTCTTTGTGATGTATCTGGATGCCAGTATCTTCATGCAGGCCGATTTCCCAGTTCCGGTTATCCCTGCAAACACCATATTATAGCCGTTATGCTTCTTCTCATAGACATCAAAAGCCACCGGCATGCCTGTACTCATATTACGCCCGATAATGATCCCCTGGGGATGGAAAAAACTGTCCTGCGTGTGGTTGAAGATACTTGCCACGCTGAGCTTGTCCAGTGTATGTCGCTTTAATCCGCTGGAACGGATGGGCCCTGCCGCCGCCTGATAGCGGTACATCAGCGGCATGCCTGTCAGGTAGCTCTCCGCCTGCAGGGAATAGCAGCAGGATATGGTAATCTGCTTTTCTTTTGCCAGATTCCGGAAAGCGTCCGTCCTGCGGTTCAGCTTTTCGAGATTTTCTGCCATAATGGTAAAAAGAAAATATACATGGTAAAGGCTGTTATCGCCTGTCTCAATCCTCTGCGCCCAGACTTCGGCATCCTTAAGTTTCGCGTTCAGTTTCCTGAGCTGATTCCTGTCCGCATTTTTTTCTGCCGTAATCATGTTCGTTTCTATCTCCACGATACGCCCGTCAAGAAGGTGTGAAGCCCGTCCTTCCCCAATCGGCTCAATGAAAACAGAGCTTGTCATCCGGTCAAAATTGAACAGTGCCGGAAAAGTAGATGCGAACACTGTCCTCTTTGGAAGCGTATCTATTGTAAAGCTCCGGACATAGATATCATGTCCCGCGTCATGTATGACGGTGTAGGACATAGGGTTCGGGTTGATACCATCCGGCGACACTACTTTTCTCGCCTCCGCAACCTTCGCCCGTTTCTTAAGCCTCTGCTCCCTGATATCCTCTACCAGCCTGTCCTTTTTCTTATGAAGCGCAAGGCATAGGACTACTGCCAATATGAAAGCGGTTATAAGAAGTCCTGCTATGACCATAAAAAACATTGTCCGGTTATGGATTAGTAATTCTCGCATGGCTCTGCCTCCTTCCTGCATCTGTGCGGACCTCCTGTACGATTTTCTCCACAATCTTCCTGTTCGCTGCTTCTTCTAGCTCCTTTAATGAATCACTGGAAACACAGATACTGTCATACGCTGACTGAACAATATCCTCTACAGTCCCTTTTGCTGCCGAGACCGGATGTGTGTATCTCCGGATCTCCTCTAAGAGCTCCACACCGGTCATCCGTTTGGCATGGACTCCGCAGTTTCGCAGCGCAGTGATATATGCGCTTGCCTTTTCCTTAAGCTGCGCTTCCGCACGCTGATAGACCTCCTGCTCTTCCAGCGTCTGAGAGGAAAAGTCAACCGCGTTGTACTGCCAGTCAAAGACGTATATCTCCTCCCGCTTTGCCTCCGCATTTTCTCCTGAGATGGCCGTCATATACTGGATCTGTGCATTTAACTGGTCAATCTGGTAGCCTAATGAGATCAGTTCCCTCTGCATCTGTTTCAATTTCTCATAATAGATGTTATAATCCTCTGCCAGGAGATCCGGCGCTTCTGATTCTTCTTTTGTATCGGTATAGTCCAGATTCAGGGAAAAACGGCGTTCCTGCAGCCTTGCCGCCTGTTCCTGATAGTCTTTAATCAGTCCGTCAAGGTTTACATCCCGGGCCGACTGCCGGTACTGAATCGGGTTATTATCAAGCACATTAAAAAATGTCACATAGCCCCGGATCGTCTGGAGTTTTTCCTCTACCTCGGCATCGGCGAACGAAAAACCCTGGCATTTAATTGCCGCAATGAACCGCCTGCCATTATCTGAAACCAGCATATCCTCTGCAACATCATCCAGCTTCACGTACTCCATAACATCCTTTCTCCTGAACTCAGAGTAATCCACCTCCTTCTCCGCGGCCGCCGTTTTTCTTGTGCGGAACAGATATACTCCAATACCGCCAAATAATAAAAGGATTATAATAACCGCAGCCGCAATCATCTGTATGTTTCTTACCAAATCGTTTATTATCTGCATGTCTCTCCCTCTTCTGCTACACTAATAAATCTGCAAACTGTTTGAACAGCGCAAGCCAGAACGGGATACTGAACAGCATAATCGCAATCATCCCTTTCATCAGCGCCTCACGTTTTACATCTTCCTTCGCTGCCGCGCTACGCATAAAACAGATCCGGATCACCATATAAAATACAGAAAACACAATCCCCATGATTCCTACGGTAATTCCAAGCTCTGAGGACGAGGCTGCAAGGTCTGTAAGGGGGCCGCTTTCAGAAAGCGCAGTATCCTCCACATAGGTCCACGGGTTCAGGTCTTTAGGCTCAATTTTCGAGAAATCAAAGGGATCTTCCCCGCCTTCCTTTGCACACCCGCCTGCCCCCGCAAGCAAAACCAAAAGGAGCAGAAGTAAAAGCCCTCTTTGCTTTCTTTTCATCATGCTTCTCATAGTTCTTCCCCGTCTCTACCGTCATAATTTTTTACATAAATCTCCCCGTGTATCATCCGGTAGAAAATCCGGAAGATCAATTCATCAATCGTGATCCCTCCGCCGGCTAAGAACATTGCATCCACCGGCAGGCGGATCATGACGATCCCCATCACCAGCAGGGTTAAAAATATCATGACTATAAGTGCAGGAACCAGCATCCCCTTCGCACTTGCCCCCATAAGCACCCTATAGTCAATGATTCCGCTGACTACCAGCACCAGCGCCTGTTTTCTGTTAAAATACCGGAACCATCTGTCCTCACTCTTAAATTCCCCCGGTATCGGGAATACACCTAACCTGGACATCTCTTCCACCTCCAAATGAAAAAAAACAGGACCCGGAGGTCCTGTCATGTTATAAACCTGTGCCAATCGACTTAAAAAACCCGATGATGCTAAAAACTGAAAAAATAACAATTCCGGCTAAACATATGACTAACGCATGGCTCTTTTTCTCCTCTTTCTTCTGGGCATTGCTTGTAAGCAGAAGCGATACCGCCGTAAAGATGATTGAGAAAACAAGCCCTATAATGCCCAGTGTCAACATCAGTTCATATCCGGAAGCCCCAATATCCTTCATCTTTGCGATCAAAGAATTAAAGACCCCGGATTCACCGGGACTGCTTGTCATAAAGTCCCACTCCGATGCTGACGCAGCCAGAGCCATAACGCCCAGCCTCCTCGCAGGGACAGCAAGTCGTTCGGCTACACAAAAAATCTTCAAGTGCAAGCCTCCTCCATTATATGAAATTTGTATAAATCACATGTGTTTATCCTTATCCAAATCATAAACGAAAAAGTAGATAACTGCAAGCTACGCACATAGCCGGAAATATAAGGAATCTACAAATGAATCCTTTTTCTCCCAATATAGTACAAATTCTCCCATTTTGGTAAAAAATTAACAAACAGATAATATACACCGTTTTATTCTGAAACCGGCATCAGAAAAATCTTATTCTTATCATCTTCATGCTGACGCATCACAATCGGCATCTTATCCGACATCGTTTCTATGATAATATCCTTTTCTTTTGAAAAAACGGACAGGCTGTTCTTGAATTCTTTTTCATTTACTGCCACTGTCTGTATGTCCCCATCCTGTGCACAGATTACAGCGGCATTTGACTGCTCGTCCTTTCCCTGCAGGATTACCTGCGTCTCCCCCTGCTTTTTAATTTCCAGCCAGGGTGTCTCCATTGTAATTTCATAGATTGCAAGCGCCTGAAGAACATTGGTCAGCCGGGCTTTCCACGCTCCCACCCGCTTAGTCCTGTCCATCACCTGCAGTATCGCATCCATCGGAAACGGAATCTCCTGTGTCATGATCATAACCACATCGCTGCCGCATTTTATCCGCAGCATTTTCGCGTCAATCCCTATGGTCACCTTCTTCTTCTCCAGATTCTTTACTGCGTTTCTCAAAGTCTTGCCCTCTATCACCACAGTAATGACTTTATTGTCGGCCGCCCCTTCCTCTTTATTTTTAACCGGGCGGAACGTGACATTCTGGGATTCTGCATAAGCGCAGCGAGTACCGTTGCTGCTTGCCCCTATCATGACCTTCTTTTCCGGATCTATACGGATTCCAACGCAATGCAGACCGCGGCTACCTTTTTCTTCCCCATAGCAGCTGGAGGCAAAGTTCACGAAATTGATAAAATCCTCCGTATGCATCTCAATTTCCTGCAGGAGCCGGCCATCCGGCTTTAACGCCACGATTTTCTGGCCAAGCGGGAGGGTTACTTTATTTCCTGCCGCGGAAATCTTCACATCCTTGTCAATCTCGATTTCAAGGGCCATATCCAGCGCCGCATACGCATTTGCAGCAGCAAGCGCTTTCTTCCCGCTGATATGTACCTCCGCTTCTTCTACATCAGCAGTTACATTACTGATATCCATAGAGCTCACTGCCTGAACCTTCCCGTCAAAGGCAAGGAAGATCCCCTTGCTCATATCCGGCATTCCCTTAATCGATTTGTAAAAAACAATCTTTACCCCGTCACTTTCACTTTTTTGGCTTGATACGGGTATTCCGATTGATACCTTTCTCATGGTTTCTACAAATGCCCCGCTGTGTACTTTCATTTTAAACATAATATCTTATCCTCCTAAAAAAATAATAACTCTAAAAGTTCTTTCAGCTCTGTATCCTCCGGCTCTTCTGAATCCACTGTTTCTTCCTGCTTAAGGGTGATATCCTCCGGCTCCCCTGCATTATGGTTGTCGAAAGCAAAAACCAGATCCAGTATGTCCCGTCCCGTAGCTGCTTCATATTCGCCGAACGGGTCATCCAGGACGGGGACTTCGCTTAAACCCGTCAGTTCAGAAAAAACCATCATCTTTTTATAGCTGGCCGTTTCCCGGCCCTGGTTGTTCCGTTCATTCAGGACATCCATCATCTTCCTTAATCCCTGCTCTTTCTTTTCGCTTTTATCCGCTACAGACTGCGCAAGGATTACGCGCGGGTCTATCCCGCGTGCCATTGTGTACAGCCCTTCCGCCGAGAAATGTCCCTGTATGGAACTGGTCGCAACCTCCTTCGTCGCCACCAGCTCAACGGCATCCATCTGAATGGTCCTCTCTGAAACCAGATAGTATGTCCTGCATTCTTCTGTCTGGTTCAGCCGGTAATGCCTGCGGCTGCTCTGCCAGATTGTAATCATGTCATACCCAAGCTGGTAAAATATAATTGTCGGATAGTTATATTTTTTTTCCTTGATAAACAAATGCAAAATCGAGTCCGGTTGAAACACATTTCGCATTTGTGATGAACACCCTGGCGCCTTCCGCAGCCTTCTGGTGCATCCACTCCTCCCTTTTACTGCGGCGGGATATGCGCTTTCTATCACAACCACCTCATACCCGCACAGGCCGCAGGTTTGTTCTAAAACATTCTTTAGCCGATAGGATATGGATCTTTCCCGTTCTCCGGTATACTCACAGTAGATAAAGCAATTTCTTCCTTCGCCAAGCTCCCTGCTTACAATCTCTTTCAGCTTCTGCTCTTTATTAAGAAGCTTTCCCTCTTCTATCAGGCAGCTTAAGTCTTCCGGTTCTACAATCATCTCCCCTGTCGCAGGGGAAAGTATCGATCCGCGGTTATACGGCATATCCGTATAAGAAAGAGAAAACTGCAGAAAACTCCCCATAATTAGTTTTCCGCTCCTCTCTTTCATTTCCTCCTTCATGCATGCCCTTACCCGGCAATACTCCTCATATATCCGGCTCTCCAAAGGCACGATGACCACATCTTCATATAGCTTCGGAAGATATCTGCTCAGGTCTGAGAGATCCAGGAACAAGGACGTGTCCAGCAAAAATTCTGTAAAGATCAGCACGGATATGCCCGGCAGACAGCGCTGCGGTGTTATCACCCGCCCGCGCGACATTGAATGGTAATTCCCCCCTTCCTTGATTTCATAGACCGTTTCCACCGTTCCGTATTTTTCAACAAACCTCCTTTCTCCCGCACTGCTGTACCGATAGCCTTTTGCCCGCATCCTGCCAGGATCCAGCCTGAACAGCGTATAAAAAAGATCCGATGCATATCCTCCTGCTATTGTTCCTGTCAGTGCCAGCTGTTTCCTGCTTGCCTTTATCAGGTCGTGCATGGCATATCCCTGTGCGCTCCCGCCTGCCTTGTAAGACTGTACTTCATCAAAAATCGCCAGATCAAAATACCCGGCCAGATACTTTTTGATATAACGTGTCAGTCCAAAGCGCCTTGGCCCATAGATGTCCATCTCCTCTATCTCTTCGTCTGTAAGCTGATTGAGCTCCTTGTACAGCATTTCTCTGCCCTTCATAACCCATACAGATTTTCTGCCTTTCATGGCACGGTTCGCATAGTGTGATATTTTCTTCCATTTCTTTGGCTTTTCCTTCGGCTTCCAATACATAATCCTGTTGTCAACCGGTTCACAGGCCGGCATCCACAGAATCTCCCCGCAGCACCGGCAGAAACGGTTCGCACTGTTCTGCTGGGCAAAATTCTCCGGCATCAGGACTCTGTATTCACCTGTCGTCTCATCAATACTTCCCGATCCGTCTGCAGCCAGAAGTATTTCACCGCATTTCGGACATATCATCCCCTTTACGGCCTCTCTTTGTTCCATCAGTTCCCATTTACGGCACCCGCACCCACAAGATGACCGCAGGTCAGCCAGAAACTCCTTCTCACAATGGCTGCATACAGGCACTTTAGGCTTCTTAACCTTTATTTGGGTTGGAGTCGGCATATAGGCATAGGATAATTTCCCGGTGTCTTTCCCGACTATATAATACTCTTTCCCTGCCGGAGTTTTCCCCTTTTTCCTGAGAGCAGTCAGCTGTGACAGCTTTTCAATAATCTCTACCTTCGCATAAGGACTTTCTTCATAGATAAATTCCTCCCATTTATGTACCAGATGCGCCGGACACATGATGATAACCCTGAACTTTATCAGCCTGCCGTCCGTATAAACCTCCTTTACGGTCTTTTCAGAATGCTTCCTAAGATACTCCTGGTTAAAAAAAGCCTCAGCAACCCCCAGCCCCTGAAGGGTCTTGCCTGCTCCCATGCTTTCAATGAGAAATGCATATTTCTTTTTTTTCAGACATTCAACCGCGCCGTTCACGACAGCCGCCTGCTGTGGGTATAAACTCTTGCCGATAAACGTAAGCTCTTCCACTTTATCCTTCATCGATGTCAATGGCTTCAGCAGTCTTTCCAGGTTATCAACCAGCGTATGCCCGTATTTGTTAAAATAATCGTCCATATCTGAGAAATCCAGTGGCCGCTGCTCCTGTTCTGAAATATGGATCTTTTTATCTGACAGACCCGCCTGCAGAATGGAAAGAAGCGCTTCATTTGTCATTTCTGAATGCCAGATTTCATACCCGTCAAACAGCCCTGTTTCCCCGATCACCTTCATCTCCGATATGTGTAAAAGCTTTTTTGCCATGGCTTCCTCTGTCACATACGGGATCCAGCGGCGCAGGATTGGAAATTCAAACTGGTTCATCAGATAGGCATACAACTGCTCTTCCCAGTTCTTTTTCTCAATAAAAAGGTATTCTCTACTGATAAGTCTTGACAGGCTCACACCCTGATACAGACACTCGCGTCCGTTTTGTATCTTTACTTGATAGTTATCCACCTCCGCTGCCGGCGGAAATGTCTCTATATACTTCCCATTCTCTATGATTGCAACAGATTCCGTCCCTAAGCCGATATTGGCACATAAACCCGCCACAGACATAAAATCTTCATTAAAGTTTGACAAGATCAGCAGTCTGCCGTCCGCCGCTACTGCATAATATAGATGGGTAATTATATTCCCTGCTGTTACATGCAAATTCTTTTCCTCCTCGTTAAAAAAAAACAGGCTCCTGCCTGTTCTCCCTACAATCTGCGTATCATTCCACTATTTTCAATAATCTGGAAGCCAACCTTGGAAAATCGCTGAACTGCCTCTACCATTCTGCCATTCTCGTCCATCCGCATCTCACTTTCCTCTACATTTGTAACCATTCCTCTCTGCAGATGCAGGTCACTGGACGCTTCCGAACCCACAAGCCCCTGCCCGGCGCCGGATATTGCCATCAGATACATCTGTCCTGCATTTGGCATGATCGGGGGCCTGCTCAGGTTATCCGCAATAAATTTCTGCTGTGTTATCTTCTCTTTCACCAGATCATTAAGCGCACTCTTTCCCAGACATCTCTTTGCACGCTCGGCATTGAATTCCTTGTTTTTAAATTCCGCTATATCTTTTTTCTTAGATGGCAGCACTCTTATTTTCTTTCCGTCATACCCTTTCGGCAAAAGCGGGATTTTCTCCGGAGAGTCGATATCCTTTTTTATCTTTGCCAGCTGCTCCCCATCTATTGGCCGCTTTTCTGCTTTCCTTCCAATCAGGACTACCTGCTTCCACTTTTTATACTCTTGTTCATGAAAACGGTAGCAGCATTCCGTGATAAAATTCGTGTGCCATGCCTTTAAAAACATAGGCTCGGCCATTACATAATAAGGAATGACAAAAACAAAGATAGCCTGTTCTCTTAGGCATGGTACGATTTTGTTGAAAAATCTCCATTCCAGCCTCTCCCCGTCTTCTTCCCCATAGGGCGGGTTCGCAAAGCAGAAGGAAAATGCGCCTTTTGTGATAACCGCATCTGTCAAAAAATTACCGTAGATACATTCATCAATCAATGGATGATTGATTGCCATATCTGCTGTGGCCTCATTTAACTCTACCCCGAAAATATGTATGTTTTCGTTGTTTCTGCGCCCCATGACCGTAATAATCGCGTTTCCGTCACCGATAGCGGGCTCCAGGCCGCAGACTTCCTCATTTTCTGGGAAATCCAAAAGCCCGGCAATCCATTGGCAGTGTGCCGGGTCTGTATAATACGCCCCAAGCTTTGCCTGATTCATTCTTGTCTGAAAAAATGAATTCTGTTTCTTTACATGTTGCTCCATAAAAATATCCTCCTTTTATATGATTTCCTGACCGCAAAACGGGTAACAAAAAAGCACCCCGCAAGGTGCCCTTTTACTCTGTATGCATAGACCTGTTTCCAGGAATTCCCCCATCTTTCCAAATCTAAAGATTTCGGAATAAAACAAATCAGGTTTGTTCTAGTTTACCATTCTTTCCCTGAAACCGCAATTCTTTTTTCCGTTTAGATTCTCTTTAGATTCTCTTTGTCATTGTTTCACGGCTCCAGTATCTGCTGTACCCTGCCTACCTGCCCATCCTTTAACATGACCTTGATACCTCTGGTATGAACCGGTCGGTTAGTAAGTATCCTGTCCACGTACCCCTCTGTCAGCTTACCTGATTTCTGATCCTTCTTTAAAATGATTTTTACCCGGCTTCCCGGTCTGATATTCCCCCGATACATATGGCTCTCCATATATCCACCTCCCTAGTTATCCATTTTACAGTAACTCCTCTCTTCTTACAACCAGGCACATCTGATTTATTTGTTCCATACTGATAGCTGCTGTCGGAAAAGTTTGCATATTTTTTCCCTTTATAATATAATAAGAAAATAGACGCTTGCTGTTACGGAGGTGAATAAGATGTCAGATATGATAGATAGCAACCAATATGAGAAATATGAAAAGATAGCATTATTCATCCAGCCAAATATCCACAAAAACCTGATTGCCACTTATGAGAAGTATATCAGGGGTAAAAAGCCAGAGTTATATATAGATGAAAACTACATCAAAACCACAAAACCTTTATCCAGGGCATCAGATACGGAGCCTTCTTCCCAGGACAAAAAAGATTCCCGCAGAAAGTCCGTATCACTGGAGGATATTATCACCGTCTGTACATATATTGCACTTTCCAAGGAAAATATTGAGCAGTCGATTCGTACCTACCGCGAGAACCGGCGCGTATATAAAAGGAACTGGTTCAACAGTATCAAGGAAGAAATGGGGCCTCCAGAGAAAATGAGGCCAAAAAATCCCCGGTTATTGAGAAAATATGCGGAATCCACGTCATTAATCAATAATATGGACCGTTCACAGGATGATGACCGGACCATTGAGGAGATCATGCTCGACAAGTACAATGAAATTGACAACTGGCGTTCCGATACGACCGCTCCTATTACAGATTTTTCTTTTACGGCCCAGAAGCCGACCAAGACTCTGGCCAACGCTTTCATCAATGACATCACCTTCGAGTCCCTTCTAATTATAAAGGATGCCTTTGGCGGATCGATTGAAGGCTTTAATACAAAATACCCCACCGAATTCAACGAGCATCCACTATTCTCGTTCCGAAGCACGGTAATGGATTTCGAGCCGCAACTGTTAGAAAATGAACTTACCTTTTTCAACCAGTACAGCTATAAGGACGAAGACAAGGGGATAGAAGGCGACATTACGGTAAAATATAATCCGGACGTGAATCTTCCAAGTACAGTCACGGAAAAAAATCTCTCTAAGATTATGAAAGAGTTCCAGATTAACCTGAAACAGCGGGAACTGGATATGAAAGACCGCGAGATTATGACGCAGCTCTTTAATCTGATCAATGGAGAAACGCTTTCAACCCAGCACATCCGGGTTGATTTAAGGGAATTTACAAGAAGGGTTTTCAATATCCGGGTTCCAAAGAAAAAACACTATGAAGACATTGGAAACCGGCTGGAAAAACTGAAAAACTATGATTATACGATTACTGTGCGGAGCCGGGAGACCGGTGAACTTATTGAAACAACATCCCTTGGATTGCTGAATTACCTGTACATCAACTTCCAGGAGAATTATTTCCAATACACCCCTTCTGAGCAGTGGATCCGCACCTATGTCCAGAAAAAGTACATCAATATTTTAACAGACTCCTATAAAAGTGTTGACTCTCCGCAGACAAAGGGCATCATGATGATCCTTCAACAGGAGCGCCTTACGGAATATGCAAAGAACTCCTATACCAAGACCCTTCCGCTGAATTATTTCCGCCTTCACATGAAACTTCAGAAAATCGGAAACGCTGCCCTGGTCAAAGAGCTGACAAACCATATGTCCATATTGAAATCAGAGCAGATTGTAATTAAAGATTTTGAGTTTATCAATAAAAACTCTGCTGTTACAATCCAGTTCCTCCCACTGGACTCCAAAGAACTGATTGCTTATGAGTTTAATACAAAAGCGCTTGATGATCCTTCAAAGATTATTGATGTAGAATGTGTCGATATCACAAAAACCGCAGGAGCAGATTAAGCTTTCTGCGGTTTCTTGCCCTTAAAACTTTGTCGCTATCTCAATCCGGAACTTTGTCTCCATCTTCCATCACCTATACCGCATATCTCGATTTTGTCGTTATCTTTTGCTGATATACCCCTCATTTTTATCATTTAGTCCGCTTTTTTGGGTGCACTTTTTATCTCTATATGCTCCGATTCATCATTTAGTCCGTTTTTGAGGGTATGTTTTTCTGCTACTCTTTATACCAAACTTACTTTTAGTCCGCTTTTTACGGCACATTTTTTCAGTCTGTACACATTCCCGGTTTCTATTTAGTCCACTAATCCGGGTGCATTTTTCATGAATCTGTATCCCTGCCCCTTTATTTAGTCCACTTTTTCAAGCTCATTTTTTCTATCCATTCCGTTCTCGTTCCCCCATTTAGTCCGCTTTTTCAGGTGTTCTTTTTCACGGAAGGCTGCCGCCATCTGCACCGGATATCACAATAACTGCCGCAATTTAAATACAAATTTTAATTTTGTCGCTATCTTTATCATTCTGTACCAGATAAACTGATTTTGTCGCTATCTTTTTGTTTCAGATAGCAGATCCATTAATTTTGTCGCTATCTTTCCCACGATTCACCCCACAAAAAATGAATTTAGTCCGCTTTTTTAGGTGTTTTTTTCTATTTTTTTTTCATTTAGTCCGCTTTTTAAGGGTACTTTTTTCTTTCAAATTTATTCAGTCTGTTATTTTGGGTGTATTTTTTCTGATTTTTTTATTCAGTCCGTTTTAAAGGGTACACTTTTTTCATTGTATGATTTCCCCCAAAAAATATATCTTTCCCCCAATACAGATCTTTTGAGGAAAATTTGAGAACTCAGCCCTGATTCCTGTTAAAATCTTCTATTCAGTCCGTTTTTTACGGCTTCTTTTTTATAATCTATCATGATTTCCCAATTTAGTCCATAAAAAATGGCTCATTTTTATAAAAATTTTTTCACTTTTTTTCTAAAAAGTCCCGAATCCTAAAAACCCCGTAAAATCAAGGCTTTTCCGCATTTTCCCATTTTCTTGTATCATAAATTTGCAGAAAAAATATATTTAAAATCCCCTTTAAACACATAGTTTTTTCAATTTAGTCCGCTTTTTCGGGTGCGACTTTTTGATTTTACAAATCCCAAAATATGTAGTATATTTAGAATGTTGATAAAAAAATGTGAATAACTTTGTGAAATTTGGCGGTTTCAAAAAAGTTATTCACATCGAATATAAAATATACTTACAGTAGCTTTTCTTGGCGGTTTAGCTACTACTACAATATCAATCAGAGATCAATCATATATACTGCTATTGACCAATGGCTGATACTGCATTAATATTATAGACTATTCTTTCTCTATTTTCAAGTATTATTGCCGAATCAGTCAATATTGGGTGTTTTTGTGGTACAGTCACATATTTTTATTGTTTGTCCTGAATCAATATTCTGACATGAGGTGATTAGCTTGGAATTATCAAAATATGCACGGATTGGTAAAGCTCCTTTTATCAAAGCAATCGGAATTCAGAAAAACCATAAAGAAGTCATATATACAGAAAGCCAGGAACTGGATTATGCAGCGTCTGGCTGTTTTGCGTGCGATAATTACAAGAACATTGATTTTTATGAGTTTATGCCGGAGGAGATTCAGAAAGAAGCCAAGAACCGTTGTAAGAACTGCCCCTGTGCCGTTTACAAAACAGTTGTACATGAAACGTGTAAAAGCGTAAACGAGAAAAATATCTTTGGAAATGCCAAAAGGTTAAAATCCATAGCCTTAAAGCTGCTGCTCATCTATCATTTTGCCAGTCCTGATGAGCATGGCTTAGTTCGCGGCCTTTCCCCCAGAGAGCTGGCCGGCATGCTTGATTGCACCGTCCGTTCCGTTAAAAATGCTAATTCTGTATTGCAGGAATATGGATATATTATGTGTTCATCTGATGGACTTTCTAAAAAAAGGATCCAGGTCATCCTGACCGAATATGAAACATATTCTCTTCCTGCTGATAAAGGCGGCCGGGGATATGCCACATTTAATTATGAATGTCTGGAGAAGCTGATTCAGATTACAGACCTGAACCAGCTCCGGATTTTTCTGCGCGCTGCTTTAGATATTGATACGAACCGTAATCCGGAAAAAGAACTGACTGTCACGCAGGATTATGATTTCCTGCGCCGTTTTCTTCCTAACTACTGTAAGCCAGGAATCATACGGCATGCTTTATCTTCTGTTTCGGAGCTTTTTTCGGTCGCTTTTGACGGTGACGAAGAACATATCCATTTAAAAATGAATCCCCTCTGCCATGGCCGCAGGAATTATGATAAGAATGTTGCACAGAATACTTCCCTTATAAAAGATTACATTTCCAGCCTCGATAAAGCAATGGACTGTATAAACCAGAGTATCCTTACAAAAATCCGGCCCGACGAGGCTGACGCATCCTTTTTGGCCCAGGAGGGAATTCTGACCAAAACTCTGACAAAGCTGGATAAATCCTTATTTGTTCCTTTCCACTTATCCGCAAAGGAATATAAGGACTTAGGGGTTCTCTGCACTACATATACATTTGATGCAGTCAAAAACTGTATCGGTTATGTTTATGAAAATTATAACTCACAGTTTAAAGTCACAAGCATAGGCGCCCTTATACGGACCATTCTCCACGATAAGAATAACCGGCAGGAATCTTCATTATTCCAGACGGCATAATGGGTCTTTTTGTTGTGCCCTTTTTTATTTCCAGCCAGTGATTCCCCTTCTTTTAGCCGGAAAATCAATAAATCTATTCCATTTTTGAAAGGATAACTTTTCCTTACCCTATAAAAACTATTTTGCGATTCATCCATATCTATTGTTATGGGAACAAAATGGAAAATTTTCATCCACAAGTGAAAAATATCATTCTTCTGCGAAAATTTTCATCTACATTATAAAAAAATCTTCCACAGAGGCATACTTTCATCCTCACTGGAAGTTTCTCTCCCGTCTATAATTCCATTTTCCCTTGTAAATACGGGGTTTTTCATATTCAGCATTTATCAATTATATATATAACTATATATGAATTATATTATGATAAATATATTTATATAAGGTTTTACTCCCCTCCCCATACATATATCCACAGAATAATTTTATCAGATTCATAGAACGATTTTAGTATAACATGTTTTTACATTAAATTATAGTTTATTTTCAGAATACCCCATAATCCCATAATCATAGATGAGGTATTCTGAACTACTTAACGTATATATTCGATTTTACAAAAAAACAACCCACAGACATCTATATATTTTGCTGCGATCACGTATACAGGATACAGATTTGTCTTAAAAGAATAGGAATCAGACGTTCTTTCACAGCATTCCAGAATTGTTGCAAATTAAGAAATGTTTTCTCTTCGCATTCTTATATTTCCATTTGTAGTAACCTGTCTGGGAAAATATATAGCTATAATCATACCATACAGCAGGAAGATTAGCAGAGTTAAAGATGACCTCCGAGTAAGCTTAGTATATAATCATCTATTCCGTCATCGGTATCTTCTTTCACATCCTGTGCCGGAACCAGGCCGGCCTGCTCATTTTCAAATGTTTCTGTGTCAACTGTAAATGGATTTTCATCCATGTCTGAGCCTGTATGAAAACTGTCATCGGAATCATTGACGATGTTATCGTTTAATTCAATTTTGTTGGAATCTTCTTTATGCACAGAATCGCATTCATGATTGAGTATTTTTTCCTCCAAAACACTGATTCGTTGAAGCAACACTGCTGTGTCACTTTGAGGGAGTTTTATGTTGCAGCATTTTATCAGGTATACAAGGACGTCCATATAAGGATTCAGACTGTTCCTTATTTTTTCACGAAGAATACTGAATTGCTCCACATACCAGAATAATATTTCAATTTGGCAGGAACTAATTATTTCATACAGTGCATCCCGATATTCTTTTGTATTATATAAAGCTGCAGTTCCAGATGATGCAGAAAGAACGATCCCATCCGTACAGCATTGGAGTATACGTTCGACCAGCTGCACCAAATTTTTTCCTTCTTCGCAGATTCTCTGAAGCAAGAGGATTGCCTGCCTGCCGTCACCATTTACAATCGAACGCATGATCTGCAAAGCAACCTCGCTATCCATAAGGCAAAGGGATTTCATCACATGCTCTACTGTTACTTTTTCACAGGAGATCATTAGCTTTTCTGTGATACTGAGGGCATCCCTCATAGACCCGTCAGCCTGTTTTGCGATCAGCTTTATGGCATCATCCTCATACTGTTTTCCCATTTCAGTTAAAACGGAGGATAGTCTGCCGCAGATTACATCAATTGATATAGTCCGGAACTGGTAAATAGAACATCTGGAACGTATAGTTGCAGGAATTTTATGCATTTCTGTCGTACAGAGTATGAACAGACAATGTTCCGGCGGTTCCTCGATTGTTTTCAGGAGTGCGTCAAATGCAGCTGCTGAAAGATTATGTACTTCATCTATGATATATATCTTTTTCGGCAATATGGTAGGCATATACTGGGCTGATACAATAAGTTCTTTTATATCTGTAATAGAGTTATGCGATGCCGCATCCATTTCAATACAGTCTAATGTTTTTCCTTCCAGAATCGACCTGCAGTTTTTGCATTGATTGCAGGGACCGTTTTCACTTGGGGCCTCACAGCATACTGTTCTTGCAAGGATACGTGCAATGGTCGTCTTTCCTGTTCCCCTGTGGCCTGCAAAAAGATAGGCAGAATCAAATTTTTTTGTTTTACACTGTTCTTTCAGCGTTAAGATATTATTTTCCTGCCCTACTACTTCTTTGAATGTTTGCGGCCTGTATGTTGAGTATAACATAAAATTCCTCCTTTTATTTTATTTGGATTATATATCGTATCAGATTGAAATAATCGTTTTTTGTATAGGAACGTTGAGCCATGAATAAATGCTCCAGTCCATATTCCATGATTTCTAATGCTTGTGATCTTGTATATAACGTATCCGGGAAGGGATATCCCTTACTGGGAACTTTCCCGGTAGATTCTGCTAAAAACTGATAAAAAGGATATAAGAGCATACGTATGTTCCACACAGGATGTGCTTCATGATTTTTGAAGAATTCATTATCGTCTTTTTCTTTCAGTACATGAAGTAATTGCAGTAAATTTTCCCGGAGAGTTATCTGACGGATCCTCCTGTAGCAGTTCATGTATTCATTTATCCCTTCCATAGATGCAGTAATGGAATAAGGAGCATTTTCCGCTAAAAAACCTACGAAGCCGATACAATCCTTATCAATTTTTAATTCCTTCAGATATTTTTCCATCGCTTCTTCCCTAAGCGGGTGAAAAAGGACAGAATAACAGCGGCTTTTGATGGTATCGAGCAGGCTGTCTTTTTCCGAGACAATAATCAGCTTATTACTTGAAGCTCTGTCTTCTAATAGTTTTAAAAGACGGTTTTGTGCTGTCCTCGATACAGTATGGGCACAAAAAAGAATAAATACTTTTACATCTCCAATACTGTTACGGCGGCTCGCTTCGAGAAGCTGTTCAATATCATCTACTTTCAGGGCCGATTGGGTTGTCTGGTAATAGTCGGGATTTTTTTCTAAGTCTGACTCCTGGCACTTTAGAAGCTTTGCAGCTATATATCTTGCCGCAAGCTCTTGCCCAAGCCCTGGAATACCCTGTAGTATAATACCCGGCGGTTCGGTCAATGAGAGATAATTTTCAATCTCGTCCATTGTATCTCTATTTATGTATAGATGTTGGTGCATTTCCAATTCCTCCTTGTAGCTTCGTTTTAGACAAATATAAATAGTTATTGAGTTTTGAAACGTATACTGCCCCACTTTTCTGTTGGTTTTCTGTCATATAAAATTCCATACTACTGATCTGCAAATAAGATGTGTATGCAAGGTTCAATATTAATGCTTCCCGGTTCATAGCCTTCCATCTTTCCTTTTTATAAGCTGTTTGGATCACATTATAAAGAAGATTTTTATCTTCTGTCGAAATATGGTGTTTCATTTCTTTTATATATGATTCAATGATCTGTATGCTTAGGATATCTTTAGGGAGCAGCGCATACTCACTGACTTTTTCCGCTTCAGGAAAAGGCGTATAAAGGTTTGTAATTCCGATGCCGAACAGAAGGGAGCCAGTGATTAGCAAGTCCTCCTGATATGGAATCTTGAGGTCCGGATGGTATGCGTACATCTTTTGCGAACGTATAATCTGGATTGCAATGCTTGTGACAGATACAGTCTGGACGAGCAGGGCGCCGTTATATGCGCCCGAACAGGTCAGGCCGGCAGGAGTTTCAGCCAGCCTGTTTTTTTGACCTTTCAATACCAGATTTAATAGTTCCCGGAAGGGGGCATGTGAGACTAAACTGCTCTGTTTATCCAGCAGGTTTAAATAATGTTCTTTTTCCAGCTCATTTAAACCGTCAATAAAGCTGCTGAGCGAATACTCGGTTACAGGGCTTATTTTTTGAATTGTGAACTCTAACTGGTTCTTGTAGTTTTTTAGCACCTCGCCCCATATTTTGATGACTTTGCCTTTAAAATGAAGGTATCTCTCGTCTATATTATTTTCCCATATCCGTCCGTAGATAACGCCGGTTTTATCCTGGAGTTTCAGGAACAGATATGGGATTCCATTTCCTTCTGTATAGCTTAAGGCAATTTCTTTTAGATAAAACTCTTCTTCCAGTTCTTCTTCCAGATGTTCAGACAGATGCGAAATGTAGATTTTTTTCATATACATCTTCTCCCGTTTTATAAGATATATTTTTCATTCTGTCTAATAAGTTTGTATAATATTCCCCAATCATACTGTTTAGGATTTTATCATCCGGGTAAGCGAAATAAGAGGTTTCTTCGGGCTTTAGAAGGGAACTGACAATGTGAAGATTGCGGAATAAATGTATTTCTCCACATCGTGCAAAAATCTCACACTTTCTTAGAAAATAGTTAAGATTATATTTCCCCTTTTTTGGCAGAATTTCCTTTCCCTCCTCGCGTTCTTTTTCCACAGAAGATATCAGAAGCTGCTGGTATTGCAGTGCCACCTGGTCAAATTCACATTTCATGGACAGGTCGCCGAGCATATCATCAAGCATATGAAAATATTCATGGATAAAAGATGTTGGATGCCTGAAATCAACTACCATAGTATCAATGGAGGGATAATACAGACCAGTTGCATGGTGTTTCCCAAGTTTCCGAAAGCGCAGAGCAACGTTTTTGCTTATATAGCCATTGAAAATATTCTGGTTTAATTTCTTGAATTCTTCCGTTATGGAATCAACCAGATTCAGGTCTACATCTTCGTCAAATTCGATAAAGCCAAAATATGTGTTTAATTCTGAGGATTTCATTTTATGTATGACATGCTTTGGAATATTTTTCTTGGTTTGGTAGGCACGTGCGACTATCCTTTTTAGTTCATTTCGATGTTTTTCTTCCTCTGCAAGATCATGTATGTTTGCGATATAGTGCCTTAATGTCATGAATATGTATTCTCTGTAATAGTAAGGCAGGTCTATCATGGCAGATTTCCCGGAAACATTTAGTAAAATATCATAAGACAGATAGGAATCCCCATATACAAAAGAAAGTAGGTTAAACAGTTCGGAATGGCTTTTGAAATAATCCTTATAGAGTGTTGCCGGTTTGCTTTCGGAACCGGATGCTTTGATATAACAGTTATGTATTGTATTCTCCTGATAACCACAATCGATTAGATAGCTGGAAAACCATTTTGGCAGATCAGTCATATCCCATTTATAATTTTCCAATATCGATACCAAGTCACGAATCAGGTGCTTCATGGTATTTTCGATATCCGGATCGTCAAAAGAATCCATTTTCAGCTGATTAAGCCAGTTTATTCCGAACAAAGGATAAAAAAAGTTTTCGGCATGGTACATATGGATGAAATGACGAGGATTTGATTTGTAATGATAGCTGCCATTAGAGAAACGTTTCCCAGGACTGCATGGAAGATAAAATGTTGTGTCTTTTATTTTAATTGTTAAAATAATGTTCGACCGGCTGACATCCCTGGCTAATCCTTTTTCAAATAAGTTGGATGCAGATTCGATTTTGCAGCCATAGTTTTTATTAACAAAGTGCAATAAAAAAGGAATGCCTTTGCTACTTAGACATTCCTCCGTTTTTATTTCTTTTAGATTTTTTTTGATTTCTCTTTCTATAGCACTTTGTATTTGCTGCTTGGCTTTATATTCTTCCACATCAAGCCGGGGATATTTTAAATCGCACAACCTAACCGTTAGGTTATGAGTTTTAAAAATGACCCGTTCTTTTTTCTCCCTTGCTAATGATAATATTCTTTCCCCTTCTGACAAGTAATTCATGCAATCCTTATCTTCTTGACTTTCATTGGATTTATCTGGTTTATCCTCGATAAGTCCAAGCATAATAAATAGATTTGTTGTTTCGTTCATGTTTTCCTCCTTTTAAAATAAAAAAGACATCAATGGATGTCTGCCTACATAGTATATCAAAACTTATTTCACCTATCGCTAGGGATTGAAAGAAACGGAAAACCAAAGGTCATCCGGGATCAAAAAACAAGTTTTTTAAAGTATATCAATCATGTGTCAGATTGTCAATTCATATGTATGTCTGAGAAAATATTTCGTTACGGTTCAGCTTTTTGATCCATTTATAGTTCGCTTCGCAAAGGGGTGGATTTTTTTGCTGTCACCCTAACGGTTAGGTTCTGTGTTTTATACGAAATGTGGTATGGCCCTATGGTCAGGGATAACAAAATGTTTTTTTAGAATGACCCTAACGGTTAGGTTTTATGATTCCGTAACTGCTTCAGAGTAGCTTTAAAAGCATGCGGAAATACAGACGGCTGGTAAATAAAATTATATAAAGAGATACAATGTATACAAAAACAGTATACAATAATAATATTAAACATAAATAAAGTGAATAGAGTAATTATCAAAACCTAACCGTTAGGGTTTTGGCTTTTACCTGTTTAAACTCTCAGAAAATTAATTCGAGGAAAATGTCGGAATTTCTGATTTTATTTCTTCTGTGGTAAAGCCAGATAATTTAAATTGAAAAATATATTTTTAAAATCTATAAAATATTAATTTGTTCTTAAAGATAAAATTTAAGTTGAAATTATAATTCATATGTGTAATAATAAGAAAAGTAATAAAATATGAAACCTAACGGTTAGGTTGTGCAAAAGGAGGAAGCGGCGTGGCTATTGTAATAGGGGATTATAACAGAAAAGGGGGCGTGGGAAAGACCAGTTCTATCATCAACCTGGCAGCCGAATTTGCATTAGCGGGAAAAAGGGTTCTGCTGATTGACGGGGATTCCCAAATCAATCTGACTCAGTTCTTCTATGAAGACAATGAAGATATTCTGGAGAACGGAAGAGTAAAAGAGGGGATTGATACACTTTATAATTTGTTGGAGGAAGATCTGAATATTCATAATCATATCAGGACCTGTGAATTTTCCGCTCGCAGGAAATGGAGAAACAAATTCAGGAAAATCAATTTAAAACTGGATATTATTCTCGGAAGCGGAGATATGGATTATTACAGTGGAACCGACATGAATCTTCTGAAACGCAAACTTGATATGTTGGATGGATATTATGATTATATATTTATAGATTTTCCGCCCGCACATAATATGGTGACAATGACCTACCTGGTAGCCTGCGATTATGTAATTGTTCCTCTGCATCTCGCCAAGAACACCAGTACGCATGGATATGAAGACGTCATTGACAGGTGCCGCGAAGCGCGGGAGGAATATGGGAATAAGAGACTGCAGGTACTGGGGTTGTTTTATATAAGTACACAATTATATAAAGGGGATCAGAAAGCCTTATATGAATACAGCATGGAGGATGAAACAAGGACTTCCATGCGGCTGTTTCGGACAACGATCCGCCATGATTATTCGAGTATGCAGATTAGCGAGTGGGAGAAAAGGCCGCTTTGCATCAGCTGTGGAAGCAGTGAGATTGCAAAGGATTATAAAATGCTGATGAAGGAGATGGAGGAGAGAATTCAGGAAGAAAGGGGAATATAAATGGCAAAGAGGAGTTTGGCAAGCCAGGCGCTTACAAAACGTAATACGATGCAGAAAGCAGCAAGTAAATCAGAAGATTTCCAGAAGGAGATAACGGATGAAACGAATGTAAATGAACTTCCAGACGAAGTAAAAGAGAAGATAAGGTATCTGGAAGATAACATGCTGGAAGATGATCCTTATAATCTTGAAATATACGGTGAATCTGAAGTGGAAATGCTGTCCCGATCCATGAAGGATTATGGTTTCCAGGGGATCATTCTGGCATATCCGCATGAAGGGAAATACAGGATAGAATCCGGGCACCGCAGGAGAGAAGCAGGGCGGCTGGCCGGTATTGATAAATATCCGGTTCTGGTTACAGAAGCACCAAAAGAGGAATGGGAGCGAAGGATGCGGCTGTTTCTTGGCAATCTGCATGGCAGAAAGGAAAAGCCAATGATTCTGGCAAGACTTGCTCAGGGACTTTTTGAGGCCCATGAAATGGAGATTAAGCATAAGAAAAGGGAAGGGTTGCTCAAAGAAGGGGAGATAACGGCAATTAATGAACTGGTCGCTATTGACATGGAACTGGATATCAAATCCGTTGAAAAGTACCGGGCGCTTTTGAAGCTGATACCGGAGTTGCAGACAATGGCAGATTCGGAGGTTTATTCCTGGTCCGGACTTTCCAGTGCAAGTACATTGAATGAAGAGAAGCAAAGAAGCCTTGCAGAGATGATACGGAAACAGACGGAAAAAGAAGGAGCTGAAAGTGTAAAAAAGGTTCGGATTTTAGAAATGATTAGTAATCTGAAATTAGAACAGCTTTCATCCGATGTGAAATCTGCTGTTGGAAGAAATGAAAAGCCAGAGCAAAAAACGGGTGTGCGCGTCAGGCGTAAAAACGGGACTAAAATAATCATGAAGTGTGCGAAGAGCCTCCATGAGGTATTAGATGAGGAGTCCTTAATCAAGGACAACGAAGTCTCGGTGGTTATCGAAACGCTGGAAGGGCTGAAAAAGAGCATTGATGAGAAGATTGATGCATTAAAAATGGAAACCTAACGGTTAGGGTCTGAGAGGATGGGTACACCATCCTCTATTTTAAACTGGAAATACCTGAGGCTTTACCCCAAGTACCAGAATGTCATCTAATCCTTTTCCGAAACCTGGATTCCAGCTGCCGATATACGTATGAAATGAATGATTTTTTAAAAGTGCTACTAATTTTTTTTCATGCCGATGGACATGCTCATTAACATTTTTATCGGCGTCATAGGCAACAACCGCACTCTTGCATCCCAGAGTTTTCAAAAAATCAAGAACGGATCTACCGGATTTGTCCGTTTTGGTTAATTTGGCATGTGAATTTACACCGGGAAGCGAGATTACAATGCAACGCAGAAAATAGTTTGCAACGATTGCTTTTTTCTCACCCTCTGTAATATAGCATACGCCAGGGTCATCTGTGGAAGGGTGAAAATAGAACCCGATATGGCTGCCGGCCCGGCAGCCATTAAGATATTCATTCGAAAGAATGTTATTGCTATCTTTTGAAGGGTAAAATGAAGAAAAGTTTTTATACTTATCCTTTTCCTTCCCTTTCTCATCTTTTCCTGGATGGTCGAGGCGCAGCCGGATACGGTACAACATTCCGTCAGTATCATAGATAGGTATCAGCATTCCGGGGTGTCCTGTGAAAGTCCATTGAAGATCAGCCTCCTGATAAAAACCAGGAACTCCCTTCAGAGTTTTGTGTTTTTTTAGCAAAAGCTGGCAAATCCTGTGCCGTTCCACATGGTCACTGTAGAACCCTTTGACGCTGTCAAACTTTCTTGGAAAAGACAGGGAACGTATAAAACTATCTCTGATTAAATCCTTTGGCCATCTCTCGGATCGCAATCCTGCATAGTGCTTCTTTGATAAGCAAAGCAGGTTCATAAAATCTGTATAAATTAAATCCAAATCGTTGTTAGGCAGAGGAATGGTCCCATAGTCGGCTGGTGGGGCAGGGGCTTCCTGTGCGGGACGATAGGTGTAACCAAAAGACTTTTCAGATACCCGGCCTCTTTTCTCAATATCAGAATAAAGGCATGAACTGTCAGGAAGCTCCTTTATGTAGTAGTAGGTTTTGCCGTTGACTGGACTCTGTGCTTCGGGAGAGTGGATTCTCCGGCAGACGTAAAGAAGCTGTCCGGGATAAGCGACGTTGTCCGGGATGAGAATGCTGCACCAGTCGGATTTGCCGCAAATTGGACAAGGTTCTGCCTTAGAGACATTACGAAATGTACCCATATATACCTCCCATGGCTTTATAGCCTGTGGCTGCAAATGCAGTCACAATAGATCATATCAACCTGTAATATGACTGCATAATGCAGAAATGGTGGAAGATGGACAAAAGCCCCGGTTCCATCCTGGCATAAAGCAAAAAATAAATTTTAAAAATTATACCATAATAACATGGCATATATTAATGTGAAAAGTATAAAGCGTAAAGGAACAAAAATAATAAGACAAATTTTTAGTGAACAATACAAATCCGATAATTTTGCTGTGAAACCCTAACGGTTAGGTTTTTCCTTTTATCCATGGCAAAGTGAAGCAGCCATTCCCAAAGAAATCTTGCTGATTGTACATCTTCCGGAGTCTTCTTCGATTTCACATTGGTATAATGCATCAAACAACGGTTGAACCAGTACGTTTGTATCCAAAGTAAAATAAAGTGGATACAACGAATCTGTAATGCCTGTTTTACCCGACATATATGGCTTGCGAACCTGAAGATAAACTGGGGGAATATCAGAGATACTCTCTAACAGAAGCAAAATCATATGGCAAGGATATTCCTCTTTGCGCCGGTCAAGCCAGCAAAAGAGCAGGCGGCTGCGAAGAACTATATCAGCATAATTGTCCCCGTTATCCCTTCCGCATAAAAGAAACAGATGGACAGCAGGAGAGGAGCTGTCCCCCTGGCTGGCGGAATAACGGATGTATGCATCCAGAAGGAGCAGATGAGAGCCAATCTGTTTATGCAGATTAAAAAGGATCTTTTTTACGGAATTGCGGTAGGATGCCTGAAAACGAATCAAAAGCTGTGCGGCTGCCATCAACTCAATGATCCGGTAAGCAGGCAATGTCTGGTTGGAGATATATGGGACTTCCATAAGGGAAGAAATATAACTGCGCGCTCCGGGGGGATAAGGAATAAAACCGTAAAGGGGAAACAATCTGACGGGCGCTGCCCTCGCCGTCAGTCTGCATACAGATGGAGCTTAAGGAGAATTCCGGCATCTGACAGCTTTTTCAAATTTCTTTTGTAATCTTGTTTTCGGTAATTTTCCGGAAGAGTGTGGTTTAAAGCATAGTTCAGGTTGTGGGTGTTGACATAGCAGTAGGTTCCGAGAAGCTTCAGGATTTCAAAGTCAACAGAGTTTAACAACCCTTTTAATGCAAGGGTGTCGATTTCGGTGTGCGAGCAGTTTTTGTTCCTGTTTTCAATCTGTATTTGGTATCCTTCTTGAAAATGAAATGGACTGTGGGTCATAAAGGCGTCGGTTTTATAATTTTTTAGTTTTTTTATTGCCATAATATCCTCCTACTATATTAGGGTGTAATCAGAATAAACCGTCTAAAGATTCGCTGCCATCGGGTACAGGCGGCCGGGATTCCTGCGTCTGGGAAGGAGACGGCATTTTTGGCGCTGCACTGCGTCTGGTTTCGGAAGAATCAAAATCATAACAACAGTATTCAGAAACAAGTTCTCTTCCAGAAAATGCAGCACAGCTGTTTCCGGCTAAGGATGAGGCGGGGGTGGCAGAAGATGCAGGGCCAGTATATGGCCTGAAAATTTCAGCAGAGAAAGACTCTCTTTTTTGGGGAGACCAGTCTTCGGGCTTTAAAAATTCGACTCTTGCATGCAATGGCGGGAGCGGACGGCCATTCTTGGTGGTAAAAAGAGTGATTTCCTGAAAATCCTTCATACGGATATCTGTCTCCTCCACCAGATTTTTCTGCGTACATGTCTCTCTTGAAGAATAAGAGAGAGAAGGCGAATCATCTGACAGGGCTGTCTCAGAAACGGTTGACTGTTCCTCCACCTCATCATGGATTCCTGCCATTGCAGAAAATACTTCCATATCTGACAGTGAAGAACGTCCGAATACAAAAATATGGGCGCAGCCTAAGATTACGCCTTTCAGATACTTTGTGATTTCGTTTTTCTCAAACTGGTCTAAAGTCTGGATTGCACAGAACATGGCTACCCGGAATTTCCTGAATAAGGAGAAATTTTTCTCTAGAGAACTGTGGATCAGCACAGGAAGCTCGTCAACATAGAAGAAGTGCGGAATCCTTGTTTTTTCTGTTCCTGGACGGGACAATACCGCATTGTTGAATGAGAGCAGAAAAAACAGACCGAATGCAATCGCGTTGCTGTCACCGGAGGCAAGGTCGTAATTGCAGACTGTAATCTCCCCGTTTTCAAGAATCTGGTCAAAGTCAATGGAGGCTTGCGCACAGTAGACATCTTTGCTTTCTGGCATCAGTAAAAACTCATTGATGATATTCCTGGTACCACGGCTCTGATCCTCCATCTTTGGACGGCCTTTCCCAAGGAGGTCCTCCCGGATATATTGAGAGATAAAGGAATAACGCTTCTGCTCCCTGTCAAGCTCGTCCAGTTTGCTCACATAAGGCGGCAGGAGGTCGAAGTTGTTAATGAGCAGCTGCAGGTCAGCAGGGGTGGCCTGGCGTTTGTAAAGGACAGGAACCGTGTTCATGACAAGAATGGCCAGGTTTGCAAGCATCTGCCTGTTGAGTCCGGTGAAATAGGAATCTGCCTTCCCCTTCAGATCGGTAATTACCTGCATGACATCTGAAAAGATGACCGCTTTTTTAACAATAGCCTGATGGAGTGCATTGCCGCTTAGAGAAGGTGATATAAAAAATGGGTTCATGCCAGTCCAGTTTGGCTTGAGTGTTCCTTCAAAGGTGTGTGTTGCGTCAATTCTGTGATAGGGAATGCCGCGTGCCTCACACAGCCTGCATACGTCATCTGTCAGAGAATCCTCCGGTGCCAGAACCGTAATTCCGCAGACCGGATACTGCATGCGGATAGATTCGGGAGAGGCGTAAGTGGCGGCAGTTTCGGTGCAGCTGTCCGGCATTGCTTCTTTGGCAGGACGAAAATTGGACAGGGAAAAATATGAGAAAGAGCCGGTATAGGTATATAGGCCGTCCTGCACAAGCTTGTGCATAGCCTTTATCTGTTCCTGCTCTGCCTGACAACGCATATCCAGATCGTCACGGATTGCGGGCAGAATCGTGGAAGACGTTTTCCCGGTTCCACTGGTTCCGTCTACCAATGTATGCAGAAAACGGTCTGTTTCTGATATGGTAATACGTTTCCCGCTGCGGATGTCCCTGGCGATAGACAAAGGATACTGGATCCTTCTTTTTTGCTTTCCGGTTTGCAGATAATAGGTCAGCTTAAAGGAAAGAATAACACTGCGGCTTTTTGCGTCCCTGGCTGGGCGGAGGAAAGACTTCATCAGTATATAAAAAAGCGGCAGGAGAGGGAGCTCTGTAATCAGGCGGGCAAGAAAAAGAACCATGCCCTTTGTAAAGATTTCGTCTGTCTCAATCGCAAGAACAGAGGGAAGGAATAACTTTGATAAAAGCTGAAATACAACTGTAATGATTATGAGTGTTTCGTAATACAGGGTTGCAATATAGGCGGCAAGCTTAAAACGGTGATAGTTAAACGCTTCTGAGACGGTAGATAAGAGCCAGAGAAGTATCGGAAACGTCATAGCGCAAAAACGATAAACAAAGCCGCAAGGGAGCAGTGAATAGTCGATTCGGTACAGTGCAAAGATAAACCGAAGGCTGTACGCAAGCAGATGGCAGAGGAACAGACCATAGGCAACTGCAGGAAAAGAACGGTTTGTTTTATTCATTAACAGGTCTCCTTTCTGGTGACGATCCGGAGCTGGCCGTCAAATTCGTCACATTCAAAAATAACGGGAAGCTTGCTGCCGTCAGCCAGAAAAATAGCTGGCGGCGGGTTAAGATGAAGAGGGCGGCTGCAGTCAATCATCAGTACAGTAGTGTTTTTGCCAGGTGTTTTGCAGAGGGATTCTATATCTGTAAGATTCTGGACGGATGAAAATAAAAGCAGGAAAACCGGTGTTTTGGCATCGGTCCCGGACTGGAAAAATTTCTGAATACGGATACGGGAGCTTAAATCTATAGTAAGATGTTCACACGCTATATAGCCGTATTTTTTATGGCAGAATCCTTGGAAGAAACGGAGCTCTGTCTGATCCTGGCGTATGATTCGCAGTGGGTGCTGATATTCCCAGCCATCTGTATTCAGCCCGTTAAATAAGAGACATTTCAGGAGCTGCTCTGGAAAATCATATTCATAGGGCATAATATACGGCTGGTAAAGAGGGAGCCTGTGATTGGGAACGGTGAAAATCGGATTTCCATTTAAAGCGTGGGACACGAGCGAAGGATGTTCGCTGTAAACACGCCGGAAATGTGAATGCACCCGTTTTTGAAACAGTTCATCCATATCCAAATCCTGCATATCAGAATAACTGGTATCATCAAGATACATTTTCTTCAGGGTATATACATCTGCGAGGCTGTCCATTTCCGGATGGCGGCTGTGCAGGCTCTGGAAGACTTGGATTTCATTCGCCGAGATCGTTCTTTTCAGCGCAGAACATTCCAATACCTGGAGGAACTGCCGGTAATCCAGCGGTACTTTGCAGTCTTCCTCAAAGATAAACCATATTTTCGTAAAATGCAGGAGAACACGGTACAGGGAGAAGGAAGGCTTTGCAGTGAGGGAGCGTTTGTGTGGAAAAGCAAGACAGAAGATCAGGATGTTTCCGGTCTCGTTTTCTCTGAGGATGCCCGCCTGCCGGTAATGCTGCAGTTTCTGAAGAATGACATTTTCGGATTGTGTATTGTTATCCTGTTCAATATAGTATTTTGTGTGTGGAGTAATAAGGATTCCGTCACACCTTGGCTCGGCTTCTTTTCCGGGGGATGCCAAGGGCTTTAGTGGGTATTCTAAAATCCATGGTACTGGATGGCTTTTTGGGGAACCGATATAAACAAAATAAAAATCGTTTGCCCGGATTCGGTGGTATATCTGCTGTGTGCCTGCCGGTAAGCGTTTTTCCAGGCTTATCTGCAGGTATTCCAGAAGAATAGGAGGAAAAAGCGATTTCAGTATGGAGCGTCCTTTTGGGGTAAGGAAATAATATTTATTTTGATGTTGGTTTGGCAGTTTTCTTGACTGGATAAGCCCGTCTTTTTCCAACGTCTTGAGAGAAAGCCTTCCGGCGGTCTCTGTTTTTCCATGAAGATTGCAGAGGGCAAGTTGTCTGTAGGTAATCAGGCCGGTCTGTGACAGCAGGAACAGGTCTGCCTGTTTCTTTTGCAAAGAAAAAAGCCCGGCGCTTTCGCACAGGCTTTTTTCAAAATATGTCTTTATCTGCATGTTTTCTCCTTTCGTTTGATAATGGTTTCGTGTAGAATCAAGAGACCTGTCTCCAGGAATTGCTAAACGAATGTTTCCGAAAGGAAATAAACTGAAAAAGTATCTTAAGTATAACAGTAAAAGTTGAGGCAGGCAAGTTTTATAAAGAAATAATTTGTAATACATTGTATTACAATGTAGTGTATTACATTTATTTATAATAGCTTATTATCAAGGTTGTATTAATAGAATTCACGTGTTACAATCAGATGAAAGAGAAAATAACGGAGGAAAGTAACATGGCTGAGACAAAACCCAAATCGTATCGGATCGATGAAGATACCGCCGAGCGGATACGGCAGATTACAGAGGAGATCGGGGAAGGGCAGCAGGCGGCGTTTGCCCGGATGATAGAGGCATATTCACTCCAGAAGGCAAAGGTGGTACTGGTAGATGACAGGGAGAATCTGGAGCAATTTGAGAATTATGGCAGTATCTTAAACCGGATGTATATGGATGCGGTGGAAGGAAAGCATAATATGAAAGAAACTGTCCGGGCGGAGTATGAGCTTTTGCTCCGGTCAAAAGACGAGACGATTTCAGACCTGCAGATAAAGAACCGGACGATGGCAGAATTAAAGGATGAAAATTATAAGAGGATCTCTGCGCTGCAAAAAGAAAATGAAGAGCTCGTTGAAAAAATCCATGCACAGGATGCAAAGATTATGGAACAGCAGGAAGATTTTCGTAGCAAACTGGTTGATAAAGATGCCTTAAACCGGAATTTGAGCGAGTCATGCAGTGATTTGCGCAATAAAATTGCCAGTATGGAATCGGCCGTTCAGAAGACAGAAAGTATTCTGGCAGAGAAAGAGGAGCTTGCAGACTCCAATACAGAGCTTCAGAAACGCATTGAAAATCTGGAACGGCTGCAGAAGGAAGCAGAGTTGGAGAAGAAGCGTGCGCTCATGGAGCAGGAAGAAGCGCACAAAAAGGCAGTCGCCGAGATGGAAAGCAGACTGGCAGAGTCAGCCCTGTCGGGTGAAAGGGAACAGCTTAAGTTAAAACAGCAGCATTCGCAGGAAATCGAAAAATTAAAAGAAAAAATGCAGGAGAAGGTAGATTCCTACCAGAATAAATATATGGAATTATTGGAGAAGCTTGGAAGTGAAAGTATATAGATAAGGGAACAGCCCTCTGATGTTCAGTAAGGAATTATAGGGGAATTATGTATAATATTATAATTTGTGATGATGATCGAGCGTTTGTTGATTATATAAAAGGAGTTATGGCAAAAAGCGGAATGGATAAGGGAGAGATTCTGTTTAGCGAGTATTATTCAGGTGAAGATCTTGTGCAGGGAATCCGGAACAGAAAGAGGTGCGATCTGCTGATTCTGGACATGCAGATGGAGGGGCTTGACGGACATGAAACGGCGGCAAGGTTTCGGGAGGTCTTTCCCAGGAGTATCCTTGTATTCTGCTCAGGTGTACACATGCCCACGGATGAGTCGTTTAAAGCGACACCGTTTCGTTATCTGCTTAAAAGTTATTCTGAGGAACGGATGATTTCAGAGATGTGTGCAGTGGTCAGGCAGATTAAGGAGAATCAGAATGTTCCCTGTATTGTTGGGAATTATTACCATAACAGCGTAGCCCTCGTTCCGGATGATATATTATATATTGAGAATACAAAACATGGGAGTAGGATTCATGTGGGCAGGGAACAGATAGAGTATTCTTTTGAACATAAGCTGACCACAAGGCAGAAGCTTGGGGAACTGTATGAGATTCTGCACCCCTTTGGGTTTGCATACGCACATAACAGTTATATTGTCAATCTGAGGTATGTGGTCAAGATGTGCTCGGACGGGGAGATGAAATTAAAGGATGGCACGATTCTGACGATTTCCCGCTCCAGGCTAAAGGAATTCCGGAGTTATTTTGCAGAATGGGTCAGCCGCAAATATATGGAGTGATGCTATGAATAGTATGAACTTTATTGATAAATATATATTACTGGTGTACTGTATCGTGGAGATATATCTTGTCTATACCTTTTTTGAATGTTTTTTTGAAAAGAAGTCCTGGGCGCTGGAACCTAAGAAGCTTTATCTTACGAATGCAGGGGCGGTGTTCAGCCTGTATGCGGTGAATCTGGTGGGGAAACGGGAGCTGAACCTTGTCATGTTCATAGTCATAAGCTTTGTCTTTGTGATGGTTTTATTTGAAGGAAAGACGGGGAGCAGGGTTTTGTGCTACGTAGTCGCATATTCCATTATATTCGCGAGTGAGTGTCTGTTTGCAATTATCTTCAACCAGACGAATGAGAAGAATATGCTGATGTCAGGGGTTCATCTGGAGATCCTGTCCCTGAAACTTTTAACCTATATTATGTTTGTACTGGTAGAACAGTTTATCGGGACATCAAAGAGGAAGATGGATAATCATATCTTTTTGGAATATCTGTGCCTGCCGGTGGCCGGTTTTGGTATCATGGCAGGAATTTTCTATTCGGGTTTTGATTTTGGTACGAATGTCTATGTAAAGGTACTGATCACCGTTTGCTTCAGCCTTCTGCTGACCGGGAATATCCTTGTGTTCTATGCATTTAACAGATATTCGGAAGAAATGTACCAAAATGCGGAAAATCAGATTCTCATTACAAAACAGCAGGCAGATTTAAAATATTATACGCAGATGGACGAAGTGCAGGGAAGCCATAATGAGTTCGTTCATAATATGAACCATTACCTGTCTATGATTCATAATTTTGCAAGGCAGGGCGACTGTAAAAGTATTATGAAGGCAGTGGAGGAGATGAACGGGCATATAGAGGACAGTGGGACGGAAATATTCTGCAGCCATCATGTACTGAACATGATATTATCCGAGAAAAAAGGACGGGCGGAAAAGAACCAGGTTGAATTTGATGCTTATGTGGAGCCGGGAGTAAGATTAGAGATGGTTTCCGATATTGATCTGGTCGCAATACTGGGAAATCTGCTAGACAATGCGCTGCGTGCCGCCGGAGAATGTCGGGGACAGAAATATGTGAAGGTACGTATTTTTATGCAGGATGTCGGAGGGTTTTGTGTATTCAGGATTATAAATGGATATTCAGGGGAGATTGCCGTGCAGGGGGATACGCTCCTGTCAACCAAAAAAGAAAAAGGTCTGCATGGCCTGGGGATTGGCAGCGTAAATAAGATGGCGGAAAAGTATGGGGGTTATCTCTCTTGTAAAGTAGAAAAAGATGTATTTACAGCAGTACTGTTATTGTCAACACAGGATTAAAAGTAGAAAAATAGAATGCCTGATAGCAGGAGATCCTTTAACTGCAAATATGGCGCCTCATTCTGCAAAAATGGACAACCTTGTTGCAGGAGAAAGGTAGGGTTGATAAACTTATATTGCGTTTCTGGGGCTTAAAACCAGTGCCGGCAAGGCACAGGCATAGCAAAGGGAGATGTAAGGCAAAGAAAGAGAGATGATATGGAGTGGGATGAAAAGTTACAGAGAATAATCAGTTGTATTGAGAGTAGCCTGGATTATGGAGAGCGGGCTATAGATGAAAAGGAAATTGAAGAGATTGCCGGTTGTTCTTATGCTTTTTTCCAAAAGGTATTCTCTTATATAAACGGAATCAGCCTGTCCGAATATATCCGGCTGCGTAAGCTTACATTTGCCGGATATGATTTAAAAGGCAGCTGCATTAGGATTGCAGAAGTAAGCAATAGATACGGATATGAATCACCTACCTCTTTTACTAAGGCGTTCCGCAGGTTTCATGGCGTTTCACCGAGAGAGGCAAGGAAGCATGAAACAAGGTTGCAGATTTATCCCCAAATGGAGAAGATACGAAAACAGCAGTATTCCTGGAATATTCAGACAAAAGAAGAGATCTGGCCGGCAGGGGTCTCTGATAATAAAAATGAATGGCAGCATTCAGTTATGATTGTATTGTCACAGCAGCTGGAAAGTGATTTCAAAGGAGGCATTTCGCTGGGTGAAGTCCGTCCATCCATAAGGCATGAATTACGGAATGTTTCTGAATATAAATTATCAGGACATACTTGGGCGATTATAGAGTGCAGGGGTGAGGTACCGCATGCAATACAAAATGGATGGAAATATTTAAAAGGGGAATGGCTGCCCAGACATTCATTCCAATATGGGGAATGTCCGGCGGTGGAATGGTATGGTGAAGGGAATCCAAAGGATAAGGATTATGTAAGCCAGATATGGATTCCTATCATTATATGAAAGATAAGGAAAAGTCCAGTCGTTTCTGGATACGGAGGACAGATCATGGATGAAATATTGCAGATTAAGGATTTGACAAAGAAATATGGGGATTTTAAACTGGATCAGGTTTCCTTTTCAATTCCTAAAGGTTCCATTATGGGATTAATAGGAGAAAACGGAGCCGGAAAAAGCACAACAATCAACGCCATTCTGGGTCTTATAAAAAAAGATAAGGGAACAGTAAGATTCTGGGGGAAGGAACTTGATTCGACAATACAGATCAAAGAAAATATAGGCGTTGTATTTGATGGGATTAATTTTTACGAGACACTGACACCAGAAAAAGTTGGAAAAATTTGTGCTGCAGCATATAAGCAATGGGATAACCCTACATATCAGAATCTCCTGGAGCGTTTCAGTATTCCACAGATAAAAGAAATTAAAACCTTGTCCAAAGGGATGAAAATGAAATTGAGTATTGCTGCTGCATTGTCGCATCGGCCGAAGTTGTTAATTCTGGATGAGGCAACGAGCGGACTTGACCCGGTTATGCGGGATGATATTCTTGAGATATTTGCAGGATTTGTCAAAGAAGAGGGGCGTTCCATCTTGATGTCGTCGCATATTACTACAGATCTGGAAAAAGTGGCAGATTATATTACATTCATTCATCGTGGGAGGGTTATCTTCTCTAAGAGGAAAAGTGACCTGTACAATGGTTACGGGGTAATTCGATGTGAGTCAGGCTTGTTTGAGAAAGTTGATAAAGCAGATATCTTAGCGTGCCGGAAGGATGGGACCAGATGGAACATACTTGTTGGGGATAAGGAAAAGGCAAAAAGAAAATATAAAAATGCTATGGTAGATACAATATCGATAGAAGATATGCTTTTGATGTATGTAAAGGGGGAGCAGTCAAATGAAGAGTCTCATTTTAAAAGATTTATATAATATTGGTCATAATGCAAAGTCGATGCTGTTAATCTTACTGGTGTTTGCTATTGGTTTGATTATGGTTTCGGGGGTGGAAAGCTATATTATTTCATCAGGAGTGTTATGCAGCATGATGATTGTAACAACGTTTACGTTTGATGATCATTGTAAATGGTCTAAATATGCTTTGGTTATGCCGATATGTAAAAAAGATATAGTTAAGGCCAAATTTATTGTTCTTATTATTTTCTGTATTGCTGGTATTTGCGTAGGAACCATTTTTGGTGTGGCAGGGGGAGTGGCTATGCATAAGATGGCGTTAAGTATGGAAGGGATAGTAACAATGCTTTTTATGGGATTTGTCGGACTCATCGTCTCGGTTATTTTCGGAAGTATGTCTATTCCATTGGTCTTTAAGTATGGTGCGGAAAAGGGGCGTATGCTTTTACTGATTTCATTTGCTGTTCCTTTGGGAATATGTTTTATGGTGTATGAAATATTAATGATGCTCGGTGTGAAAATCACGGATCAGCTTATTTTTACAATTTTATGTGCGTCTCCCTTGATTGCGGCGATCTGGATTTACACAATGTATAGAATAAGCTGCAGAATATTTTATAAGCAGGAAATAAACGGGTGATGAAAAGAGAATTTAAGAGAAGAAAGTATATATTTATGCAAAATGTATCCAGCCTTTTCTTTATGGAGTCAAAGTGGTACAGAATAGTCCGGTATGGTATGAGGAATCCATACGGATCAGAGGCTTTGCATGTTATACTTTAGATAGATGCAATATTTTAATTTTGGCAGACAGCTTATGCTGGATGTAGTTTGGAACAGAAATAACTTTGCTTTTTGGTGAAGTTTTTTTGTTTTTAGGAGACAGGAAAGTTTTATATTGCATTGTGAGATTATAGAGAAAAGGAGGGAAAACATAAAAAATAGGAAGGAGGTTTATCTGTAACTAGTAAACAAGTTAACAATGTTGCGGACAGTAGTACTTTTGTGGAATCAAATGAGAATTTGAAGAGAATTGAATTGAAAATATTATGGTGAAAAGAAGGGCTTTTAGCCCTTCTTTTGGGCTTGTCTATTTCATGAAGCTGTCGCTTAAGATAGGCAGATAGGCTTCACATAAAATTCATTTTTCTTAAGACAGTCACTTGCAAAGCAATAAATGGAATGATATAATTCCTATAACAAAATAAACAGGGGAGCTTGTGTGACAGGCTGAGAGGAAGGTAGACCTTCGACCCTTGAACCTGATGCGGATAATGCCGCCGGAGGAAGTCGTGGAGATCGGTACTTTTTCAGGGGGCATGCTATGCAGATGTCTCCTGTTTTTTGTTGAGTTTTAGCAGCCAGGCAGACAATATCGGCCTGCCATCAACCGGGAAAGCGCCGCCATGCAGGGATGTTTTTTCTCATTTTACAAAGGAGTATCATACTATGTTTGAACAGATTTTTGAAAATGTACGGGGGAAGTCACCCCTGGTTCATTGTATCACCAACTATGTCACCGTCAACGACTGTGCCAATATGCTGCTGGCCTGCGGCGGCTCACCCATTATGGCAGATGACCCGGAGGATGCCGTGGAAATCACCGGCATCTGCAAAGGGCTGGCTATCAACATCGGCACACTGAATCAGCGCACCATCCCGGTTATGCTTGCTGCCGGGAAGCGTGCCAACGAGCTGAGGCATCCTGTGGTGCTGGATCCGGTGGGAGCTGGGGCCTCCGCGCTGCGGACGGATACGGCACTTCGGCTGCTTGAGGAGCTAAAGCTTACGGTAATCCGGGGCAACATCTCGGAGATGAAGACGCTGGCTTACGGCAGCGGCACCACCAAAGGGGTGGATGCCGACGTGGCGGACAGGGTGACAGAAGACAATCTGGACGGGGCGGTATCCTTTGCCAGGGAACTGGCCCGGCGCACCGGGGCGGTTATTGCTGTCACCGGAGCCATTGATATCGTGGCGGACAAAGAGCGGGCATTCTGTATCCGCAACGGCCATCCGGAGATGTCTTCTATTACCGGGACCGGCTGCCAGCTTTCCATCCTGACGGCGGCCTTTGTCACCGCCAACCCGGAGCATCCCCTTGAGGCGGCAGCCGCAGCCGTGTGCGCCATGGGTCTGTGCGGGGAGATTGCCCACAGGCGTATGACCGAACTGGACGGCAACGCTTCCTATCGGAACTATATCATCGACGCCATGTACCGCCTGACTCCTGCAAGGTTGGAGAAAGGAGCAAATTATGAAGTGCGATAAACGCTATATGCTGCTCTATGCCGTTACTGACCGGGCCTGGACAGGGGAACAGACGCTCTGTGAGCAGGTGGAGGCGGCATTGAAGGGCGGTGTGACTTGTGTGCAGCTGCGGGAGAAAGAGATGGATGAGACGGCGTTTCTTCAGGAGGCCAAAGATATCTGTGCCCTGTGCCACCGGTATGGCGTGCCGTTCATTGTGAATGACAATGTGGACGTCGCCATCGCCTGCCAGGCGGACGGTATCCATGTGGGCCAGGAGGACATGGCGGCGGGCGAGGTTCGCCGCCGGGTGGGGGACGCTATGCTCCTGGGTGTCTCTGTCCATACGGTGGAAGAAGCACGACGGGCTGTTCGGAACGGTGCGGACTATCTGGGTCTGGGGGCGGTGTTCCCCACAAGCACGAAGACAGATGTGGATCAGATGACGAATGAGACCTTACGCGCCATCTGCGATGCGGTTGACGTGCCCGTTGTGGCCATCGGAGGCATTAACCGGGGCAACCTTCTTAAGCTGTCCGGCAGCGGTGTGGACGGTGTGGCCCTGGTATCAGCCATTTTTTCGGCGGAGGATATTGAGGATACCTGCCGAAAGCTTCGCCTGTTGGCAGAGGGGATGGTGAGGGCATGAGGATTCGCGGCGCGATTTTTGATGTGGACGGCACGCTGTTGGACTCCATGTTTATCTGGGACACCATCGGAGAGACTTATCTGCGCTCTATCGGATATGAGCCGAAAGAGAATCTGAACGAGGTGTTTAAGAATATGAGCCTGCGCCAGGCGGCCCGCTACTATCAGACCGAGTATGGCGTGAAGCTTGGTATTGATGAGATCATGGATGGGGTCAACGCCATGTTGGAGCGGTATTACTGTTTTGAGGTTCCGCTGAAACCGGGGGTGGAGGAGCTGCTTAAGCGGTTTAGGGCAAGCGGCGTCAAGCTGTGTATCGCCACTGCCACTGACCGGTATCTGGTGGAGGCCGCTCTGAAGCGGTGCAAAGCGCTGTCTTATTTTGGCGAGATTTTCACCTGCAATGAAGTGGGACACGGCAAGGATGAGCCGGATATCTTTGAGGCGGCACTTCGCTTCCTGGGAACAGAAAAGTCAGAGACGGTTGTGTTTGATGACGCGCTCTATGCCATCAAAGCGGCGAAAGAAGCCGGGTTCCCTGTGGCGGCGGTCTGTGACAGCCATGAAAAGAATCAGGAAGAAATCCGCGTTCTGTCCGATGTATACCTGAAAGACTTGGCGCAGCTGGATAAACTTCAGAAGCTCCTTCCGGTTTAAGGAATTTACTTCCTGACATCCGAAAGCTTCAAGCGGCGGATCGGGGGCACCACTTTCCGTCGCTTAATAAAAATAATGCAAAGGAGAGATAGCAATGAGAACAGTATTATCAATCGCTGGGACAGACCCTAGCGGAGGCGCCGGGATTCAGGCCGATCTGAAAACGATGACCATGAACGGTGTTTTCGCCATGAGCGCCATTACGGCGCTGGTAGCGCAGAATACCACCGGTGTAAGAGAAATTGTAGAGATGACGCCCGATTTTCTCGGACAGCAGATTGACGCGGTATTTGAGGACATCCCGCCCGATGCGGCGAAGATCGGTATGGTGGCCTCCTGCGGACTGATTGAGAAGATTGCAGAACGGCTGCGCTTCTATCAGGCGGGGAACGTTGTGGTGGACCCGGTAATGGTGGCTACCAGCGGCGACCGGCTGATTTCCGAAGTGGCGGTGGATACACTGAAAACCTGCCTGCTCCCCCTGGCGGCTGTGGCTACGCCCAATATCCCGGAGGCAGAGATCCTGTCTGGCATGGCCATTCAAAGCCAGGAGGATATTGAAGCCGCGGCCAGACAGATCAGCGGCGCCTATGGATGCGCGGTCCTGCTCAAGGGCGGGCACAACATCAACGACGCCAATGACTACCTCTATGCGGATGGCGCGGGGACATGGTTCTACGGAACTCACATTGATAATTCCAATACCCATGGAACCGGCTGTACGTTGTCCAGCGCCATAGCGGCAAATCTGGCCAAGGGATTTGACCTGCCCACATCCATCCGGCGGTCCAAAGAATACATCTCCGGCGCGCTTAATGCCATGCTGAACCTGGGGAAGGGCCGAGGACCCATGCAGCACAATTTCAATCTGACCGGTGAATACGCAAAGGAGGCAGAGTCATGAAAACAACCATAAAGACAACAGAACGGCTTTTATCCGCAACAAAAGACATTTGGGCGGCTTACAATGAGAATCCCTTTGTGAAGGGTATCCAGGACGGTACTTTGGAGCAGGCGAAGTTTAAGTATTACATCATTCAGGATTACCTTTATCTGGAGGAGTATACGAAGGTGTTCGCCCTGGGCATTGCCAAGGCAAAAAGCCCCGAAACCATTCAGCTTTTCTCCAGGTATGTGACCCTGCTGACCGAGGGAGAGATGGATATCCATCGGGGCTATATGGGTAAGTTCTCAGTTTCACGGGAGGAACTGGAGGCAACGCCCCGGTCGCTGGACAATCTTTCCTATACGTCCTATATGCTCCGGGTGGCTTATGAAGAGGGGGAGGCGGAGATTCTGGCCGCTATCCTGTCCTGTGCCTACAGCTATGAGGTGATTGCCAAAAAGATTGTAGAGAACAATCCGTTGGCACAGGATCATCCATTCTACGGCGATTGGGTCAGAGGCTACGCTAATCCCCATTACGGCGAAGCGAACGTCCTGCTGCTGGAAATGACAGACCGGCTGACCCTGCACTATACCGAACAGCAGGTGCGGCATCTGGAAGATATTTTTGTGGCCTGTTCCCGCTACGAGCTGGCTTTCTGGGAGATGGCCTGGAACATGAGCAAATAGGGCGCTAATCGGCATCTTTGGTTTCCGCTTCCATATCTGAGCCATTAGCCAGACCTTCCAGTTCGAGCAGGTCTGCCGGGACATGGCTTACGGCCAACTGTTCTTCTTCAGTCAGGCTATTGTACCAGGTTAGCCATTCTATGGTTTCAGCGGTCAGGCCTTCCCTATTGTACCAGTTGTTGTGATAATGGAGCCTGCCGCTGTCTGTCTCTATAAACCGGATGTCATATATTTCCCCTAGTTGTGCGGGATAGGATTCCATAATTTCACCGTTATACTGGATGCTGATGATATCCCCAACCTTTGGAGTGGGGTATTTTGGCATATATTCTATAGGAATTGAAATGCGGTCAGAGGATGATAATTCAGCAGAGCCCTCTACAGGTTCGACCAGTAAGGAATGCTCGTCGGCTTCTATAATGGCAGCCGAAAAAGAAGCCGAATGCTTTTTGTCATCCGCTGAAGCTGCAGGATTACTGCTGTCTTCCTTTAAGTTTCTGGAAAAGAGTATAAATACGGTAAGGCATATTATGGCGGCTGCGGTTATTATCCAGAATGTAGGTTTTTTGTAGTATGGCATGTGTTTGATCCTCCTGTCATTTTTGATTATATCTGCAAATAGAAAGTACTTCCGCCGCCGTCTGTATCCTGCACGCCAAGCTTTAATCCCTGGATTTTTGCAAGGGTAATGGCAATGGACAGGCCAAGTCCGAAATGGTCTTTTTTATTTCGGGATTTATCACTTTTATAAAAGCGGTCGAAGATAAATTCTTTTTCCTCGTCAGGGATTCCGGGGCCATGGTCCACGACGAAAACCAGTGTATGGGGATGGCAGTGTTCAGCCCTAAGAAGGATTTTTCTTGAAGGCCGCGTCAGAGAATATGCGATGGCGTTATCGAGCAGGATGGTCAAAATCTGTCGGCATAGTTCGGGGTCTGCTGATACTGGCGGAAGCGGCTCCTCCGGCAGGCGTAACTGCAGGGTTCCGTTTTTGGACAGGCAGAGCGGTTCGTAAAGCTCCAAAAGGCTTAGGAGGAGATCGTCTATTTCAAATTTCCGTTTTCTTACAGCCCATTCCCTCTGTTCGGCAGAAGCAAGGAGCAGAAGATTTTTAATCAGGGCGCTTCCCCTGCGGCATTCGTTTTTAATAACAGAAAGCAGACGGGTATCCTCTGCTGAATGGGAAGAGACTGCATCTGCGGTCATTTGGATGACTGCAATCGGAGAACGAAGCTCATGGGAGGCTGCGGCTACAAAATCCTGCTGCTTTTGGTATGTTTCTTCCAGAGGGCGCAGGGAACGGCGGACGAACCAGCGGCCGCTCAGAAAGAGGAGCAGGATTCCAAACAGGTCGATAAATAAATAGAAACATCCGGTTTTCAGGGATTTCTTCCTGCTGTCAGAGATGTCCTGCAGCAGGGTGAGCTTCTTATATCCGGCAGGGGTCTGGAGGACAAGGATATTCCCAAGATAGACATCCCGGCTGTCTCCATGGATTTGAAATATGGAGGTCTGCAACATGTTTGAGGAGATAGGGTAGGAATCTGTGAAAATGCCTTCCTTGTCTGCGGCTTTTTCTGCATATGAAAGAAGAATCTCCCGTCTCGTATCCGGTCTGTATGAACCAGGAAAGAAAAGGGGCGAGTTGTTTTCTTCTATATGAATGATGAGCTGGTTTTTCTCCTCCATCTGTGCCAGAAACAGATCCGTAAAGTGGGAATTACCCTGAAGCTGGAACATCAGAGTAAAAAGATGTTTTTGGAACAGTGATTCCTGGCGGTTTTCCTGTGAGGTAAAGTAGAAAAGAAATGTTATGGACAGGATAAAAGTTATGATCAGCCCGGTACTTAAGGTATAAAGAAAAACTAATTTTCTCTGTAGTTTAGGAAACATTGCCGTCCTCCAATCGGTATCCCATGCCATGTACTGTGGCAATATTTGCGCAGCTCCCTAAAGAGCGCAGGTGTTTTCTGAGGAAATAAATATATGTATCAAGATTGCCGTCTTCTACGGCGCTTTCCGAACCCCAGACACGCAGGAAGATCTGTTCCCTTGTCAGGGTCTTTCCCGGATTGCGTAAGAAGAATTCCATGAGGAGAGCCTTTTGTTTGGAAAGGCGCTGCTCTTTTTCGTTGCAGGTCAGAATCCTGGCCTCCATATCGAACTGGATATCCAGAAAGGATAGACAGGTCTGGTCTGAAAATGCAAGGGGCCTTCTGGAGAGGGCGCGGATACGCGCAAGGAGCTCCTCTATGGCGTAGGGTTTTACCAGATAGTCGTCTGCCCCGCAGTCCAGGCCGGCAATCCGGTCGTCTACAGAACTCAGTGCAGTTGTCAGGATGATGGGTATGGTGATGTGATTCTGGCGGATGGCTTTCAGGATGGCCAGTCCGTCGAGCTCCGGCAGCATGCGGTCCAAAAGAATTAGGTCGTAAGCGCCGGACATGGCAAGATAGATCGCCTCACTTCCGGCGTGGCAGCAGTCAACAGTATGTTTTTTGGCAGAAAGCTGTAATTTTAAGGCGCTGCATAATTCTCTGTCGTCTTCTACAATTAAAATACGCATCTTTCACACTCCTTACTTTGAATCATATAAATCACAATGCGATTCTATCATTAGGGCAGACTGCGGACAATAACCTCGTTCTCTTTTGCAAAATGAAGGGCCGTTTTTGTATTTTATAAATCTTATTTTTTGGTGTGGATATAGAAATTAAAAATAGGAGCTTGATTTATATCAAACTCCTATTTCAGAAATAATCATAAAAACTATAGCAGAAGGGGTCATACTCAACTGCTTATTAGTATAATACCACTTCAACAATATCATGTCAAATTTCCTTGGATTATAATTTCACAAAAATTTTAGCAGTTTTAGAGTTTTTTTAGAGAATGGCTTGGTAGGATATATATGACAAATATTTTAGAAAGGCAGGATTTTAGAGATGGCAAATGAAGGAAAGAACAGAAACCGAAGATTATGTGTCATGGCAGTTGCAGCCTTTTTGGCGTTGTTGCTTGTGGCATGCGGAAGCGGAAAAGAAGACAGTACGAAGGATACAGATACACAGGGAGCTTCAAAACCGGAAAAGAAGACGGAAGATACACAGGCAGGGCAGACGCCGGACAGCGACAATCCGAAGATAGCCGGGGAGACGGAAAGCACAGGCACACCGATAAACGGACTGTCAGTAGAAATAGGAGAAGTTTTAGAAGGCTCTTTTACGGGAAAGGAGATTCAGACAGACGACCAGGGAGATGCGGGGCAGGTTGCGGTGCTTGACCCGGAGGAAGCGAAACAGTTGGAGATTGTATTTACAGAACAGACCACCTTCACGGTGCGCTCATCTACGGATATGGGGGCAACGCATACAGATACACCGGGCAGCAGTGCTGATTTGGCAAGCGGTAGGCAGACAGAAGTATCAGGTACGAGGGATGGCGATACCATACATGCTTCTTCCGTAATGATTATGGATTTTGGTAATTGAGCAGACGAGCTGTTATATATTGGCAGGATGGACTGGATGTACATAATATGAGATGGTACTAAAAAGGGTTCGTCGGGAAACAAATCATTTTCCGGCAGGCCCTTTTTAATGCGCAGCAGTTCGTGTATCAGAAAAAGCGAGAAAGAGGTACAGTTGTGATTAAGGTAGAAAATGTAACAAAAGAATTTGAGCATATATGTGCAGTGAACCAGGTATCTTTTGAGATTCCGGATGGGAGTATGTTTGGCCTTCTTGGAACAAACGGAGCGGGAAAGAGCACCCTTCTTCGGATGATGGCAGGGGTGCTTGGCTGTGACACAGGAAGGATTCTTTTTGACGGAGAAAATATATACGAAAATCCATCGTGTAAGTCATCTGTCTTTTATCTCCCGGATACACCTTACTATTTTCCTAATGTAAATCTGGAAGAGATGGTCCGGTTTTACAGAAGGCATTATCCATTCTTGGAGAGAGATAGTGCGGCGTATATGGCAAAGCTTTTAAATCTTGATATGGAGCTTCCATTGCGCACATTCTCTAAGGGGATGAAACGGCAGGCATTTTTGATCCTTGCCCTTTGTTCAGGAACAAAATATCTATTGTTCGATGAAGTATTTGACGGGCTGGATCCGGTGATGACGGAAACTATGAAGGAGCTGTTCCGAAGGGAAATAGAAGAACGTAAGCTTACCGTTGTGGTCGCGGCACACAAGCTTAAGGATTTGGAGGATATCTGCCATAATATCGGGATTATGCATAAGGGAGGCATTCTAAAGGCAGGGGATATGAGGGAGCGTTCCGGCAATGTGATGAAACTTCAGTGTGTGTTTGAAGGCCAGGAAGATATGAAGGAGGAACTTGAAAAGGAACTGCAAGTTCTGCGGTATGAGAAAGAGGGATATTTTACAACGCTGGTGGTAAAAGGGGATAAGAAGGAAATATTGGAAAGGATAACTCGCAGGGTTCCGGTGTTCGTGGGGGAAATCCCTATGAGCCTGGAGGAAATTTTTATGACGGCAATGAAGGAGGCAGGATATGACATCTGTAAGGTATTTATGGAACTGGATTAAGGAAGCAGGCAGAGGGCATGTGACAGCCTTTCTTTCCTGGGGCGGTTTTTTTATCTATATAGTAGTTACGATTTTCGCACTGCAGAGTGATTCCTATTCTACTTTTTCCGGAATTGGAAGCGAAAGTCTGCTTTATCTTAGCATGGGGCTTGGAGTATTGGCCGCTGCCGCAGGCTTCTGTTATCTGGAGCAGCCTGTGAAGCTGGATTTTTATTATAGTCTTCCGGTAAAAAGAGGAACGATTTTTTGGAGTAAATATATACACGGGATTGTGCAGGTGTTATTCCCTCTGTTTATCAGCATGGCGGTCTGCGGTTTTTATGAATGCAGTATAAACAGAGATTTTGTAGCTTATGCCGGTTACTATGTGCTGCAAAGTGCGGTTCTGTTTTCATTAGTATTTCTTATCTTTTATCATATCAGTATTGTTTCTTTTCTGGCAGGTGGAAGATTTGTTACGGTACTGGTTTTATTTGCTTCTTTTATTTATGGGGGACAGGTGGTTTTTCAGGGGATTGGAAATGCCTATGCAAAATATTTCTTTAAGACTTTCTATCGGATTCCGGAGCTTGAGGCAATGAAAGAAGCGCTGACGCCGGAACAGCTTGCCCGCAAGCTTACCGGAGCCTTTCTGTATGATAAGATCGAGGCATTGGAATATGTTCCGGAAAAGGAGATTGTTCTGGCGGCGTTTTTCTGGATTTTGCTCTTTGCCGTCCTGATGGTATGTCTGGAGCGGAAGAGAAAGGTGGAGAATGTAGGAAAGGTATTCGCATTTTCCGCGGCAGAGAGGGCATTTGTATTTTTTGTGTCTGTTGTTCTGGCGCTATTGTTTGGGAATTTGGCTATGGGATATGGAATTCTTCTGGTTTTCCTTTTTCATATTCTGGCAGAGATGCTGATACAAAGACAGGGAAATGCACTTTTCAGAAGAAAATGGCAGATGGCTGCAGAATGCGCACTTGTCCTTCTGATGACAGAAGGTTTTGCTGCAGGTGCAAAAGCTTTTAACGATTTTTCCCCGGAGAGGGATGAGGTCAGTGCTGTCAGAATCTGTGTCAATGGGATGGATATGTCCCAGGCAGAGTATGAAGAAAACTTCCCCGGAAAAGAAACTTATGAGACTGAGAGGAAGCTTGAGCAGTTTAAATTTACAGAGGAGGGGCTTGCAGAGGGACTTTTCTGGATTCAGAGCCTTAAGGAGAAGGCAGAAACTGATGGAAAGGCATGGGAGTATAGCTTTGCGACAGTTTGTTATGAGATGAAAGACGGGAGACAGCGATACCGTGTCTATCCGGTAGACGAGGTGGATTTTCAGTCCTTTTCTAGAGTTTTTGAAACGAAGGAATATAAGGAGAAAGCATATCCCGCCCTGTTGTGGGAAAATGTAGGGGATAACCGTTTTGCATGGAAGGACGGTGTATGCAATCAGATACTTAAGCTTACGAAGGAGGAAAAGGAAGTATTTCTCAAACTTTATAAGGAAGAGGTACTGGAATTTCGGATGGAAGAGCTTAGAGAAGCGGCGCCGTCCGGAATTGTGGAAATGAACTCAGATAAATGGGGCGAGACGGAGGAGCTCTTGATTTATCCGTTTTTTGAAAAGACTTGTGCATTTCTTAAGGAGCATGAAGAGATAAGGGAGGATTTGCTGGATTATCCGGTTCAATCCCTTAAGGTAAAGGAGGATGTTCCAGATAGAAAAGAAGAAACTTATGTGGGGGATGGATATGCAGGCGGCGTGAGGATAGAACACTATGAGACAGAGGAAGAACTTAAAGAATGGAGAGGACGGTTAGTATGGACAAAGCTTGACGTGCAACCCCTTCTTTGTCCTCTTGGCTACAGGGGAGGAATCGAGGCAGATGTGGAGGAGCCAGAGTCAGGGGCGGTGGTGAATGTAAAATGCTGTGAGATGATGGAAACCTCAAAAACACCTTAACAAAGGGCGGAAAAGTAGTTTTGTTCTTGGAAGTCTTTTTGAGGAAAAATGTGTATAGTGGTAGATAGCATTTATGACCTGCCTGCTTTCAGCAAGCTGGCGTGCAGCTGTTCATAAACTGCGCATTATGTATGAAGGGAGATTATGTGAATGAAAATGGGAAGGCATGGAAGATACGTAAAGCGTACGGCGGCATTTTTGTTATCTGCCGTATTGGCAGCAGGTTTATTATCCGGTTGCGGCAAGGGAAAAACGGAAGAACAGAATAAAGAGAATACTTCTGTGAAGGGCCGTTATGTGGAGAATGATATGGAACTGCCGATACAGGAGGGGGAGAAGATCCTGAACATGGCAAAGTCAAAGGATGGAAACCCGGTTCTATTTTCAGAGGCAGAAGATACGAAGGTATTCCGTTATGAATATAAGGAAGGGAACTGGGAACAGACCCCGCTGGACTGGATTGGCCAGCTTTACGGAGGGCAGAACCTCCGCCTGCAGGAAATACAGGAAACAAAAGAGGGGGCACAGATTGCAAGAAGTACGGACGAAGAGATGCTTACGCATATTGCAAAAAGTGAGGACGGACAGACAGGTGCTGAGCAGTCCATTCCTTATCTTAGCCAGCAGGGCGATAACGGATACCCTGCGGTGACCAATCTTCAGGTTGACGGGGCAGGGAACTACTGGCTGAGTGACATGTACCAGTCAAAAGTGGTAGTGATCGACGCATCTTCGATGGAGGTCATGCAGGAGCTTAACAGTGTAGAAGGCAGTTCCAGTGAGCAGAGGATGCTTTTTGCGGCGGAAAACGGGGATATGGCAGCAAATACGGAGGATGGCGTGGTTACGGTCTATGATTCCGGGGCAGCAGAGAAGGGCACGATGAAGATTGACCAGCAGGAAGGGATCATGATGTGCGGTAATGAAGAAAACTGGTACATCATTTCCGGAGAAGGTATCATGCGGATGGTATTGGGCAATGAGGTTGGAGAAGTAATCCTGGATGGCACGATGGCGTCAATGGGCTCTTCTTTGAACCGTATAGCGGGATTCATAAAAGGGCAGGAGGATGATTTTTATGTCCTCTACAGCCAGCCAAAAGCGTCAACGTGGAGCCTTATGCATTATGTGTATGACGCCGAGGCAATGGCGATTCCCGAGAATACGCTGAGGGTATTCGGCCTTTCGGAAAATGCGACGGTAGAGGATGCGCTTCTCGGATTCCAGAAGGCACATCCGGATGTTAAAGTAGAATTCCTGACTTCGGGGAAAGAGGAAGGGATTACCATGGACGATATCCGTACCCTGAACACAGAGCTGCTTGGAGGAAACGGGGCGGATGTACTTCTGTTAGACGGCCTCTCGGCAGAGTCGTATATTGAGAAAGGAATCCTGGCTGACCTGACAGACCTGGCAGATGAGCTGACAGCGCAGGAGACGTACCTGGAATCCATATTGAAAAGCACAGCGCAGAAGGACGGAAAGATATACGGAATGCCGGTGAAATTCAGCATGCCGGTTATATACGGAGATGAAAATACAAAGGCAGCGCTGTCATCCCTTGACAGCCTGAAATCCTACTTGGAAGAGCATCCCCAGGCAAGCATATTTGGAATTGCGCAGAGGGATTATATCCGTGATTTCTTATTTCAGATGTATCAGGATGAGGTTATTAATAAGGACGGCAAGGTTGACCAGGAGAAGCTGGCAGATCTGCTGGAGATAGAAGTTAAGATTGCGGCAAATGCGCGGGCGGAGATATTCGACGAGGACGGGTCGGCCCAGATGGATATGGGAACGGCGGCAAAGATTTTCCAGCAGGATATGTTCAGCAACGGAGGAAGCGCAGCCATTATCAACCATCCGGACAGCGTCGCCACCAGTAAGATTGCTAGCGTGACGGATATGATGACCCCGTATACGCTTATGCGTCAGATGAGTCTTTCACCGGATACACTGGATGGGCTTTATATACCGAAAGGTATCATAGGAATTAATAAAGACACAAAGCAGAAGGACATCGCAGAGGAATTTGTGAAGTATCTGTTTTCGCCGGAAGTACAGGGCAAGCCAGTAGGAGACGGATTGTCGGTATTGGAATCCGGAATGGGAATCCTCAAGGAGGAGCTGGCAAGTGAATATGCAACAGGGCTTGTGACCATGTCAAGCTGGAAGTTTGAAGGCGAGGAAGAGATTGTGCTGGATGTAAGCTACCCGACAGAAGAGGAGGTCGATGGCCTGATTGCCATTTGCCGCACATTAGAGAAGCCGGCTACACAGGACTGTGTCATCTGGAATATTTATCAGGCAGAGGCAGATGAATGTCTGGGAGGAAATGTTGATGCAAAAACGGCAGCAAAAAACATCGCACAGAAAGTGGATACGTACCTTGCGGAATAAAAAGAGATCGGAAAGACAAGGAAGGGAGGTCAGGAACGGATACCTGTTCCTGCTCCCAAGCCTCCTGGGGACGGGGGGCTTCGTGCTCATTCCATTTATGGATGTTGTCAAAAGGTCTTTTCAGCAGGCAGTAGGCAGCGGATTTGTGGGCATGGAAAACTACCGGATGGTGGTGGAGAATGAGGCGTTTCGCTTGGCAGCAGGGAATACGGCGAGATTCATGGCGGTCTGCCTTCCCCTGCTTCTGGTCCTGTCGCTTGGCACAGCGGTTTTAGTAGGCCATGTGACAAAGTTCCAGAGATGGATGAAGACAGGGTTCCTTCTTCCGATGGCGATTCCGGCGGCATCTGTAGTGGTTTTCTTTCAGATGGTATTTGATGAAAAAGGATGGCTTGGGCAGCTTGTAGGAATATTCGGGATTACTGGACGTGACTGGCTTGCGTCTGACTCGGCGTTCTGGATACTGGTTGCCTGTTATATATGGAAGAATCTTGGCTATGACATGATACTCTGGCTCGCGGGGCTTGGCGCGATTCCAGAGGAGCAGTATGAGGCGGCAAGGGTACAGGGGGCGGGAGAATGGGCCTGTTTCTGGTATATTACCCTGCCGCAGTTAAAAGAAACAACATTTGTAACGGGGCTCCTTTCGTTTGTAAACGCATTCCGGGTATTCCGGGAGGCGTATCTGCTGGCGGGAGACTATCCCCATGAGAGTATTTATATGCTGCAGCATCTTTTCAACAACTGGTTTGTGAATCTGGATATTCAGAAGATGACGGCGGCGGCTGTGATGTTAGTCATTCTGACAGGAGGGATACTGGGTGCGGAAGAATGGTGGAAAAATCATACAAAGAAAATCGAAGAGCGGAGGATATAAAGTGCTGGTGCAGTGGGCTCTTAGGGTGTTCCTTCTGATTGTCCTTGCGGTTATGGTATTTCCGCTCTTTATGCTTACTGCAAATTCTCTGATGGGAAGACAGGAACTTCTGGAAACATGCGGCGCGGTGCTTGCAGATTATGGGGAAAGTGCAAAACTGCGTGTTTTCCCCATGTACCCGACATTGCGCGCGTATGTCCGCCTTTTGCTGGATTCGCCGGAGTATTTTACCGCTTTCTGGAATTCCATGATACAGACCATCCTGGTGCTGGCAGGGCAGCTCCTTGCAGCGGTGCCTGCGGCATGGGCATTTGCCCAGTTCCGTTTTCCGGGGAAAAAGGTGCTGTGGTTTCTTTATATGCTTCTGATGATCCTGCCGTTTCAGGTAACAATGGTATCTGGGTATCTGGTCCTGAATACGATGGACTTAATGGACACCCGTGCGGCGGTGATCCTGCCGGGTATTTTCTCCACACTGCCGGTATTTATCCTGCAGAAGACCTTTGCAGGTATTCCGAAGGAACTGCTGGAGGCGGCAAAGATTGACGGCGCCGGGGACTTAAGGATATTTGTATCTATGGGCATACCGCTGGGGATGCCAGGTATTTTCTCTATCCTGATACTGGGATTCCTGGAATACTGGAATACAATCGAACAGCCAATGACATACCTTAAGACAGAGGCGCTGTGGCCCCTGTCGCTTTATCTGCCGCAGATGGTAAATACGGAGATTGCGGCAGCTTTTGCGGCATCCATCATAACACTGCTTCCGGCGCTGCTTTTGTTCTTCTATGGCCAGGACAGCCTGGAACAGGGGATTGTGGCATCCGGGGTGAAGGCTTAACCACTTTTTACAGGGATATGTATGGGTTCGCTTGTCTGTCAACGAGACAAGACACTAATTATGGAAGGATTGACGAAGTGGACAGGAAAAAAAAGATAAATCAAAAATGGATGATTCGGATTATTGCCGGATTTCTGATCATTATGGCGGCCGGCGGGGTTATTTCCAGAGCGGCAGCCTCTATGCTGGTAGCTCAGGTGGGAGTAGAGAAGGTGGGACGGGGAAAGCTGTCTTATTCTTACGATGGGAACGGTACTGTGGTGACGGTACAGCAGGACCAGTTATTTTTATGGCCTGAACAGCAGGTGGAATGGGTGGCAGATCCGGGAAGCACGGTAAAAGCGGGGGAGCGTCTGGTTCAATTCCGTAAGGAGTATCTGCAGCAGTCAATTGATAAGAAACAGGCTGAACTGAACCAGTTAGAATTGCAGGTATCACAGCAGCAGGTGTCTGCCAGGGAACCGGCGAGGGTTCCGGCAACGACAGGGGCAGGACAGACGCTTTCCGAGGCGCAGCTTGGGCTTCAGACGGCCCAGCAGAAAGCGGCGGAGGCGGAGGCAGCCTACAACCAGTTTATTAATTCGCCTGTACCGGATGGGGAAGAGGACGACGTTGCTGCGAAGAAGCAGGAGCTGGAAGCGGCACTTCAGGAAGCGAATGCAGAAGTACAGACAGCCCAGCAGGCCGTAAACCAGGCACAGAATGCTTATGAACTGGCAAGACAGGAGGATGCGGCCCAGAATACGAATGCAGCAAATGCGGCCCAGGCGGCGCTTTTGGGAGCCGAAGCAGCGCAGGTGCAGGTTGAACAGGCCAGAAAGGAGCTGGAACGGCTTTTGTCCTATCAGGCGGCAGACGGTAAGATCTGCGCAGTTTCAGATTGTACCGTATTGCAGGTTGGTGTGCAGGCCGGCGCGGTGACTACAGGCTCGGAAATCTTTGTGACTGGGAGCGGCGGTTTCCAGCTAAAGGGCATGGTCAAGGCAGAAGATAAAGAAAAATTAAAGGTCGGCGCCGAAGTGGGAGTCCAGCTTGCAGCAGGGAAGAAAAAAACCGTAAAGATTGAATCCATAGGAATGGAGACGGGAGAAACAGCAGAGGGAGGCAGCGGGGATGACACGGCAGGCCAAGGTGCTTCTTCTATGCAGACATTCTGGCGAGCGCCGCTTCCGGAGAATACAAATGTGGGAGGCGGGGAACAGTTTACCTGGAGTATTGAGACCTCATCAGAAAAAGAGTATGACCAGATTATACCGCTTAGCGCACTGCGGGAAGATGCAAATGAAGCGTACTGTCTGGTTCTTTCCGAGGAAGACCGTATGCTTGGCACGCTGCAGACTGCAAAGCGCGTTCCGGTTACTGTGTTAGAGAAAGATGCGAAAAGTGCGGCAATCACTTCCACGCTTACGAACACGGATCAGGTGATTGTATCATCTGAAAAGTATGTGGTAGAAGGAGACCGGGTAAGGCTGAAAGAGTAAAAACGGATATGCGGATGATAATTATCTATGAAAGTGATAAGAATGGGATCAATGCATTTTGTATGGAAACAGGCATAGGTGAGAGAATGAAAATAAGATGGCAGAAAATCAGAATCCTGGTGTTGATGCTGGTATTTGTCATGGTAAATATCTGGATCATAAACGGGCTTTTGCGGTTAAAGGAACAGGCAGACATGATGTCCTTATCTTATCCGGCAGGGGCAGTGACAGAAACGGCTTTTGAGCAGTGGAAAAAAAGTGAAGACAGTGAGATTTTTTCAGAAGGGGCAGTCTGGAAAGCATGTGGGGATTTCAAAGTGTTGTCCGAGGATACCGGGCACGACCAGAAAGTATCCTGCTATCAGATGAAGGGGCAGCCGGCCGCCGTCTTTGGAAAGGAGCTGGCTGTCGGAAGGTATTTTACGGAAGGAGAAAAGAATGTCTGTCTGCTTGACCAGGATACGGTTCGGCAGTTGTTTGGCTCGGATAATGTGCTGGGGTTGGAAGTCAGAATGGATGAAAAGAACTGGCAGATTGCCGGAGTGCTGAAAGGGAGTGCTCCTATCTGTGTGATTCCGGCAGAGGAAGGAGAAGTATTTGACGGGATTACGGTACGCAATAAAGAGGAGGACCAGTCTGTAAATCAGGCGGTCAGTATCATTGAAGCGCTATTTGGAAGCACTGACGGCCAGCAGATAGACGGCCAGCTGTATTATGTTCTGGATAGTCTGCTGTATTTTATGATTTTGGCAGTTTCCCTGATTGTGATTGGAATTGCGGCTTCGAGGAAAACCCGTAAGAAGCCAAAAAGGATAGAGAATGAAAAAGCGGAGGAACGGATGGGTGTCAAAGCGGCGGAGATCGGCAGGCGGTGTATCCTGCCGTGCTGTCTGGCGGCAGCGCTTGTGATAATGATAGCGGGAGTAAATGCGGCGAATCCGGGAAGCGATTACCTGCCTACCTACTGGTCGGATTTTGAATTTTTCAGCAGGCTTTTTAGGGATAAGGCAGAGCAGATACAAAGTCTTGCCGTTCATCAGGAGTTTTTTGTCTGGCAGAAGATGTTTGGCCTTTGGCGGAGGGTTATTCTGGCGGAGGTTCTTGCAGGGGCTTTGATACTGCTGGTCTGCATGGATTTCCTTTTGCACCTGCGGGTTCGCAGGAAGAAAAAGGGGAGAGGCTGGATTGCTTCACTTGGACATCAGATTAGGAGAGTAGGAATGTGTGGTGAGAGTTGTGGTAGAGTAAAATAGAAATTATTATTATTTTTTGAAAAAGTGGTGCTGAGATTGAATATTTTGGCACTGCTTAAAAAGAATGCATAGATATAGGATAAGCAGGAGCCAGAAAATGGCTCCATTTTATATGTTTAAAATAATATGGTTACTTCGATATTAAAGAGAGGGGAAAGAGATGCTTATAGTTTTAGTTTCCAACAAGTAATTATTTATCATTCAAAGATACACAGACGTTATCAATCATAGTGTCTAAGGTAACTGGACATATAGAACATGTTATAAATGAAGAGGGGGAAAATTCCTTTATATCAATTCTAAATATTTTCACTATAACTATATCTTGAATTTATAGATAGCTATCAAGCTTTAAAATTCTGACTGATTTTTGGTAACTTTCGAGCTATAATAATCAGTAATTATCATTGGAGAGTTCTATCCTTTCCCCTATCCCGTTTATGAAGTCTGTACGCAGGGTCTCGGTAGGCAGAGCTTAAATGTAGGTCGGCTATATAGGAGTCAAGTTTGACTTTCCCTTTGGGAATGGAAGGTATACGCATAAACGCGGGCACTGACATTACTTAGTTCCATCTTGACTGCGTTCCGGATATTCATGCAGTTGATCTTAATGAAAGCGAATAAAAGTAAAAACGACAACAGCATGATGAGTGCTAGGATGATGAAGATCGTGAAAGGGACATGTTTCCTCGTACATTCTGTATGATCTAATATATGGCATGCCTCTTTATTTCCAGTAATGTTCTCTGATACCTGCCTCTCCAGATTGTTCTAAAACTATTTCTGCCCGTCTGTCATTCTTCGCTTTTGTATCTCGTACTGTTTTAACACCCATATCTAATTCTCAATTTATTTCTTAGAATGTCTGAATTGTGATGTTATGCCCCATTTGTAAAATTTTAGTTTTTGGACAGTCTCCTCCTGTGAGCGGATGGTGATGGGGACAAGGTTGAACTTCCAGAAGCCGCTGAGGTGGTAGCACCGCATATGGGGAGAGTGTGCCTGCCGGTGTATGAATTATCACGATACCAATTTTAACATACGGGATCTGCGCTACAAATCGCAAAGCTGTGCCAGTTTAGGAAAGTTTTGTGCCAATGTTGTGCCCAAAATAAAAGAAATATTTACAAAGTAAAGCGAAATGCTTTTTATTACGATGGTTTTTGATACTTGCAAATGTGATAGATAAAAAACGGTATTTAATATTACGTATTGTGAATAAAAATATGTATTAAGAACATAATTTTAAATAAAACGAAAAAAGTGTTGCATTTTTTGGGAAAGGTGGTATTATATTGATAAACAATAGAAAGGATCGGCTTCCTATGAAAATACAAAGAATTGCATTGGATGGTTTTAAAAATTTGAGCAATGTTAATATTGCATTTAGCAAGATTACTTCATTGGTTGCATTGAATAATTTTGGCAAGTCTAATGTGCTATCGGGCATTGATTTTGGCATTAACTTTATGAAATATAATGAGGAGCAGAGGCAAAGTCTCATGAGATCAGATAATGCCATGCCAATCAATAAAGCTTCTCTGGATAAGGATTTTCGATATGAAATTGAAATGACTACTATAATTAGAACTGTAAAATATCGTATTATTTATGGATTTACTTTTGGCTGGTTGCGGATCAAAGAAGATGAAGCAAGTATTAAAAATGAATATCTAAAAGTAAAAATTGATGAAAAAGGGAAAAAATATAATCAACTTATCAATAGGCAGGGTCAAGAAGCCGTCTATAAGAGTTCAGAAACTGGAAGGTGCGCTACGCATACTCAGATAGGCAATATGGAGTTAGTTGTTAATAAACTGAAAGCGTTTGATCAGCTGTATTATATAGAAATTATTAAAAGATTGAATGATTTAAAGTTGTATATGGAAAACAATCTTGATCCTAAAGAATTTTATATGCCAAATCCCATTATAAGTAAAGGAAGCTCAGAATATTTTATTGATTCGCGTAGTTTGCCGAGAGTAATTGCAAAATTGAAACAAATCAATCCGGGGAAATTCGACTTGTTATTAGATGCCTATAAAAGCTTATTTCCTGACATTGAGGATGTAATTGTTAAGGAAATTCAGATTTCCAGTGAAGGAGCTATAGTTGTACCTGATGATGTACCTTTTATAGTTTCGGATAGTATATATTTGTTGTTTGTTCGGGATAAGAATTTATGTAGGCTTATTGACTTTGAAGCAATGTCTGATGGAGCGAAAAGGGTATTTATGATTTTGACCAAAATCATAATGGCAAGTTTAGAGGAAAGAAATATATCTTTGATTGCTATTGAAGAACCTGAGAATTCCATTCATCCATCTTTATTCAGGACATACTTACAGATAATTTCCGATTTGTTAGAAGACTGCAAAGTAATAATTACTAGCCATTCTCCATATATAATTAGTTTTATGGATTTAGAGAGCATTTATGTAGGCATAAACCGGGACGGTGGGATGGTCAAATTTCATGGATTTAAAAAGAACAAAGAGAAAATGCTTGAGGATGACGCAGATTCTTTTGACATGGGTATGGGAGATTATATTTTCTCTATGTTGACCGATAACGAAAGCCGAATTGAAGAATATCTGGAGTGTGATGCATTTGAATAAGTGCTTGGTATTGTTTGTTGAGGGACAAACAGAGGTGGAGTTTTATAAAGCTCTTATAAAATACATAAGAGAATGTCATGTAGATAAAAAGCTCGAACATAAAGTGATTTATAGAAGTATAGATGGAATAGGCGGATACAAAAAAGAAGTAAATCGTATTTTTTTGAAAGAGGTTAAGCCTAAAGTAGAAGGATATCAAATAACAGTTGCTGTATGCTATGATACAGATGTATTTGGTTATGTACAAAGGCCCAAAATTAACTGGAAGGAGGTGGAAAAGCTTTTAATTGATGATGGGGCACATAAAGTGATCCACATTAAGGCCGAAAAATCAATAGAGGATTGGTTCCTAATTGATAAGGAGGGCATAAAGCGATTTTTAAAACTAAGTCCCGATATAGAACCTCAAGGTTCTAATGGATATGAGAAATTGAAGTATTTATTTAAAAAGGCAAATAAGATATATGCCAAAAAGGGGCGTGAAGTCAACGGTCTTGTCCAGGCTTTGGATATTGGCCTGATTAGCAGAGAGGTAATGAAGGGTTTGGAGTTACTGTATAAAGAGTTGGGGGTGTGAGGAGGTGGTATAAGCAAAAAATGATGAAAGATTGGAAAGAGAGAACTGTGGCAATTAAAATAGCTGAAGCGGCCAACTTCAGCTAGAAAATTGTTAATGACCATGGATGATGATCACTAAATGTACAAAAGTTATTTTATCATCTATCATTCTTGATTTCAATCCGAAACAGAAGTTCGACCAATTCCCAATCAGGTCATTGTTGGTTTTTATAGATTTTGTATCTGCAGTAAAAGGACTGCTTTATTAAATGTGGCTGAAATTAGGAGGAAAATGATGAAGTTAAAAGTCTCTAAGGAATCAAATACAGGATTAAACACGGAATTTGTGAATATTGAATCCGGAAGAAAGATAAAGCTTGAACAGGCTATTCGGCAGGTGGAGAAAGGGAACTCCGGTTATCAGAATTATGTGGCAGTCAGGAATCCCAATGGAACAACGTACCTGCGGTCAAAGCCGAACGGAAGTCTAAAAGATAATATTGAATAGTGGGAGGAATATGGATGATCAATAGAAAACAAAGAGAAAAAGATATATTAAAATTGATTGAGGGGTTGGATATTCCCCAAAGTTTATACGTAAAGGCGATTGAACATTACAATGCAGTTGCGGCGTTTTTGCATGAACAAGGAATAGAGTCTGATATTTATCCACAAGGCTCCTACAGCTTGGGTACAGTAGTAAGACCATATAAAGAAAGTGAAGATGCGGCATATGATTTGGATGCCGTTTGCGAGATTAATATAAATAAAAGCGATACGACAGCGGAAGAAATAAAAAAGATGGTCGGAGATGCCTTAAAATCAGATGGAACTTATCGGAAAATGCTTCAAGAAGAATGGGACAAGTGTTGGACGTTAGAATATGCCGATGTAAATGGAATTGGTTTCAGCGTGGATATTGTGCCAGCTGTAGCTGAAAATGACATTATATTAAAGAATACTCTGGTGACGGAAGGGGTAGATTTCTCGGTATATGATTCCCAGATTGCAATCACACATAAAGATGGAGAAAAATATACATGGAAAACCAGCAATCCCAAGGCTTATCAAAACTGGTTTAAGGAGCTCAATGAAAGTTTTGTTAAAGCAGAAAGGCAAAGACTGGCTAAAAGGCGTGATGGAAGATTATATGTATTAAATGAGGGAACAGTAGAAAAAATACCAGAAATTCAGGAGCGGTCAGCCTTGCAGCGAGTTATTCAAATTGTTAAATACCATGCAGATGTTTACTATACAAAAGGAAATATAAAAGAGTATAAATCAGCGTCTGTAATAGTAACAACACTAATTGCACTTTTAGCACAGGAGGCAGATCCATCCTTAGAAGTATTTCCATTGTTGAGTTATATTGTAGGGCAGTTGGAGATATATGGTGAAAACCTTTCGTTAACCGAGAGTGCGTTTTCAAAACGGTATGAGAATAAAAATGTAATAAGGCGTATTGGGGGGCAATGGGTGTTGCGGAATCCATTGAATCCAAGTGAGAACCTTGTTGATTCATGGAATCAGGAGCCGTGCAAAGCCCAATATTTTTTCCAATGGATTAGAATGTTGAAAAAAGACTATTTAACTTCGTTAGATACGGAAGATGAGAAGTTTGTGGCCGTTCTGGAAAATAATTTTGGAAAAGATTATCTACAGAAAAGTTTGAATATGGGTGTTTATGCAAGAAAAGAGCCCGCTAATATCAATGTGGCATCCAAGCCATATAGGAGATGATATGGGAATGACAGAAAGGGAAATTCAGGATATGCTAAATGTGTATCCTGAATTAACCTATCAAAGAAAGCAAGGAGAGGATATTTTTCAGGGAAATATCGAAATTTACCATAACGAGACAAATTCAAATGTTATCCTTACAGGTGAATTTGGAATAAAAATAGTTATTGATGACGAGTATCCCGAAAAGATACCTATTGTGTATGATGTAAATGATTCAATAAAATCTGATTACATACACAGATATTCTGATGGCGAGTTGTGTTTAGAGTCTGGTATTCGTTTACGTCTTTTTGCCAGAAAACACTCACAAAAAGAATTTATTAATTTTTCTTAATAAATTATTTGTGTTCTTATCTATATTATGACAGGTATTTAATGTACCCAAACGGGGAAAGACCACATGGATTTTGGGGTGAGTATGATTTTTGCTAGAATATTTTAATCTTACAATAGATAAAGTGATTCCCATATTAAGATATATTTTATTTCATGGAATAAAGAGAAATGATTTATGTCCGTGTGGAAGTGGTAGAGTTATTAAACGGTGTCATGGTAAAAAGATGATTGAACTTGCAAATGGAATAAAGAAAGCAGGAGTAGAAGAAATTTATTTTGAGTTATTGAATTATTTGAAGGAGAAATGTGAATGAAGGATACTATTTTTGAAAGGCAAAATGATGATGAGGTATTAGATTTACTATATTCTCAAAGAGTCTCATATGATCATGCGGAAATATTCAATAGGATAGGTTGGACAATGACATTGTTGTTGCTGTTTTTAGCAGTAGGAAAGTTGTTTGTCCCATTTTTAGAACACTCATCCGGTATAGTTGAAATCATAGTGGCAGTTGGAATTTTCGCAGTGGATTATAAAACGAAGATGTTGATAACTTGGGGAGCAGAAACTAAAGGGCTTATAGATAATATTTTGTTTGGCTTCCCGATTCAGAATAAGGAAAAACTTATTGAATATGCCATTAAAATAAAAAATAAAAATAAAGAAGATTATAAACTACAAACAACACATAAAGGAGATGACATTATAAGAGGAGTACGGGACTGGTATACAGAATATAGTTCCGATGATCATTACAAGGTCATTTTAAACTGTCAAAAAGAAAATGTTTGGTGGAATGTAAAGCTGGTAAGCTACTATAAAAAAATTGTTATTAGCTTTATCGGCATTTCAGTTTTGCTTGTAGCTTCGTTTATATCCTATCTTGCCATAAAAATAGACTTTGCTTGGAGTCTAATAATATTGGGGAGTACAATCTTTATACGGAGTATAGAGCAAATGATTGCAATAACAATATATACTAAAGCGATGGAGCATGCAAGTGCAAAAATAGAGTTGATTGAGGCTGATAGTAATAATTTAAACTTGGAATCCTTGTTGTCGTTACAAAAAGATATTGAAGAGAACAGAAAATCAGGATTTCTGGTTCCCAGTTGGGTCCATTATATGTACTCTAAGCATCTTCACAAAGAAAAGAAGGAAATAAATGAACGCATGGTGGGATAATATTAAACTGCAATGTCTTTGGCAGATATGCTACCGTAAAATGGACAATCCCTTCCGCCTACAAACAATAGCTCGTTCCATGTTTTGTTGAATTTGATATTCGACCTAAAGAAGAAGTACCCATAAACAATCCATATCTTGGCGACATATAAAAAGAATGGCGTCTATACAGTAAGTCTGTTATAACGATATGCAAAAACCGCCCTTCTATCTGCAAAAAAGGGACAGTTTATTGTAATGTGGGTATACAGATGATAACATCAAAAGGATAACGTTAAGGGAAGGTGTGAATATAATGAAACAGATTTTACTGACGGAAGATGATTTAAGTTTAATTAGCGGACTTTCTTTTGCAGTCAAAAAGGAAGGGTATGGGATAGATGTTGCCCGCACAAGCCTGGAAGCTGATACGCTCTGGGCTGATGGGAAATATGACCTGGTTATTCTGGATGTCTCCCTCCCTGACGGTTCCGGTTTTGATTTGTGCAAAAAGATGCGTCTGACTTCCAGGGTTCCGATTATGTTTTTAACTGCTGCGGATGATGAGACGGATATTGTCATGGGGCTTGATATCGGCGGGGATGATTATATCACGAAACCATTTAAGCTGGCTGTGTTCTTGTCAAGGGTGAATGCCCTGCTCCGCAGAAGCGGCAACTTTGCTCAGGAGAAATCGGAGCTTAGTTCCAATGATATCAAGGTGGAACGCATAAAAGGAGAAGTTTATAAAAGAGACGAACAGCTTGACCTTACGGCAAGTGAATATAAACTGCTGTGCCTGTTTATGGAAAATCCTGGCATTGTACTTTCACCGGAGCAGATTTTAAACAGGCTGTGGGATTGTGATGAAAACTATATAGACAATAATACGCTTACGTCCTATATACGGAGACTTCGTATAAAGATAGAGGATGATCCCGGAAAGCCGGAAAGAATTGTAACCGTCCGCCGTATGGGTTATAAATGGAATCCGGCGGAGGGAGGCATGGAATCCAGGAAGATGTAAAGGAAACATCTTGTAGAGGTGTATTATGAAGATACTGGCAAATCAAAAAATAAAAGCGCTGTTCTGTAAAATTCTTCTATATATAATAGGGTTTTCAGTGTTTTTTATTGTTTTCATGCAACTTGGAATCACACTGGCAGCTCTCTACATTGGAATTGGCGCTTGCGTTATGGGATTCCTGATCATATTGGCATGCTATGGATATTTTAAAGAACAGAATGAGGTTATGGAGAAGGCAGTGTGGCAGATCAGGGAATATATTTCCGGCAGCAAAGACGCACGTATCGAATGTTATGATGAGGGAGAACTATACAGGCTGTTTCATGAAGTGAATTCTTTGGTTTCTATCCTGAACGCACATATTGAGAAGGAAGGGAAAGAGAAGGAGTTCTTGAGAAATACGATATCGGATATTTCTCATCAGTTAAAGACTCCCCTGGCAGCCTTAAATATTTATAACGGGATTTTGCAGGGAGAGGCGGAAAATCTGCCTACGATTAAAGAGTTTGCCGATCTTTCCGAGCAGGAACTGGAAAGGATTGAAACATTGGTACAGAATCTGTTAAAGATTTCAAAATTTGATGCGGGTACAATTGTAATGGAGAGGAAAACGGAAAATATATCTGAGATGATGGAACGTATCAAAAAGAGTTTCCGTTTTCGTGCCGGACAGGAAGAAAAAGAGATTATTCTATCTGGAGATGAATCTACAGACTTTGTCTGTGACCGTAACTGGCTGATGGAGGCAGTGATAAATATTGTAAAAAATGCTTTGGACCATACGGAAAAGGGAGGTTTTGTCTGGATTGAGTGGAAGATGTCAGCGTCTTCGCTGCAGATTGCCATAAAGGATAACGGGACTGGAATCCATCCGGAGGATCTGTATTATATTTTTAAGAGGTTTTACAGAAGTCGGTATTCCAAGGATACACAGGGAATTGGTCTTGGCCTGCCTCTTGCAAAATCTATTATTGAAGCGCATGGGGGCAGTATTGCAGCTGACAGCGGATTAGGGGCCGGCTCGGCATTTTATATAAATTTTCCTACTCTCTGAAAGTTTCTTGATATTTTCGTGCTAAAATAGAGATCTATCAAACATTTGGAGGAAATCAGATGCGATATAAGATACTGATTGTGGACGATGAACCGGGAATCACCGACATGATAAGAGAGTATTTTGAGCCGGAGTATGAAGTGTATACCGCTGACAGCGGCGAGGAAGCGATAAAAAAACTGTCTGTGAAGCCGGATTTGATTCTTCTTGATATCAATATGCCAAAGATGGACGGCCTGGAGGTCTGCCGGAAAATCCGCGGATTTGTCACCTGCCCCATTCTGTTTCTGACTGCAAGGGTGGAATCTCCGGATAAGATTACCGGCTTTCAGGCAGGGGCGGATGACTATATTGTAAAGCCCTTTGAACTGGATGAGCTTGGCGCGCGGGTGGCGGCGCATTTGCGCAGGGAGCAGCGCACGCTGGATAACCGGGCGGCCGGCAGGGCAGTTCGTTTTTTCGGCGAACTGGCGGTTGATTATGGGACCCGAAGTGTGTCGGTAAACGGAAATCCGGTTTTGCTGACGAAAAGAGAGTTTGACATCCTGGAACTGCTCTCTAAGAATATGGGACAGGTATTTGACCGGGAACGGATCTATGACATGATCTGGGGGATTGACGGGGAAGGAAACAGCGGCACTGTGATGGAGCATATCCGCAAGCTCAGGGCAAAACTGGCCGAGCATACGCTTCACAGCTATATTGAGACAGTCTGGGGGTGCGGATATAAATGGAACGCCTGAAAAAAATGGGTCTAAAGAGAGCGTTTTTTGTGCTGTCTTCCCTCTGTGTCGTTCTTTCGCTGTGTCTCCTTTTACTGCTTTTCGTGTGCTGTGAGAAAGTCCGGAACAATTACCCGTCCGGGGGAATTGAATTCAGGGCGGATGGAACGAATGTACTGCTTCAGCAGCCGACAAAGGGGCAGCGGAGAATCCTGCGCATGATAGACGGCTTTCAGCTTTTTGCATGTATCTTGCTGCCTGCCGGCGGAATCGGGACTGCAGGGCTTCTGTTTTACCGTATCAAGCTGAAAACGCCGATTTCTGTCCTGAAGATGGGGACGGAGCGTATCCTGAATCGGGATCTGGATTTTTCCATTCCGGATATTTCAGAGGATGAACTGGGGCAGATCTGCAGAGGATTTGAGATTATGCGGGCAGAACTCCTTCAGGCGAACCAGGAATTGTGGGAGCAGGCGGAAGACAGAAAGAGGCTGAATGTCGCATTTTCCCACGACCTGTGCAATCCGGTTGCTGTTTTAAAAGGAACGGTTAAGCTGATACAGCAGGGGAAAGGCGACCAGAGAACCTTTGACAGGCTTGCGGGTTATACGCTGCGTATCGAGAATTATGTTGAGGCGATGAGCAGTATCCAGAGAATGGAACAGCTTCCGGTTCGGGCCGTAGAATGTACCTATTCCATGCTTGAGACAGAACTGGCGGATACGATAAAGTTTCTTGCTCCGGCATTAGAATCTACGGTTACGGTGGAGCCCAGAGGAAGTACCCGGCTGGATTATGAGATTTTCCTGAATGCTGCCGAGAATCTGATCAGTAATGGGGCGCGGTTTGCTGTGAAAAAACTGTCTGTACTGCTAAGGGAGAAGGATGGCAGAGTCGTTTTGACGGTCATGGATGACGGCCCCGGATTCCCTCTGAAAATGCTTCGGGAGGGTCCGAAACCTTTCGGAAAAAAATGAACGAGGAGGCGGAACATTTTGGAATGGGATTATATAGTACCCATGTTCTTTGCCTGAAACATGGAGGGACGCTTAAATTAGAAAATCCGGCAGGCGGAGGAGCAGCGGCAGCCGCTTCGTTTAGAATTATTTGACAATTTTATAATCTTGAACGTTTCTTGAGATTTATGAGTTACACTCTTCTTATCCGGATATCCAATGGTTTACATTCCATTACGGACATTTGGCCGTTTTACAAAATATAAGGAGAGTGTTTTTATGATCATTGAGGCAAGAGAACTATCGAAAATCTATGGCAGCGGGGAGAGCCGCGTGGTAGCGCTCGACAAGGCAGACCTTAAAATCGGGCAGGGGGATTTCCTTTCTATTACAGGCCCTTCGGGTAGCGGGAAGAGTACGCTGCTTCACCTGCTGTCCGGTCTGGACCGTCCCACATCAGGGCTGCTTTCCTATGGCGGCAGGGATATTTACAGTTTCCATGATAAGGAGCTTTCCGCTTTCCGGCGCAGGCGTATCGGATTTATCTTCCAGCAGTTTAACCTCCTTCCGGTTCTGACGGCCAGGGAAAATATCATCATGCCGCTTCTATTGGATAAAAAGCAGCCGGATGAAGCTTACCTTAGGAAGCTTACAGAACTTCTGGGAATCCAGAAGCGGCTGAATCATCTGCCCCATGAGCTTTCCGGAGGGCAGCAGCAGCGTGTGGCCATTGCCCGTGCCTTAGCGGCACAGCCGGACATTATTTTTGCGGACGAGCCGACGGGAAATCTTGACAGCAAAAGCGGCGGCGAGGTGATGGAGCTTCTTTGCAATATCAGAAGGGAGCTGGACAAAACGCTGGTGGTCATTACCCATGACATCCGGATTGCGAAGATGGCTGACAGGCAGTTTGTAATCGTGGATGGAATCCTTTCAGAGACAGGAAGCGGGGTGGAAGTATGAAGTCCTACAGAACTTTGGCATGGAGGGAGCTGTGTGCACAGAAGGTTACTTCCATATTAATACTGATTGCGGTGGTTCTCTCTACAGTCATAACAACCGTAATCGGCCAGTCGATTGGGATTCTGAATGCGATGAAGGAGCAGCAGGCAGACGCCCTTGCAGGGAAAAAGTATGGCTCTTTCGTGCAGCTTGCAGAAGAGCAGCTTGCAGAAGTGAAATCCGATTCCCGTTTTTCCTATGTCGGAGCGGCCATTGACCTTGGGACAATCCAGTTGAACAGCCAGCTAAAGCTTAGCCTTGTAGAATATCTGAACCATAGTTATGAGATGTATCCGGCTTTTACAGAGCTTCTGGAAGGACGGCTTCCGGAACATCCAATGGAGATTGCACTGTCAGAGGATGTGTTAAGGTTTCTTGGCTTTCAGGGAAAATCCGGAGATCGGATTTCCCTGACGGCTTCTAAATCGTGGCGGCATGGGATTCTGCCTGCAGTGGATTATACGGAGGAATTTACCCTTACAGGAATCACGAAGAGCAACTATGTAGCCTATACTTATGGCATGCTCCCTGGTATTGTGGGGGAGGGGACGGCTTCCCGGCTGTTCCCGTCAGAGCAGATATATTATGTGGCGGATTTCTGTACCGCGGATAAGAAGACTATGCAGAGTACGGTGGAGGATGTGGCAGAGAACCTGCAGATTCCTGAACTGGATGTGACCTACAATATCGTCTATCTTTCGGCAGTGGGCATCCCCTATGAGAATCCGGAAGGAGGCGGGGAGGATGGAATGGACGTTTCCTTCCTTAGGATTGCGGGTATCATGGTAGGCGGCCTTGTGCTTCTGGCATCAGGGCTTGTGATTTACAATGTGCTGAAAATTTCCGTGTCAAAGCGCATGAAAGAATACGGCGTGCTACGCGCCATCGGAGGCGGGAAAGATCAGCTCTGGGTGATAGTTTTCCTGCAGATATTGCTTTTGTGTGCAGCCGGAATCCCGGTTGGGATACTGGCAGGATATTTTTCAGCAGAAAGTATCTTTTCGATGGCAACGAGCTTTGTGTCCCCGGAGCTCTTTATGGTAAATGATACTGCGGGATTAAAGGAGCTTATCCGGGAAAACAGCGCAGGGAAGCCACTGTTTCTTGCCGCCAGTGCATTTCTCACCGTGTTCTTTGCATTTGCCGCGGCAGTACCGGCGGTCCGGTATGCGGGGAAGGTGGCGCCGACTGTAGCCATGTCAGGCGGGAATACGAAGATCCGGCGCAGAAACCGCAGGACAAAAAGGATTAAGAATTTTGCGGCTTATTATGCCCGGCTGAATCTGAGGCGGAGCCCCGGACGGACGGCCATTACAATCCTGTCTCTTGTGATGAGTATTTCGGTGTTTATTGCCCTGCAGAGCTTTACTTCGCTTTTAAATGCTGCCAGTCTTATGGAAGAAATGCGTCTTGGGGATTATTCGATTATCAATGAGACGGCCGGCTTTACAGAAAAAGATTTAGATGAGTTATCTCAAAATGATGCTGTTGAATCTGTTGCGGCAATCCAGTTTTCTCTTTATGATACGGAAGAACTGGTTGCCGGGATGTCTCCGGGATTTGAATTGAAGCCGGGGGAGACCCTGCAGGTTGTAGGGTTCAATGAAATGTATATGGACGCTTATACGGAAGGGAAGCTTTCAGAAGAAGAGTTTCAGCGTCTGATGGCAGGAGAGGGCTGTGTGATAAAGAATCCGTTTCCGGTAGTTTATGAGGGGGAGGAGTTGGAACATTCAGAATTTGCCGCAGGCGATACAGTTTCCATAAAGGGAAGGGAGCTTCCGGTCATGGCTGCATTTGACGGGACGGATGGATTTGCGGGAATCGGGAATCAGGGATTTACAAATGGCGTGCAGGTGATTGTATCTGACCGGATTTATTCGGAACTGACGGGAAAGAGCGAGTATCAGGAAATGCTCCCGACGCTGAAGGAGACGGCGGACAGGAATTTATTTGACCGGACGGTGGAGGAATTATGCCGGGAAATTCCGGGCACGACTTATCTTTCCTATGAGGATACGGACCGGCAGCTTGAGGAGAGCTATGAGCAGATCCGGCTGCTGGCATGGGGGCTGATTTTGTTTGTAGGTCTGATTGGCCTTTTGAATATCGTGAATACGGTGTATACGAATATCCATACCAGGGTGACGGAGATTGGGATGCAGAGGGCAATCGGCATGAGCCATGGGGCATTATATCAGACATTCCTGTGGGAAGGGGCGTATTATGGAATCATTGCTGCTGTGATTGGGGGTGTGACTGGGTATATCTGCACGATTTTTGTGGAAGCTGCCCGTACAGATACCATCCAGCTGGTCTCGATTCCTGTAGTTTCCCTGGCGGGAGGCGGCCGTAATGTCTGTGCTTGCCTGCCTGATTGCAACGTGCATACCATTGAGGCGGATTGCGAATATGAGTATTGTGGATTCGATTGAAACGGTAGAGTGATAAATACTATTCGGATTTATTTGCTAAGTAGAAAGACGTATTTTTTAAAACTGTCTCATTGCATATGGGCAGGTATTGTATTATGATTTACGAAAAAGGAGGTAAGAGATATGGCGAATGAAGATAAAAAAAGATTTTAATGCAATGTTGCATGAAAGTAAGGATATGCCCAAGATTCAAGTGATTACGGATCAGAAGAGTATTGACAAATATGGCGGTGACAGAATGTATTTTGCACCGCCAATAGAGTATGATAAAATTATGAAAAGGATTCCTTACGGGAAGGTGATAACCGTGGGAAAGATCCGTGAGTATTTTGCTAAATTAAGCGGTGCTGATTTTACAGAACCTATCACTGCCGGTATTTTTGTTACTATAGCAGCATGGGCAAGCCATCAGAGAACAAAGGATGAGACGCCTTATTGGAGGACGTTGAAAGCAAAAGGAGAGCTAAATCCCAAGTATCCCGGCGGTGTTAAGGCCCAAAAATCAAAACTGGAAGCAGAGGGACATACGATCATTCAAAGGGGAAGAACGAATATCCGGTATTATGTAAGTGATTATGAGGACTTTCTGTTTGATTTAATATAAAGCAAAATATAGTTTTTGACCATCTCTTTATAAGTTCTCATAAGCCGGCATAGCCTGTGTTTACAGGCTTTCCGGCATTTTTCAGATTTTTTCCCGTTCTTTGTGATTTAACCCTACCAATAACAAAATCGAAAGACAACCGCATAACAATAGAATTATAATACTTGCAATCACCAGCTTTACGATAGTCAATTTTACTTTATTGACAGGAATCAACCTTAGAGTTTTCAGTGTGTCGTCTTGTTCCTCCGGGCAAACCATATAACTTCCCAACCGTCTGTGAAAAAACCAGTCCCGGAATATCGCTTTATTTAAAGCAAATGAGGGATGACCACGGTAACTAAAATCCCTACAACATAAACGGCGTTTAATCCAAGCGCAATTTTGGTGTAAATATCTCTGAACTTCATTTTAACAAAGAGAAAGAGTGCATATAAAAAACTTAGCCCAGCAAAAATGCAATATCCTATAATAATGGCTGTCGCTGCTGGTGAAGTAGGTTCCCATACAAGAACTGCTGTTAATGGCACAAAAACTGTTACGAGCGCAATCATACTTAAAATTATTTCTTTCATTTTAAAAGCTCCTCGTATAATAAGTTTGTAAGCAAGAAAAACTGCTTACAGACTTATTCTTTTTGATTAGACAGAAGGATAATTCTAAACATCCTTTCCGAAGATTCTTCTTCAATCACGCTGGTTCATCCATTCTCTGTCTATTGGTTAATAAGTTACTTTATAGTCATGGTCCCAGATGTTACAATAAGTTCCATAAGAATTGTAGCTATGGTCATTGCTTCATCGCTCCTGCAAAGCGTTTGCTATTGCCAAGAAAGCATGCAACCCTAATACTGCGCTAAGACTTATTACACAAATGCTGCATCCTGGTATCTAGCCACCAGCAGGGTATTTCTTCCAGGTAATGCTCATAACGCGAGGTTTAGGCCGGCGTAGTGGTCTGGGATAACCCATGATTACTCTTCTTCACTTTTATTGAAAGGTGGTGATGATCCGTGAAAGAACATATTGATTACCTCTCAACACTGTTTGTTGGGATTGATATTGCATCCCGTGTTCATGTTATCTCTGCACTTGATTTCAACGAGGAATTCTACATCAGGATGAAATCTGTAGAAAACACTCAGGAAGGTGCAGCTTTTATTGAACAGATGATTTCTGATGTATTAAAACACAACCATCAGTTCAAATACGTTATGATCGGTATGGAAGCTACTGGTTTCTATGGTGTCCATCTGGCGAATTATCTTTCTGCCAGTGACCTGCTTGCTCCATTCTCTGTCAGAGTTTACTGTCTCAATCCGAAAGAAGTTAAGAACTACAAAAAGTCCTTTAACGATATCGGAAAAAATGATGGCATTGACTCTTATGTGATTGCCGATTTTGCCCGTGTGGGACGTATTGCAATCAAACCCTGGCGTGGCTCCCAATACCTTGCCTTACAGCGTCTTACCAGACACCGTATGCACATCACTGAATGTATCGCAAGAGAAAAGACTTACATGCTTAACAACATTTATCTCAAGTTCAGTGAATACGCATTACTCCGTGATGGGCAGCATCCATTCGCAAACAAATATGGTGCCACAGCCGAAGCCATTCTTACCGAGTACACAACGAATGAAGATATCGCAAAATCATCCGTAGAAGACCTCGTTGCTTTTATTAACTCCAAGAGCAAAGGCCGTATTGCTGATCCGGAAGAAACAGCAAAAATCTTACAGGCTGCAGCCCGCAACTCATACCGGCTTGATAAATGCCTCTATGAGCCGCTTACTATCTCAATCGCTTCTTCCTTTAACTGTATCAGTTCCTTTGAAAGAGAACTCAAAGCGATTGATAAAGCAGTCCTTCAAACAGTTCAGGGACTAAACCCTGACGAGTACACTGTACTGAATTCCATTCCTGGGATTGGTAAAGTTTATTCAGCCGGTATCTTGGCCGAAATGGGTTCCATTAAGGCTTTTCCTAATGCCAATGCCCTCGCAAAATACTGTGGTATCGTTTGGAACGATAATGACTCTGGCGATTTCGTAGCCGAAGACAAACACATGAGCAAAGCTGGCAACAGATATCTGCGCTACTACATCATAGAAGCTGCCGGAAGTGTTATAAGACACTGTCCTGAATACAAAGCTTTCTATGACAAAAAATATGCTGAGACAAGAAACCATCAGCATAAACGAGCACTCGCGTTGACTTCCCGTAAATTTATACGTCTGCTCTTTGGTCTGCTGGACAAGGGCCAACTCTACTCTCCGGAAAAGAGTAGGTAATCCATACTGCATATCGAACTTACGTTCTTAATAGACCGTAGGTCTATTAAGGTTACCCTTTTCCAAGAAAATCTTTTTCATTTTCCTCTTGACATATTACCAAATTGCTTTCTTATCCTCAATGTCTGTTTGTCATTATGCGTTCTCTCTGCGCAGGACGTAGAGAGATATTATTTTTCCTCTGCTTTGTTTTAGCTTCACCCGGCGATTTAGAGATTACAATGATAAAAGCTGAAATCAACAACATTACTCCAAGTGAAGCAAGCCCCAGTGGAATGCTTGCTTTATTTTTTGCGTTGATATATGATGTGGTGTCAAAACCAATCACCGTAAAAGAAGCTAAAAAAGGATAAATATTTCTAAGCAGACCACTTTTAAAAAACATACTGCAATAGCCCAATATAAAAGCGATAACTGCGCCGCCCATAAAAAATCCCGGTGTTCTCCCACAAAATGCGATAATAGGAAGAACGGCAATATAAATGCAAATCGAGATCCCCAACATATAAAATAAGCCTTTTATCAAAGCAAGAATATCAAAACCGGAAAGCCCCGCAAAAATGCCAACAATGATTGTGATTACGAAACTATACATTCCCAATATAAGGGATAAAATGCCCATAGCGGTTAATTTCCCTGTTAATAATTTAGGAAATGAAACAGGAACAACTAAGACATTTTTCAATGTATCGTCCGTATACTCCCTGTTTATCAGATAACCGCCAATCAAAGTAAAAATAATAGGCATAAATACGGTTGCATTGTTCCAAATTGTGCTGTCTACTAATGCGCTAAGGTCAAAATTCGTATTTTTTGCTTCCTCAATCGCAACATTCTGTGTGATAAGCCCAAGAATAGGTGAGAGAGCCATTCCTATAATTCCGATCAACAGAATATGATACCGCTTTATCTTTTGTAATTCTGTTAAGACAATAGATAACATATAAAACCTCCTGTTATGCTTCCTGTTTTTGATAAACCCGTATAATTAATATAATACATACAATCGCTTCCGCAATCAGTATCGCAAATATGATAGGTGTTGATACAAAGTACGGGCTTAGACGATTATAAAAGTCTGTCATAATCTTTCCTTCTGGCACCTTAAACTGATACAGCCATCGAAAGACCATCGGTACAGGAATAAATGTGCTGATATTCAGCCCTAATGGTTTCATCATAATGGCATCACTTAGGTGCAATGCAAATCCAAGCAGTGTATAGAAGAAAGCGATTATGACAGAAATAATATAGGACTTATTGCACCAGACCACAAGGATAATACAGGGCAGAGCTGCCGCCCAAAGTAAAATACCCGTACAAAATGTAAGGAATAGCTGTAAAGCCCACCCATTTAAAGAAATACCCTGTGCAAGAGCAATTAAGATACCAATACAAAAGCCTAACATTTCATAAGTAACTGAAAACAGAAAAAGCATAGTAACCTTCGCTATGACTAAGTGGTTTTTTAAAACCGGAACACAAATAAGATTTTTTAAGGTGTCGCTATCGTGTTCTTCAAAAAACAGGTTAGCAGCTATAATTACCAGTATCGGGATCAGAAGTAAGAAACCGCTTTCCTCACGCACGCTGCTCATAACGTCTGCTAAACTTCCCTCTGCTAAAAGCATGATATTAAAAACAGGGAATAAAACAGCCGTAAAGAGAGCAATTTTAAACAAGCCTTTCCGCTTTATCTTCCAAAATTCACACTTTACAAGGTCAAGCAATCCCCTCACCCCCTGTTACACGCTTGAAATAATCTTCAAGGCTTTCTTCGCAGACATAGGCTTCTGATACGGTAAGCCCGTTTTCGACAAAGGCGGTTACAATTTCTCCGACAGAAATATCTAAATTATGCAGACGCATCTTGTAGTCGTCCTGTATGGTAAACTGCATTTCATGGAAACCCTGTTCTAAAATCCTCGCCGCCTGTGTTGTACTGGAAACGGTAAAACGGATATGTCTGCTGCTCTTTGCTTCCAGCTCTGCAAGGCTTTCTTCCTCCAATAATACGCCGTGGTCAATAATTCCTATATCATCAGCCAGCAATGCAATCTCGGAAAGAATATGGCTGGAAATCAGTATCGTTTTCCCTTTTTCAGTACAGAGGTCACGGATAAAAGAGCGTACTTCCGCAATTCCAATCGGGTCAAGACCGTTAATCGGTTCGTCCAAAATCAAAAGCTCCGGGTCGTGCATAATGGCAAGGGCAATCGCCAATCGCTGCTTCATTCCAAGCGAATATTGGGAAAACAGCTTTTTGTCTTTATAGGGAAGCCCTACTAAATCAAGCGCATTTTTAATTGCATTGCGGTTCGGCACTCCCCGCAGGGTTGCAAAAATGCGCAGATTTTCTGTGGCGGTCAGGTTCGGGTAAAATCCGGGGGATTCAATCAGACTGCCAATCCGGGGCAACAGCTTCTTCTCATTTGTCCGTAAAGGTTTTCCCCAGATTGTAACTTCCCCGGAAGTGGGCTGTGTCAGCCCAAGCAGCATTTTCATGGTCGTTGTCTTTCCGGCTCCGTTTCTGCCAAGCAGACCGTAGATGCGCCCTTGCCTTACATGGATATTTAAATCCGCAACGCTTTTCTGTGTTCCGTATTGTTTGGTAAGATTTTTTGTTTCAATTACATATTTGTTCATTGCGAGACCTCCTTTTCATACTTCATTCTATCACGCTAACCTTGCCAAAACCTTGCCGAAACTTTGCTTTTTTCTTGCTTTTACAGTTAAGCAAAATTCGATAAAACTGAAAAATCCCCGTATTATTACAGGGATTTCGGAAACAATAAGGCAAATACAGTTCCTTTATTGGGAGTGCTATCAACGGTAATCTTTCCTTTGTGAGCAGCTACAAGTTCTTTTACGATTGATAAGCCTAATCCATTTCCTCCGGCAGACCGCGACTGATCACATTGGTACATTCTTTCAAAAATATGCGGGAGATGATCGGGGGATATTCCTTTTCCATTATCTGTCATAGTGATTTTGGCTTGTAGGTCATTTTCAAAAATATGGAAAGATATTTTGCTTCCTTTACTATGGATAAGGACATTTTGCAACAGATTATTGAGGATGCGGCTATAAGCGTTTGCATCTATGCGCATAAGATATTCTGTTTCCGGTATATCAAACGCATAGTCAAAATTGTTATTTTCTAAAACAGAAATCCAATCAACTATAATATTCCGGGATAACTCGTTTAGGTCTAAAATTTCAAAATGAAAAATCTGTTCTCCGGAGTCCAGTTTTACCCATTCAAAAAGGTTTTCAACAAAATGCTTTAGGTAATGAGCTTTCTCAAATGCGACATGAATATATTCGTCTTTTTCTTTTCCTGCAACTATCTGACATTCTATTGCTTCCAAATAACCAACCAAAGAAGCAAGGGGAGTTTTCACATCATGGGAAATACTTGTCATTAACCGTTTATATGCCTGTTCAGATTGTTTTTGTTTGATAAGCTGCGTTTGGCTGTTCATTGCAATATCGTTAATACCATAGCAGATTTTTCTTGTCATATCGTTCTTTTTAGTCAACATACGGCGGTTTAAATTCCCGGATTTTATATCTTCAAGGGCTTCTTCGATAATAGATAGTTGTCCCTGTACACGCCTAAGTTTTAAGAGAAGAAACAAAATAAATAAGAGTGTGATACAAAACGCAATCAATAAAAGCAGATTAACATTCATGTTATGCCTCCCTGTTAAAACGATAGCCAACGCCACGGACGGTTAAAATATAAAAAGGGTGTTCCGGGTCTGGTTCAATTTTTTTCCGTAATTTGCTGATAAAAGACATGATATTGCTATCATCAAAAGCATATTCTTCCTCCCATACATGGGTATAAATCTGCTTCTTCGTAAATACCTTCCCCTTATTCGCTGCAAGAAAAGAGAGCAGATCAAATTCTTTTCCTGTAAGTTCCACTTGTACGTCATTCATAAAAACAAGACGATTAAGATTATCAATCGTCATTCCTTGAAACACCATACAATCCGTTTCAGTGCTGGAAGATGGATTGAGCAGGGTATAACGCCGGATAAGGGAATTTACACGCGCCATAAGCTCGTTAATGCTAAATGGCTTTGTCAGATAATCGTCTGCCCCCATTCGCAAGCCGGACACTTTATCTTCCTCGTCGCTTTTGGCAGTGAGCATAAGGACGGGAACATTGCTTGTCCGCCGTATTTGCTGCAACACTTGAAATCCGTTTAAATCGGGCATCATAATATCCAGAATAATAAGGGAACAGCTATCTTTGTTTTCATCGGCCAGACGCAGCCCCTGAATGCCGCTATATGCCGCTATGGCTGATAAATTTTCCTGCTCTACGCATTTTTTCATAAGAGCGCACAGTTCTTTATCATCATCTATAATCAATACATTATTCATGGCGTAACTCCCTTCCATCAATCGTCTTTTTTGCGTCTGTTTGTATCAGCCGCATATACCCAGGTTTTGAAACGTCCGGTATGCGGTTCTCGCTGCAAAGTATTTGTACCTGTCTTTCTTCAAACTGTATCAGTATATAATTGTATATGGATACTCGAATAATAGCAAGTGCCTCATTGTGTATTAGAATGTATTTTACACCGCCATTTGAGTATGATAAAATTATGAAGAGGATTCCTTACCGGAAGGGCTTTCTTTTTGAATTTCTAAAAATGTCGTATTTTAAAGGGGCAATACAGATATGTGGCAGATTTCATTTATTCTTTTTTTAATACCATTTTGCATATTTGCGAGAATTATGCTGCACGATCCCAGAACATTATGGATCGGCGTTTCATTTTTCTGGATGATGACAAGTCTGGCTGTTTTTTTGTTTTTTATACTTTCCCAGTATTCAGAATGGCTTGCGTCACATGATGCAGTCATCGGACTTCTTGTTTTTCTGTTTATTTTGGCAGTAGCCAGCGTAATCGCATTTCCGGCAGTTTTGATTGTTACGTTTTTTATAGAAGGAATAAAAATTATCCGGCATGAGGGAATGAAGCCTTCTAATTTATTATCTATTCTATTTTCAATCTTGCTGTTTGGATATCTTGCAGTCTGGCCAGTGATTGGGAGTCTGGAAAAGGGCAGATTCAGTACAATGCTCTATGTAACGATTAGTTTTTCTGCTGTATATGTATTGTCACTGATGGCGATGTATTCACTATCTGCCGTCCTTAATCTTATTCATCTGAGAAAAAAGAGGAATGCGGACTATATTATTGTACTGGGCTCCGGGATTATTGGGACTAAGGTTACGCCGCTGCTTGCGGCCCGGATTCATAGAGGGATAGAGCTTTTGCGTTGCAATCAGAATGCAGTACTGATTATGTCCGGAGGGCAGGGGCCAGGCGAAGATATTTCGGAAAGCGCCGCTATGGCGGCATATGCTGTCGATCAGGGAGTGGATGCTGAAAAGATCATAATGGAGCAAAAATCGGTATCAACTGAGGAAAACCTGATGTTTTCAAAGGAGTTGATAGACAACGAGAATGCGAAAATTGTTATTGTTACAACTGCTTATCATGTCTTTAGAGCTTTAATCCTGGCGAAGCAGCAAGGAATAAAATGCGTAGGGTTTGGTGCAAAGACGAAATGGTATTTTACACTGAATGCATTGCTCCGTGAATTTGCAGGATATCTTCGGCTGACCTGGAAGAGACACGCCATTGTAATAGGCATCATTATAAGCATTGCAATAGCTTTTAGATGAGTTATTAAATCCATATTTTAATTCATAAATGTAGGCTAAAGAAGACCAGCAGCCTCTTTATTCATGCTGCAGTGAACCTCTATATATTGATAATTCCTGCAAAATAGCAGGATAATTGCAATATTCCTGTAGGATTAGTGTGTTATGCTTCTTATACATTAAAAATGAAATTCCATGCAGACGGGCATAACGATTTGGGAATTCATTTTCGATGTATGGATTTTATGGAGAAAGAGGTGCTTTAATTTATGAATTTGTTGGAGGTTAAATCAATTTCCAAGACCTACGGGGAAGGAGATACGGCTGTACAGGCTTTAAAGAAAGTTAGTTTTTCGGTACCGAAAGACCAACTATTAAAAGTCAAGTAGATAATTGAAAAAATTCAAAAGAAATTTTGTAAAAAAGAGTATGACAATAAGGCCTGCTGTCAGGCAAGCCGGCATGGGTTAAAAGGATTTACACTTTTGGAACGTAAGGCCGATTGTTTTTTAGGACGGCATAAATGATGTTGCACATTTTTCTAGCAACAGCTCCAACACATGTCAAATGATGTTTGCCTTCTGCCCTCTTTTTCTGGTAATAGACACTTAATACGGGGTCTCTAAAAGAAGCGATTAGAGCGGACTGAAAAATGGCTTTCCGCAAATAAGGTGATCCGCGTTTGCTCATTACATTGTGGGCTGCTTCAAATTCACCGGATTGTGTAACAGTGGCATCGAGACCGGCAAAAGCCACCAGCTTTCTGGGGCTGTCAAATTTGGAGATATCGCCTATCTCGCTAAGAATGGTCGCTCCTGTGACAGTGCCAATTCCAGTAATGGTAGTAATGGGGGATTCCAGTTTTTCCATGATACTGGAAATTTCCGCTTCCGTTTCTGTTACCTGTTTTTCAATAAAAGAAATCTGCTCGATCAGTGATTTGAGCTGGAACGTGAAGCTGTTTTTGGCAAAGGTAACGCCGAAAGAAGAGGATGCAGCAGCTTTTAACTGTTCCGCTTTCGCAGCGCCGACTTTCTGTCTGCTAAGTTGTGCAAGAAGTTCCGCCAAGGTTTCAGATGAAACCGATTCAAAATCAATCGGTGAAGAAAACTGGAGAAGGATTTCTTTTGAGGTCTTGCCGAAAATGTCGGAAAAGATGGACTGGTATTCGGGGAATACCTGATCCAGAACACAGACAACTTTCCGTTTTAAATCACTGATGGATTCCACAAGATAAGTGCGGAAGCGAGTCAGGGTACGCAGAGAAAACAGAGCTTCGTCTGCAAGCCTGGTTTCCACGAACTGCCCATACCGGATCAGGTCAGCGATCAGGAGGGAATCAATGATGTCATTTTTGCGTTTGCGGATTTCTGTTCCCCTGCGCCATCCATCGGTTTGGATAGGGTTGATAACATGGAGAAGGAAACTTTTCTCAAAGAGGAAAGAGTAAACGGAAAGCCAGTAGTGGCCAGTAGCTTCCATACCGATCTCAAAATCAGAGGGGTTTAAAGAATAAGAAGCGAGTTTGGAAAACAACGCATTTCCGCCATCCGAAGTATTGGGAAAGGAAAAAGCTTTGAATACTACTTTGCCAGTATCATCCATCATGGAAGCAACATGATTATTTTTACCAATATCAATGCCCACAAAAACATAAGAACACCTCGAAAAAAGATTTCAGATTGGGAGACCACTCATCTAATAAGCGCCACTACCTTGTGCTAAATACGGAGAGAAGCCATAAGGCAACCAACATCCAACTCATACGCGGAAAGCTTATTAGAGAGAGGGATCAGTCTTTCAAGTACGAGCAGAATCGCTCAAGGAGAAAACGATCATCCTCTCAATCTAATAAAACAATTATCTCCTATCAGACTGGAGATGTAAAGAAGTAGGTCTAAGGGTTTATAGGTATCCCTCGAACAACCTAAATACATTATACAAGGAGAATTTGTCGCAATCGTCGGGGAATCAGGCTCCGGAAAGAGTACGCTTCTTAATATGATCGGTGCGCTGGATATGCCTTCCTTTGGCAAGGTATATATTGACAGCAAGGATATTTTTGCAATGAAAGAAAGAAATCTTACGGTTTTCCGTCGCAGGAATATCGGGTTTATTTTCCAGAACTTTAATCTGGTTCCCGAACTGACGGTCGAGCAGAATATCATTTTCCCGGTACTACTTGATTACCAGAAACCAAACAGAAGATACCTGGAGGAACTGCTAACAGTGTTGAACCTTCGGGAGCGCCGGCACCATCTGCCAAGCCAGCTCTCGGGCGGGCAGCAGCAGAGAGTGGCAATCGGTCGGGCGCTGATTACCCGTCCTGCCCTCATCCTTGCTGATGAGCCGACGGGAAATCTAGACACACAGAACAGCAGAGAGGTGATTACGCTCTTAAAAGAAGCGTCCAAGAAGTATGAGCAGACTATCATTATGATTACCCACAGCCGCAGCATTGCACAGAAAGCGGATCGTATCCTGCAGGTGTCGGATGGGGAGCTGAATGATTTGGGGGAGGTGCGGTGAATGAAGAATTATCTTAGCTTAATTCCGATTTCTGCACATGTCCACAGGCGGCAGAACCGGCTGACACTTTTGTGCATTACAATTTCCGTATTTCTGGTGACGGCGGTTTTCAGTATGGCTGACATGGGAAATAGGATGCAGACGAATAATATGCTTAAGAAGCATGGGAACTGGCATATCCAGCTAAAAAATGTGCCTGAAGCCGATGCAGAGCGGATTGGCCAAAGTGCAGATGTTTCTGTTGCGGCATGGACGGATGTGGTGAATTACGGCAGGGAAGAAGAGTACCATATTGGGAAAAGGAAGGCTGTTCTATATGGGGTTGATGAAGCTTATATTACGGATATCAAGAATGGTTTGAAGGAGGGCTCTTTCCCGCAGAATGATACGGAGATTTTGCTCAGCTCTAATGCAAAGGATGCGTTTGGCGCAAAGACAGGCGACAGAATCACCATAGAAACACCTTCCGGCAGTATGGATTTTACCATATCCGGATTTGGTGAGGATGATGAGGAGTTCAATGCATTATATGGAACATTCAGTGTATATATGAACCGAAAAGCGTTCGAGAAGTACGGGCTTGTCCGAAATCCATCCTTATATATACGGTATCAGAGCCAGGCAGATATTAGCAGACATGTTTCAGACATCAAGGAAGAGTATGGATGGGCGGATGAGAATATCGAAGTAAATAAAGCTTTGATGGGGACGGGAGCCCTTGGTGGGGATTCGGGAATGCAGGAGATTTACATGATTGCTGTTATGCTGTTTATTTTGATACTGATTGCAGGAGCGCTGATGATTGCAGGCAGTATGAACAGCAATGTTGCCCAAAGGACAAAATTTTTCGGTATGATGCGCTGTATCGGTATGAGCAGGGAGCAGATTATCCGGTTCGTAAGGCTGGAAGCCCTGAACTGGTGTAAGATTGCGATTCCGGCAGGTGTCATCCTTGGTATTCTGGTCACATGGGGAGTGTGCGCCCTGCTGCGGTTTATGGCAGGAGAGGAATTTGTCAGTATTCCATTGTTTGGAGTGAGTGCGGCAGGAATTGTCAGCGGAGTGGCAGTGGGAATTATTACGGTTCTGATTGCAGCGCAGTCTCCGGCAAAAAGAGCGTCCAAGGTGTCGCCTGTGTCGGCTGTTACAGGGAATGCAGGGGATGGGAAAAATATGAGCAGCGCAGCAAATACCCGGTTTGCAAAAATAGAAACCGCTCTTGGCATGCATCATGCGGTATCGAAAAAGAAAAACCTGATATTGCTGACCGGCTCTTTTGCCCTCAGCATTATTCTTTTTTTAAGTTTTACCGTTTTTGCAGATTTGGTGAGCCTGATTATGCCCCAGAAATCTAATGATGCAGATATTGAGATTGCGAGCAGTGACGGCTCGAATTCAATAAGCAGCGTACTGCTGGATGAACTTGCAGGCATGGAGGAAGTAACCAATGTGTTTGGGCGCAGGAGCTGTTTTGATGTCCCGGCGCAGTTTGAGGAAGAGAGCCTTTCGTCTGGCGTGGTGGATGTTATTTCTTATGATGAATTTGATCTGGACTGTCTGACAAAGGATAAGGAGCTTAAAAAAGGCAGTGATATTTCAAAGGTATACGGGAACAGCCGTTATGTTCTGGCAATCTGTGACGCAGATGTTCCGGTAGGGATAGGTGATAAGATACGGGTTGGCAGTGAAGAGGTTGAGATTGCGGGAATGCTGAAAATGAATCCGTTCAGCAGTGACGGGACGTCTGGTGGAAAGGTTACAATCATTACTTCAAAAGAAACATTTACACGGCTGATGGGTATTGCGGAATATGCTCTGCTCATGGTGCAGATGGAAGAGGATGTAGAGAATGGAGATGTGGAAGCAATCCGTAATGCAGCGGACAATGAAATAGACGGTGAATATGCGTTTAGAAACAGGATCGGCCAGAAAACAGGCAACACGTATGCGGCATTTATGATTTTTGCTTATGGATTCCTGGCGATTATCGCATTGGTGACAGTATTGAATATTGTGAACAGTATTTCCATGAGTGTATCTGCCAGAATCAGGCAGTACGGAACAATGCGCGCGGTCGGCATGGACGAATGGCAGGTAACAAAAATGATAGCGGCAGAGGCATTTACTTATGCTTTCTATGGATGTGTGGCCGGATGTATTCTCGGACTGCTCCTTAGTAAAGGGCTGTACGGTATCCTGATTATACCGCATTTTCCATATGCTGTGTGGAGCATTCCAATCGTTCCGCTTTTGGTCATCGTGCTGTTGGTTTTTGCAGCGGCCGTGGCTGCAATCTACTTTCCGGCGAAACGCATTCGGAGTATGGTGGTGACAGAGACGATAAATGAATTGTAATAAATGGGCAAAAAAAACAGGAAGTCTTTTTTGAATTTTCTGTTTTTTGTGCCGTTCTGCATGTAAGGCTATTATTCAGTTTTTAGCTGGCTGCAGTTTTATAAACCAGAATGGTCAATTTCTGACATTATCGGATAAAATGATACAATTAGAATATTTGGAGGCACAACGCTAAGACAGATTCAATCTGTCTAAAAATAGTGTATTATGTTATTGTGACGGAGAGGAATAGCTTCAGGGGACTTTTCAGGATATTGGGGAGTTTTTTCGCTAGTGTATGTCTGATATTATGGAAGAAATTAGCGCTTGAATTGTAACGACAAAAGCGTTACAATATAAAAACAAGGAGGTGTAATTATGGAAAAAACAGCAACATTGAACTTAAGAGTAAATCCAACTGTTAAAGAACGGGCAGAAAAAGTATTGTCTCAGTTAGGTGTTCCCATGTCAACAGCAATTGATATATATTTGAATCAAATTTCTCTTACAGGTGGAATTCCTTTTTCTGTTTCTTTACCAAAAGCACCAGTACCGATTCATGCAGATGCCATGACAACGGAAGAAATCCATCAAAAATTGGAAAAAGGTTACAATGATATAGCAGCAGGTAGAGTGCAAAATGCAGCGGAAGCGTTCGCAAAATTTAGGGAGACTCATTGATATGAAACAATATACGGTTGAGATTACAAATGAAGCATTGGCTGATATGGATCAATTATACAATCACATTGCTTATGTCCTTCAGGCACCGGAAAATGCAATGGATCAGTATAACCGGATTGCAGACGCTATTTTGACATTGGATACTATGGCTGAGAGAATCTGTATTATGGAATCAGAACCGGAACGAAGCAAAGAGATGAGAAGATTGTTGATAGACAATTATTCTGTCTTTTTTATAATCCAGGGAGATAAAGTGATTGTAACAGATGTATTATATAGTGCATCAGATATTGAAAACCGATTAAAAGGTTAAATGATAAAATCAAAAAAGGAAATATGAAACATGAGGCAGGATATGTTCCCGTAAAAAGGAAGGTGTCCTGCCTTTTTGTATTTCTTTTCAGTTTTACAAATATGAATCTACAGCAGAGTAAATTGATTTTTCTCAAAGGTCAGAAGCCCTTCATTCCGCATCCTGCACAGCTCATTGGACATAGCACTGCGGTCTACGGAAAGAAAATCCGCAAGCTGCTGTCGGTTGAAGGGAATGGTAATGGAACTACTGTTCTGCTTTTTTGCCTCTTCGGACAGATAAGAAATCAATTTTTCCCGCGTGGTACGCTTTGATATATGTCCAAGCTTCTGTACGAGTTTCCTGTTCTTATCAGATATTGCAAAAAAAAGATTCTGCAGTACGATTGAATGGAAACGGCAGGCTGATGAACAGACGTTCAGCATTTTCCGTACATCAAAGAATATGACGGTGCTGTTGTCCACAGCAATAATATCATTCAGAATCGGTCCGCTTCCGGGGGAGACATAGGCTTCTCCGAACATTTCACCGACATGGATGACGTTGACAATGCTCCGGTTTCCCCAATAGTCATCCCGCTGGATGTGCAGCTTCCCTTTTACCAAAACCGTAATATGGGTCAGGTGTTCCCCCTGCCTGAAAATATATTCCTCTTTTTTATAAATACGGGATTTTGCCTGGAAACATCCGAGTATTGTATTGACTTCGTCTGCCCTTACACCAGCAAACAGCTGTGTCTCTTTGAGCACAGGCACATATTTTTCCATATAAAATCCTCTTTCTGTTGTAAATACAACCGAATTGTTTTGTTTATTGTATTATGATAGCTACAGAAAAGCAAGGAGGAGTTCATATGATCAGAAAAATTATTAAAATTGATAAAGAGAAATGTAACGGATGCGGTGCCTGTGCGGCAGCCTGCCATGAAGGTGCGATTGAAATGATAGATGGGAAGGCAGAGCTTACCCGTGAGGATTACTGTGACGGTTTGGGGGATTGTCTGCCAACATGCCCGGCTGATGCGATTTCATTTGAGGAACGGGAGGCGCCTGCCTATGATGAGGCGGCCGTATTCGCTGCAAAAAAGGCTGGCTGTCCCGGATCAAACGCAAGGACGATTACAAGAAATGCAGCGGATTCGGATGTTTCTGTTACCGCTATCCCTGTCAGCAGCCAGCTAAAGCAATGGCCTGTACAGATAAAACTCGCACCTGTAAAGGCGCCTTATTTTGAGAATGCCAATCTGCTAATTGCCGCGGACTGTACGGCATATGCCTATGGGAATTTCCATAGCGAGTTTATCAGGAACCATATTACGCTGATTGGGTGCCCCAAGCTTGATGAAGGGGATTACACGGACAAACTGACGGAAATGATTGCAGGAAATGATATCAAGAGTGTGACGGTTGTAAGGATGGAAGTTCCATGCTGCTGCGGAATTGAACATGCGGTAAAAGAGGCTCTTAAAAGGAGTGGCAGATTTATACCATGGAGAGTTGTAACCATTTCTACGGATGGGAAAATTCTTGATAATTAATTGTTTTTCATGAAAGAAATATCTATAAAAGTATCTTACAGGAATTGGTCTGACGAACCTAATCGTTCGCAGACCAATTCCTGACTGGAAAAATCTTAATGAGTGTTAAGATAGTGTATTGAGATAAAGCTGTAAATTCTCCGCTAATTTGCCTATATGCACCCCGTCTACGAAAGAATGATGAACTTGGACAGAAAAGGGAAGCATGATTTTTCCATTCCTTTTTTCATATCTGCCCCAGTCAAATAATGGTGTTGCGTTATTTTTATTTCCGGAATCTGTGTGGGAAATATGGGTATATGCGACCCATGGAAAAGCGGAGAACTGGAACACATCATTCCCTAGCGGCGCTGTAAAGTAATCTTTTTGCGCCTGTTCTGTTTCAGACGCGAGAGTTACATATTCTTCCAGTGTATCTGTCATTTCCACATTCACAACCTTGAACAATTCCGTATCTTTATTCAGATAGGTAAATGCGGTGTGAATCTTATCAAATATCACCGGTTCTCCGTCAACAAAGCGACAGCGAAATTCTTTGATCTGATTTGAGCATTTGGAAACGGCAAATACGAATGAAAATGTAAAGGAGTACCCACGCTTTTTGATTACATCCAGAAAATGTGTGACATCTAAATCAAAAGTGACACAGTATTGCGGTTGGGCATAGTTTCTGAAGATTTGATAATGCAATGTCCTTTCCCAATTAGCTAAATCAATTTTCTTCATCGTATTCTCCATCTTATTTCCTCCTTTATTTCCCAGCATATATTCTGATTCTGCGGAACGTTTCAAAATAAGTTCCGTCCGGCGTTTGTGTTCTTTCTAACATTTCTTCGATTACCCTCTGGCGGAAAGCTGCCTTTAATTCCTGGGGAACCTGTTTAAGAAACGGTACAAGGCAGGGCTGGTCAATCCAACGGATCATATCAGAAGCGCTGGGGAAATATCTGTCTCTATTTAGTTCTCTAATTGTACAGGAAGAAAATCCGACCGCTGAAAGAAAATCTGTATACTGTGCTTTGGACGGCATAAACCACGGCCATTCATAGTCTTTAAAATATTTTGCATACGGATGTTCCGCTATGATACTTTGAATCACGCTGACAAAATTAGCACAATTACCGGCACCTCCAAAATCCCACAGTATTTTTCCGTTTGTTTTTAACGCTTTATGTGCATTCTTCAAAAGCCGTCTATGGTCTTTCACCCAATGTAAGGCTGCATTAGAAAAAATAAGGTCAAATTCCTTCTCGAAATTCATCTTGTTTATGTCCATATGCGCGAAATTCAGATTATTTCTGTGAATCATTCCGGCAGTTTCAATCATGTGAAGAGAAGCGTCTATTCCCAGCACCTTTCCCCGTGGCACAAATAATGCTAATTGTTCTGTCAGAATCCCGTCCCCGCATCCAAGGTCCAGTATCGTTTCATTTCCGTTGAACGAAAACTCTGAAATCAGGTCATTCCCCCATTCTTTTTGGTGTTTTGAAGCAGTTTTGTATTTCTCTCCGTCAAATTCGAATGTATCCATGCAAAATCCCCTACTCTGATATGTTTTATTGAATTATACTTCTTTATATAATATAGTTCAAATATATGATTTTTATAAAATATATAAATTGTAGTTATGGAGTGCACAAAGAAATAATAAAAAAGGAAGACGCTTGCTCATAAGAGGAAACATCTTCTCCTTTCTATAGGATTGTATGATAGCGGGCAATGTTCTTCCAGTTATTCGGGAAACCCATTTGCTCCAGCAATTCGGTTTCAGTAATGTAAATGAACTTTTTATTTAATTTCCCTATTTCCAAAACAAGTTTTCTTTTGAAGTTAGAAAAATCTTCTTTTGTTAATAAGTAGCGGAAAGCAATGACAACAGCAAACAAATCCTGTTTTCCATAGGCATCCTGGTTTCTCTTTTTGGGGATTCTCCGTGGGCACAGGCGTTTTGATGCCGCCATAGTAAAATCTCCTGTAATGTAAAAGAGGGAGATACCCGTCGGCTCTCCCCCGCCTGTGGGCTTCACAAGTTTCCACAGAACGATCACTGAGTTTAATATAGCAGAACGTTGAATTATACATCTCTATATAATATAGTTTAAATATATGGTTTATAAAAGATATATAAATTATAATTATGGAGGAGTTATGAACACATTTGATAATCTCACAAAATACAAGATATTTCTTTCTGTTGCTGAAAAGAAAAGTATATCCAAAGCGGCCGCTTCGCTGTATATTTCCCAGCCGGCAGTAAGCATCACCATAAAGAAACTGGAAGAGAATCTTAACACCACGCTTTTTATCAGAAAATCAAAGGGAGTGGAGCTGACAGAGAAAGGAAGACTGCTGTATGACAGTGCGAAAAAAGCGCTTCAGATGCTTTCGGATACGGAAAAAAGTCTTAAGTCTCCCTTTTATGCAGGACATTTGCGCATAGCCACCAGCAATGTGTTGTGTAAACATTTTCTCAGGTCTTATCTGAAAGAATATTTGAGCTTATATTCTGATACAGATCTGGCAATCACATGTACGTCCTCGGCAGAAGCATTTGTTATGATTGAAAAGTGCAGCATTGATCTGGCGTTGGTAGTGAAGCCGCCAAATCCCGAAAGGTTCATGTATCATTCCCTGGGGATGATTGAGTATATTTTTGTCTGCACGCCGGCTTATAGGGAGAAATGGGACTGCCAGAATGATGAAATATGCGAATATCATGCTCCTTGATAAAGATAATATATCCAGGAAGCATATTAACACTTACTATGCAAAAAATAATATCATTCCCCTGCATATTCTTGAGGTAAATAAAATGGATATGCTGATTGAATTTGCCAAAATGGGGATTGGAATTTCCTGTGTTGTGAAACAGTTTGTAGGGCAGGAGTTAGAAACGGGCTGCCTGATGGAAATCACCTTGTCCAATCCTGTTCCGCCTCGTGAAATCGGTTTTTTATATCAGGATATACAGCCGTTCAATGACAATATTCTGAAATTTATCCATGCAAAACCTGTCGCTAACGGTGTTTCTATATCTTGAAGGAAAAGGAAACATTTACATTTTTCTCTTGACTTTAAAATCCTACATATGTAATATTAATTTTGAGACAATAGCTTAATAAATTTTTTGACTTTAAATCCTACATGCGTAGTATTTCTTTTGAAGCCTATAGATACGCGGGATTTAGAACAGATGAATGGAGGCAGATATGAGGTTTGAAGGAAAAGACAGGTACAAGCAGAAGATGGGAAGAAACTGGTTCGTTCTTCTTCTTATCGTGCTTTTGAGTATATCCGGATGTGCTGATACATCCCAGACGGAATCTGGAGATGATGAACAGGGGAACGGGGCGGCAAAGTCCGGGAAGGAGGCCCAGGAGAAAGCAGACCCAGTGATCGAGATTGGATATGAGCTTTTTAGAGATGCTGAGGAAGCAGGACGTATGGAGGATTTGGAAATGTTCCGCAGTATTGTAAACCAATTTGGTAATCATGGTTATGCGGCCGTTGACGGAAGGAACCAGATTGACATGGCAGAACCGGAGCAGGTCATCAGCTTCTGCGGGAAAGTAGACGCGAAAGAGGAAGGAGAGCTGACCATTCTTAAAATCAATGACCTGGAGGGAGTCTTGGACGGGATTGTGAAATATGACCTGAAGACAAAAGACGGAGAGGTAGAAGCAACCACCAGTTATTACAAGTATAAGGATCAGGACATGGAAAAGGTGTCTACAGCCGGTTTTCATGCGGACCGGTGGGAATACACGGAGGACGGATATCTGATGTTTTCCGGCAGTTATTTTTCCGAACAGTTATATGTGCTCACTATGAGTGAAGCCAGCGAGTATGCTGCGCTTAGGGTGCTGCCTTTAGACGAAACATGCAGGGAGCTGAACCGGCAGTATATCCTTCCTGCCGGTTATGAGAGGAATAACCTGTTTCTGGTGGATTGGAATGAGAATGATTTTGGGACGTTGGATTTCTATGATCTGTATGACCTGTTTTACCCCAGGGTAAACGGCGGGCAGATCCCATATGGTATGGACGATAACTTAGGGGTCGGCGCGGTATACAGGATACCGGAGGATGAATTTGAGAACGTCATTCAAAGATATATCAACATAGACAGCGGTACATTGCAGTCAAAAACGGTTTTTTATCCGGAGGATGGGACGTATGAATATAAGCCGAGAGGCTTTTATGAAGTGGAATATCCGGAGTATCCATATCCGGAAGTAGTTCAGTATACGGAAAACAGTGACGGAACCATAACGCTGACAGTAAATGTGGTATTTCCTTATGCAGGCATTTCCAAAGTATATGCCCACGAGGTGGTGGTCCGCCCTTTGGAAGGCGGAGGGGTGCAGTATGTATCTAACCGGGTTATACCGTCAGAGGAGAATCAGGAGGGAACCTGGCATAAGCCGCGTCTGACTCCGGAACAGTGGGAAGAGATGTATGGAGGCATGGAATGATGGAAAATGTGAAATGGCTGATTCAAAAAAAGGGCGTTTTCATCATAGAATTGCTGGTTATTGTTATCGCCTGTGTCATAGTTTTAAAAGGACCAAAGCAGAATAATTCAGGAGAGGAAAACATAGAGGAAATCAGGGCGCAAAAGGCAGAAGTTCCTGTTAATCATATGGAAGGAATAGATGCTGACGAGATAGACGGGGACGAAATAGATATCGGCAATATTACTGCAAAATCTTCTGATTCCCAGGCGCCAGTTACCCAGGAGAGGAAAGTCTGCCTTTTTACAGAGGAAGAAAAGAAGAAGATTCAGGAGACGGCTTTGACGGCAGCAGAGCAGGTAAAAGGTATCTATCAGAATATAGAGGTCGCTGACGGCCCTGCTTTTTCATCGAATATTGCAGAGTTTACAGGCGAGCAGTGTAAGGAAGTGGTCTCACTTCTTGGACAGGCGGGGTTTGTAAGCATTACGGAGGACTGCAATATGGTAAATCCGGAAAGGCTCCACGCATTTTACGCCGATTATCTGAATCAAAAAGAGTCCATGTTCACAATCTTCCAGGTGAATCCGGACGGCCTGATCGGTGCATTTACTTTCCTGTACAGGATGGATGAACTGCAGACCTATTATGTAGGGATAGGCTGGCAGCAGGGCGGCATACCTGAGATAAGGAATACTTTGGAAAACAGCATAGCAGAAATAAAATTAACGGAAAAAGGATATTTTATTTATTCATATGAAATCCTGATTCCACATTCAAGCCTGCGCCAGTGCTTTAGAACAAGTCCCATATCAGATAAGTGCAGGGAATTAACCAAAAAGTATTTATCCGGCCTAAGCTATGTTAATTATAATATGCTTGTGACGAACTGGGACAGCAGCAATGTGGAGGATATTCTGATGCCTCGTATGTTTGAAGATATTTATCGTATTTACACAGGTGAGATTTTCAGAACGAAGGACAGGACTGTCCCTGCAGAAGTGTATGAACAGGTCATGACCGCATGTTTTCCGGTATCTGTAGAACAGGTACGAAAGGTATGCGGCTATGATGCAGGCAGTGGCAGTTACCCCTATGAAATGATATATGCAAGTCCATACCCGCCTTTTGGAGAAGTGGTTGATTATACGGAAAACGGGGATGGAACGATAACGCTGTTTGTCGATGGTGTATGGCCGGATTATAATTCGGATTATGCGTTTACTAATATGATTGTTGTACAGCCGTTTGAAGACGGGACTTTTCGATATCTTTCTAACGTGATAGAGCAGAAGGAGCTGGAAATTCCGGTAATAGAGTGAAAGGAAGATAATATGCCGTTGCAGAAGAAATGTATTTTGGTTATGGTGTTTGTGCTTGCTGCTATTTTGTGTGCTTGCGCAGAGATTCCGGACAGGAAGGAATCTTCTTTAGAAAAAGAAACACAGAAAAGGAAAGAAGATGCAAAACAATGGGAAAAAGGCTACAATCTTCCGGTCGATGATAAGGAAAGGGAAGAGGCAGAGGAGGATTGTATCAGGATGGCGGAGGCGGTTTCTGATGTGTACACTTTATCAGACGGATTCTCTGATGAGACCATTCAGATGATGCAGGAGAAAGCCGGGGAAACAGGGGAAGCGGTCCATTCAACTCTGTTGTATTCCAATATGGAAAATTATGAGAAAATGGATGGCTTCCTGGAAGAATGCATAAAAGGAAACAGTGGATTTGCGGTAGTTTATGAGATACAGTCTGATGGAGGGATAGGAAGAAGAAAATATACGTTTGACGGGAATGATATGTATGTCCTAAGTGCAAGGGCAGCGTGGCGGGAAGACAACCATCCAAGGGTGGAGTATATTTCTTATACCAAAATAAAGGACTGGAGTTACACAGACAAGGGCTGGTTCTGTTATGAAATGTGCGTTCCCGAACCGCCGGAAGTAACGGAGATCGTGGATGGAAGCTGTCTGCTCCGGATAAAACCAATGACTGAGGAACAAAAAGAGCTGTCTGAAAAATGCGTCCGAGATATCGGGTATAAAGGGAATAATCTGCTGTGTTCTGATTGGGACGCAGAACATATGGAGAAATTGGATTATAATGGACTGTATGAATATCTGTATAATATGAAATACCAGGAGACCTTTTTGCCCGCAGATGATCAGGATGGGATCCCGCAGGATGAGTTTGAGAGTCTGCTCATGGAGTATCTGCCAGTGACAGCAGAACAGATACGGGAATATGCCGCATTTGATAAAGAAAGCCGGAGATACACGTGGGAACGGCTAGGATGTGGAAATTATGATCCGAATTTCTTCGGGACATCGCTTCCGGAGGTGACGGATATCAAAGAAAATGAAGACGGAACGGTTACGCTGACCGTCGATGCAGTGTGTGACATGGTTATATGTGATGACAGGCTCATAACCCATGAACTGACCGTAAGATTTGCAGAAGACGGCAGTTTCCGCTATCTGGGCAATCGGATTCTTGGTGACGGGATCAGGGAAATCCCAGAATACTGGTATCGGGTTGGGGGGCAGATAAAAGGTTTGGATATTTATAGGATATTGACTTTAGATATTTATTCTGCTATGATGAAAGCATGTACTTGCATGAAAGGATATTATTGATGATAAAACTGCAGAGAGGGGGAGGAGAAAATGGATGAGACAAGCCAGAAGATCATCGATGCGGCGATGGCATTAGTCCGAGATAAGGGATATGTCGCAACAACCACAAAAGAAATTGCAAGGGTAGCCGGTGTAAATGAGTGTACCTTGTTCCGCAAATTTGAGAGCAAAAAGGATATTGTTTTACAAGGGACAAACCAAGCGGGCTGGCGGGCGGATGTGACACCGGAGATTTTTGAAAATGTTGAGTGGGATTTGCAGGCAGACCTGAAAATGTTCATGGGGGCATATATTGACAGGATGACGCCGGATTTCGTGAATCTGTCAATCGGTCTGAGGGCGCCGCAGCTCTATGAGGAAACCAAAGAGCTTATCATGAAGGTTCCCCAGGCATTTTTGAGGACATTTACTGATTATCTGAATAAAATGTGCGCGATGGGCAAAATACCGGAGAAAGATTTTGAGGCTCTGGCATTGACCGTATTTTCGGCAACATTCGGCTATACATTTCTGAATGCATCGTTCGGAAAAGAGCTTACAGAGATTGAAAAAGACAGGTACATTAATGAAAGCGTGCAGATGTTTGTAAAAGGAATCGATCCGTAAGATTTGGCGCTGTCAGAGGGCAGTGCCAAAAAAAGAAATATAATGCATGCAAGCACACGCATTGAAGAATGGAGGATGCTATGAAACAGATAACAGGTGCGGATTTATTTGTAAGGGCGCTAAAAGAAGAAGCAGTTGACACATTGTTTGCTTATCCGGGGGGACAGGCGATAGATCTGTTTAATGCACTGTATGGGGAAAAAGAAATAGATGTGATCCTGCCTCGCCATGAGCAGGGGCTGATCCATGCGGCAGACGGTTATGCACGTTCTACGGGTAAAGTTGGTGTCTGTCTTGTAACAAGCGGGCCAGGGGCTACGAATCTTGTCACAGGGATTGCTACGGCAAATTATGACAGCGTTCCGTTAGTATGTTTTACGGGCCAGGTGGCGACAAACCTTATTGGGAATGACGCCTTTCAGGAGGTAGACATTGTAGGTATTACAAGAAGTATCTGTAAATATGCCGTAACGGTACGAAACAGGGAAGATTTGGCGGAAACAATCAAAAAGGCTTTTTATATTGCAAAGACCGGAAAACCGGGGGTAGTGGTTGTTGATCTGCCAAAGGATGTCCAGCGGGCTTATGGCAGTGATTTCTATCCGGAGGAAATTGCGGTCAGAGGCTACAAACCAAATACCTCCGTACATATGGGACAGTTAAATAAGGCGCTGGACATCTTAAACCATGCGGCGAAGCCTGTGTTTCTGATTGGCGGCGGAGTTCATATTGCCCATGCAGAGAAAGAGATGACACAGCTTGCAGAGCTGACAGGTGTGCCTGTCATTACGACAATCATGGGAAAAGGCGCAATTCCGACAACGAACAGTTTCTATGTCGGCAATATAGGAATTCATGGGAGCTATGCCGCCAATGCAGCGATCAGTAATTGTGACGTCCTTTTTTCCATAGGGACACGGTTTAATGACCGCATTACGGGGAAAATAGAAGAATTTGCGGTAAATGCAAAGATTATCCACATTGACGTGGATGCGGCATCTATTTCCCGCAATATTGATGTGGATGTTCCGATTGTAGCTGACGCGAAAAAGGCCATAGACGCTTTGCTCAAAAAGGCAAAGCCCCTTCATATCTCAGAGTGGACGGATAAAATCAGCCGTTGGAAAAAGGAATATCCGATTGATATGGGGAAGGTTGGTCTGACGCCGCAGATGATCATTCAATCCATAAATGAAGGGTTTAAAGATGTTGTTGTCGTTACGGATGTAGGGCAAAATCAATTGTGGACAACACAGTTTCTTGATAGCGGTGAGAATAAACAAATGTTGACATCGGGCGGTCTAGGGACAATGGGGTATGGTTATCCTGCGGCAATCGGGGCAAAACTTGGCAATCCGCATAAGGATGTTATTGTCATATCCGGCGATGGCGGTATGCAGATGAATATCCAGGAAATGGCGACTGCGGTTGTTTATGAACTGCCAATCATTATCTGCATACTGAATAACGGATACTTGGGGAATGTACGGCAATGGCAGGAAATGTTTTATGAAAGGCGGTATTCGAGTACATGTATGCGTTATCGGAGAAGCTGTGAGATTGGCTGCAGCCAGCCTGGTTATGATTGTCCGAAATATACGCCAGATTTCATTGCACTGGCAGAAAGCTATGGTGCAAAAGGAATCCGCGTCACAAAGGCAGAAGATATAAAAACAGCTTTAGACAGTGCAAAGCAGAATACAAAAATGCCTACGGTGATTGAGTTTATCATAGACAGAGAAGCCAATGTCCTGCCGATTGTTCCGCCGGGAAACGCCCTGAATGACATGATTTTAGAAAGAGAGGAAAACAGGGAATGAAAAAGAGATGGATTTGTCTGTTTGTTGAAAATGAAATAGGTGTACTCGCCCGTATTTCGGGTTTGTTTTCCGGAAAATCTTATAATCTGGACAGTCTGACAGCCGGAGTTACTGAGGACAGCACCATATCACGGATGACAATCAGCCTGACAAGTGATGACCGGACTTTTGAGCAGATAAAGAAGCAGCTTAGCAGGAGTGTTGAGGTGATCAAAGTGGTAGATTATACAGATATACCTATCCACATGAAAGAAATTTTATTTGTTAAGGTGAAGCATTGTTCAGATGCGGACATAACGGAACTATTCCGGATTTCAAAAGTATTCGGGGCTGCAATAATTGACTATGACGGCGCTACCGTCCTTTTGGAATGTACCCAGACAGAAAACAGGAATGATGATTTAATCGCATTGCTGAAAAGAAAGTTTGTAAACAGGATTGAGATTGTAAGGGGTGGAAGTGTTGCGGCTGAAGCTGTCAGTGTCTCGGAAAGATAGAGAAACCGTACAGGAGTCAGCCGCTGCTATGAAGTGAAACAATAGTATCAAGGGAAAAGGGGCTCCTGAGAAAGGCAGTCCCTTTGTTCCTGCAGGCAACGAGCCAAGTGGGCATATTTGTTGTATGGACATTTGACTTTCTATCCAGAAGCTCCTTAATGCCATATATTTATCTTAGAAAGAATGTGCTGCGTTATTTCTGCCGCGCTGTTGCCGGAAGCATCGTCATTCGCGGCGATATTTGCTGCAAAGAACCACGTATTGTCAGGGGCTTCCACATATCCTACAAACCATCCGTTTACATCCTTGCCGTCGATACAACCGGTGCCGGTTTTTCCATAGAGGTTTCCGGCTTCGGAAGAGGACAGGAGGATAGAGTCCTTTACTGCATTAACATTTTGGATGCCAAAGCCGAGGTTGTTTTCATAAAGCTTTCGCAAAAGCTCCACCTGTTCGATGGGGGAAATCTTTAAAGAAGATTCCATCCAGTAGGAGGAGAGGCCGCCTTTGGTATTCTCATTGCCGTATCTGATTTCCCGGATATAGCGGTCAATGGCGGAGGTTCCAAGCTGTTTATCTATTTCCTGAAAGTACCAGTTCACGGAGGCGCTCATGGCGGACTGCAAAGTCTGGTCAGTGTTCCATTCCTGGAACGGATAAAGCTCTCGGTTCCATTCCATGGTGGAATTTTCCGGTGTAATGACGCCGGCCTCCAGCCCGATCAGGGCGTCATAGATTTTATAGGTAGAGTCAGGAGAGACCCGCAGAGCGGCGCGGTCCATATCATAGATATTCCACGTATCCTGTGCCATATCGTATAGGACGAAGCTTCCTTCGTATCCTTGAAAGCAGGAAGATAAATCTATGATGTTGGTATTTTTATGGGATGAATCCCATCCATAATAATCATCCTTTGCTGCATTTGCAGACAGCAGGGGAGCCATGCTTATGAGGAGAACTGTTACCATCAGGAATGCCGTCATGCCTGTAAGCCGTTTCTGTGCGGTGGGCGTCTCGTAGGCGGCGATATTGAGGATACGCCGCTTCATCTGTGACATGTTTCCGCTTAATCCGGCGGCAAAGGGAAAAGCAGGGCGGGACAGCTTTTCGGCAAAATGGATCAGCGTCATTCCGTAATCCTCGTAGGAATCTGGTTCAAGCATATTCAGTACGGACGTGTCGCAGGCGATTTCCCTGTCATTTCGCATTTCCTTAAGTGCAATCCAGACCATGGGATTGAACCAGTAGAGGATTCCCGTGAGGGTCATCAGATAGCCTGCAAGCGCGTCTTTGTGCCTGTAATGCTGCAGCTCGTGCAGCAGCATGTAGCGGATCTGGTGAAGCCCGTTCATTCCGGATGGACTTGAACCGCAGGACGCTTGGCAGAATTTGTCGGTATCTATCTTACTGTAATCGGAGATGATGTGGATGGGAAGATAGATATGCGGCCTTAGGAACCCTATGATAACCGGCGACTGCAAAAAATGCGGTACTGTATATGGGAATCTCTTTTCTGATATGGAGTTCTTTCAGGCAATGGCGGTATAGTCTGCGGATTGCCGGATTTTGGAGGGGGGAAGGGCAGATTGTCTGATGTTCTGCAGGCGGAGGGAGGATCTGGCTGTCAGAACAACCATGACAAGGATACCGGCGAGCCAGATTCCCAGTAAAATGGTTCCGGCAATGGATGGCGTCTGATTGCTTATGGAGAGAGTAAAATCATTCAGCCAGCCCGAATCTCCTGCAGGAGTCGTCACATCTCCTTGATTTACAATGTTTCCGGTATCGGGCAGGGCGGGGTTACAAAATGCCAAAAGCCGGGCAAGAAGCATTGGAAAACCTGTCAGGCGAAACGGCAGGAACGGAACGGTAAGCAGGCCGAGCAGCAGAAACCACAGGTGATACTGCATCCGGCCTGACAGGATATTTCTCAATAAATGCCTGGCGGCCAGAAGGATTCCAACCAGGGCACAGATGAATAGGTTACATATAAGAAAACGAATCATAAAATCAGCCATAGGTATTGTCTCCTTTTTGTTTCCTTAACCCGGACAAGCCGGAGCGCAAGATTTCGTTAGGAACAGTTCCTGACGAAAGTTACAAACTCATTTATCCTTTTTTACAGAAAGCAGGGTGCGAAGCTGTTCAAGCTCCGTATCGGACAGACCGTCATTTTCTATGTATGCGGACAGCATGGCAGTAATATCCCCGCCGTAAAAGCGTTTCAGAAACGAACGGCTTTCCTGGCCCACATACTCCCGTTCCAATACAAGCGGGGTGTAGACGAATATCCGGCCCTGTTTCTCATAAGAGAGGGCGCCTTTCGTCACCAGACGTTTGATCAGGGTTTGTATGGTTTTGGGGCTCCAGACGGTGGTTTTCAGTAACTTCTCAGTGATCTCATTGGTATTGATGGGCGCGTACTTCCATACGACCTTCATCACTTCATATTCAGCTTCGGAAATCTGCGGCAGAGCAGCCATGGTAAATCCCTCCAAATCTTACGTGTGTAATAAAGATATTATAGAGGGGATTCAGGGGATTGTCAATTGTAGAAGAACATAGAGCGGATCAATTAGGTTTATTGGATGGAGTGAGCATGTTTCAGCAGATCCGTTTTTATTTGTATGAAACAGATTTTGAAGGAGAATACTATAATTATGATAAGAAAAAGTTTAGATTTTATTCGGAATGGCTTTTATATAAATCATAATGAAGAAAATTTAAACTTGGCAAATAGAAGGCATGGTAGTATCTTTGGTTTAAGAGGTGGATGGAATAGTTTACATATAAATTAAAATGATGATAAAATGAACGAAGGTGGAAATATGAACCTATATTTCGAACTATTAAAAAACCGGTCTTCAACATGGAAGATGTAAATGTGTTTTACAATAATATAGATAGCGCACGTTCGGCGATCAAGCGATTGATGAAAGAGGGAATGGTGGCCAAGATTCGTAATAATATGTATACCTGCGTTAGCGGAGAAACTGGCGCACCGGTTGCGAATCGTTTTCAGATAGCCAGCCACATTACGCCAACATCATATGTGTCTCATCATCCAGCCATGTAGTATTATGGAATTACAGATCAAGTCTATTATGATGTGTATGTATCATCAAGGACTAGCTTCCGGAATTTTACATTTGATGGTTATACGTTTTGTTTCGTAGCGTCAAAAAATTCAGAGGGTATTGAGAAGCCTCCTTATAGCGGAGGTGTTGCAGTGACCAATTTGGAGCGAACCATTGTTGACAGCATTAAGGATATGGACAAGATTTCGGGCATTGAAGAAGTGGTGCAGAATGTGGAAAGTATGCACAGAATACAGGAGAAAAGACTGATCAAGTACCTGGAACTTTATCAAAATCAATTCTTGTATCAGAAGATGGGATATTTATTATGGCAGCACAAGGAACAAATGGGATTGACTGATTCATTTTTTGTAAAATGTAAGAAACAAATAGGCAAAAGCAAGCGTTATCTTACACGTGATCAGGATGGCGGCTGCTATGATGATACTTGGAAACTGGTTGTTCCGGATGATTTGCAAAATATGAAGAATGGGGTAATGATGGATGCCGATGTATAATAAAACAGAGATTGGACGTATTGCACAGTAGCATGGATTTGTGAGAGATACCTTTGAAAAGGTCTTGCACTTGAAGGATGTATTGAATTATCTGAATGAAGAAGAATATCTAAGAGACCATCTGCTTTTAAAAGGTGGAACAGCTATCAATCTGGCGGTGTTCAATCTACCACGTTTGTCTGTGGATATTGATATGGATTACACACCAAATGATACGAAAGAAGAAATTGTGGAAAGAATTAAGGAACATCCGATGGCAATTTGGAAATGCCAACAATAACATATTGAGTTTGAAGTGATGACTGGTAGACTGAATAATATAAAATCTGCAAAAACCGCCCTTTATTCAGCAAAAAGGGAATGATTTGTTATAGCCAGGCATTTATTTTCATATGTTCTACCTGACAGAAGAATTGTAAAGCATATTATCAGGAAGGGAGAACGATAGAGTATATGAAACGTACTTTACAGAAATGCAGCGTATGTTTTTTATCAGCGCTATCCTTGGCAGCCGTTGGGCACGTGGTTGGGGAGATGAAAGCAGCAGTGTATCCGGCCGGCAGCAGGGGAGTAAAAGTGCCGTTTGCCAGGATTGAATCTCAGGAACAACCGGGGGCGGCTGATGGGGAGCCGTATGCGTATACGGAACCGGAGTGTGTCCTGTCAATGGAAGAACAGAAAAAAATACAGAATGAAGCAGTATCGGCGGCAGAAATGTGTGCAGGTTATTATTATGCCGAAGAGTCAGTAAATAGCAGCAAGGACAGCGGTTATGCTTCGGTTATTGAATTGACAGAACAGCAGAGAAGAGATATTGTCAATGTGTTGGGCAACAATGGAATGGTAAGTGTTTCGGATGATATGAATATGCGTAACTATGAAGATGTAGAAAATTTTTATTCCCAATACCGCATAGGGCAGGAGGCACTGGTTACAATTTACGAACCTTTTATAGACGGGACATTTTCTTCCAGAACCTTTGTCTACCGGCAGGGAATACTGCAGACCTACTATATCGGGATTGGATGGCAAGACAATGGTATACCGGTTATACAGGCTGCCAGAACCAACGATATTGCAGAAATCCGGTTGACGGAAAAGGGATATTTGATTTATACAAATGCAGTAATCGTTGCACATGGCAATTTGAAGGAGTACTACAGGGTTAAGCCTCTACCGGAAACCTGCCGGGAGCTTACCCAAAAATATGTTTCTGGACTTAGTTATGTGAGTTATATGGTGATGATAACGGATTGGGACAGCGGAAATGTGGAAGAAATTTTAAGGCCATGCATGTTTGAGGATGTTTATCGGATCCATACAGGGGAGGTATTTGTACCAGACGGTGAGGGGATCCCGGCAGAGCTTTATGAATCTATTATGATGACTTATTTCCCGGTAACAGCAGAGCAATTAAGGGAGTACTGCAATTACGATGCAGCCACGGATACATATAAATATGAAATGAGTATCTCGCAGCCTTTGCCGCCGTTTCCCGAAGTGGTGGACTATAAAGAAAATGTGGATGGAACGCTTACACTGTTTGTGGACGGTGTATGGCCGGATTATGGTTCGGATTATGCCTTTACAAATCAGATTGTGGTAAGACCGTTAGAGAATGGGGCCTTTCGTTATTTATCCAATTCCATCCAAAAACAGGAATTAGATATTCCGGTAGTGGGGAAACGGTGAGAAAATAAGACGGGGCTGTAAGATTGTAGATAATATAAGTTATTCTTGACTTAAAATCTTACAAATGTAATACTATATATAGATTATACGACCAGAAAAGGTAAGGAACGTTATGAAGTATAGTAAACAGAGAAAAATAGAATGCCAAAGGAGTTTATTTGAAAGTATCTTTTTTGTTGCCGCAGGTAGCTTTGTTGTCTTATTACTTTATTTCGGTTGTGATAAGGCAATCTCCCCTGAAAAGGAATTTTCAGGGGAGCCGCAGGCAGAAGAAAGCAGGGAAAATGTGGATGGCAGCTCTTATGGGAAAGAAATAGAAGAGGCGGTGAGCATCCTGGAAAGCGAAGAACAGGAACAGCTTCAGGAAGCCGCAATATCAGCCGCCGAAGGATGTGCAGATTTATATAAGGACATCAAGGTGCTGGATACGACTTTTTATCAACTGGGGCAGAGGACAAAAGAACAAAGGCGGGAGACAGTCAGCCGGATGGGCGGGCTTGGATATGTTTCAGTGTCAAAAGGCATCAATATGGAAAATTATGAAGAGGTAGAAATGTTTTATTCCAGATATTCAGATGGAGAGGAGGCCCAGGTTACAATATGTGATATCTATGGGGACGGCCGGTTTGGATGCCGCACTTTTCTGTACCGTGCAGGGAAGCTGCAGGTTTACTATGTGGAAATTACATGGCAGGAAGGAGGCGTGCCCATACTGTCCCATACATCCGTATGGGATTTGGAAGAAATCAGGCTGACAGAAAAAGGGTACTTTATCTATACCAATAAAATAAAGATATCACATGGAAATTTGCGGGAGCACTACAGGATAAAACCATTAGCTGAGGACTGCAGGGCGCTGACAGAGAAGTATATATCCGGCTTAAGCTATATAGATTATAATCTGCTGACTGTTGACTGGAACGGCAGCAATGTGGAAGATATAATAATGGATACTATGTTTGGGGATATTTATCATATGCATACGGGAGAATATCTGAAAGTGCATGGAGGAAGAGTTGACGCAGAGATATTTGAAGAGATTATGACAATATATTTTCCTATAACTATAGAACAGCTTCACCATTGCTGCGGTTATGATGCGGATAGCGACACTTACGAATGTGATTTGTTTTCAGTCAGGCCATATGCGCCGTTCGGTGAAGTGGTGGACTACACAGAGAATGAAGACGGTACATTAACTCTCTTTGTGGATGGCGTATGGCCGGATTATGATTCGGATTATGATTCGGATTATGCGTTTACAAATCAAGTTGTCATACAGTCATATGAGGACGGTACATTCTGCTATTTGTCAAATGTCGTAGAACAGCAGGAAATGGAGATTCCGGTCATAAAGAAATGAATAATATACACAAAATACCGATACATGACATAATTTGATTACTTATAGAAAATAACTTATTTGGCGCATTTGAAAACATCTTTCCCTTTATCAACGGAAAAGATGTTTTTGAATAATACAGATAATTAGTCATTTAAAGGAAATATATACCCTAAAAATGTAAAAGAACTACTAAAAAGCTCTTCAATAATGTTTTCACTTGTGATATTTTTTTCGATGCTATTAAAATATTTCTTGTCCAAAAAATTAAAACCATATTTAGGAATACGATCACTCGTAATTATCAAATTATTTCCATAGTTCATTATATGTTGATGATAGTAATTCGCCCATTCATTATTTAAATTACTGCTTTCTCCATCAAATTCTATAAATGGTGTAAACTGATTTAATACAGTCAGATTTTCGTATTTATAAGCGCCTATGAAAATTTCTGAAAAATCAGTTTCAAATATTTGGCTATAAATTTTTCTGAAAATTGAGAGTATTGAAATAATACATGCAATATTTACTTTGCTTTTTCCAGCGTTATTAGTAAGTAGAATCCTTAGTTTTACACTTCCATCTCCTATGATTTCCATAAAATTATGAAGATTAGCTTCAACTATATTATTGGGATTTGTTACTTCTCCTACACTAAAAACGATGGAGTGACCTACCCGTGATATACTATGTTTATTATTTGGATCTTCTAAACTATGTGAAAGCTGTTTTAAATCTGCATTAATAAATTGCTCCCATACACTATCGTTATTTGTAGTTCTTAAGCTAAAACCAATATCCAGATAACCAAATAAATTAGGAAAAGAATTTATTGGTGATATTGCCAATTTTTTTTCTATTCGACTAAGTTCATGTTCTCTTTTATAATACATTTGACTTAGCCTAGTTGAATCATTGACTAGGAAGGAACCAGAAGACAGGCGTTCATATATTTTTCCGCTATTTGTTATATATGGTGGAGTAGGCCCTTCTTCAACTTTTATTACGAAAATTGTTCTTTCATCATCTGTTATAAATTTTTTGACATCAAAATTTGGTGCTGGAGACAAGGCATCATGAATCAATGTATGAATTCTTTGTTCAGTCCATTTTGTACATCCGTATATTTTTTTGTCATCCGATACACCTAAAAAAATATAGCCACCGTATGTGTTAGCTAAGGCAGATATTTCTTCTAACATCTTTTTTGTGTTTACTTGATCACTTTTGAACTCGAAATAAAAAGATTCCTCTTCAAAAGTACGGCTTTCCCACGTCCTGCAAACAGCGTTTCCCACAACCCCATAAGACAGCCAGTTACCCACATTCCCACAAATCCGAACTTTTGGATTTTACCACAGTGCCTACGTCGGCGAAATCCCGCGCATCATTTATAACATGAGTAATCTTAATCTTTTAATTTTTTTCAGACATACCATTGACATTAGATATACTGTGTGGTACGATATATAGCAAGGAGGTACAGTATATGAATATTGATGATTGGAAATCCCAAATCAAACGTGGGACACTTGATTTTTGTATTCTGTTAATGATAAGGCAGCGACCATCCTATGGATATGAAATTATCAGCACATTAGAAAAATATCCTATTTTAGCTGCAAAAGAGAATACAATTTATCCGCTACTCAGACGATTAATGAAAGAAGAATATGTTTCGTCCTCATGGCAAGAAAGTGCCGAGGGTTTGCCGCCGAGAAAATATTATTCCATTACAGACAAAGGACTTGAATATATTTCTACTATGTCTAAAGAATGGAATAATTTGTTAAATGCAATCAATGAAATTAAAGGAGAATAAGACTATGGAAAAAAATTTGAATGACTATCTTGATAAGGTTGAAAAGTATCTGAAACCCTTGCCGATATCCGAGCGAGTTGATATTGTTAAGGAAATCAAGAGTGAAATCCTTGAATTACAAAGCGATGGAAAAACCGCAGAACAAATCACTGGACGGCTGGGCAATCCCAAAGAATTGGCAAAAGCGTATCTGGGGGATTTGATTGCAAAAAGCGATTCTTTTAATTGGAATAGAGTCCTTGCGATTTGTGCCTATTATAGTCTCGCAAGTCTTTTCGGTTTGATTGTAATACCGGTTCTTGCAATTTGCAGCCCGGTGTTCATCATTTGTGCAATAGCCACTCCTATTATGGGCTTTGTCAAATTGATTGATGCATTACTGAATTTAGGTATTCCCTATGCTAACTATATCGGCATTTCCGGGATTGAAAATCCGGTAGCCGTCTTTATTATTAGTATTGTCATGGGAGTAATTCTGTATCATATTGGGCGTGGGTGTTGGAAACTTCTGGTCTATTATATCAAAGGTGTCAGCAAAGCCAAACAGCATTTGTCCATCTAAAATAAAAAAAGCCAAGGAGCCAGTTGGTATGAAAACGAAAAGTAAAGTTGAAGGTGATAAATTAGCAGCATTTGCAAGGTTAGAAGCATCCAGAAAATTATTTTCCGAATCAATAGAATGTGATGTGGAAAGGGATGAGGCTATGAATGCAAAATATGGCAGTGTTTTGATGCCAATGACTTGCAGATGTCAGTCAGACGACCGTTGAGGTGGTGCTTGGGGCAATAGTTAAAGACAGCAGGATTAAGTGCATGGGGCGGCAAGGAACACAAGATATATGCGAAACGGATAACAAAATAATGAGTTTATGTATGGCATCTGTCAGCAATGGCGGATGCTTTTCTAATCGATAGCAGAAGATTTTAAAGCTAATCCGGAAAATGCGGCAGCGGCTATTAAGGTGTCATAGGATGAAATATGCAAAAATTGCCCCTCATTTTGCAAAAACGGAAAGGACTGTTGTTTTGGGCAGATGTAAATGATAAAATAAAACATTAAGGTGGCAATCATGCAGGTAGAATTATTATCAGATAAATATAAGGCTCATATACTTACCAACAAGAACGTAGATGAAATATATGATCTGCTTAGCAAGAATATCTTATATTATGAATATTGTCCTCCCTTTGTTACACGGCAGACGATCCAGGAGGATATGAGAATATTGCCGCCTGGCAAGGTAATCGAAGATAAATATTATATCGGGTTCTGTCAGGATGGAAAGTTGATTGCAGTTATGGACTTAAACGATGGTTATCCCGAAAAGCTGATTGTATATATCGGTTTTTTTATGACGGATATTTCGGTACAGGGTCGTGGAATAGGAACGGAGATTATTGATTATTTGTGCAGATATCTTTCTGGTCTGGGATATGAGTCGGTTCGGCTGGCATGGGTCAAGGGGAACCCGCAGTCGGAACACTTTTGGCTGAAAAATGGTTTTACACCATTGATGGAAACGACGAGCAACGTTGCAGAGGAAGTCATCTTAGCTGAAAGAATCCTGTAAAATGGAGATTAAAAAAACAATGAGTCAATTTATAGAAGGGCTGAAACGGCATAGTTTAGAAGATATAAGAGTCTGTGCAAAGGCGGACTTACATAATCATTTTGTGCTTGGAGGAAGCCGCGAGTATATAAAACGATATAAAAATATAGAGATTATGCCGCTTGAGAGGCCGCTTTCATCCATGCAGGAAATGAATGGATGGAGTGATAAGTATATCGGTTCGAGATTTGATTCTTCGGATATGAGAAAGTTTCTGATTGAAGCGACTTTTCAGCAGGCAAAAAACGATGGTGTGACGGTTTTAGAGATTGGAGAGGATGTCTGGGGGCTTGGAGAGTTTTTTAGAAATGACATCCATGAGCTTATCAATGCTTTTTATGAAGCGAAAGCGAAGATCGCTCCTGACATGGAACTACGGCTGCAAATCGGGCTTTCCAGGCATTGTTCCATTGGCTATCTGGAGGACTGTCTTTCGCATTTTTGGGGGAACAGTGCTTTCTATTCGATTGATTTGTATGGAGATGAGATGGCGCAGCCTATTGAAACGTTTATACCCGTTTATCGCCGGGCTAAGAAAGAAGGCCTTCGGTTAAAAGCGCATGTTGGAGAATGGGGAAGTGCACAAGACATCCAAAAAGCAGTGGAATTGTTAGAGTTGGATGAAGTACAGCATGGTATTGCGGCGGCTTATGATAAAGGGATTATGAGGTTTTTAACGGATAATCACATCCGTCTTAATATTACACCTACAAGCAATATATTACTGGGCAGAGTGGAAAAGCTCAAAGAGCATCCGATCTCATTGCTCTATAGGAACGGGGTTGACGTTACGATTAATTCAGATGATGTCCTGATGTTTGATTCGGATGTTTCAAAAGAATACCTGCGCCTACATGAGTCGGGATGTTTGTCAGCGGAAGAGTTGGATGATATACGAGAAAATGGATTGAAAAGTATTGAGGAGATTATTACGTGAGTATAGCAGTCAATGAAAAATTGGTGACTTGGATTGAAGAAAAAGTAAAAAGTGAATATGCAGATGATATCAGTCTGGCATTGCTGTATGGTTCATTTGTAAATGGAACAGCAAACTCCAGATCGGATATAGATTGTTATTTTATTCCCCGGACAGAACGGGGGTATCGGCTGGCAGGAACTTTTATGATTGCGGGTGTAGGATATGACATCTTTCCGATGGACTGGGAACGTGTCCGAAATATTGCAAATTTGGAGGAGGGTCTTCTTCCGCTTGTCGGAGATGTAAAAGTTCTTTATTCTTCTTCGGAAGAGGATTTAGGGAGATTCCGAGGGCTGCAGGTTCAAATGAAAGATAATCTGGCTGATAAGCAGAAATCGCAGACGGCCGCACGAAAGAGGGCCGAATCCGCTTATAAATTATATCAGGATATGTGTAAGCCGAATCCGCTTGTGGAAATTCGGAAACTGGCTGGACATATCATTATGCAATTAGCAGATGCCGCGGCGATTTACAACAATGACTACTTTCACTGCGGCCTGAAAATGCAGTTCCAGGATTTGCTGAAGCTGCAGAAAGAAAAGGACATACCGATCCGGATCTGTGAGGAATATTTACATACGGTACAGGCAAAAACAGCGGAGGAATCTATCCGGCACAGCTATGGGATGCTTTGTACGGTGGGAGAGTATATAGGAGTGAGTTTTTCAGAGGATTTGTCAAAGGATCATGCAGAATCCGGGGAAACAACGGAGGTAAAGGATTCTGCACTTTTGGCTGGATTATATGAAGAAATCAGTTCCACATTTAATAAAATCTATGTCTGCTGTGAAACGAATAATTACATACTTGCATATTTGTCTGCCGTATGTCTGCAAAGGGAATTAGACGATGCGCACAGAGAGTATGGCTCTGAAAAGTATGATATTTTGAGTTTTTATGAGTGGGATGATCTGCAGAAAATGAATCTGGCAGTTAAGGCAGCAGAAGACCATTTGGTTCGGTTTATAGTCGGCAGCGGAGGAGTTATAAAGAGATACAGTACTTTTGAGGAATTCCAAAGGAGCGCCTGGGCATGGTAATTACAGGTATTGTTATTATGAAATGATCTAATGGAGGAGTGTTGACGGTGGATATACAAGGATTCTGGGATGCTGTGCTGAAACAGGATACACGCAAAATCGAAAAATATTTTTGGGATGACGCCTATATTAACTGGCACTGTACCAACGAACATTTCAATGTTAAGGAGTACATAAAGGCGAACTGTGAATATCCCGGTGACTGGGAAGGCGAAATCCAGCGGGTAGAGCAGGCGGGGGATGTGAGCATAGTTGTCGTACATGTGTATAATCAAGATAAAAGCCTTTCTTTTCATGTGGTTTCCTTTCTGCGGATAAGAGACGATAAAATCTGTTCTGTGGATGAATATTGGGGAGACGATGGGGCTGCACCTGACTGGCGTTTGGAGATGCAGATAGGAACAGCGATTTTGGAGTGATTTCCTGCGGGAGTATCAGCTTTGAAAATTGTGTAAAGAGGTGTGGCATGTATAAAGAAGAATTGAAAGAATTGGCGGATCAAATGATAAGGCGGATAGATTTTCTGGATGGGGCCGTTAAGGAGGTTTCAGAAGAGGCATTGTCTAAGGGACGTGTACTTGATGTACGCTGGCGGGGAAATGTACATTTTGTATTGCAGACGTACCATTCAGATTGGGGCTGGTATTTTGCAGAGCGAAACGGGGAGCGTGTTTCCAGCCTTTATCGCGTGGGCAGATTTGACGAACGGTTTTATCAGGCAGTGCAGCATTTTGTAGGGGAGATCAATCAGGGTGATTTTGGCCATAAGCGGACAGCGAGTGAAAAGCTTGCAGAAATTATTGAAAAACGGCAATTGACAAGTTACATGAATACTACGAAGTGGATCGAGTTCCTTCAGGTGATGACAGAAGAGATGCCTCTAAAAATTCCCTATGCTTATCGTACACTTTTTGATGTGGACGGAAGAAATGATGACTTATTTGACACTTGCTATTGCAGTGAATGTTTTAATGGTCATGACTTTAAATCATTAGAATGGGTAAAAGTTAAGCCGAAATTTTGCGAGAGAAAGTACCGGGGAAGGCTGATTGAGGATGAAGAAATCTGGCATGATTTGGAAGGGGAGTTTATCAAAGGGATGAAGAAATATTCGATTCCATATGAAGCGGAGGATGGGATGTATATTGTTTATGGCTACCGGTAGAAATATAAGTTTTAGTCTTTGGATCAGGAGTGTACAATATGCTTAACCCTTGGGAAGAAATTTTATTAGATGATTATGAAAATCATATGCAGTTAGATACTGTTATGCAGCTGCAGGCGATGAATAAAATGATGAAAGGCCAGCTTGGGGCTTATTCAGTTTCCAGTGTGATGATATTAGGCATTGCCGGAGGAAACGGTCTTGAGCATATACGAAAAAATAAATATAGAAGAGTATATGGAATAGATATAAATTCTTCCTATTTAAGAGAGGCCGCCCGCAGATACCCCGATTTAGCAGGGATTTTAAAATGTCTATGTTTTGATTTGACGAGAGACGCAGACAAGCTGCCAGAAGCAGATTTGCTTATTGCAAATCTGCTGATAGAGTATATTGGATACGAATGCTTTCAGGAAGCGATTTTGCATGTAAATCCAAATTATGTTTCTTGTATCATTCAAATTAATATGAACAATAACTGGGTTTCTGATTCACCTTATCTCCATACCTTTGATGGGTTGGAGAAAGTATATGCTCAGATAGAGGAACGGCCATTGGAGATTTTGATGAACAAAACAGGATACAACAAAATCAAGACATTGAAGCATCTGCTTCCTGATGGGAAGAAACTTGTGCAGATGGATTTTGAAAGAGGGAGGGGATTTGATGAAACGGTCCACAGTCGTAGCGGAATTTCCTTGTGACTGCAAGACGGTCTGGGATATTGTTACGGATAATAAAAATTATAGATGGCGTAGCGATTTGTCTAGAATTGAAGTGATTAATGAAACGTGCTTTGATGAATATACAAAGGAAGGATTTGTGACCCGTTTCCGTATCACAGAGAAAGAGCCTTATCGAATATATCGATTTGCTATGGAGAATAAGAACATGTGCGGAAACTGGATCGGCCTGTTCGAGAAACGGGACGGTGGGACACAGATTACTTTTACAGAAGAAGTCCAGGTAAAAAATCCCATTATGAACCTGTTTGTAAAGGGCTACCTAAAAAAGCAACAGGCAAAATATATTGCAGATTTAAAAGAGGCTATTAGGAGTTAAAGGAAATGAAAAGAAATGGGGACATGTAAAATGGAAATACAGTTTAGGCAACCATCTATAATGCAGATATGCGACCATATCTGGCTTATGAATGATAATAATGAAGCAACAGGATACGTCGTGGTTGGAAATAAATATGCTGCAGTGATTGATACGATGATAGGGCTGGTAAATGTAGAAGCGGAGGCTCGAAAGTTGACAAATTTACCGCTTATTTGTGTGAATACACATGGGCATTGTGACCATATCGGCGGAAACTGGAGTTTTGATGAGGCGTATATCAATTTTGCGGATTTGCCTGTAGCAAAAGAAGCTCTGTCTATTCTTGAGATTGAGGCGGCCAAGCAGCAGTTTGATCTTAAGTATCCAGAATTTTTGCCAATTGATGATGGACAGGTATTCGATTTGGGTGGAGTAAAACTGCAGGCATATTACTTGCCAGGGCATACCGCGGGTGAAATTGTTTTATTAGACCGGGCGGACCGAATCCTGTTCACAGGAGACGGTGTAATTGAACAGATTTGGATGCAGCTGCCAGAATCTCTTCCAATAAAGACGCAGATCCAGAGCATGCAGCGGATTCAACATCTTCGGAATGAATTTGACACGATATTAACGGGTCACAGCCGCTGCCCTGAGAAAGCAGAGTTATTCGATCATTTACTTCTGGCGGCTATTGACCTGGAAAATGGAAACACTGCGGAAGATATCGAATATCAATGGTTTGGTGGAACGTGCAAAGCACATCCTTATGGCAGAGAACCAAGAAGAATTGTTTATCAAGGATAATTTATTATTAGTGCATCTGTTTGCAATGTGAAACGGCTAAAAGCAGATGAAAAAACGCTGGAAGAATGGGTTTTTGATAAACAGAAAGCAGAGGTCATTTTTGCTGTCGTGGATGACGAGGAGATTGGTTTTGCACTTTTCTTTCATAACTTCTCTACGTTTCTCGGAAGGGCGGGTATCTATCTTGAAGATCTGTTTGTAAAACCTGAATATCGTGGGAAAGGTTATGGAAAGGCGATTCTGAAAAAGCTGGCGGTTATCGCGGTTGAGCGTGGGTGCGGGCGATTGGAGTGGTGGTGTCTTGATTGGAACAAGCCTGGTATTGATTTCTATCTTTCGCTGGGGGCAGAGCCTATGGATGATTGGACGGTATATCGGATTACTGGCGATACACTGTCTGATCTTGCAAGCTTTTGAACAATGGATTCTATTTTATGGGGTGTTAGAATGGTGCTGTTAATTGTCGATACACAAAAATTGATTACAAACAATGAACTATATCAATTTAATCTATTTGAATCACGTGTCAGACAACTGATAAATAAGGCTCGCAGCCGCGGTGTTGAAGTCATTTTTGTCAGGCATGATGATGGCAAGGAGAATGGATTATTAAAAGGTACGGAGGAGTTTGAAATATATGATGGATTCCAACCTGTCGGGAGTGAAGTTATCTTTGACAAGAACGTAAACAGTGCTTTTAGAGGGACAGGATTATTGGAATATTTAAGACAAAAAGAAGAAAATACTGTTATTATTGCTGGGCTGCAAACAGAATATTGCATTGATGCTACTATAAAAGCGGGTTTTGAGCATGGTTTCAAAATGATAGTTCCGGCAAATACCAACAGCACATTTGATAATCAATATATGTCGGCGGCTCAGACCTATAAATACTATAATGAATTCATGTGGAATAAACGGTATGCAGAATGTATTTCTTTTGAACGAACGATAGAACTAATGGAGGAATGAGAGATGGGTGATACGAAAATCAGCTATGATGAGCAGTTTGGTATCGGGACTTTTAAGAGGGAAATCTGCTCGGAGCTGGGCGAACCGTTTTGGCTGGAGCTGACAGATGGTCTTGTTTTGCCGGATATGGAAACCGAGGCTGGCTGCAAGTGCTGCAATATGCATACATTTATATGCCGGTTGGAAGCGATGGCAGACGAAAAAACTGTACGGAAAATTCTATACAGAGTGCGGCATGGAATACATCCGTCTCAGTCTGCGTGGGCAAGGGAAGAGTTTCTTGAAATCGGTGATTTAGATATGTTTCTTCAAAAGCATTTGGAAACAGAGACAGAACGTTTTATTGAATTAAACCGGGAGCATAAAGATTTCTATGGGCAGGAGATCACGGATGAGGTGTTGGAATTCATTCAGAAAAACCCATTTATGCTTGCTCCGATCCGGCATGGAAATAAACTGCACTGCATGGCATTTCCATATAATATGCGGGAATATCTCGATGCCGCTGATGATACGATGCGGCGTTACCATGCGTGTCATTGCCCGTTTGCGAAGGAATCTATTTTGTCCGATATGCCGATATCTCCGATTTTGTGTTACTGTAGCCTTGGTCATGTGATGAATTTTACGGAGGCATTCCTCGGCCGGGAACTTGAGGGCAGAGTGGTACGTTCTGTGCTGAACAAAGATTTGACCTGTGAGTATGAAATTACGATTCCAGAGGATATTATGACCCAGTACATAGCACCGCGCGGAATGGAGAATGTTATAGACACAAGAAAAAATGAATAATATCAAATCATGGAGGGGTATGGAATGCTGCTGGAACTGATCGTTTTGTCAATAATTGGTATTATATTTTTGATTGTCGGCTGGTCTATTTGGAAAAGGGAGAAGATAAATCTCATACATGACTACCATTATAAGAATGTGGCGGAGGCAGATAAAAAAGAGTATACTGCGCTTATGGGAAAAGGTGCAATCATAATTGGAATAGGAATCATTCTTACAGGAATTATAGATTTTATTACGCAAACTGGATGGGGTTGGACTGCATTTGGGGTTTGTTTTGTGAGTGGATTTGGACTTATGGTTTATGCAGGGATGAAATATAATTAAAATTTATCGTCAGGAGATATCATTGTTTTGGCAAGGTTTAATGCTCAATTATGAATTGTGAAATCAGATGAAAGAATATGAAGATTGGAAATTGCAATATGGAGGTGGCGTTTGGGTGAAAAGAGAACTTGGGATTGCAAGATGTGGACTTGCTTGCTGTTTATGCTCTGAGAATGTCGGCTGCAATGGCTGTAACTCTGGTGAATGTCCTGATAAAGAATGGTGTGAAAATCGTACTTGTTCCATCAAAAAAGACAGTTCTGGAAGGAAAGCCCGTTGGATTTGTTTCATGGAATCCGACAAACCTGCCTGAATCAGCAGAAGTCGGGCACAACTGCATTTTGACGGAATACAAGGGAAACGGCTATGGGAAACGACAAATGCAGGAAGCGGTTCAGCGTATGATTGCGCAGGGAGCAAAAAAGATAGTTGTTTGGACAAATGAGATTTGCGTTCCCGCTCAGCACACTTATGAAAGTGTGGGATTTCAGTTTGTAAAAAAGAGTGAGGAAACATTCTCCGAATATGCGGGGCAAAGAATACATTATGAAATTATAGTATCGTAAAGAATCGATAAATGAAATCAAGAGGGATAAGAAATATGAAGATTGATAAATGCAAAAAAGCCTCTTTTGTTGTGATAGGAAAAGAGGGTTCAACATCAGATGGAGAAGGATTTATCCAAAAGCTTTGGGATGATGCAAATTCTCATTTTGGAGAAGTTCAGCATTTGGCAAAGAAAGACGAAAATGGCAATATCGCTGGCATATGGGGAGCAATGTCTGATTTTTCCCGGTCTTTTCATCCGTGGGAGGACTTTTGCAAGGGGCTTTATCTTGCCGGAGTAGAATGTAATGATGATGCAGAAGCTCCTAACGGATGGACAAAGTGGGTGGTTCCCGGCTATGAATATATTTATGCGGAACGTGAAAATGAGGACACTTTTTCAGAGGTGATAAAATATCTGGGAGATAATGGTCTTCAACTGACAGGGGCAGTTCATGATTTTTCTTGTCCGCAGACTGGAAAGAGGTATATGTTTTTTCCGATTAAAAAGCTGTAAAGAGATAAGAGCTGGGAGATACGGATAATGGATATGAGACAGATTTTAAAGTATCTGGCTGATTTAAGCGAGAATAATAATTGGGAATGGTATCGTGCATATAGAATGGAAAATGACAGATCCCCGCTTAATCCATCTTTTCGTGCACATATTTCATCTAAGGGAAAGCAGCCTGTCCCAGTGGGATATTATCTGATGATCAAATCAGGCGGACAGTCTTTCCTAAGAGGGGGATTGTCTACGAATATGTTTAAGGATGCTACTACTATGATTCGGGATTATATTGCAGAACATGGAGACGAGTTTGGAGAAATTATTCATTTTCCTGAGTTTCAGAAATATTTTGAGGTACAGGGTACATCGCTGAAAAATGTTCCATGTTATGAAACCGTTTAATGATTATCTGAACAAAGCACTTGATGGATTCCGGATGCCCACAAGATAGAATTATAACCTGGATTACTTGGGGTGATATGATCGTGAGGCGAGATTAGATCAGGCAGCCGAACTGACAATTGCATATTGAAATGGTATATCGCCTGCTCCGGTATGATAAGACTGCCTTTCAGTCAGTAAAAATGGACAGTTTTTTGCAATGATGATATACAAATGGGAAATCGAAACAGATATCAGCAAGAGAGGAATGCTGAAAATGGGTAGAAATAAGGGAGAATCAAAGAAGATGGGGCAAAAATTCTCTGAGATGAGCCTTGGAGAATTATGGCGGTTATTTCCGATTATTCTGTCAGAGCCTAAGGCATATTGGAAAGAGTGGTACATAGAAGAAGAGGCGAAACTAAAAGAAGTCCTGCCGGCAGACCAGGTCGTCCGCATCAGCCACATCGGCAGCACGGCGATAGAAGGGATTTGGGCGAAGCCAATCATTGATATTCTGGCAGAAGTTACTAAGGACAGCGATCTGCAGTCTTTTAAAGAATATCTTACTTCTGCAGGGTATTTATGCATGTCAGAAAACAGCCGGCGCTTATCGTTTAATAAAGGATATACGGAAAAGGGCTTTGCGGAGAAGGTTTTTCATCTGCATTTGTGCAGGGAAGGCGATAACGATGAACTGTATTTCCGTGATTATTTGAATCAATACCCTGATACAGCCAAAGAATATGAAAAGTTAAAACTTGGGTTATGGAAGCAATACGAGCATAACCGTAATAGCTATACGGATGCAAAAACAGATTTTGTAAAGAAATACACTTTAATAGCAAAGGATATTGCAGTTTTTAAAACAATGTAACTAGGACTGGAACTTGGAGGAAACAGATGGAATATATCCCTGCAAAGACAATCGTAACGAAAACGAAGGCTCCTGCAAAATGGTTTGGGATTGATTACAATATGAATATTTACAAGGGCTGCTGTCACGGCTGTATTTATTGCGACAGCCGTTCGGAGTGCTATGGAGTAGATGATTTTGACAAGGTGCGCGTTAAGGAGAATGTGCTGCGGATCATCAGGGATGATTTGCGCAGAAAAACAAGAAGCGGGGTGGTAGGAACCGGAGCCATGAGCGACCCATATAATCCCTTTGAACGGGAACTTGAACTTTCAAGGCATGCGTTGGAATTGTGTGATGCGTTTGGGTTTGGCGCGGCGATTGCGACAAAAAGTTCGTTGCTTTCCCGGGATATTGATATTCTGCAGAGTATCGCAGAACATTCTCCAGTGCTTTTGAAGATTACAATCACAACGGCAAGGGATGATTTGGCAGAGAAGATAGAACCGAACGTTTCACGCCCGACGGAGCGCTTTGAAATGATAGAAAAGCTTGCCAGAGCAGGGCTTTATACAGGCATTTTGCTCATGCCGGTTCTGCCTTTTATTGAGGACAACCGGGAAAATATCGGTGAGATTATCCGGAAGGCAGAGGATACAGGGGTTAAATTTATCTATCCTGCATTTGGCATGACTTTGCGGGGCAATCAGAGGGCATGGTATTTTCAGAAACTTAACGAACAGTTTCCAGGAGAGGGTCTGGTGGCAGCCTACCGAAAAAGGTATGGGGAATACTATGAATGCACCAGCCCACAGGCGAGAAAACTGTGGGAATATTTCTCGGAAGAATGTCAGAAAAGACAGATTGTATACCGCATGGAGGATATTATAAGCCAGTATAAAAGACCATATAAGGTTACGCAGATAACGCTTCCGTTTTAGGTAATATCCAAAACCTCCTAAGCAGACTTGGTCTTATGCCGGAGGATATGTCGGTACACTTGCCGTACAGCCGGATGGTGCGATGAACATGATCCACATGCTCTAAAGCTTGATTCTAATGACCATTCAGAAAGTCCTCCAAGCCATTTTCGATGACCCGGAAGAAATATATTCGGATCTAATTCAGATAGTATATTTCAAGCGAGTTAAGGCAAGGGTTCCTTTATGGGCTTCTAGCATTTTGGTAAAATCAACTCTGGTAGCTGATACACGTTCATTCCGAATTTTTACACAATAACTGTGACAACATATTTTGAAACTGCGCATTTTCCTTATTAGTACTAAAGAAAAAGGCTTTATCAATCCCTTCAACATCTATAACCGCTTGTTGCGCAGTAATGTTGAGCTAAACATTATTGTGCATCGCAGCGATGCTTTCAATCAGTTGTCCGGCAGCTTCTGCAATCTCTTTGGAGGGCAGGAATTTATGGGTATTACAAAGCATACCACTATCAAACAAGACATTTATAAAAAGCAAAATTGCCCTTACCCTGACGGTTCATGCTATTGGCTATATGTTGTCTGTCGCTGTGTTTTTGATACGGTTCCAGTTTAATGCCATTTGGTCATTCACACTTTTGGCTGTACCGGCATGTTATTCGGTATTTACTGCGGTACAAGGAACTTATATAAACTGCTGTTTTCCCAGATTTGATTGGGATAATGAGATGGTAGTGGTAAAGCAAAGCATATCTGTTATTCTATCTGGCGTAATTGGAATGATATGTATTGCTGTACCAGTATTACTTCATTGGTTTTTAGGCATCCCGCTTGTGAGAGTATTGTGGGGGATGGCGGCTATCCTTATAGTTTTGTCGGTTATTCTCTATTTTAAAGCATGTGGTAAAAAAATTATTTAATGTTGTAGGAGGATGTTGCTATGAAAAAAAATATCTTGAAGGATGTGATCGTGTTTTTGGTTATGCTGGCAGTAGTGGCGATTGTATGCTGCTTTTGTCCAGACAGTATTCCAATCCATTTCAATGCGTAGGGAGAAGCAAATTTGTTCGTGAATAAATGGTTTCTTCTTCTGGGAACGGTGATACCTTACTCAGTTTATTTTCAGTTTTTGCGCCATGGCGGAAAGGGGGATAAATGAGCGGAAAATATCCATACCAAAAGCTTGCCAAGAAATTGAAATACCGTATATTGATAAATGATAATTATTCTTACATTGAAAGAGAGCGTACTAAGGAAATTGCTGCGTTTCATAATCAGTTATATACAAATCTTTCTTTCTTAGGTTTTTCAAAGCAGGAAATTTTGGCAATGATCCAAAAGTATATTGAAGAGTGAGGGGAATTATTTTCCGCATAAATAAGAGTAGGTGGAAGAGACAGATTTTACCACCTAAAATTTTCAAAAAGGTATTGCTTGTGACGTCGCGTAATGACTTATAATATTTAACTATAGGGTTCGCGAAACGGTTCTTATAATATGTATCAGGAGGCAAAAAGATCATGATAAAACACAAAGCGATACCGCAAGGCTATATGACAGTTGGAGAAGTGGCAAAGAAAATGGGCGTTACCGTCCGTACTCTGCAATATTATGATAAAGAGGGGCTGTTCTCTCCATCAGCAGAAAGTAAAGGCGGGCGAAGACTTTATACGGATAAGGATTTGATTACGCTCCATCAGATTATATCTCTGAAATTTTTAGGGTTTTCTTTAGACGATATAAAAAAACGCCTGACTTCTTTAGATACGCCGGATGATATTGCAAATGCCCTTACGGAACAGGCAGATGATATACGAAAAGAAATAGAACGTTTAACAGCTTCTTTAACCGCGATAGAACAGTTTAAGAAAGAAGTGCTTCAAATGCAGGAGGTAAACTTCAAAAAATATGCGGATATTATTGTCAATCTGCAGATGAAAAACGAATTTTATTATCTTATTAAGCGGTTTGATGATGACACGCTTGACCATATACGTAATCGATTTGACAAAGAAAGCGGCCTGGATTTTATGGATAGATTTAACCGTTTGAGTGATGAGATCTTACGGCTGCAGAAAGATAACGTACCGCCCGAAAGCGAAAAATGTCAGCAAATTACAGAAGCTTATTGGAATTTGATCATGGAGTTTACAGGCGGGGATGTGAGCATGATCCCTAAACTGGTGGAAATCGGAAATATAGATCATGCAGCAAATGAATGGGAAGAAAAGCAAAAGATAGTAAACGATTATTTAGAGTCGGCTTTGCAAGTTTATTTTTCAAGACTTGGGGATAATCCGCTGGGGGAGGTGGAGAAATGAAGAATGCGATACAAGTCCATGGATTAGAGAAAAGCTATGGCAGCCATATTGTTCTTCGAGGACTTGATCTTCAGATTGAGACAGGGGAGATTTTTGCCTTGCTTGGCGTAAATGGTGCAGGAAAAACAACGACTCTTGAATGTATCGAAGGTTTGAGAAAATATGACAGCGGTATGGTTACTGTAAACGGGAAAATGGGTATCCAGTTACAATCCTCGTCGCTGCCGTCCTACATCAAGCCGATGGAAGCCGTAAAACTATTTGCGAAATGGAATAAGGCAAAGATTGATTTCTCTATGCTTGATACTCTCGGCATAAAAGAAATTGAAAGGAAGCAATATATTCAGCTGTCAACAGGGCAAAAAAGGCGGCTGCATCTCGCGCTTGCTCTTTCCGGCAATCCAGATATTATTTTTCTTGACGAGCCGACTGCGGGGCTTGATGTGGAAGGCAGGCTGTCACTGCATGATCAGATCCGAAAACTCAAGTCACAAGGGAAAACTATTGTTTTGGCAAGCCATGATATGGCAGAGGTAGAAGCCTTAAGCGACCGTATTGCGATTCTGAATGATGGAAATATTGTGTTTTGCGGTACAGCTTTGGAACTGACCGAGAAAGTCGGAAAAAAATATATTGTCCATATCAAAACACAGCAGGGTAATAATACGTTTGAAACGGACAATATAGAAGATACTTTGCTTTCGCAGCTCGGAGAGTTAAAGCACAAGGGAATCGGAGTATTAGATATTAAAGTTGACAGAGGCACGCTGGAACAGCATTTTATTGAAATGGCAAGGAGGACAGAAGAATGAGTGGTTTTTTATATGGCGTGGCGTTGCAGTGGAAATTGGATATAAGAAGCAAATCTTTGTTAGTTACCTGCTATATCGTTCCGCTTATTTTCTTTCTTCTCATGGGAGGTATCTTTACCTCTGTTATGCCTGAAATGAGAAGCACCTTGATACAATCCATGATTGTGATGGGCGTATCAATGGGGGCGTTTATCGGATTGCCGCCATCGCTGGTTGAAACTTATGGAAGTAATATCAAAAAGGTTTATCAAGCAAATGGGGTGCCTTTATACTTAGGCCTTATCACAATGTTTCTTTCAGCCTTTATCCATTTGATGATGACCTGTATCATTATACTGCTGCTTGCCCCGATACTGTTTGAAGCGGCTTTACCGGTACATTTTCCAGAGTTTTTTCTTGCTCTTGCCATATATATTATTGTATCGCTGAGTATTGGGAGCATATTAGGGCTGATTGTAAAAAATCAGGCGAAACTGACGATGATAGCGCAGCTTGTGTTTTTACCCTCTATCATGCTTTCTGGGATTATGTTTCCCACTCATATGCTGCCGGATTTTCTTGAAACCATAGGGCACCTTTTCCCTGCTTCCTGGGGATACCGACTGATGTTGGATCATGGATTCCAATTTGAAAATATGTGGTATTTGATCCTTGTATTTTGTGCGGCAGTAATCGTTTGCGGCGTACTTTTAAAGAAACAAAAGTCTAAATAGTTAAAGAATAGGCAATCGGACATCTTATTCGCCAAATAGAACAGGCGGCAGGAAAAATCTCCTTATCTCGCCGCCTGTAATAGCTAATTTGTTATGCCGTAATAATGCTGAATGGCATGAGCAACATATGCAGAACAGCCTGCACCAAACTGGCTATCAGTTGCTTCTGCAAGTTTTGCACTCTGTAAATATTCTTTGGCCAAATCAAGCAAGATATTTCTTGCATTATCAAGTGCAAACATCTTCTTATAATTTTCTGCAAGCATTTCAACAGCGGAATGTGCCATATCCATATCGTTAGACTCTTTTGCAGCCATAAATTGTTTATAGATTTTGGCATTTTCATCTTGTTCCTGTTTTATTTCTTCGATATTCCCGGTTGACTGCATAATGGCCTCTATTGCTTTTTCTTTGCTGCCATACCATTTCAGCAAATCCGCAACAGCCTGTTCGTTTGTAAAACCTGATGATAAATGCTCTTTGTATTTTTCTATGCTCCCCCAATTTTTCACTTGTTCATCAATATGCTCTTTCGACATAGATTCCAAAGTATGGTTTACGATTTTCTGTACATCTTCGTTAGTAAATGCTTCAAAACTCATAGTATTAACTCCTTTCATCACATCTGTTATTAATTCAATGATTCCATTCAACCGATTACGTTTCTGTTCCAGTAAATTTTTTTGAGTTAGTAAAGCCTGTTCCTTGTCATAATTAGGGTTTTCCATGATTTTTTTATATCAATCAATGGAATATCTAATTCTCTAAAGAACATAATTTCCTGCAACTTTTCTAATGCTTTGTTGTCATAGAGCCGATAACCGGCTTCCGTTAATTCCGTTGGTTTTAGTAGACCGATTTCATCATAATATCTCAACGTCCTTATACTTACTCCGGTTATTTCTGACATATCTTTTACGGTTTTCATTATTTCCTCCTTTCGGTTTAATCGTAAACCGTTACGCCACGAGAGAGTCAATACGTAAATTAAAATTTTACCTTTTTTCTTCTGACAATTATAAACAAATATCAAAAGTTTTCGTACTGGAAGCAGCATAAAAATGCCAAGTAACAAAAGAAATAGTAATGGCATTATCTGCCGCACATTTTAGAATGTATGCAAAAACTGTCCCTCAGTTTGCAAAAATGGAACAGTGCCTTGTGAAAGGAGTATATAGCTGATAAAATTAAATAATGCATTCGCTGCCGTTCCATGTACGGAAAAATAAGGAAACCTCTGTATTGTGGGAGTTGAGATTGGTGAAAGAATAGGAAGGTATTTATTGATTATAGATAACGGAGTACATAAACAGGCAGAGTTTAAGAAAAACCTTGTAGATATTTTTTTCTAACCATTGGTTAGAAAAAATTGAAGTATATTTAACTGTGCCTCCATTGTGTAAATTTTCTTTTTTTGCCTATACTGAAATTATAAAGCGCAGGATAATCAAAAGGGGGAATGTGCGGTGGAATTAAAGCTTGGCGCTAATATAGCGGCGCTGCGCAAGGCAAAGGGGATGACCCAGGAACAGTTGGCGGCGGCGCTTGGGATTTCTTCGCCTGCGGTCAGCAAGTGGGAGACCAACAGTTCGTATCCTGATATTACATTGCTCTGTCCATTAGCAAGAGTGTTGGATACCAATGTGGACATGCTGCTGAACTATGAAAAAATACTGTCCAGTGATGAGATTGAACAAAAGCTGAATGAGATTCTGTCTGTTGCCCGTGCCGGAAGATATCAGGAGGCTGGGAATACACTTGCGAACCTGCTTCACCAGTATCCGGCCAGTGTGGAATTAAAGTATGAGGCGGCCGGTATTTTTACAGTATTTGAAGCAGTCTGCCCGGACGCAACGAGGGAAGAGAAGAAGAATTGGAAAATGCAGAAAAAAGAGCTGCTCTACGCGGTATATAAAAGCGGAGTGACCGAGTATTGGCAGCCGGCAGCTACTGCGTTAGCGGCAATGGCAGTTCTGGAAAATGATTTAGAGGAAGCGGAAAGGCTTCTGGGAGAGCTTCCAGAGCTGACAAGTGATCCGACGATTATCCGGATGGAGCTGTACCTGCGCCGGGGAGAACGTAGACGGGCTGTGGAACTGATCCAAAACCGGCTGCTGCAGCTTGCACGCCAGATACAGACCTGTATGACGTGTCTTTTGGATGAAAAACTGGAACCAGATGCAGAAAGGGCTTTAGAAATCGGAGAACTGAGCCGTCAGTTTGAATCCTTGTTCTTTAACCGGACTCAGCTGAGTGATGCCCTAAAGATTGATTTATACCGCCGTATCGGAAAGCCGGAGGAAATGATTGAGAACCTCTGCCGGTATCTTGAAACGTTGGAAGTCCCCATGCAGTCTCTGAACAGAACACTGTTTTCTGCGATAGAAATTAAGACGGAAAGCAGCGAGGAATTGAAAAAACTGCAGCAGATTATCTATATGACAATGCAGAAAGCCTGTAAAAGTGATGATTATAAAAATAGTCCTGCATTTTGTGAGGCGATGAAGAAGCTGAAAGACAGTCTTTCTGAAAGGAAATGATAGAAAGGGGCATATTATGATTCGAAGACTATTAAAAAACGTTCTTGGGGAAAATTTTACGGAAAATAATGCGAAACTGGCGACTGTAAACTTTGGTGTCATATTGCTGATGTTTGTACTATCCGGAATTATGCTGCTGTTCCTTCCGGAACAGATTTCTATTCTGCATATGGGCGAAACTTATTATCCGATACCCAGTGTTCTGGGAGTGTGGCTGTTTCCGATTATTGCATTGATCGTGAACCTGCTGTTTATCCGTCAGAACCGCCTGACTAAAATGAACAGTGGTGTTTTTGTGATTCTTCTGGCAGTTATGATGTTTTCCTATGTGAATATGATGTGAAGACTGTGCTTGGAAAGGCTGCCTTATGAAACATATCTTATGTAAAATTTTACTTCATAATAAGACGCATCTGGTGGTTGCCGCTTCCTTTATGATAATAGGCGCCTATATAGGATATTTAATCTGGTATATATTGGATTCGTATCTTCCGGCTGCGGCAGCAGATAACGGCTATGTGTTTGTATCACTGATATCGGTTTGGCTCTGCGCGTTTTGGGGAATCTATCAGCTTCCTGACCAGTTGTGTATGAACCGTCGGATTAAAATGGTTCTTTGCTATCCGGTGGAGGCACAGACGATTGTAAGTGTTGTGGCTATGAGGATTTTTATTTTGCAGTCAGGAATTTGTGCTGCATTCCTTTATCCGTTTTTTCTTTTTGAAGCACATCGTCGAAGAAAGGCAGTTTTGGCATTGTTGTTTTGCTGCATCCTTACAGGTGTTTTGGATATCGGGGTTATCTTGTTCTCGATTTTTCTTAGCAGATTTTGTGCCTGTGATATAGTGGGATATGCCTTTGTTGTATTTCAATATGGTTCTTTTTTAGTGCTTGCCTGGCTTGCGGGGAATGTAGTTTTTGCCCTTTGGGGATATATTGCCGGAAAAAGTCAGGCCGTCCCGAAGGAACAGGAATTACATGTTGCTCTTTGGGTATGGGCTGCGGCATTGCTGGGGTTGACTGTTTTAATAATGGCTCTGAGGTTTGCCGCGGAGCATTGGTATGTGAGGGGCTATCTGAATGTACAGGACTTCCGCCATAGAGAAGCCGGGAAACGGCCGACAACGTCCCATATTACACACCCGTATTTCCTGCTGGAGTGGAAACGTGTTACCAGAAATAAGGAACTGATCTTCTTTTCCAACATCAAGAATATGATAACAGTGATGATTTTATCCAGGCTTCTGTTCTACAATTTCAGCCAGATTGGCCTGACAGGAACCTATGTGGAAGAACTGTTCCTGCTGATGTCCTGTTGTTCGGTTAATACCATCTCCAGTACAGCCTATTCCAGTGATGACAATAAATCCTGTTATGCATTTCTCCCCATTTCAGGGCAGAGGCTGTTTTTATGGAAAACAATACAGGGATTTTTATGGGGAGAGATTACAGTATTTCTATTTTGGTCCATCCTGATATGTTTGGAGAGGCTGCCGGTTCTGAGCGCTTTCCTGCTCCTGCTTTATGGTACTTCCATGAATTATGTCTGTTCGTGGTTAGGCGTCCTCATTGATTTAAAAATGCCCCGGACTGTAAACAGTACGAACGAACTGCTCCATGGAAACATAAGTAAAGTGCTTGTGTTGATTACAGCAACAATTTTAACTGTCGGGGAAATATTTCTGTCCAGTAGGAAATGGCTTCCTGTGCCGCTCCTTCCATTTGCTTGTCTTGCGGGTGCGGGGGTGGCTGCAGGAGAGATTTGCTTCTGGCGATTTTGCAAAGGAGTTTTTTATGATACAGATTCATGAACTGTCAAAAAGCTATGGCGGCCGGAAGATTTTTGACAGGGTATCCTGCCAGATGGAAAATGGTCGGATTTATGCCCTTGTGGGGATGAACGGGATTGGAAAAACAACGTTGCTTCAAGTAATTACACAGCCGGAATGTATGGATTCGGGGACAGTTATCATAGACCATATCGAAAGCCGCAGTTTTCAGTCCAAATACCATTTCTTTTATGTTCCGGACAGTAAGGAAATGTTTCTGAATCTTACCGGGAGGGAGTATTTACGATTTATAACCCGTCTGTACCGGCAGGAACCCGAAAAAGCGGAAATAATGCAAAAAGGGCTGTTGGAGTCCTTCAGGCTGGAAGAAGCGATAGACACATATATCGCGAATTATTCCCTGGGAATGAAGCAAAAAATCTACATGGCTGCGGCGCTGTTGTCCGGGGCAGAAAATCTGATCCTAGATGAACCGTTCAACGGGCTTGACCCGGAAAGTGTCTTGACATTGAACGAAATATTGGCAGAGCGGCGTGATGATGGAGCTATGATTTTGTTTTCTGTTCATAACCTGGAGCTGGCGCTTGATTTTTGCGATGAGGTAATGCGGATTGATGGGGAGCATAATCTATCTAAAATCCAGTAAAATATATGGTCACAGATGGGTGGCAGGGGAACGTAGATATTAAAAAGAAGAATGAGTTCAGTGTAACGATGGTGTTAAAGGAAAGGAGACAGGTATGAGTATCAACAATGTAAGCAGTATGGGGATGAACCCGTATGACTACGCATGCAGCAGAAGGAAAACGATGAGTACAAGTAATTTTGCAGAGAAGGCGAAGGAAGCCTCGGAAGAAAGGGATACAGTTCAAAAAACTGTTTTATCTGCATGGGCGGGGGATATGGTAATCTCGCAACCGCCGAATTATTTTGGTTTTATATATGACGGCAGCATATCGAATAAATCCAAAGAAGAAATGACCATGGACGAATACAAACAGTGGTTCATGAATGAAATGTCGGGCATGCCTGTCAGCGGATGGTATCGTTCTACCTGCGTGGGAGGGACACTGACAATTACGGAAGAATGTTTTGAAAGAATGAAAAATGACCCGGAGTGGGAGAAAACAGTATTGGGTATGGTAAGGAACATGTATTCCAGTACCGGTCTTATGGGTTCTAAGATGATTGGGAATCAGGTCATCGGGGCACGCCGGAACAGTGCTACGGGGAAGGGATACCTGTAAAAGATGCTTCACCACTTTCCGAAAGTAATGAAGAATCATGGTGGGAGAAACGGCATGAAAGGATGGAGAAACTGATGGAAGAGTGGGAGAAAGAGGCATTGAAAAGAGTACGTTCACAGAAAGCTGCGGTGCAAGGGAATTATCTGACAAGTCTGATGGCAGGCGAGTAGATACAAAGCGGTAAAAATGGCAGAAAAACGGATAATCCCCCTCTGAAAGGGGGTGCAATTATACACTACTTGGGAAGTGGTGCATTGCGCCCGGCAGACAGCAAATGATTTCTGTGGATTTTCAATCTGTTCCAATCATCACAGGGGAAACTACACTTCCTCTGCGCTGGCTTCGCCAGCTATCCCTTTGTGGACTTTTTTATGAGATAGCGTATAATGGAGCCAGCGACAAATAGGAATTCAGGAGGTATCAGCGATGAAATATAATAAAGTTATAATGTTAAAAAATGGTATTGAATGCTGTTTGAGAAATGGAATGGAATGTGATGGGCAAGCTGTATTTGACAACTTTAATTTGACACATGGAGAAACCGATTATTTACTTACCTATCCAGACGAAAATTGCTTTGATGTTATGCAGGAAAGTCAATTCCTAAAAGAGAAATCGGAAAGTAAAAATGAAATCGAAATAGTTGCCATAGTCGATAATGTAGTTGTGGGAACCGCTGGGATTGAAGCAGTGGGGAAAAAATATAAGGTACGACATCGTGCTGAATTTGGTATCAGTGTTGCTAAAGAATTTTGGGGGCTGGGGATTGGACAGGCATTAACTATAGCGTGTATTGAATGTGCAAAGGTTGCGGGATATGCCCAGCTTGAACTGAATGTGGTTGCCGACAATGTAAGAGCATTATCCATATATAAAAAAGCTGGGTTTGTTGAATATGGCAGAAATCCTAAAGGCTTTAATTCTCGATTAGCAGGATTTCAAGAAGTTATTTATATGAGATTGGAATTATGATAAACATATAAATCGGAGTTTAGGAGGTAAAAGACATGATATTGAAGAATAAATATCCCATATGTGAATTTGATACCAGTAAAAATCCAATTATTCATCCAACTAATTTTTGTCATAAAAGTCTTCCGGAAAAATGTGTTATTACCTTTTTTAGGAAGGAGTTGGATCAATTTGTTGTGGAAAACAATCTTCCAGTCATTGGTTATCTTAATTCAGAAGTATTTGATATACCTGTTTATGAATATGTATATGGTGCAGATAGACTTTGTATTACGATGGCATTTTGTGGCGGGCCAGGTGCGGCTGTAACGCTTGAAGAACTACATGCTATGGGATGTAAAAAATTCATAATTTGTGGGGGCGCAGGGGCCTTAACAAAGGATACTAAAGTAGGAGAAATTATTATCCCGATCTCTGCGATTAGAGATGAGGGAACATCCTATCATTACTTAGAGCCATCTCGAGAAATTGAATGCCATAAAGAGACGGTTGAGATTGTTGTTTCGTGTTTGAAACAAATGGGGATTCCATTTACAACAGGAAAAACATGGACAAGCGATGCCATATACAGAGAAACCCTTGATATGATTGAATTAAGACGAAATGAGGGATGTATAACTGTGGAAATGGAAGCGGCAGCTTTTTTTGCGGTGTCTCAATATTATAATATTCCGCTTGCTCAGCTATTATATGCGGGTGATGATGTAAGTGGTGAAGTGTGGGATTCTCGAAATTGGAATATGCAAAAGAATATACGATATAATTTAATTTCCTCTGCAATTGAAGTTGTAAAGAGATTGTAATAGATTTTGTGCGGAGGCTGTATATGGAAGTAACATTATTAAGGGCAAATATTGACAATGCAAAAGAGCTACACGCTATGCAGGTCGAAGCTTTCAAAGAATTATTGGAGAAATATCAGGATTTTGACACCAGTCCTGCAAATGAAAACATGGAAAAAGTAGAAGCACGCTTGAAACAGGACTTTACATTTTACTATTTTATCTGTATCGGACAGCAAAAAGTAGGAGCTATCCGTATTATTGACAAAAAGGAAAACGGAAAAAACAAAAGAATTTCCCCAATATTTATATTGCCGGAATTTCAAGGGAAAGGCATTGCACAGAAAACAATCCGGCTGTGTGAAGAAATGCATGGAAACGAAAATTGGGAACTTGACACAATTTTGCAGGAGTCTAAAAACTGTCATTTGTATGAAAAAATGGGGTATCGCCAAACAGGTAAAACAAAGGTCATTAACGAAAGACTCACATTAACATTTTATGAAAAGAAGGAGGCAGACATAACATGAATGTAATCATACTTGGTTCCGGAGGCTGTGTCAGCACGCCAAGGGCATGTTGTAATTGTCGTGTTTGTATAGAAGCGCGGCAGAAAGGATTTCCTTATGCAAGAACGGGGTGCAGTCTGTTTGTTGAAGATGTGAATCTATTGATTGATACGCCGGAAGATATCTGCGTGTAGTTGAGCAATTGAAAATGGACTGACTTGCCAATTCACTGGGAAAGAAACCCGATCATCCGATAGAACTGGTACCGGTAGATGAACAGGAACACGTGGCAATATTTATTATTTCATCCAACAGTAAAAAGATAATTTATGCCCCATGTGATGTAAAGCCATTTCCAAAGTCAGAGAAATTTCAAGGTGCAGATGTTTTAATCATTGGCAATACAATTGTCGGGGATATATTAAAAGATGGCTTTGTATTAAATGAAAATAACCCACTGCGAAAAGAACTGTTTACTATAGATGAAATTGATACAATACGAAAACAGTATGGAATCAAAAGAGTTATTATTACCCATTTAGAGGAAGACTGGGGAAAGTCATATAATGATTATAGAGAATTAGAGAGGGAATTGAACTTAATACATTTTGCGTATGATGGATTGAAAATACAGTTATGAACAGAGTAAGGGCTGGTTTTCCAGCAATTGGGGTGTGTAAAATAATCTGTGTAAATCATCTGCATCCACCTACATTTGCATATTTCCCTCAAGATAGGTAGTGTAGAATAATTTGTGTCTTTGGAAAAAAATACCTCTTTTTTGGTAAGAATCAAGATATGACAATTCTTATCGAAAAGGAGGATTTTTTATGCCAGCAACAAAAGAACAGATTCGACAGATTATTGCAGATAACAACCTAAACAGCGTAGCTGATGTCTACAGCCTGCTCAGAGACAGCTTCAAGGATATCCTTCAGGAACTCATGGAGGCAGAATTGGATGCGTCTCTCGGTTATGAAAAGAATCAGAAAAGAGAGGCTCCTACATCCAATAAGAGAAATGGACATACCCCTAAAACATTGAAGAGTCAGTATGGTGAGTTCCAGATCGATGTCCCAAGGGACAGGGAAGGGGAATTTGAGCCAAAACTGATCCCAAAATACCAGCGGGATATTTCCGGGATAGAGGAAAAAGTGATATCCCTCTACGCAAGGGGCATGAGCACAAGAGACATCCATGACCAGATACAAGATCTTTACGGGATGGAACTGTCAGCAGAAATGGTCAGCAAGATCACAGACAGGGTCCTGCCGGAAATAAAGGAATGGCAGTCACGTCCGTTGAATCCGATCTATCCTTTTGTGTTCATGGACTGCATCCATTACAAGGTCAGGGAGGATGGGCGCATCTTAAGCCGGGCGGCTTATATCGTGCTGGGCATCACAGCAGATGGTTACAAAGATATCCTGAGCATCACAGTAGGAGCTAATGAAACGAGCAAGTTCTGGCTGGGCATGTTAAATGATCTGAAAAACCGCGGTGTACAGGATGTACTGTTCTTCTGCGTGGACGGGCTTCCCGGTTTTAAGGAAGCGATAGGGGCAGTCTATCCGGATGCCCAGATCCAGAGGTGTGTCATCCATATGCTACGCAATTCTTTCAAATATGTCAATTACAGTGACCTGAAGAAATTTTCCTCAGATTTCAAGGCAGTATATAATGCCCCCAATGAAACATCTGCTCTTTCAGAACTGGAAAAGATCAAAGAAAAGTGGGGAAGGAAATACCCCTATGCGATAAGTAACTGGGAGAATAACTGGGAAGACATCAGTTCCTTCTTTCAGTTTTCAGATGATATCCGGCGTATCATGTATACTACAAATATCATAGAAGGACTGAACCGCCAGTATCGGAAAGTGACAAAGACAAAGAGTGTATTCCCCAGCGACAGCGCGTTGGAAAAGATGCTTTATCTTGCCAGTGGAAATGTGATCAAAAAATGGACACAGCGTTACAGAAACTGGGACCAGGTGCTGAACCAGCTGATCGTCCTGTACGGGGAGAGGCTTACCCGGTACCTGTAAAATGAAAAGCCGGAACGACATATCGCATCAAAACGTTCCGGCCTTATTTCATCGGCATTAGCAGTATTGCCAGAAATTCCCGGTCTTATTCCGGAGGCCGGGTGTGGGCAGAGCCCACGGAAAGAGTTTCTGCTGCTAATGTCTGATTGGTGTGCCAAAAAATCAATAAATATGTATAAAACCTGACTATCTGGTAATACTATTATCATAAAAAGAATTCGACAACATAAAAGTAATGATATTCGACAGCAGATTTCTACATATCTGATTCCTACCAGTAAAGATTATTTCTCCAAAGACACAAGATTATTTACAGTCTCCTCAAAACGGTCAGTTATCCTGATTTTTGTATTACATTTATGTTATAGTATGAAGTATACATATAACATCATTTGCTCTTCCCCGCTATTTTTTCTCACTGCCACCTTACATTAATCAAGGCACTGCCACACATTTTTCATTCTGACTGCTCAAAATGTCTTCGTCAATATGTACCGGCAATTTTTTATTTATCTCTGCAAAATAACATGCAATATTATTTACCAAATCACATAAGTAACCATATTCCGAGGGAAGTATGGAAAATATCATATTATTTTTACTATAGGATAGCAGTAATATTTCATGAATTTCCGGAATTCTGTGCTTCATAATTTCCGAAAGCATGGATTCAATTGGAAATTCATCTTTTGATTCCCATCGGATCTGATAGCGGACAGCCATATAAGGAGCCATTAATGTATCCTTTTCGGTATAAGCAAACTGATAGCCATCCAGGGCCTCTTTTAGAAACAGGGGTTTTCCTGTTAAACCGTTTTCTTTTCTATGATAAGAATATCCTAAAAATTTCATGATATAATATCTTTCCCAGTACATCTTCTTTTTTTCTAAACCAGTCTTGCTTAAATATTGGAACATCTTATAGTAGTTCCGCATGCTGTCCATTACTGCAGGGGCATGATCAGGATTTTCTGTTTTGCATATTTCATGCAGGACAGTATTTATATTACATTTCCATAAAGCCGGGGAACAGGCGAAATCCATTCCAAGCCGGATGCTGAACAGGGTTATGCCATAGACTTGCTGCCGGAAAAAGTATTCATACAATTGATAAGGCTCGTAACAAATGATTTTGCGGAAAGCACTTTTTTCAATATAGGGCAGTATGGTATCTAATATGGTCAGATTGCTGCTGGAATAATAAAAAAATTTGCCTTGAACATAGAGAAGCACCCATGACGAACCCTTATTATCTATCAAGGTTTCCATAGGGAGCAAGGGCGTCATTAGCAGTTTTTCAAGAAACAATCTCATCTGCCATTTGTCTGCTGTATCCAGGTTTACTGCCGGAAAATCTTGAAGCTCTTTATAGGTTATCTGCCATATATGGGGAGGGCGTTCCATAGTTGCAGCGGAAATTGGTTTTATCAGTACAGATGAAATATCTTTCGTATAGCAGGTGTGAACTGCCTTTTCACGCTTATCATCTGTTATTTTTTTCTTACTGGCAGTTTCTTGCAGAGGATTTCTGTTTCCCGCTGTTGTCAGAGATTTCCCTGCTAGCAGGCCCTCCAGGCGCAGAGGGCTTTCTTCCATAATTTCTTCCTGTTTTTCCTGTTGTGTTGAAGGCTCAGGAGCCGGTCGGAAATGCAGCTGAAAGCATTTTTTCAAAATGTTTTCAATCTTTTCCGGCGGCAAAGCATGATAATTACTTAGGAAGAGATTATCAAGGTATTTTTTTGCAATTTTAAAATCATCTGCAGAGAGCTTATTTTTATTATTCTGTTTCAAGGTATGGATGATATTTTCGGAGATGGACAACATATCCGATTGTGATTTTGGCACCTTTTCCATATATTCAAAAGCCAGCCGATTTAAAGGTATTACTGAGACGGATGATTTTTCCGATACGGGAATCATTGCCCGGAAGTGGCGGCAGGTAAGACCGGATTCTAAGAGAGCCTGTAAATTATTCCAGCTTCTCAGGGCATAACCAATTAATATGGATTCCTGCATTTCCCACTGGTTTTTAAAGAGCGGAGAATAGGCACATAATTGACAGGTTGAATTACATTTATATTGGGAGATAATCGTAAAACAAAGTTCCGGATGCTCCGTATTCAAGTCTTCCCCTTTCGTTTCTTCCGGAATCACATGGTTCGCCTTTAAGAAACTGATCAGTTCCCTATCTTCTAATTTCTGATTAGGATATTTTGCTTTAAATGCAGACTTTGCAACGTTGAATATGCGCTGCTGGTCGGGAGTACCATCTCTTTTCCTGATATATTTGTGGCATGCCGGGACATATAATCCTTTTTTCATCTGTATTTCTCTCCTTATTGCATTATTTTGTCGGAAGTCCTTTTGAAATCCAATATCGTATACCCATAGCTTAACAGAGCCCTCCGGAATGCTCAATGAAAGAATAAGGAGAAGATGTCGCAAAACATGGAATGGGCAACAGAATAAAAGAGAAAGGCAGGGGAACAGATAAGTTGTCTTAATATCAGATATGTTTTCCTCGAAGGACAGCTGTAATATGTATTTGGCAGTATATGGCGTTTTGTGGATTTGAAAGAGCATGTTTCTTTCTATATAATAAGGATATATTTTTTTAGCGAGCCAAAGTGCGGAAGGCTTTTTGTACAATTCCTGGAAACAGGTATCAAGAAGCAGTCTGCCTTTGGCTTTTTTGGGGCTTGCAGGAGAAAGGAGGAGAGAAACAAAAAGGCAGATTTCCCGCACTTAAAAATTTATTTAGCCGCAGGGCTGGCCGGGCAGGGATATTCCCTGCCTTTTCATTATTATATCAGGAGGAAAACGATGATTAGAAAACAAAGAATTATGTCAGGAACCCTGGCATTCTTAATCTGCTGCACAACAATACTTCATTCAAGTATGACGGCGTTTGCAGCAGAATCTGCAAAGCCGGAAATCCAGACAGTGGAATCAGCAGAGGATAAGGCACCGGTTCAGGAAGATAACTTTATTTTGTATAATGAGGGTGCATCCAATCTGCCTTTTTTATCTGAAATGAAGGAACGCTTAACAGAAGACGAGTTTGTTATTGCCCAAGATATATCCATAAAAGCGCAGACAGACTTCGATATCGAACATGATTTTACCAAACTGTTTTTTGCAGAAGAAAAGGTAAAAATTATATTTAAAAATGCCGTTGATGAAAAATTAACCAACTTTGCCAATGACGTACCGGGAAAGTATCAGGCTGTCTACGAAGTATATCCTGGCAGGGACGAAAACCTGGCATATCAGATCAGCCGGATGATTACTGTAAAAAGCAGGGAGCCGGAAAGCCCTTCAAAAAACGGGCATACAAAAACAGGAACTGATTCTGGGGACGAGTCGGAAGACGCAGATCCGTCAGTCGCGCCTGATAAGGCGGATATGAATCAAACAGGAGAACCGGGAAAGCCAGATTTAGACGATTCCGCTGATAATTTAGATACATCTGGCGGGGAAAACGAACAGGAACTGGTTGCCGTAGAAGATGTGGAGGACAGCCTGTTTCTGTCTGTTGTGCCCGCAAGAATGGCGGCCCAGAGAAGCTCAAATGTCTCTTTGGTGAAGGGGAAGACTTTGCGTTATCCCTCTAACATTGGAAATTACGAAACGAATTATTTTTATGTAAATGGAAAAATAGCATACTGCCTGGAATCTCCGAAAGCCTCTCCGCCGGATGCAGACTATGTTGCAGAGGTTCTGAACACAAATGCTAATCTGCAGAAAGTCTTATATTATGGATATGGCGGGCCGGGAGATCTGACAGAGCAGTATATGTCGCAGCTGGATGCAGATACCAGGTATATATTTACACATATTGCGGCGAGTTATGCATATATAGGGGATGCGGGTTTTCATGGCTGTACAGCAGGATCTCTGGAGGAAACCGGTGTCCTGGGTTATATCAACTATCTGTTTGGACAGGAAAACCCGCCGGTAGCTGCCATCAGCCTGAATTCTGATTATGAAAAAGCGTATCTTGATGGAGATTCACAAAAGACAAAAACCTTTCAGTTAAATGGGGATCACCGCAATTATGTTACTCTGGATCTTCCATCAAACGTGACATATCATAATGCTTCTGACGGTAAGAGCCAGACCGGAGGAACTATAAAAATATACGGCGAAGGGAGTTTTTATTTCACTGCACCTAAGACCGCAACCGGTGAATGGGACAGCGGAAAGCTGACAGGACAGATTGGCGCACAATGGAAAACGCTGGTGCTTAGTACCGGAAGTACCATTCAGGATATCGGATACGGAGATTTCATAGAAGAAAAGGCAAACTCTGTCCGGTTCAAAGTGAAGTGGATGGATATTGCCAGAATCACACTGATAAAGAAAGACAGAGACACCAATGTCAGCCTTTCAGGCGCGGTATTTGGAGTGTATAAAGATGAGGCCTGCACAAGCCTGATTGTAACCATGCCGCCTACAGATGAAAAGGGAAGTTCCTCTACAGAGTTTACCAAAACTCAGGAAACCGTTTATTTGAAAGAAATAACCGCCCCTGCCGGGTACTGCCTCAGTGCGGAGGTCCATAATGTAAAGCTGGTAGCAGGAGGGAATACGGACGTAAAGGCGGGGAACAAAGAGCAGAAAGGGAAGATTAAGATTCATAAATCCGGAGAAAAACTCACATCAGTCAACGGCAGTGATCCGGTAAACTTCATATATGAAGACGCTTCATTTCCTGGCGCCGATTATTCTATCTATGCTGCTGAAGATATTATAAGCCAGGATAAGAAAACAGTAATCCATAAAAGGGATACTCTGATTGCGAACCTGACTACCGGCGAAGACGGCTGCGCAGTTTCTGAGGAATTGTATCTGGGGAAATACCGCATTGTTGAGACAAAGGCGCCTGCGGATTTGGTAATCGAAAAAAACGAACAGGAGACAACAAAGACTGTTTCCCTCACATATGCCGGTCAGACTGCCTCTCTTGCGTTAGCTGAAAGCGAATATAATAACAAGCGGCCGAAAATAAAAGTAACATCTGTAAAACATTCACAGAATGACGACACAACGCTTGAAGGTGCAAAGTTCGGACTATATAACAAGGAAGCCATCAAGATCAACGGACGAACCGTTCTTGATAAGGATACACTGATTCAGAGCAGTATCAGTAACCGAGATGGGATTGCAGAATTTTCTGCTGATATCCCGATTAACTATACCTATTATATCAGGGAAATACAGGCGCCGGAAAAGTATTATAGGTCGGAAGAAACATATGAGTTTACATATACATACAAAAATGATCAGACATATGAATACGTATTTTCACATGCATTCCAAAATGAAGAAGTCCGCGCAAAAATTCATGTACGGAAGATAGATAAAGAAACACACGAATTTCTAAGTCAGGGAGATGCAGCTTTAATTGGTGCAGAGTATGGCTTATTCGCAGCAGAGGATATTCAGCATCCGAACAAAAAATCCGGAACAGTACATAAAAAGGGGGAGCTCGTTTCAAAAGGGGAAATTAATGAGAATGGAGAACTTGATTTCACTGATTTATATTTAGGCAAGTATTGTATCCGCGAACTTGCCGCATCGGAAGGATATTTGCTTGATCCTACAGAGTATCCGGTAGAAGCAGCTTATGAGGGACAGGATGTAAAAATTGTCCACAGAGAGGTAACCGTAAATGAGACCGTGAAAAAGCAGCCTTTCCAGTTAATCAAAGTCGGCTCCGATGGCGAACAGACAGAAGCAGATCTTCTAAAGGGAGCCGGATTCAAAATATATCTGATTCGCTCATTAAAAGGTGTCAAGGCCGGAGACATAAAACCGGATGGCAATGGAAATTACTCTCCGGAACAGTTCCGAGGCTATGATTTTAGCAAGGAGACAACGGCGCTTGATTATTCAGAAGACAGCAAAGGCATTCCCATGCCGGAGCTTTTTACGGATGAAAAGGGATATGCGGTAAGCAATGAATTAGCCTATGGAAAATATGTAGTGATAGAATCGACCACTCCTGAAAACTACAATACAATCGATCCGTTTATCGTAACCATTAATGAAGATAAACGGGAACCCCAGCAATGGAGAGTATTCATTGACTATGAATTTCAGGCAATTTTGAAAATATATAAAATTGACGGCACCAGTAAGATGCCTGTACTGCATAAAGGCACTGTCTTTAAAATCTATAACCTGGATAATGAAGAGTATGTAAAGCAATATACACATTACCCGGAGCTCGTAGAGCACACGGAATTTGAAGTTTCTGACCAGGGTTATCTGCTGACGCCTGAAAAATTAAAGATGGGGAATTACCGTCTGGAGGAGAGCGCAGCTGCTGACGGCTATGTAAAAGGGGAACCGATTGAATTTACCCTTTCATCTGACCAGGCATACGAGGTGGAAGAGGAAACAGGCGCCGTGGTTATAAGGGTTGATTATGAAAATCAGCGCCAGACAGGTTCTCTACGGCTGCAAAAGAAGGGGGAGCACCTGTCCGGTTATGGGCAAAAGAAGAAAAATATTCTGCGGCGTTTTGGGGAATTTTTAGGTATCCTTAATTCGGGAAAAGATGATTCTGACTTTATTTATGAAATGGGAAATGTGGAAGGAGCAGAATTCAAAATATATGCGGCAGAAGATATTTATTCACCGGATTACCAGTGTGACAGGGAAGGAAACCGGATTACTCTGTATAGGAAGGACGAACTGGTATCTATGATTAAAACGGACAAGGACGGGAAAGCAGAATTGACAGACCTGCCTCTTGGGAAATATAGAATAGAGGAAGTTACAGCCGGACCGGGATTTGCATTGAATAAGGAAATACAGGAATTTTCGTTGGAATATGCTGGTGATGAAGTAGAGGTCGTATACAGCGACAGTGAATATGTCAATGAACGGCAGAGGGTATCTATCCAGATTAAAAAGACAGATATTGAGACAAAAGAGCCTGTGGCAGGAACCATTTTCGGCCTTTATATTGCAGAGGATATTTTAATCGGTGAGGGGATTGTCATTCCCGCAGACACACTGATTGAGACAGCATCCTCTGATGAAAATGGAGTGGCAGCTTTTACGAAAGATCTGCCCATTGCGCGCTATTATGCGAAGGAGCTGAAACCTTCGCCAGGATATGTACAAAGCGAAGAGATGATTGATTTCAATCTGCAGTATACGAATCAGGAACAGACAGTCATAGCCGCAGAGCAGGAGGTCACAAATGATTTCACTAAAGTAGATATCAGCAAAGTGGACATCGGCGGTAAGGAGGTAATCGGTGCAAAGCTTACCATTAAGGATTCTGATGGAAATGAGGTCACATCCTGGATTACTGACGGAAAAGTACATAGAATTGACCGATTAGAACCTGGCGATTATATACTGATTGAAGAACAGGCTCCGGATGGATATGAGCTTGCGGAAGAAATCCCTTTTACTGTTCTGGAAAGCGGTGAGATCCTAAAAGTAGAAATGGTAGATGAATTTGAAAAAACCGGAACCATCACTATAGATAAGGTTGGAGATATGCTCACCGGAATCTCAACATATGATTCTGATTTCGGGAAAATCAACCGTATGGAGTATGAAAAGCGGTCTTTACCAGGCGTGGAATTTACAGTTTATGATATGGATGGAAATGCCGTGGACACCATCACAACAGATGAAGAAGGCAAAGGAGTATCGAAGAATCTGCCGTTAGGTGAGTATATCTTAAAAGAAACGAAAACACCGGCGGGTCTGGCCATGAATCATAAAAAGTATGAGGTTGTATTGACCAAGGATAAGAAAGATCAAGTTGTAGATATCAGCCTGGATATTGAGAATGATGTAATAGACACAGAAATTAACGTCTATAAAGTAGGAGAAATGCTGAATCCAGAAAACGGGACATTCGGATATGGGAAAAAGCCGTTAGAAGGAATCTTCTTTGGTATTTATACAAATGAAGATATTATGGATTACCGCGGCGAAAGAATCCTTCCAAAGGACAGCCTGATCGGAGTAATTAAAACAAATGAAGAAGGTAAGGCGACATTAAAGGCTGCCCTGGTATCCGGCCATTATTACTTCAGAGAGCTTCAGACACTGGAGGGGTATATTCTGGATGAGGAAAAGCATGAATTTGAGCTGACGTTAGAAAATGAGCCGGTAACGGTCTTTGATGTCAATAAAGAGAATCCGGCGGTCAATAAGCTGGAAAAGGCAAAGGTAACGCTTATAAAAATTGACGCAAATAATGAATCTAAGAAGCTTCCAGGGGCGGAATTTGAGTTATTTACATCTGACGGGAAAAATATCGGAACATATATCACCGATGAAAAAGGTGAAGTCAATATAAGTGACCTTGCTTTCGGAGAATATTATTTCAAAGAAAAGAAAGCGCCGGCAGGATATCAGCAGCTTGCAGATAAGATTGAGTTCCGTATGAAAGGACAGGATATTACGATTACCTGCAGAAACCATGTTATTCCAAAGACGGCGGTTCCGAAACTTGGTTTTGACGACAGTACGGCGCTGTTTGCAGCCGCATTTGTTGCAGTCGGAATAACAGGGCTTGGCATTGGCTTTTCTATCTATTATAAGAAACAGAAACGTAAAAAATAAACAACAGTTATCGCTGGTGCAGGGGAAGCTCTGCACCATTTTTAGGAGGACTTATGAAGAAAAAGATTAAACATTTATTTCCAATTGCATGCTTTGTTTCTGGAATTATCCTTATTATATCTGTCGGATATCAGATTTACTGTGAGCCCTATCATGAAGCGGATAAACGGAACCATTTTGAGGATATGCTTATTGACGGCTACATGGACGAAAAGGCAGAAATTCCTGACGAAGCGCCATCAGATGAGGCTCCTTTAGTTGAATACCAGTATAGTGATGTAAACGACTATTCTTTCCGGGGACACATTGACTGTATACTGGTCATTGATAAGATTAACATGAAGAAAGCGGTCATTCGGGGAAATACGCTTGACGACAATGATTTTAACCTGTCAAAATACTACTTTGTAACGGCAGATCTTTCAACAACCCTGAAGGGAAATTATATTATATACGGACATAGTTCCCAGACATACGGCCACAGCTTTAACCGCCTGGATGAAATGAATGTGGATGATACTTTCTATGTTATACAGGGAAATACCCGGTACAGCTATAAAGTAGAAGCTGTAGACAGGGTACTTCGTTTAAAAAGTGATGCATATTTCCCTCATGATGTGGGAAAGAGGGTAACGCTGGTGGCATGTGAAAAAAACCTTGCAGCCGGATATTCAGAAAAACGGATCATTATAGTGCGTGCCGTACAGATGAGGGAAGAAAAAATATAACAGAAGGTTTTATAAAACCGGAGAGTAAGGGCACTTATCTTATCTCCGGTTTTGCCTTTTATTCGTTAGAGAATACGAAAACTTTGACAGAAGGATTCAACTATAGTAGAATAAACATAAAGTATTTTTATTCATGGTTTTCTGCATTTGTAGATTATGTAGTGTAATTCCCAGAGATGGGTACCCCTGTTAAGTATAGTAGGGAAAATTTTAATAGAAGGAGGGACGGTTTTACTTACAGCTCAGAAGGAATCATATAAAAATACTAAAATAAAGTATAAGTCTAGCGATGAACATCTTTCTATAGATGTTCTTTTTTTATGCAGAAAAGGAGGTAAATTTATTATTGAAAGGCGAAGAGAAAATGCAAAAGAAAACAATGATTAGTATAAGCGAACGCGAAAACGTTGTATCCTTAAGAACATATTCAAGAGATCATCAATGTTCTAATAATTTTTTCCTATTAAAGAAAGAAATACAGCAGCTGATGTCGGAGAGAATGATAATTGTTAAAGATGTCTGTTCTTTTGCGGAACTGCGGTGTAGGGAAGATGTGAACTGTAATAAGAATATTAATATACGGTTCTGGTGGCTGCACAGCTTAGCAGACGGCAGATATGAAGGGTACGAAGAAGTTATATGCCTGCCACAGGAAGTCCTGTTTCAAGCCTTGCACAAAACAGGATATAAGAGGAAACTGCTTTCTATATCTCAGACCATTCCGGCTAAAATAGAATTTCGAAGCAGAAAAAATCTAAAAGATATTATATCTCGGCCTAGAATCCGGCATAAATTCACAAAATTTCTTGAACAAAAACTGAATTGGGAAAACTATGAACGGTTTGTTTTATATGATGATTTTCTGCCATATAGTTTTTTGTTTGACGGATATACACCCTATGGTCCGGGAGTCTCTGGCGGTATCATCCTTCATGGGCAGAGCAACCTGAATACAGCTTATTACGGCATACATACTTAAGGGAGAAAAATATTATGATGAACAATGACAACCCTTTTTTAAGGAGACATACTTATGGGAAAATCAAATAAATTAACCCCTGAGCAAAATCAATTTGCATGCCAGCATCTTTCTTTAGTAAAAGTCTTTTTGTTCAAAAATCATTTAGACCAGGAATTCTATGATGTCGTTATATTTGGATATCTGGATGCGGTCCGGGAGTATCTGGAGAACCCAGAATTAAGCAGATTTCGTTTTTCCTCTATTGCATGGAGAAAAATGAAATATTGTATGATAAAAGAATTTTTGTATCTGGAATGTCCTAAACGGAAGGCATCTATGGGAATTTATTGCGAAGAGTGCATATCATCAGATATGGACGGCCGGTTTACAGATGGAAATGGAATAGAACGTGCATCTGAGATCCTGGATGCAAAACAACAACTGCTCCAATTGCTTCCATATATTAAGCCGAAAGAAAAAGAAGTAATATATATGAAGGCAGAAGGGTATACTTACCGGGAAATTGCCGAGCATTGCAACATTACAATCCGCGGAGTCTCATCACGTCTGACGCGGATGAGAAAACGTCTCAAACGACTTGGATTGATGCAGGAAGGAGCTGAACAAAGATGAGCCATTTTTCAGTTGCGGTATTTAGCGATGGGAAAAAGACTGTGAAGGAATTACTGGCCCCATATCAGGAAAACAACATGGGAGACTGTCCAAAAAAATATCTTAAATTTGTAAGTGCTGTTGAAAAAGAGCATGAGAGATATGAAACGGGAAGTATGAATATAGTGTGCTTACAGGATGGAAAATACGTTTTTCCGTGGAATATAGTAGAGTTAAAAAGTATATTTTCCTATACGATATTTACTGATGGGGCGGATCATTCACACTTTTATAAGAATAGGAAGGAATATTTTTTTAATTATACATATGATCCCATATTAGGGCACGTCCAAATTGTGTTTGATATCGGTGAAAAGAACGCAGAATTACGGAGCGTTCCTTACAGAGAGATCTATCCTACGATACAGGATTATCTAGAGAATTATTTCGTGTCTCCGTGGGATATAGAAAAACAGGAATTTGGATTTTGGGAAAATCCGAATGCCAAATGGGATTGGTGGCAAATCGGCGGCAGATGGAACGGTCTCCTAAAAGCATCTGAGGGGATAAAGGGGGAGGATAGTCTTGTATATCCGACTCCTGATTTAGAGGGGAGATATGCACAGGCCAGAGTTAAAAATATTAATTTTGAGCCAGATTGTGAGATTTACAATAGAAGTCTCAGATGGTGGGAAGTGGTTATTGAAAATTCTCCGCTGAAGGATGGCGAAAATGCAGATGATTTTTTCAATACATTAAATGAAAAATTCTTATTAGGTACATACAAAAACAAAGAGACATATGCAAAAATACAATCCTCAGTCATTACAAATGCAGTAATCCTGCCAGAGGGAAAATGGTATCAGGCATATGATATAAAAGAGGCAGGCGCCGGATATGGCGCAGAAGAAAAAATCTTTGATTGGAATTTACATTTTAAAGAACGATTCATAGACAAAGCAGAGCCCGAATGGGTATTGACCATCGTAGACTGCCACATTTAAAAAAATCTATTATTGATACAGCGGGAGGCGAAAGCCTCCCAAAGTATTTGATTTAGTTACAACAATAAGGCTATGGCAGAAGGAACATCCATGATTTAAGCCATTACTGCCTAATCATTAAGAAAGGGATATTTTGTCATGATGCTAAAGGAATTTGAAACAAGAACAGGTTATTTTCCTGCCATGAAAGAATACGAAGCAATCGAGAAAGCTTATATAGAGTTTGGCGGTGATAAAGACACGTTTTGTAACGCATACAAAGAGAACGAGGACGGGATTGCTGAAAAAATTCAGTATGAAGTAAATATGCAATATATCCATACACAACAACTTATGGATTCTTATAAGGCTCAAATCATTGAATTGAAGAAAGCTTTAGAACGGGAAGAGGAGTGGAAACTATGCGAGAACCCCAACAATGTGCGTCAGAATGATTATGCGCGGCTGGCCGAAGGGGCCGAGACAGGTAATCACAGCTATTATATGACTGATACAGAGGCAATCGCAAGAATCTGTGACGTGTTTGACTTTGATCCAAGCAAAATCATCATAATTCATGAGGTTGATGAGCTGGAAGTAAATCGTCATAAATTCCTCCGTAAAACCGGACGGAAGATTGAGCGTCACCCTGTTTACTGTGCTCCAGATTACTATTATATCCGTTTCAATACTTCGTACTGGTATTACGAGGTATGGAACGGCCAACTCCGCCCATTTTACGACTGATAAGGCAGTGGTGTATGTAAATCGGATTCATAAATGAATAATGCAAAAGTGAGGAAATGAAAAATGACAAATGAACAAGAAAACCAGGATGTACAGGAACTGGCATTCCAATTAGCAGATCGTTATATTCGTATTCAGGAGACTGGTGAAGGCTATGACTATACCATTTACGATATGAATTATCGGGAATTAGATGGCGGCGTATATGATAACCCTGATATTACAATCACAGAGGTGCTCTATGAAATTGAGTTAGGTCTAAAGGAACCAATGCACCGGAGCGAACTGGAGGGAAATATACACTCATATGATAAACTGATACCGATTGATTTTGAAGAATTGACAGAAAAAGTAGAATATACTGAAATGCACTGGTTTGAGGATCGCGCAAAAAAAGCTGCGAACGAGCGTAGGATTATAGAAAAATTCAAGGCAAAAACAAGTGATATGTTCCACAAGATCAATGGACTGACACAGAAAGAAATAGAATTAAATGTTTATGCTTATCTGCAGTCCAAGATTGATGAATATCAGATATCTATAAATATAGTCGGGATTGCAATATATGGAAGCCGGTGCAGGGGATTGGAAAAGGAAGGTTCTGACCTTGATATTGTTGTGGAATATACAGGCTGCGAGACAGAAGATGATTTGTTCAATGTATTTAATGAAGACGGATTCATGCTTGGCGGTATCAAAGTAGATATCAATCCTATTACTGAAGGTAAAACCGGCACATTGGGTTCTTATCTTCAAAGAGCAGAATCGCTTTTGATGGAAAGACAGATCATCATTACGTATACAGTGGCAGAGTGCAGCGAATTCCATAGCTTAGGGAAATATTACGAAAATATACACAGTGTTGATAAAGCAATAGCTATTTTCAATAAAATACCGCCGGAACAGATGAATGGCATTCCAAGCATCGGTATCAATATACATAAGGATGGAACAGAGTCCTATGCGGATACATCAATGGATATATTGTATGGAGAAACAATAGACTTGGAGGTTCTGGAATACATGTCTGACATTACGGACAATCCAAAAGCAATAAGGGCTATAGAAAATCTGATTGCAAGACTACCATGTATGAAAGTAATTGGTTCTTTGGATAAGTGGAAGAGGTAGAAAAGTGAATTAGGGGCTGGCAACAGCCCCTTTTCAAAAACAATCAATTTAGCCTGACTCATATCCTCTGGATCGACCGTTTTAAAATAATCCATTAATTTTACCCATCAAGAAAAATTCATACTGATACTATGCAGGATTCATTATAGAATGGAGTCAATTCATCATGTGTAAGAAAAAACATATTTTCTGCTTTGGCTTGAGCTAGAAGTCCGATAATAATATTTCTCTTGCATTTTGGGATAATTTAGGACTATCTGTTATTGCCCAAATTAAAATATGTGTGTCTGCTAGATAATTCATTTTTTTATATCCTCAAATAAATCAGCAATTTCCTCGTCCCATTTATCAAAATCAGTTGGATCTTCAATAATTCCCTTTCCAACGCCGATTCTTTTTGATACATCTATCGCCTCTGTAGTAGATTTTAAATTATTTTTTCCTATAAAAAAAACAGGATTCATATTATTTATTACTTGCTCAATAAAAGCAGCACCTTCATCTGACATGTTAATAATGCGTGCGCATACCTGTTGCTGTACGGTCATTAAACCACATCCTTTCTACTACAATATATTTATGGTTAATCTCCCTTACAGCCAGTAAGGAATTACCCATCTTGTTGCTTAAGCTGTTAGAATGTAGAGAGCAATCGGTATAATCGGATCCTTTCTTGGACTTCGCGTCCGTAAAACAGTCTGATAACCAGCTCCTCATTCGCAGCATTCGTTTTATGCAGGTTGAACCACCCACAAAGGTGCGTCCGCGTCACACCACAGTAGATTGAATAGGCAATGAGTAAAACTGGTCCTTACCATTGCTTACAAAAGAAGGAGTGACATAACATATGAATATGAACGCTATCGGTATTGATGTTTCCAAACGTAAAAGCATGGTTGCCATCCTCCGCCCAGGCGGTGAAGTCGTGGCCAAACCTTTTGAAGTATCTCATTTATCCAAGGATCTCCGATCATTGATTCATCGGATCAGATCCCTTGATGGAGAATCACGTATCGTCATGGAGTGTACCGGACATTACTATGAGACCATTGCCCATGAGCTTGTCTCTGCCGGTCTGTTTGTTAGCGCTGTAAATCCACAGCTTATACGTCATTATCAGGACGAAGACAACTCCCTGCGGAAAGTAGAGTCCGACAAAGCAGATTCCCTTAAAATCGCACGCTATACACTTGACAGATGGTCAAAATTGAAACAATATGGTCTTATGGATGAATTACGCAATCAATTAAAGACCATGAACCGCCAGTTTGGCTTCTACATGAAGCACAAGACTGCCATGAAAAACAATCTGATCGGCCTTCTTGACCAAACTTATCCCGGTGTAAACACCTATTTTGACAGCCCCGCCCGCGAAGACGGAAGCCAGAAATGGGTTGACTTTGCGGACTGCTACTGGCATGCAGACTGTGTCCGTAAGATATCTGTGGACGCTTTTGTTGACCACTATCAGAAGTGGTGTCACCGCAAGAAGTACAACTTCAGCAAAACAAAAGCTGAAGAAATCTATGAAACAGCCAAGGAACCGGTTTCTGTACTTCCAAAAGATGTCTTTACCAAACGTATCATCAAACAGGCGGTTGAGCAGTTAAATACTGCATCCCGAACTGTTGAACAGCTCCGTTCCCTAATGAACGAAACCGCAGCCCAACTTCCAGAATACTCTGTCGTTATGGCGATGAAAGGCGTAGGCCCCTCCCTGGGTCCACAGCTAATAGCGGAAATCGGAGATGTGTCACGCTTTACCCATCGGAACGCTATTACCGCATTTGCCGGTGTTGACCCAGGTGTAAATGAATCCGGGGATTACTCTCAAAAAAGTATCCATGCATCAAAACATGGTTCTCCCGCGCTCCGTAAGACCCTATTTCAGGTCATGGACGTTCTAATTAAGACCAAGCCACAAGATGACCCCGTGTATTTGTTCATGGATAAGAAACGTGCGCAAGGCAAAGCTTACTATGTCTACATGACAGCCGGGGCAAATAAATTTCTCCGGATTTATTACGGAAGAGTCAAAGAATATTTGGCTTCCCTTCCACAATAGCAGAAATTACATAACTCTAGCAATTCACAAAACCAGCGTTCTACGGTGGTCTGGTTGTTGTACGCATTTTTCCTACATAAAATTTTTTCAAAAAATATTCAATTTTCTATTGACTTTTTATTTGCAGGCTGAATTATGATTTACATTTATAGTGTTAATACTTTATATTATATGTATCATAACATGGTAATCTTTAAAATTCCGCCCTCTTTTTATGTGCTTTTCTCATGTGTTTTTTTCAAAGGGACAATATTTGCCGCACGTTTCCGATTATCATTGGTCATTTCGGCATAATGCTTTTTGGTAGTATTTACATCTTTATGTCCAAGAACATCCGCTACCAGATAAATATCTCCAGTTTCTTTATATAAAGCTGTTCCATATGTACTCCGAAGCTTATGAGGGGTAATTTTCTTATTTGTATTTATCATTGTACAGTATTTTTTAACCATAGCCTCGATACTGCGGACCGCCATACGATTCCCTCTAAGCGAGAGAAATAATGCTTTCTCTTCATCATTGCCTTTCAATAGGGCATCCCTGGGGGATAGTTGTTTTATCTCTTCGTTCGTATTTTCTGGCTCTTCCTGAATACCCAAATAGTAGCAGAGGGCGTCCCGGACATCATCTCCAAAGTATATGTATGCTTCATTTCCGCCTTTCCGGATCACACGGAACGTCTGATTATTAAAATCTACATCTGTAACATCCAATCCGGCCAATTCTGATACTCGCATTCCGGTCCCCAAAAATGATGTTAAAATAGCACGGTCACGAGCCATGGTAAGATTATGAAACTTTTTCTGGCGGTCTGTCATATTAGTCGGGCTTTCGACTGCATCCATTAAATCAAATATCTGTTCCTGATCCAGTGTAATGATTACTTTATCATGAACTTTGGGCCGTTCAATGGCATTTAAGGGATTATTTGAAACAATCTGCCGTTTATTAAAGAAGCTGTACATATTACTAAGGGCAGACAGTTTCCGTGCTTTTGCAGATTCGCCATTTCTATATTCAGTTCCTTCAAATATATAGTAGTTAAGATGTTCCAGATATTCGTCGATATCCGCCGGCGTCATTTCCTCAAGGACTTTAAGGGGAATATCCTTAATTTCGGAATCCCTGTATATGGGATTTCTCATAACAACAAATTGTAAAAAGGTATAGATATCCCGGCAATACCCAGTCTGTGTCCTTGGAGATGTTGACGAAGCAATTCCCCTAAAATAATCCGTACAAAAAGGAGGCATTTGCTTCAGCAACGCCCTCAAAGCCAGTATATTCTGTGTTCGTACAGTATCCGTATATTCACTCATAAAATAATCCTCTATTCTCTTTCACCCAATTATTGCGTAAAATCTGCATTTCACGCAATAATATATGAATACTATCATACTATTTTCTGGTATAATTGTCAATGAGAATATTCTAATGCTTGAGAGCCACCAATACACGTTTATTTTAATCTTTCAGAACCACCACAATAGTTACCGGAAGATTCTTTTTGTTTTCATCCGCTCTCTCCACGCCTCACGGTTACTGATGTTGCACACATAGTTCTGCAGATCTTCGCGGAGCTTACGAATGTAGAGGCTAATGAAGAGCAGTTTTGCCATGGATAAGTTCCGCTCATGATAAAAGGCAGCTGTTTTTGATTATCGTCTTTTTTTTATTCCAATTCAATCTCTAATTTGTCTACTATCTTTTTCAAATAATCTTTTTCTTCTACGAAGTGAAAATTTTTTATTGCCTGTTGATCGTTCAAAATATTCAGCACACTGTTATACTCTGTTTTCAAACTACTTTTATTCAACATCACTTCTACAACCCTGTCAAATTTTCCCCTCTCATTCTTATATGTTGACAGAAATATCTCCAAATCCTGTATTGACATAATATAGCATTCCTTGTCGTTATCAAAAATCTTTGGTATTGATGACATTATCAACTGTGTATTATTTGAAAATTCATATAGAAGAAAGATTTTTATAACAGGCTTTGTTCCCTGATAGTCTTCTGCAGAATTTTTTAGTTGCTCGTAAGCTTCAACAATATTTCTGCGGTAAAAATCATCTATTTGATCAATATTAGGAGTCTGCTGCCTTCCGCCTATCCTCATCAAGCCTGATTTTAATTCAAACAAGAAAACTGCATTTTCAATTTCCAAATAATAATCTGCACTTTTCTTTTTCCCGGTTTCTATTTTATGCCAGGAATCATCAGGCATATACTCTATCATGAGTTCTTCAAAATAATCCTCAAACATCTCTCCAAAAGCGTTCATATAGACTTGTCCCATTTTATTATTCAAATAGTAATCTCTGATAAGCCAATATAATCCATCTGCAATGACCATCTGGAGTAAATACATACTGATCATAATATATTCTTTACTTTTCTGGGTACATACAAATGGCTTGCTATAAAATATTTGCTTTTCTAGTTTGCTATTTCTCACTTCTTCGTATGTTGTAGAATAGTATTCTATAACTCTTCGAAGATTTTCTTTCGTAAGAAAACTTCCTGTTTTTTTATAATATAAATCTTCTGGCGCAGACAATGGTTTAGCATCCTTTGAACAAAGCCACACAATAATCAACTCTATCGTCAGCAGTTCATCTACACTCATTCCAAATGTTTTCTGTACTATCTCATTGATATTTAATATCTTATCTCTGCTAATTTTAGAAGATCCAAGTAACATATGGTAATTCCGATTGAAGTTTTGTATAACCCATCCCAACGCTTCGTGTCGAAATTGTTCAGATGTTATACCCGTTAAATATTTAAATACATCAGCCAACTCAGCATATTTTAAATATTCACTTCCCGGTTTATCGTCTACATATCCCCGATATAAATTTACAATACGGCCAATTTCATCCTTTGTCACTACTCTCTTCCTGTAATCATTGGCATTGCATATAGAAGCATATACCATATCAGGAATTTCCCAAGCTGACAGCATTACTGGAACTGTTTGGGGAAGGAATCCATGTGACAGAATATTTAATGGAAATGTCTTTGTACAATGAAGCCCTTCCCCGCCATTGCCCTTTAGATGATTTCTATAAATTTCAATTGAAATTTCTGCAAACGTGTATATAAAATTTTCCGTAGAATATTCCTTTATGTATCCAATAAAATCCCTCACATTTTCCATCCTCCAGAATATTTGTCTCACAAGACAACCATTACAATTGATAATTATTATCTTCTATCGTGTATTTCCGCCATTCATCCAACCAGTCCACCAACATCTTTCCTGTTCTCAGAGCTTTCACGATCCCAGTCAAATCTTTATTATCCGGATGGGCAAAGCAAACCACCAAGTATGGTTTTCCTTTCAGTTCAGTTGCGATCTGCTCTGGTGCAGCAGGATCACCAAATGCTTTATAAATCCCAATCTCTGTAAATTCAAATCTTTTCAATGCCTCTCCAGATAATTTTCGTTTTCCTATTGCATAATGTGGAAATCCTTTTTGTTCTATATAATTTTCAAATTCATCACGTTCCTGTTCACTTTTATATACGGGTATGACGCGCCGAAACATCTCTTTTGCTTCTCCAGAATAATTTCTACATCGATGCTGAAAAACAAACTCGAACATAAGATAGCGAAAACTATCACTGATATAATATGGGTCTGTGACAAATTCTGGTGGCACAAGACTTGTCCGTCCCTCATCAACACATTCCAGTGGTGCCGAAAACAAAGGAACTTCCCTATAATATAAAATAACCTCTTCCCTGCTTGAATAATCGGTATGAAAACTCACATTGCAAAACGCAAATAAATAATAAGACAAAGAGCCTATTGCATCATCATTAATATCTTTAGAAAAATTATTCTCATCATCCGGCTTCCTTAAAAAGTAAATTGTAAAATCTGGATCTGGTTTATAAAAAAGAAAAACTGACTTATTCCAAACTTGTTCGTTTTTCCATCGACCAATTCCCAATTTTCTAAATCTGCCAGGTAGAATTTTGTCCGTTGAGAGGGATTGTATAAAAGCCCGAAACGCCGTTTCCACAGAATCTCAGTATCATATAAATCAGCGGTGGATGTTTTCGGTGTATTGGTATCCCCTTTTCTTGTATAGATAGCCCCCTTAAATATTGGAGGACCTTCTTTCGTATAATCTTCTAAAAGATAAAACGGAATGTTATTACTCTGCTTTATTATAATTATATCAAGCTCCTTATCATCTATCTGGATGGTTCTGACATATACTTCCGGAATATGACCGCCTGCCCATTTCGGTTTTTGGCGAAGTAAATCAATAACATTTTGCTGGTTCTTTCTATTATTCGCATCAACTCCCAAAATTTTAAATGTTTCATCTTCAATACCAATTATAATATAGCAGTCCCTATTCGCTGGACTGTTTGCCATACAGATAATATCATGGAGCAGATCCGTATTATTTAAATACCATTGCTGTTTGAAGTCCCAATATTCTCCTTCTGTACGACGTCCAATTAATTCTGCTACTTCCCTCTCAAACTCTATATTGTTCATTATAATTTCTGAAGTCCCTTTCTAATTTCGCATTACAAATCTGCCTGTTACAGGTAGCTGACCATTGAGGTATCCCGATAAACCTTCAACTTACGTATCGCATGCCTCCCACATTTTATTTTATTCTACCATGAAACACCTAAAAAGTCATTCTCCGTATTTTTAGTTTTATTATCATCGTAAGACTAAGCAGTGTACTTCCCTTTTCTTGTTACAGCATTCCCAGCTTCTTCAGCAACGCCACACAGTCCCTTGTTCCATGCCCATACAGATAGTCGGGCCCTCCGCTAAGGGAGTTGTCTTCACATAATCTGTGACGGCTTTCTTCACATCCTCTGGCATGTCTCTGCGCTTCTCCGAATTCCGCATATAGGACAATATATCATTTTATCTTAAGCAACACAAATCCCTTAAAGATTTATAAAAGACTGTAACCCTTAAGGAATGTATGTCACCGGATGCGTATAATGTAAACATGACAAATTGGTTGTTCGTCATGCTTACATTATAACTTGTATTTATTCATCCTTCTTATTTCTGTGATCAACATATGTAAGAATTAGAAAAATACATGAAATAATATCGACAACTTCTGAAATACCCATCTCCTTTACCTCCGTTTCTATTGATTATATATCTGGTAAGACACCGTCTATTCTGTTTTCCGGTTTCCACGATAAGATGTAAATATCTATGAAGCCACAAATAAATGTGCTAAAATAGTTTTATACAGATTACTATGTCTTCCTGATGTATTAATTAAATCATACTTGTTGATGGCCGTCAGTGGCATAAGGGAGGACATTTTGGTGGCGAAAGGAGAATCAAATGTTACTTGCTGACATCCTTCATTTACTTCTTGATGAAATTGATCATTTAAACTATACAAACCAGGAATTCTATGAACTTCTATTTCTTCGTACGGACACTCCTACGGAGCTTGATTTGGAAGATACGGTAAAAAAAATATTCAGTAATTCAAAAGGACGGCGTACATTGCCTGGTGAGGTTACAAAGAGATTTCGTTCTCGTAAAGGGTTTCTTGATTTTTGCGAATGGATAGAGACAAACTACATTAGTAAAATCAATTATAAAAACAAACACTTATATAATGAACTGTGTACACAGATTCAGAAATGTTCATATCTTCCAGAGACTTATAAAAAAGAATTGTTGAGTAGTTTTGATTCGAATAACCCTTCTCATATGGCAAGTTTGATTGCAAGTTGTATATTGTTGGGGAATTATAATACCCGTCAGACAAAACTTAAATCTCCATTCATAAAAGAGAATTATAAATTAAGTCTGCACTTTATGGGGATTAACGATTGCTGCTATATACAATCTTATCCTATGACAGATAGAATTTGGGATGCCTCTGTAAGAGCATTCCAGCTTTCCCATGAGGAGGGGAATCGATTTTATTCCTTAGATATCATTAAACGCCTTCTTCCTAAAGGATATATAACTGACAGTATATTAAATCTTCGTGGTGAGACTGCAGACGGAGTTATCTCTTCTATTATAGAATTATGTTCAAAAGATACTCTTGATATGGTAGTAATTGGAGAAGGCGGAATCGGCAAAACAACTTTCCTCCAACAGCTTTTGACTGAATGTTTTTTGGATACATCATCTGATAAAGAGAAATATCATCCGTACAGGCGGGGTATACAAATCCCCATTTTTATTGAATTGAACCGATGTCCCGTTACGATTGGTAACTGGTATGATCCTACTTATGGAAAGACAAATTTTATCACAAGGTACATAGCCCAAATGTTGGAGAATCACTCATCACTTGCCGCAGTCAAGTCTGAAAATCTTATATTAATAGAAAAAGAGTTTCAAAGGACACCTTCGAATGGAGTTCCAGAATATCTTCTATTGTTAGATGGATTTAATGAAGTTAGTACAGAGACTTCATCAAGGGGGAAGTCTGTTCGCTCCTACTTAAGCGATGAAATCTCTGTACTACATTCCTATCCCAATATACGCATGATTACAACCAGCAGAGAAACACAGTCTGCTGCCTTTATGCAGAAACTCCAGACAATAAGGCTGTTAGGATTGGAAGATTCTGATATCATAGAATATTTAAGAGAGTGCGGGATGCCTGATACATCCATAGGTATTACGATGGCAAATAAGCAATTGGTTACCTGTCTCCGTGTTCCTCTCTTTTTGTGTATGTTTGCATCCGAATATGGAGAAATGGAACTGTTGCCAGAAACATCCGGAGAAATCTTATACTGTTTTTTTCATAGAAAGTCTTCGTTTTATAATGCAAGACAGCGTTCAGACGATACCCGTACGAACCCTTTGACAGCGGCAGAAACGGCGGTTATCCTTGATTTTGTCCTTCCGTATATCGGATGGATTTTTGAGGACAAAGAGACTTTTTCTCTTTCTGCTTCAGAGCTTGAAAAATATATCCTTGATTCCTTCAGGGTGTTGGAGGGTCTGTTTTCAGATAGCAGCGCCATTCCTTTTGAAGATTTCCGTTCCGAAAAAGCTGTACTCAACGAAGCTGTGCAGTTGCTGTATTTGGAAGATGGTTCCCTTCGTATTACAGATATTATTGCCTGTATTCACAGTTATCTCGGAATCCTATATCATTATTCGGATACTTTTGCAGGTACAGGCGGGCAATCCCGCTATGCTTTTATACACCATCATTTTAGAGACTATTTCTCTGCTATTTTTGATATACAGCTGCTACGTATGTTTCCCTATATTACGCCGTCAGTGTTTTTGGGAAAAGACAGTATATTTCCGGCCGGCTCTTATGAATACTATCTGAATCAGAATTACTGGCAGAGCCATAAGGTCAGTTTTATCAGCCAGATTCTGATGGAACACCGTAATCAGCCCGTAATCAATGAAAACTCCCGGAACTGGACATTACCGGCGCCAGATTTTGCAGAACAGTGTATTCTGACAAAAGCATTAGATTTTTGCCGTGTATTGACCGCTGATCAGGAAGATATTCACTATCTGCTACAGAATATCCTTTCTGCTATTGTCTGTGGAAGAAAAGAGCTTTCTGGCATGAATCTTTCTTGTCTGGATTTTCGGCACTGTAATCTATTCAATATCCCTTGCAGCAAAAAAGGGGCAACAAAGAATCTGACAGCGAATTTCAATTGTTCTTCCCTCTATGCTGATTGCTTTGAGACAGCTGAACATCTGGATGATGTGATAGAATATGTTTATTATAAGAACAACTGTTATTCTCTGGATCAGGCCGGAACGATTAAGTGCTGGGATGTACGCTCTGGCAAACTGGAATATGCCCTTCATTCAGAGTCCCCAGAAGGGCTCCGTGATTTTTCTTCGCGGGGCTTTATGCAGATTTCCCATGATGGTCATTGGTTAGCGGTGAAAGTTCAGCCTGAAATTCCGACAGAAGAAGGCGCACATGCCGTATTGTTTGACCTGACCGACATAAAAGACAAGCCAATACTCCTGATTCCGCCGCAAAAAGGCCAGGTTCTTACCTCGCTTTCCTTTACTGAAGACATGCATCATCTTCTGCTCCTTATTGACCGCCATTACTTATGTTGTTTCCATATTCCGGACGGTTCCCTAAAATATGCAGAAATGATTGCTGATTTTATGAAGCATACGGATCTTTATACAAAGGATGCAGAATCTCCGGTATATGCTTTTACCAGTGAATATAATGAATTTGAACTTGGTGAGGATGCGTCTTACCTTTCTGATGAAAACGAAGGGGAAGATGATTGGTTTGATATGGATGATGAATGGGAAGAATCCGGAAGCAAACAGGAAATTCCTTGTATTTTATATAAATGGTATCCCACTTCAAAAAAGATGGAGGAACTTTACTCCTTTGTTTCTACTTCAGGGACGCTTCCTGCTGCCAGTTATTTTTATAGCACAAATTGTTTTCTGTTATACAATTATACAAATAAACGTTTGGAGAAATTTGACTGTGACTTTCTGCTGGCAGAACCGGTCTGGGAAAATATCACCTTGGGAAATGGGAGTCCGGTTTTTATTCTTCCTTCTGCAGACAGTCCGAATGAATGTTACCTCATGTATCCGGATATTTGCTATGAGATGGATCTTTCTTCCGAGCAGGGGGATGGTATTATCATGGCATATTCTGTGGGACCTATGAACAAACTCCTGACAGAATATGAATTAGAAATTGAAGACGGCCTGCGCATACAGACGACAACTGCCCCTTCTGGCAACCGCATTTTGGTAAGAAGCGACCGGACTGTATATGAGTGGAACACTGATACGGATTCCCTGACGCCACGGTATAATTCCGTGTATTATGGCTGTACGGGGCTTATTGCAGATCCTTCACATAACCGTAGTATATTGGTCCATCAGTATAATGGCGTTTCTATTTTTGAAAATTATGATAAGAAGCTGTCTGCAGCGTATTGTTTCCCTTATACGGACTATTATATAGAGGACTGTGCATATCATGAGGAGACGCAGCGCCTTGCTCTTCGCTTTTGCCGTCCGGGCCATGAATTTATAAAGGTGTTGGATCTGAGTGATAGTTCCAGTCATATTATTTTCTCTGCTATGAAAAATGATTTTACGGAGAGTATGAATTTCAGTCCCGATGGTTCTTGTCTTTTGATTTGTACGTTAGATTCCTGCATAGAATATGAATTCCAGACAAATCTCTCTTATATATTGGCAGAGCATCAAGCTGGATCCAATGAATCTTTTGTCGGTGCTGACTATATGGGGAATGAGATACAGATCGCAATCGCAGCCAGAAAATCTGGCTATGAAAAATCAGTACGTCCCCGCTGTGATTATTACAGACGTATCAGGAAAAAAGATTCCTGTTCGTATCAGCGAAAATGGGGATATTATATCCCGACATTGCCACCGGAATTGGCGGAAGCATTTGTACATCAAAATCATGATATGGGAGTTGGCGGAGGATATGGTGAAGACGGCATACAATCTTATTGGTTGACGCGAGGCTTTTTTATGACAGAAGATGTTACTATTGACCGATTTTTGACAGTGGAATGCTTCGAATATAAAAAAGAAATACGAAAGAAAATACCTGCAAAGAAGCTTGGCCTTTTCCAGTTCCTTTATGTCAGGCATGATTTTTCGATTGATAACCCACAACGGGTTGGCGGAACCAATTACTGCTATAGTTATCTCAGCGATGATTTCTCACAAGCAGTATGTATCCGTGACTATGAAGAATTATATCTTTGGGAGGATATGAAAAACGAATCAGAACATCCGCTTTTCTTTGATTATAAAGGTGAGGCGGATGAATATACTCATGCATACTGGGATTATGCGATTCCATCAGGAGATGGCCGGCTTTTATGCTGCTATGAAAATTACCGTCTGATTCAGGTAAACGCGAGGAATGGCAGAATGTATGATGAAATTCCTTACACACCGGGAATTGCAATCTGCGGATGTAAATTCAAAAATATTATAGCGGATGAAGACACCAAGGCTCTGATTCGAGACAATGGTGGGTTAGTAATATAAAAATACAATATGGGGCTATCTATAACCGACAGCCCCTTGCCATTTACTATAATAATTACTAATCAAACAACATTTTTCCAAACAAAGCCATCCGAAGTTTTCACAATATCCCCGCTTTCCAGAAGATAATCAAATTCCTCTTTTGTTTCAAGATGTAAATCCATAAATGCTTCAACATTACTGTAAAACTGATTTGTATGGATAAGAAACTCCTTCTCTCGATCATCAATTTCTTCCATTTCTACAATGTGAGCTTCGCAAATATTTCTTAATGCAACTTCGTCTCCAATGTTCCCCAGAATTAAATATACCAGTCTTTCCCCATCTGTCATGGTAAATACCGTTCCTTTCAGTTATGCAGATTTACATGTTACTTTCCTATATAATGTAATGCCCTCTATACCTATTTGCCATAACGCTAAATATTTATTACTTTCTAAGCACTTAACATATAATAATCCATCAAATACTTCTTGGCGTATCAGAATTTTCTGGGTGTCATTCTCGCCATAATCCCATTGGCTTAGATATAAAAGTGCTGCATCTATATCTTCTTTCTGCAGTTCCATAAAATAATCAATGACCTCTGAATCTTTAAAATGAACCACTTCAACATACTTATACATATTCATTACTATCACCATCACATAGCCTTTATGAAAATGTATCAACAGATGCGATAATGTCTTCAATCTCGTAGAGGGTTGCCGGCATAACAGGTTTGCATAAGTGATAGAGTATATCTAATGCATTATCTGCTTCCAATAACTGCTTAAGCTTATTTTCTGCTAATGGCTTGGCTGAAACCACTTTTAAGATTATGGCTTTGAGAGCCAGTTCCTCAGTATCAATTACAGAATCCTCTTTTTGACTGTATAAATGTTTCTTCATAAGACTTATAAATTCATGGTTGAGCTTTTCATCTAATGCCGCTTTATCTTGTCTGGAATTATGCAAAAGAATATATCTTGCATGGACATTCCCATCCCCCATAAGCAGACGATAGATATAACCGCCAATATACTGCATGCGATCAAAAGCATCTCCTGATTCAGATAAAGTTTTTCCTGTAATAAATGATATTTGCTTGTAATTCTTTTCTTCTGAATCAAAGACGTTTATAGCAATATCCAAATAAATTCCTTCACTTCCACCCCACTGTGCATTACAGAACAAACCGGAAATCTCAGGAAAAGGTTCATCGGCATGACAGCCCGTTGGATAACTAAGGGTAAAATACTCCTCTGGACACAGCCCTTCCTCTGTCAATATTTTTTTGATGTCATTGAACACTTCCTGAATCGTCCGCGGTTTGTAAATCCTGGTTCCATCTTCTTTTTGAACCATAGTTTCTGTTTTCACTCTCATAAAATATCTCCTCCTATAAAATACTTATATTTTTCCTTGAAATTTTAATTGCTTTGACAAATCTGTTCCTCATATTCCCGGCAAACATTGCGCAGACGCCAGATTTCTCGCGGGCATTCTGCAAGCTGTATTTCCAGTCTGTCGATTTCATTTTGTTTTTCTCTTAATTCCTGCTCATAATCATATTCATACATAAGATAATTCTCCTTTGGTATATACGTCTTCCTTAGCGGCACATATTTCCCGATATATCCGAAATTCATGGGGCAACCTCTTCATTATTGCATTGGCAAATATTATTCATAGCAATAAAATAGAGAACCCCTTTTTTGAGATTCTCTGTTAATTGCCATATTAAATTAAAATAAGAATTTTCCGATTCCATAAATTGGGATGGTATATACATTATCTGCAATTCCCCCGTGAGTATTGCCTTTGGCAAATAGAATGAAATCAGCCTTGTTGCGTTCTAATACAGTCTGTATCGTTTTGCTGTTCTTTTTTCCGGCCTTAACTTCAACAGCATAACTCTTATGACCCTTAATGGTTTTGACGTAAAAATCTATCTCACCATTGCCCAGTGTTGCAAATGCAGGTATTTCCAATGCAATCTCACTTGGATGGCCGATCCTGCGTCTCAAATCCAGATATACAAAATTCTCATTTACGATTCCCGCTATATCAGCTTCGGAGCAGCCAATATGCATCAGAAAATAGGATGTAAGTCCGACATCCATAAAGTAACAACGGGATTTTGCCTTAAAATCCAAAATATTACATTCCGGAAGTTTTCCCGCAAAACCAATGATCCCGGAACTGCTTAACCAGTCTACTGCACGGTTAACAGACATTTTAGAAACATTGCTGGAATAATCTTTTACGACAATATTTTGAAGTTTTTCACTGAAGCTATCCTTTTCAAATTCCTTTTTCTCTTTTACAAGAATCCGGGCGATACAGGAAAATATATTGTCATACACTTTTTCATCAAGAATATCCTGAAAGTATCGCTTGCTTTCATTGATGAAAAGTTTAATGATTCTCAGTAATACTTCTTGGCAGTCATCTATAGAGTTGTTCTTTAAATATTGCAATACTACTGCCGGATATCCGCCGATGGACGTGTATATCTTATACAGATCGCTTAGTTCTTCATATACTGCCTCTTCACTGTTTCCATAAAGATCAATGCCTTCATAGAGAGAGTGCTTCCCCATCGCTATAAGGAACTCTTCAAAATTCAGTGTCTGGATTTCAATGGAGTCCAGATCGCCGGCAGAATATTTGAATTCTTTATTCAGGATTCTTCCAAGATAACTTCCAATGATGATAAAATCACTCTTCAGCAGATGGGTAAATTCACGAATCCGGTTATAAATAGCCGCTGATTCCTGAATTTCATCAATAATGATAACTGTATCATCAGAATCCACAAAATCAGGCCGGTACCTCTTGATAAGCTCATAAACAGGGTTTTCACACGACAATCCGTCCTTAATCTCTCTTCGCAGATCATTGTAATGCTCAATAAAAATTTCTCCTGAAAATTCAAGAAGATTGACATATATTTTCTGCCTGTACTGCTCGTCGGCAAATTTATTTACAATATATGTCTTTCCTACCTGACGGGCGCCCGATACCTCCAGTGTGGAATGTTCCGAATGATTTGTCCATGTGAGAAGGCAGTCGTATACCTGCCGTTTCAAATAATTGTCCATAATCACACTCCTTGCGATTCAATCATTCTGTCTAAATGAATTATAGCGGATTCCTCAGTGATTTCCAACAATAACCTTTTGTTACGTGTTTTATGCCCTTTTGCATAGCATTCTCCCTTCTGTAAAAATATATCTGTTTTGTCAACAAATTTGTAGTACCATACCTTATTGGACATTAGTAATCCAGTAAGTGTCCATTATTATATATTTTGTTTTATCCTCCTTTTATAATTTTGCATAAAAAAACCTGCATAAATTATGCAGGAAAAATCCGTAGACCTGTTGCCAGGAATTGAAATAATGGCTATAACTATGCTATAGCTAATATATAATAATGATTATGTACTTAGTATAGTATAAGAATATTTAAAAGTAAATAACGAGCATATGCCTTTACACTTTTTTTAATGGTATTTTTCCCTGTGCTGGTGCATATACGGATAAAGAATTGAATTAGTGTATTGACTATTTCCTCTTATAATCATGACCACCCGTCAAACGGGTGGTTTGCTCTGCGGCTATAAGCCGCTGTTACCGGCCAGCGCCTAAAGACGCTGGCTTTCACTTCGTTCAAGCCACTACGCCCTTGACTCGTCGCCGCCCTTCAAAGGGCGTTCGTAATACCGGCTACCCCTTGAAGGGGTCCTCGTATTCCTTCACGCTCAACTTGTCCTGCATAACGTCACTTTTCTCCTGATCCTGAATATACTTCTTTATTGTTGCCTCGTTCAGACCTACTGTGCTGACATAATATCCCTCCGCCCAGAAATGCCGGTTCCCGTATTTGTACTTCAGGTTTGCGTGTTTGTCAAATATCATCAGAGCACTTTTCCCTTTCAGATATCCCATAAAGCTTGACACGCTGTACTTGGGTGGTATACTTACCAGCATGTGGATATGGTCGGGCATCAGATGTCCTTCGATAATCTCCACTCCCTTATATCCGCAGAGCTGTTTTATAATGTCACGTATACTTTCTTTGTATTGATTATAAATCGCTTTTCGTCTATACTTGGGAGTAAAGACAATATGGTACTTGCACATCCATTTCGTATGTGCCATGCTATTCGTCTTGTTAGCCATAAAAATCACCTTTCCTTTCGTTATGTAGTAGCTTGAACAACTCTATCATAACGGAAAGGTGATTTTTGTGCTATAAGCACTTGCTACACCACCCGCATAGCAGGTGGTTTTTTGTTTCGCACGCCTCCGTTTTTCGGAACACGAAAAACTCCGCCGCACTCAACCGGCTAAAGCCGATAATAAAAAGGCAGCCATCTCTGACCGCCCTTCCTTAACAGACTTTTCAAGTTGATTTTATCTATGACCAGAATGCTGCATTCCGGTTAAAAACTGAGCATTTATGAACACAACACCCCTAAAAGTGACTGAAACCTCGACGTCTCATTTTTTATATCTTCGGCGGTAACACCATAATATAGATATATTTTTTTAAACAGCTTCCTCAATTCCTTCATGGTTTTCTTATCCCCGCTGAATGAGCCGTCAAGCACCTGCCAGACAGTTTCCACCCCTATCTGCATCATGTAGTTCCCCGGATTCTTAATCTCATATATGTGGAAATCTAAAGGGAAAATATCATCTGCAATTTCTGCCGCCACCTTCTCCCGTTCCTGAATCTGTTCCCAAAAGGCTTTTAAAGCTTCCACATCCTCCCCTTTGGGTGGCTTCAAATCCATCAACTCCCCAAGCAAATCCGGGCGATGGCACATTACAAGGGATGTTTTTAGAGACTTCTTCTGTTCCAGGTAATTATGGGATTGCTGCGAAACCTCCACCGCACCATATTCCCGTTTCAACAATTCCACGACTTCCTCTATCGTATGGGGATTGGCGGTAATTCGCCTTTTTATCCTGTTTCTCTTCAATTTGCGGAAATAATTCTGTATGCGAATTGTAAATTTCATCTTACCGCCTTTTCCAGCAATAAAAAAACTTGTAGGCCCGTCTGCCCCGCCTATAATAGATACGCTGCCTGCGCCCTTTCCCATATCTACATCTCCCATCTTCAAACGAACCCCTGCTCCCCGATTTGTCAAAATACTGGGGATACCTGCCCACCCTCTGTACCTCATTGGAGTTACTGAATCGTGGATTTTCAAATGACTGTCTGCTATTTATATTAATATATTACACCTTCCGCAGCCTGTCAACAACGCTGTCTCCGCTAAACGACCAATAAGCCACAAGCGGCGTCAGGATACAGATGGCAAATACGATCACTGCCGATACTGTCAACGGAACTGCAGGATAGGTATAGGTAATATACGGGATCAAGCTGCTCTTCACAAAGAAAAATGTACCGGTAAATATTGCGGTTCCCAAACTAAGGATAAGTATATAGGGAATCGTCCAATACCAAACTCCTTCATAAACCAGCATCTTACAGATCTGCTGTTTTGTCATTCCTATGCTTTCCAACACTGCCAGCTCATGCCTGCGAACGGTCACATTCACCGACATTGTATTTATAAAATTCATAACACCGATAAACAGTAAAATAGCAGATAAGCTATTGCCAAGCATATAAATCATACTGAATGATTTGTTTAATTCCTGTTCTTTGTCATATTTAGAATTGATTACTACATTGCCATTATCAAACTTCGTGACAATCTGTTCTGTTACTGCCCGTTCCATTCCCTCCATTACAGTAATCTTCAGCTTCTGAATGGTACTGTTAAGCCCAAGACCATCCATATAGTCCTGACTTACCAGCAGATACGGCATCACATATTCCGGCATAAGACCTGTACCCAGATTCAAATATTCCGCCTGCCCGTCTACGGGAACTACCGACATTTCAAAGGCATACGGCTTTCCTCCGATTACCACATCCAGAGACCGCGGCAGCGGCGCTGTCTTAAATGCCTTGACCATATCCGAAGAACAGAGATAAAAGGAAACCCTGCCTTCTTGAAATTCCTCGTAGCTGGACTCCAAACCTAAATGTTCCTTTATAATTCCAAACTCTCTTTCGTTAATCCCTACGATATTCGATTTCCACAAATCACTTGTATGATATGCATCCTCATACTGTGCAAGCCCAGGTTCCACTTCATAAAGCATCTCCAGAAATCCGCAAAATGGTCCCTTTGTATTATCAAATCCATCCTCATAACCCATATCCGCACATTTGCGATATGCCGTCACATCCAAAACTCCATCCATATTCTGAATATCTGACATCATTTCTTCCGTAATCATCGGTTTTGAATTATCATACAATGTTACAGAAATGTCCTCGTTTTCAGCAAAATACTGCTCGGCGATTACCGAGACATCAATACTTGACAGGATTCCCGTTGTCACAAGAAAAATGCTTAATCCCAAAAACAATGATAGGAAAGTAAGAACAGCACTCTTCTTCCCGCGGAACACATTTCTCCATGCCATGCGGTAAAGCTTATTTTTATGGGGCGCTCTGCCTTTTTCTGTATCATTCTTTCTTTTATTCACTTTCTTATTTTTCAATGCCATTCCCTGATAATGCAGCGCCTCAATCGGAGAAATGCTTCCGGCAATGCCTGCCGGCTTCAGACTGCCGACAAGAGTTGTTAAAATCGAAAGTGCTGCTGCTCCAATATAGATAACCGGTGAAAATGAGACTGACACAGCATTATTGTCTTTAATCATATACCCGCCGCTCATTCCCATAACTCCTAGCGGAACAACCACGAATGAGATAACCGCTCCGATTCCTAGACCGACAGGGACACCGATCATACATAATTTCCCCATCTGCCGGAATATAATGCTCTTAATCTGCCTCTTTGTTGTCCCAATCGTTTTTAGCTGTCCAAAAAACCGAATATCATTGTTCACCGATATAAACAAAATATTATAGATAAGAAGATATCCGCAAAGCATAATCAATAATATTACAGCCGTTAGTCCCCATACATTACCTTTAGAACCGGAATAGATCAGCAGATTCAGTTCCGAGTTATCAGCAATCTCCATACCGCGCAGGATTTCCTGATATTCTGCCGCAGCAGTCTCGTCATCAGAAAACAGCAGCGATGCCGCACAGCGGGTGTTATCCTCTGTGGCAGCCGACCCTTTCCAGTACTCTTCCGAAATATAACAGATTGCATTACCCATCTGATAGTTGCCGCTGTAATCCTGATACCAGCCGGAGAGCCTGAATGTCTGCTCCTGAAAATCTGACAACGCCGGATGGTCAATGGTTGTACCTCCATAACGGCAGGTCATCCGAATCTCCATCCCTATTTCCGGATTTTTAATTCCCATGTCAGCTAACAGCCATCCAGGCATAAATATCTCGTCTTTTTCCTGTGGATATTCTCCATGCGCATCACCCATTGCGGGCATAGTCATCTCTTTCCACTGGTCATTATCTGCCCATCTGAGAAAAATCCCATTTGCCTTATGGGCCTGATCATTTTTCGCTGTAGCAATCTGACGTTCCAGCCCGATTTTCTCTACATTCGGATTCCGGTTAAGCCACAATAAATTATGTTCCGTCGGATTCACAAGTAAAATCTGCGCCTTCGTTCCCCGATGCAATACTGCCTGTTTATCTACACTTTTCATATAGCTGATACCGATCCCAAAAACAGATGTCACCAACACGGTAGTCAGGATGATTGCAATTACCGTAACCATGTTTCTCTTTTTATTTGCGGCAAAGCTTTTATGGGCCATTTTTTTCATCATTGTCTGATTATTGTTCCCAAATAAAATATCGTTCATTTTCAGCCATCCTCCTTACTCCGAGATTCTGCCGTCCTCAATACGGACAATGCGGTCAGCCAGCTGGGCAATCTCATTATTATGCGTAATCATCACAAGAGTCTGGTCGAACTTGTAGCTTGTAGTTTTCAGGAGCCCCAGAACATCGCTGCTGGTCCGGCTGTCCAGGTTTCCAGTCGGTTCGTCCGCCAATATGATTGCAGGTTTTGACACAAGCGCCCTTGCAATTGCCACTCGTTGCTGTTGGCCTCCCGAAAGATTATTCGGCATACTGTTCAGCTTGTCATCAAGGGCAAGCAGTCCCACCACTTCCATCATGAATTTCTGATCTACAGTGTCACCATCCAGCTCTACTGGCAGCACAATATTCTCGTATACATTAAGAATCGGAACCAGGTTATAATTCTGAAAAACAAATCCAATATTGCGCCGGCGGAAAATCGTGAGCTGCTCGTCTTTCATCTGGGATAATTCCTTTCCTTTTACCCTGATACTTCCAGAAGTCGGATTATCCAGGCCTCCCATCATGTTTAATAAGGTTGATTTCCCGCTTCCGGAGGTCCCGACAATGGCTACAAATTCTCCTCGTCCGATGGTAAGGGTAATCCCGTCCAGCGCTTTTGTTATATTCGGCTCCTGGCCATAATATTTTTTAAGATCCGTCGTCTGTAAAATGCTCATATGTCCACATCCTTTCTGATCATTCAGGAAACTTCTTTCTCCGTTCCTGACCATATCATAACAGCCAATCCTCTCAGAAATCTCACCGGGAACAGGTAAATTTCAAAGATTTGACTATGAAATCTCACAATTTGGTGACATTTTAGTTGCAATGAAAATATCCAGACAGCTATGCATTCCTCTCTCTCAGGAGAAAAACAGAAAAAACAGAACCTTTGCTCGCTTCCGATGCAACCTTAATATAGCCTTCCTGCATCGTAATAATTTCTCGTGCCAGATACAGGCCGATTCCAACCCCTGAGGTATCATGCACACCATTTTCCCTGCAAAAGCGTTTGAAAATCGCGCCATGAAGATTTTCAGGTATTCCCTTTCCAGTATCTGCAATATCAATTTTCAGGTATAATTCCTGGCCTTCAACATGGATATCTATTTTGCCGCCCTTTGGCGAGTATTTCACAGCATTATCCAGAATATTAAACAATGCCTCGCCTGTCCACTTCCGGTCATGATATGCCTTTAAATCAGCCGGACAATCCACGGAGACTTCCATCTGCTTTTTTTCCGCATGAAACAGGATGCTCCCAAGCGCCGACGCTAACGTGTCATAAACCGGCTGTATCTTCTTCTCCAGTGAGATAATGCCTGTCTCTAGCCGGGACGTTTTTATCATCGCCTGCAGCAGGAAATCCAGTTTGTCAAGCTCAGTCTCGCTATCCAGCAGGAATCTGGTGCGTTTCTCCTCTGACATAGGCTCTTTTTGCATTGTTATATTTACCATCTTAAGATTCGTGATAGGCGTTTTAACCTGGTGGGAGATGTCAGAAATCAATTCTTTCAGCATAGTCCTCTCCTTTGCAATGCTTTCGCGCGTTTTCAGCATTATTTCATAAAGCCTTACCAGCCTGTGGTTAATCTTATAGAACAGGTTTTCTTCCATTTCGCTCTCAATCAGCGCTGTCTCTCCCTCTGCCATCCGGTCTAACTGCTGACAGAGAGTGTCCGAAAATAGCAGAAGCTTTTGGCGGATCAATGCAAGGAAAAAACTCACACAGACAAGCACAAGGAAAACATAAAGAAGCACCACAAGAAGCACCGCCTTTTCCCCTGTCAGCAGATAAATCCCTGCAAGCAGGGCGGCAGAAAGTGTACAGAAAATGCCTAAGAGCACCGCACTGGCCTTGTTTATAGAAATGTCTTTTGCCTTCATTTGATACGTCCCCCAATCCACATATATCCCATGCCGTAAACAGTCTTAATATATTGAGAGCCATCGCGCTCTATCTTGCTGCGGATACGGCTGATGGCAACTGTAAGGGCATGCTCATCTACAAAATTACGGTCGCAGTCCCACAGCTTCTCAAGAAGTACCTGACGGGTCAGGACCATCTGCGGGTTCTGTACCAGCACCTTCAAAAGGCGGTATTCCATGGATGTAAAAGCAATCGGTTCTCCTAAAAAATCCGCCGTCATCTCAGAGAAATGAATGGAGAGATTCCCGTCATCATAGGTCTCCCCTCCAGCCTGCTTCTGTATCCGTGCAAGCAGGGCAGAGACCTTTTTGCGAAACACACTGATATGAAAAGGCTTTGTCACATAATCATCCGCCCCCAACTCATACCCCTTTAACATGTCACTTTCCATATCATTCGCAGTCAGAAAGATAACGGCAGTGTCCGGATACTTTTCTTTTAACTCCCGGCATAATGTGAATCCGTTTCCGTCCGGGAGATTGATATCCAAAACAGCCAGCTCATACGCCTGTTCTTCACAGTATTTCGCTGCTTCTGCTTTTGTCTTTGCTGAATCTACCTTGTAACCGCCTGCAGATAAATTATAGCAAAGTGTACTATTTAAAAGATGGTCGTCCTCCACCACTAAAATCCTCATATATTCACCTTCTCCTACTATTATTTTTCTCCTGATTCCATCGGATTATATAATATTATCACCCAAATGTCACAGAAATCTCACAGAAGCCTGTTTATATTAGAAACATCAAAAAAGAAACACCCCGGAAAGGAACTGTCCGCTGCCCGTCGGTGTTTCTATTATCTGCTGGTTTTTCTTATCCTCCGCCGATTATTCTGCCAATTTTACGTCTACCGCAATATTTCTTTCCTTATCGTCTTTCTCGATTCCATATGTTACGGCCTGCCCTGATCTGAGTGTCCGGAAGCCATCCATCACAATATTGCTGTGATGGACAAAATAATCATTGCCGTCTTCCCCTGTCAAAAAACCATAGCCTCTCCTTGCATTAAACCATTTCACTGTTCCATATTCCATATGAGTTCCTCCATTCTTAATCTGTCATGCCGCAGTTATAAAACTACGACATCCTTTTGGGTTATAGGAGCTGCCGCAAAATATTTAACGGCTGTTCCTGCCTTACCAATAGAATAAATCCCGGAACCCCATATTTCAAAAGCTTTTCTATCCCATATCAGACGGATTTGTCATATACTGTTCTAAATTATACTCACTATGTTTTAGCAGTATAATTCCAGCCACAAAAAATGTCCCTGCCAACACACCCCAGATTATGCTCTTAAAAAAACTGTTCATCCACTCTAAATCCAAAATAGATTTCTGGATCTTCATCAGGTATTCCATACCATCTGCCTTTTCTTTCCATAACTCCGTCCAAAAGGTAAAATCAGACCATTTTTCCGGGATATAGTCATATGGAATCTGCACCCATTGCCTTATAAAAAGCAATGCCAGTATGAGCAAAACCAGCGCTGCTGCAGCCATCACCGCTTTCCAGATCCACTCCTGTTGTTTTTGATAGCTTTTGTAAAAATTCTGGAGGACAAATACACATACCATAACCGGAACCAATAATACAAAAAATCCACTTATGCCCCGCAGAAGCTGTAAATCAAGAAGTATTGCCGCGACCCCATACCGGCTATATAGTAACGATTGCAAATCATTCATCGAGACCGCCGCTGGTTTTAACACTGTAATCCTGCTTAGGCATCTTTGGTTCTCCTGGTTCCCTTCTCCCTGCCCCTCTTCCTCTCCCAAATTCAATCCATCCTGAATGCCTGATGTCCGTCCTTCCATGCTGCCTGCAGGGAAAACCGCAATTTTCTTCTCCCCAGGAATGACCTTCCTGATCATGTAAGGAATCCCTTCACAAGTAACCTCCATCCCTGTAATCTGACTGTCCCCAAACAATTCCCATGCCGTCTGCTCGTCTACCAGGCAGCCCCGTATATCATCCGTTGCCGGTACCCTGCAGCCCTCAAACAGCAGTTCTATATCTCCGCAGAATAAGATTACATCTGCTTCCGTTTTTCTTGAAAGATTTTTATTTTCCAGAACGGCCTGTTTTTTCTCTCCCCAGATACAGACGCCGGATATCGCTTCTGGCTTTTCGTAACCGCTTTCCTTCGTAAATTCCTCATCCCGCTTCAGAAGCTCTGCCGCTTCCCGGCCGTCTATAGACTGTTCCAGACAAAACTGGATCTTATTTTTACTATACAGCAACTCTCCCCAGAAGGCGGCTGACTGGCAGAACAGGTATATCCCTATCCCAATCACTGCTATTTTCGCCATAAATTTCCCGTATGCTTTCATACTGCTTTTCTTCATTTTTCCTTCTTTCTCACCCGGTCTCCTTCCTGGAGCATCCTGTTTGAACTGCTGACAACCTCCTGTTCCCCGGACAATACCCCTTCTTCCAATGCCGCGGCAGTGCCGTTTTTATCCAGTACTTCCACATCAAAACGCCGTACCGCCAGTTCTGTTCCCAACACTCCCTGTTCTTCCTCCAAAACCAATACGTAATAACCGCCCCTTTCCTCATGAAGTGTCTCCACAGGCAATGTCACCGCGTAGTTTTCCGGCTTGCGGACAATCTCTGCCTCCGCCAATGTCCCTGCTTCCAGTACTCCCCCCGGCAGATGAATCCTTATATCCAGCAGCGTCTTGTCTTCCTTATTTTCAACGATATCCGTGACCGTATAATCACAGATCTTCTCTGTCTTCCCGGAAGCCTTGATTTCCACGCTGCTTCCTGCACTTATAAATTCTCCTTCCGTCCTGTCCACAGAGACAGTCAGACAGCTTTCACCAGAAGCATCTGCCATGCGGATCGCTGTCTGGTCAGAGGTAAAATCTCCTGTCGTTATCATAATCTCTGTCACTGTTCCCCGAACAGGCGCCTGAATCTTCCCTTCAGCCGCCTTAAGCTCTATAAGTTTATTCAGTTTCAATTCTTCCTGCTGTCTGGTAATCTCATTCTGTTCTAGTGTACTATCTAAAGTTAATCCCTTTGATGAATCCTCCAGCGCCCGCTTCGCTGCCAGTATGTTCTGATCATTGGATGAAACCGCCTCGTCATATGCCTGTTTCGCATCTGCCGCTGCCTGCTCCAACTCAGACTTCCTCACTTCCCATTCGGCTCCGGATTCCTCACCTCCGGCACTGTCATCTGTCTGTCCAGACAGACTGCCTTCCCCGGATATCTCTTGCTCCTGACTATATAACCTTTCATCAGCACTGCTCTCAAGGAACTCCCGAAGAGCCCCTTCTGCCGCCTCCCATGCGCTTTTCGCCTCTGCTATGGACTGCTCCCCTTTCAGCACTGCCGCATCATAATCTTCTGCCGCCCTGTTCCTTGCCGTTGCCTGATCCTGCTGTTCCTGATTTCTGCTGTTTAAGATATCCTGGTTCTGAAGCCTCATCTTTTCCATATCCTGGCGGGCGGCAGTAATCTGCTCTTCCAATTCGGACAGACTGATCTGAAAAAGCACTTCCCCTTTTTCTACCATCTGTCCCTCCCTGACAAAGATTTCTTCCACCCGCTGCGCGCCTTCGGTATATACCGCGATCTCTTTTCCTGCCTCTACCCTGCCGCTTGCAGACACCCTATGGTCAATCGTCCCCGTCGATATCCTGACTGTCTCCACCCTTGCCATTGAGGCGCCGCTTGCCGCTCTTGACAGAATTGTAAATACAAGCATAACCGCAAGAAAACCTCCGAAAATCCCAAAAGCTTTTTTACGGATCATTTTCATCCACCTCACTATTCTTTTACCGCCCCTGCCATAATTCCCTGTTCCAGATAATCCCGGCCTCCCATAAATACTATGATTGCCGGAAGGAAGGTAACAACCGATACGGCAAACAGAAACCCTGCTTTCCCCGTCATCGTAAGATCCGGCAGGAAAACAGACAATGGCAGCTTGCTTTTATCCTTGATAAATGTCAGAGGCTGCTCAATCAGGCTCCAATATTCCAGAAACCCAAGCACCAGCGCCGCAATAATCCCGGAAGATCCCATGGGAAGTGCAAGATACCAGAACAACTGCCACTCCCTGGCCCCGTCAAGCCTTGCCGACTCGATTAAGCTGTCCGGGATCTCCGCAAAGAACCGGTACATGATAAAAACCGGGAATGTAGAAAACATACCAGGCAGAATGACTGCCCACAGACTGTCAAGCAGCCGCAGGCGGTCCAGCAGCAGATAATCGGAAAGCATCAGCACCTGAAACGGCAGCAGCATGAGTACGATATAGAGCAGAAAAATCCCTCTTTTACATGGAAATTCGTATCTGGCAAATCCCCATGCCGCCATGGTTCCTGCCACAAACTGCCCTCCAAGGACTCCGAACGTGATCAGGATAGAATTCCAGAACATGACGAAAAACTCCGGCGAATCCAAAAGTACCTCTACAAAATGCTGAAGCGTCGGATATTTGGGAAGTACCGGAAAGCTCGCATATCCTTCCGCCCCGGAAACCACCGCCCCGAGACAGTCTTCCAGTTCATCTGCCCCCATAAGTGAGCCTGCGCTTAGAAAAATCACCGGATAAACCGCCAGGAGAGCCAGCACAATTAAAAGAATCCATACTGCCTTTCTTCCTAAATGCAACCGAAAATACATCAATCCATCCTCCATACTTTCTGTAAGAGCAGAATCACAAACAATAACACTCCGCCCTCCATCACCGCCGCTGCGGATAATTTATCAAACGAAAAGGACTGGAACCAGTTATTAAACAAATGCTGCGTCATATAGATACTTTCATGGGGATAGTTCCCCGCAACCAGATAGGCTTCCCGGAACACCTTGAATGAGTTCAGGAAAGACAATACTGTGATGGTATACAGGGAAGATTTGAGATTCGGCAGCGTGATTCTTAAGAAACACTGCCATTCACCCGCCCCGTCTACTCTCGCGGCCTCATAAATGCTCTCCGAAATCCCGGAGAGCCCCGCCATCCACAAAATGATGTCATAACCCAGGTTTCTCCAGATATAGCTGGCCACCAGTATCCAGAATGCTTTCCCGGTATTCATCCAGTCGCTCCCCTCCATACCAAGCCGCCCCATCCACTGGTTCGCCAGACCCTGGGAATGGAACAAAAGCCGCCACAGCAGAGCCACAGAGACTGCCGGCAATGCCATCGGCATCAGGAACGCACTCTTTATAATCCCTCCATATTTACTTCCAGACAGAAGGATCGCACACAGCAGGGATGCCAAAATCAATATAGGAATGCAGACCAGCGTAAACCGAAGCGTATTCTTTAATGCCAGTAAAAACGCCGTATTCCCAAGCACATTCCTGTAGTTATTAAGCCCCGCAAACTGTTCATCCACCGCCCCGGTAAAGGAGCGGCGAAATACATCCAGATAGGGCAGGAGATATAAAACAGATACTCCAAGAAAGCTCGGCAGAATCCACAGCAGACCCCTCAAATCCTTCCTGCCCCTGGTTTTCATTTTCTGATTCATCATCACAGCCTCACCGAAACTCTCTATTCCGCCAGATAAAGATTCACCTTCTGTGCAACCGCGGCTGCCGCTTCCTTTGGATCCGTTTCTCCACCCAGCACCTTCTCCCCTTGCTCCAATACCGCTTCCTTGATCACTTCATCCTGCAGTGCGGGCGTTTTCAGTGATTCTGCCAGTCCCATGAGCCTCTGTATCTCTTCCTCCGTCCTTGGGGCCAGTTCAAAACGGATTCCTTCCTCCAAGTCCACCCAGGATGTATTTCCCTCGTACTGATGTCCGTCAATGGTGCTTCGAAATGCTTCCTTTTGTACCGGCAAACCGCTGCCCTGCGAAATCTTCTGCATTTCCCCGCTGAAGAGGTATTTCACAAACTGTTCCGCTGCCTCCGGCTGACTGCCTTTGCTGCTGATTCCCACAGTCACAGACGGTACGAATACATGCTCTGCCTGACCCGGCATGCAGCCAAAGTCCCCGCCATCCAGATGTTCTGTTACTGCAAGGAGAAACTTATAGTCCGGATTGGCGCCAAACAGCCCCGCACTGATCTTCCAGGTTCCTGCAAGCAGCCGGAAGTCCCCCTGCATGATGTCTGTGCCGGGCAGTGCGGAATCTTCCTTTTCTTCTGCGCCCTCCGGCGAGTCTCCATATGCCCTTTTTAATCCTTCAAAAAATTCCTGAACCTTTGATTCATCCAGAGTCTTATCTTCTTTTTTCCATGCCGCACTGCTGCTGTACCAAAATCTGGAAATCACCTCTTCCGGCTCCATATTCTCCAATGCACCCACCCGTTTTGTAAAAGTATCAAAATCCTCACCGGGTACATAATATGCACTGCCAGCCTGAACCATAGGGATTAGAAACCTTGTAGGCACCGCGCATAATTCTTCTTTATTTCTGTATGCGTTCCGCACATCTTCAAAATATTCCTCCTTATTCTCCTCAATCACAGAGGACAAATCCCTCAATATGCCTTTTTCCGCATAGGTTTCTATCGGCATCCCGTCCAGGACCAGCACATCAGGGCCTTTTCCCGCCATAATTTCCGTAGTCAGAGTCTTTAATGCGTCCGAGACCGTCATGCCGTCTTCTCCTGACAGTGCAGCCTCATAGTGAACATATACATCTGCATGCTCTTTCTGAAAACCGCCGACGGCCTGCCGTATCGAATTGTCCTCATACAAAGAATATACCTTCAATTCCTTATCAGGCTTTGCGGGCGTATCTTCTGAATATGCAAATTTTAATATTCCCGCCTTTGATCCTGCTTCTTCATTGCCGTCGCTCTTTGCCGCCAACAGGTTCCGTTCTTCCAGCATAAGCAGCGAACCCACATCCACAGAAAAACTGCCCAGAGAATTCAGCTCTCCGTCTATAAGCTGTTCCACAACACTTCCTCCGAATCGGTAATGGTACATCCCCTGTTCTGTGACATAATAAATGCTTTCTCCAGCGTCCAATGTATCAGCTGCACGTATCATTCCGCTCTCTGTAAGTCCGTTCTGCATCGCTTCTCCGGGACTTTGCTGTTCTCCAGTCTCGCTGTCATACAGAAGCACCTCTGAAATGCTCTGAAAAAGCAGCATTTTCCCCATTGCAAATGCAACATACATATTTTCGGAGTTTCCAAACTCAAATGTCCGTACTACGCTGCCGTCTGCTACGTTTACCAGATAAAAGATCCCCTGATCGTCACAAATCAGAAGCCGGTCATTTCCCACAAACAAAATCTGCCTGACCAGGTTTACATAGAGCTCCTCCGCCTGCGGAAGTTCAAAAGGAATCCGGCCAAATGCCCCGTCCGGTTCCATAAGATAGAAAATCTCTTTCATGTCGGCATCCGCTCCTTCATCATATACACACGCAACCCGGCCTCCTGATGATACAGCCGTATCCCGGACGTCATCCTGGAGCTCTTCTGGAAAATCGTATACCTTCTCCCATGATATACCCACGTCCTTTGTCTCCCACACGCTTTCCCTGTCTTCACTGCATCCGGCTATCCGTATGGAGCCGTCTTCCAGCTTTTTCATATCATAGATAGAAGAAAATTCTGCCGGAAGGGACAGTTCTTCTTCCATATAGCGCCCCATTGCCCGGCCGCCGCTGTCATCCCCGCCGGCGCCGCTCGGGCTTTCTGATGTTCCCTTTTTTTCACATCCGGCAAGGCTTGTAAACACCAATGCCGCCGAAAGTAAAATACATATCATTCTGTGAAATCCCTTATATTTCATCTGCTTTCCCTCCAATCATTTCGGTTCTGAAAGCAGAATACCATACTTTTCTCTAACTACCCTCTAAAATATCAACTATTTTTTAGAGGGTAGTTAGAGCGATTTAAAATGATTTTATAGCTCGACATATTCTTCCAGTGTAAGATTCTTTTCTGTCATTTCTTTTGCTGCCTCCTGCCCCACATAGCGATAATGCCAGGGTTCATAGATTATCCCTGTTACATCTGCCTTTTCAGGAGGATACCGCAGTACAAACCCATATTTCCAGCTGTTAGCGGCAAGCCACTTCGCTTCCTCTGTATCTGCCTGCTTCTCATTCAGTTCCACATACTTCGCGGATGTAATGTCCAGCGCAAGCCCGGTGGCATGCTCACTCGTTCCCGGAAACGCCACGGATTTTTTTGTCTCTTCATATGCGTCCAGCGGTCCATACCCCTGAGAAAGCCGGTCTGCCATGCTGCTGTTGAAAATCTCCCTTTGCTTCTCATAATCCCGATATGCAGAACAGACATACAGGCTCATTCCCGCACCGGCCGCATCTTCCAGCATTTTTGCCGCCGCATCCAGAATCCGGGCATCCACATAACGGTCTTTCACGACTTCCGCAAGTTCCGGTTTCCATCCTTCATCCAAAGGATGGGATTCATTGACCAGCGCCAGTCTCCAGTCATCCTTTTTAGACGGATAAGTATCCGTATTTAAGCCGACTGTCGCCGCATTTCCATGAAATGAAGCCTGTCTGGAAACTTCTTTATTTTTTTTCGTGGCATTTTCGGCTTCATTTCTTTTTTCCTTCCATGCATTTCCGATGATAAAAGCCAAAGCTCCAAGCAGTAATCCGCATACCAGTCCCGCTAAAAAACCAATAAACAACACTTTCTTTAATTTGCGTCCATGATTTCTCTGCCTTCTGCTGTGTAAATCTGTTCCCATATCTTCCTCCTTGGTACTGTCACAATATCCGGACAATATTATACCTTACTAATCTCTAACCTATCTCTAAACTGAAAAAGCTTTTTTAGAGGTTTCTTAGAGGTTTCTGTGATATAATTAGTAATATCCAGGCTGCATTGACAGAATACAAAACGAAAGGCAGGGCTACTTCATGCGAATTTTAATTATAGAAGACGACAAATCACTGGCAGAGACCCTGCGCTTCCAGTTGGAACGGGAACATTTTGAGACAGATATCTGCCATGACGGTGTGGATGGCCTGCACTTTATTGAGCAGCAGGCGCATGACCTGATCCTGCTGGACCGGATGATTCCCGTATTGGACGGAATCTCCGTCTTAAAAATCACACGGGAAAAGGACATCTATACACCCATCATTTTTATAACTGCCATGGGGGCATTACAAGACAAAGTCACCGGCCTTGAATGCGGAGCGGACGATTACCTTGTAAAACCCTTTGATTTCGAGGAGCTCCTTGCCAGAATACACAGCATTTTACGGCGCCCTGTCAAATGGGAGGGAGACAAACCTTTAAAATTGGGGGATATTTCTTTTGATGTGAAGCAGAAGGTTCTATACTGTGATAAAAATTCCTGCTCTCTTTCGGCAAGAGAGGGGAATTTACTGGAAACATTTCTCCGCAACCCTGGCATGACGCTTCCCCGCGCCTCCCTTCTTTCCAGAGTATGGGGACCGGACGCTTCCGTGGAGGATGGGAATCTGGATAACTATATTTATCTCCTGCGCCGCCGGCTGAAAGGAGTGAGAAGCACCCTGCTTCTTAAAACGGTGCGGGGTATCGGATACCGTCTGGAGGTGCCTTATGTTTAAACGGCTTCATATCCGGCTGACCATCTTCTGCACCTTTATAAGCGGCCTGATCCTGCTCCTGATGTCCTTAATCTGCATCTCTTTTTCTGAGGCAGAGGCCAGGGAAAGCTATTTTTCTAATTTTGAATTGAAAGCTGCTATGCTGATCCACCAGATCGAGAGCCGGTCTGTGCTTTCTCTTGAATGGTTCTCACAGCTAAAAGCAGATACAAAGTTCGAGATGGGCATTCAGGATAACGGGACAAAACTGATATTCGAAGACCTGTCACCTCAACGGCTGGATCCCAAAATATTTGCTTTGGCAAGAAAGACAGCCCGGAACGAATACGGACTTACGGAAGAGTCCGTCACCTCAGACACAAAACTTTCTTCCAATGCTTCTTTTGAACTGCATACAGACGGAAAGAAATACTATGCCTGTATCGCATTGATCCCGAAAAACAGCCATATACTGAATATCGCTGTTCTGCAGCCTTTAACGGAATTATCCCATTCCATAAACGTAAGCCGGGTTTTATTTGCCGGTGCGGATATTTGGGGGATTATCTTACTTGGGATATTTTTCTGGTTCTACACATGGCACATGATCCGCCCCTTAATCATAAACCGCCAGAAGCAGACAGAATTTATAGCAGCAGCCTCACATGAGCTGCGTTCACCTCTGGCACTTATGCTCTCCTGCCTTTCCTCCATGAATAAAGCCTCTGCTGATGAGGCAGAACATTTCTCTGAAATGATTATGCAGGAAGGGAAACGAATGGGACGGCTGATCGATGACATGCTGACATTATCCAGTTCAGACAGTACACATTTCCCCATAAATAAAACAAACGTAGAACTGGATACTCTGATACTGTCAGCCTATGAAAAGTTTGAGCCTCTGGCACTGAAAAAAAATATTTCTCTTGATTTTATCCTGCCAGATACATTGTCCACCCCATATTCCTGTGACAGGGAGCGTATCGAACAGGTGCTGTCTATCCTGTTGGATAACGCCTTAAGCTATACTCCGGAAAATGGCCGGATCTGCCTTTCCCTTTCAGAAACTTCCGGCAGGATTACCATTCGTGTCGCAGATAATGGGATCAGTATTCCTGATTCAGAGAAAGAGTCAATATTTGAGCGTTTTTATCGCTGTGACAAGGCGCACAAAGACAAGAAGCATTTCGGTCTTGGGCTTTGTATCGCACAGGAAATCGTCCATATGCACAAAGGGAAAATCCGGGTGGAGGATACGCCGGGTGGAGGTACAACCTTTGTGGTTATGTTAAATTAATGCAGTCAAAACCATTTCACAAAAAAAGAGGCCATATTTACAGAACTGTATCATTCCGTAAATATGGTCTCCGGGAGTGTAAAATAAAGTGTGTAAGTTAGAAATACAACAAATCTAACTGCATACTTTATTTTTTCTATATAAAGTGTGCTACACTCACAGAAAGGATGAAGAAAAGGATGGGTACAGCACTTATGGCACGTAAAAATAGTCAGAATACTAGAGGGGCTGCAATCGCAAAGGCTATTATGGAAGAATACCAGCCACAGACAAGGGAAGAAATGCAGGATGCTATCAAAGACGTCTTTGGGCCGATGTTTGAGGCTATGCTCCAGGGAGAGATGGATTCCCATCTGGGGTATGGGCGTAATGAGCGCGGGGAAAAGGAGACGACAAACAGGCGTAATGGTTATTCCCATAAATCTGTCAATTCTGTTTATGGAAAGCTGGATGTTGCTGTTCCAAGGGACCGGGATGGCAGCTTTGAACCGAAAGCAATCCCAAAACGTACCAAAAACGTCAGCGGGATTGAAGATAAGGTATTATCCATGTATGCACGAGGCATGAGCCAGCGTGATATCGCAGATACGGTAGAAGATATATACGGTTTTGATATCTCCCATGAAACCATTTCAACAATTACGGATAGGGTGATCAGAACCGCGGAAGAATGGCAGAACCGTCCACTGAAAAAGTTCTACACGTTCCTGTTTGTCGATTGTATTTACGTTACCATACGAAAAGAGATGGAGACAAAAAATTGTGCGGTATATGTGGTGCTGGGTTATGACGCAGACGGCAGAAAGGACGTGCTGGGGCTGTGGATTGGCGAATCAGAAGGAAAACACTATTGGATGCAGATCTTTGACGAGATCCGTGCAAGAGGTGTGGAAGATGTGCTGTTTATCAGCATGGATGGAGTATCCGGTCTGGAAGAAGGGGCAAGGAGTATCTTCCAGGATGTAGTCGTGCAGAGATGCATCGTACACCTGATCCGAAATGCTATCAAGTACATACCATCAAAAGATTATAAGGCATATAGCGCCCAGTTAAAGAAAGTATACGGAGCGCCTAGTCTGAAAGCAGCGGAAGCTGAATTTGAGCGTCTTAAACAGGCATGGTCAAAATATCCCGGAGCAATAGACGTATGGATACGCAACTGGCAGCATGTAGCCCAGCTTTATAATTATGGGAGCGCGGTCAGGAAGGTGATGTACACGACAAACGCCATAGAGTCTGTCAATTCGAGTTTGAGGAAAGTCACGAAAAGGGAGCGTTCCCCAATGAGGACGCTGTACGAAAGGCCTTCTATCTGCGGATTGTGGAATTGTATAAAAAGTGGAATGACCGTCCCGTAGCCAATTGGGCATTAGTACGTAATCAGCTTGCCATGGATGATAAGATGCAGACACGCATTCTCAAATATGAGCAGTGTTGATTCTGCATGTAAAACCGGCAGCTTTGAAAACTGCCGGTAAGGAAATTTTATAAAACTTACACACGAGACTGTAAATAATCTTGTGTCTTTGGAGAAATAATCTTTACTGGTAGGAATCAGATATGTAGAAATCTGCTGTCGAATATCATTACTTTTATGTTGTCGAATTCTTTTTATGATAATAGTATTACCAGATAGTCAGGTTTTATACATATTTATTGATTTTTTGGCACACCAATCAGACATTAGCAGCAGAAACTCTTTCCGTGGGCTCTGCCCACACCCGGCCTCCGGAATAAGACCGGGAATTTCTGGCAATACTGCTAATGCCGATGAAATAAGGCCGGAACGTTTTGATGCGATATGTCGTTCCGGCTTTTCATTTTACAGGTACCGGGTAAGCCTCTCCCCGTACAGGACGATCAGCTGGTTCAGCACCTGGTCCCAGTTTCTGTAACGCTGTGTCCATTTTTGATCACATTTCCACTGGCAAGATAAAGCATCTTTTCCAACGCGCTGTCGCTGGGGAATACACTCTTTGTCTTTGTCACTTTCCGATACTGGCGGTTCAGTCCTTCTATGATATTTGTAGTATACATGATACGCCGGATATCATCTGAAAACTGAAAGAAGGAACTGATGTCTTCCCAGTTATTCTCCCAGTTACTTATCGCATAGGGGTATTTCCTTCCCCACTTTTCTTTGATCTTTTCCAGTTCTGAAAGAGCAGATGTTTCATTGGGGGCATTATATACTGCCTTGAAATCTGAGGAAAATTTCTTCAGGTCACTGTAATTGACATATTTGAAAGAATTGCGTAGCATATGGATGACACACCTCTGGATCTGGGCATCCGGATAGACTGCCCCTATCGCTTCCTTAAAACCGGGAAGCCCGTCCACGCAGAAGAACAGTACATCCTGTACACCGCGGTTTTTCAGATCATTTAACATGCCCAGCCAGAACTTGCTCGTTTCATTAGCTCCTACTGTGATGCTCAGGATATCTTTGTAACCATCTGCTGTGATGCCCAGCACGATATAAGCCGCCCGGCTTAAGATGCGCCCATCCTCCCTGACCTTGTAATGGATGCAGTCCATGAACACAAAAGGATAGATCGGATTCAACGGACGTGACTGCCATTCCTTTATTTCCGGCAGGACCCTGTCTGTGATCTTGCTGACCATTTCTGCTGACAGTTCCATCCCGTAAAGATCTTGTATCTGGTCATGGATGTCTCTTGTGCTCATGCCCCTTGCGTAGAGGGATATCACTTTTTCCTCTATCCCGGAAATATCCCGCTGGTATTTTGGGATCAGTTTTGGCTCAAATTCCCCTTCCCTGTCCCTTGGGACATCGATCTGGAACTCACCATACTGACTCTTCAATGTTTTAGGGGTATGTCCATTTCTCTTATTGGATGTAGGAGCCTCTCTTTTCTGATTCTTTTCATAACCGAGAGACGCATCCAATTCTGCCTCCATGAGTTCCTGAAGGATATCCTTGAAGCTGTCTCTGAGCAGGCTGTAGACATCAGCTACGCTGTTTAGGTTGTTATCTGCAATAATCTGTCGAATCTGTTCTTTTGTTGCTGGCATAAAAAATCCTCCTTTTCGATAAGAATTGTCATATCTTGATTCTTACCAAAAAAGAGGTATTTTTTTCCAAAGACACAAATTATTCTACACTACCTTACACACTTTACTTGACAAACCCTGGTCTTCTCCTTTTTCACAACTTTTTCAATTTACCTATTACTGACTTATATGCGGTGTCAATGTATTCCATCCGTTCCACACCTCATGAGTACTTTCAAAATCCTCCTTTTTCACAGCTACTGCGCCTTCTCTCCATTGAGGGCATAAATCCATTTCTATATCTGTCAGTAACGCCGAACCTGTAAGAAAATGCTGGCATTTTTCGGGATATTCTCTTCCAGATCTCCAGCTTATTACCCCGTCACTAAAGCTGCTCCCTTCTACAAATAAGCGGGTCTTTTTATCCGCATGGATTAACAGCCTTCCGCTTAATATACATAGTCCAAGGATATACTTCTGACCATCCATGCCGCATACACATCTTCCTATGTCATCCATAAACCTTCCTCTCACTTTCCGACAGGGATTGCCGACATTCATCTCCTGTATAGTTTACTGCCTGGCGTATTTCCAGAACCAGTAAGAATCCATATTTTCCGTAGCCGGAACCCTTGCCTGTCTCATTTTTTCAAATTCTACTTCCAAATCCTTTAAATATCCACATTTAAGCACGCTGAAACAAATCTGTTCTTCCACCATCTTTGCTTCTTCAAAAATATCCCGATGGCAGCAGTATACCTTGTACCAATGCTGTTTCCCGGCTTTCAGACATCCAATACAGTTTGCATGCTTTGATTCAAAGTACACCCTTGGCCTGGAAATACCTATTTCTTCTATATTATTGATCGTTCTCGGCCACTCCACTAAAGGATAGAGGGTATCATATCCCATGCTTTCCAAATGCCTGCGCCTTCTTGCAACACGGTGTATCTCATTTTCATCAAAACCATAGATAAGCACAATCTCTTCGGACATCTGGCCGTCATAAACCGGATAATTTTCTTCCAGCCACTGGTAAAATGGCTGTGTTTTTAAAAAATATGTACAAATTTCATGGCCTGAACGGAACTTTACTCTCCCATGCTCCAGACATAAAGAAAGCGGAGTCTTCTGCTCAAACCCTTCGCAATTTGCGTAGGTTATCGGCAATTGAAGATACTCCGCTACCTGGTTCTTAAACTTTTTGATTTTTATTGACTCGACCTTCGAGCTAATATCATGATTTAGAAGAATAACGTTTTCATTTCCAAACCGTCTTACTGTTTCTACCGCTGCAAGAGCCGAACTATGCCCGCCGCTATAACATACAACATACTGCATCCCTTTTCTCCTGATATCTTATTCCTACATGGTGAATAGTCGCCCCCACCCGTAAAACGGGTGGCTAGGGACGCGGGCTATAAGCCCGCCCTACTTGGCCGCGCCTCAAGACGCTGGCTTTCTCTTTATGCTATGGGAATCCTGCTCCGCAGTCTTCCCATAGCTCCGTTCAAGCCACATTGCTGTTGACTCGTTGCCGCCCCTGAAGGGGCATTGGTATTACTCCGACTTAACCCTTAAAAGGGTCCTCATACTCCTTTACGCTTAATTTATCCTGCATGATATCATGCTGCTCCTGTTCTTGGATATATTTTCTGATTGTCGCTTCATTTAATCCCACTGTGCTTACATAATATCCTTCTGACCAGAAATGTCTGTTCCCAAACTTATATTTGAGATTTGCATGCTTATCAAATATCATGAGTGCACTTTTACCTTTCAGATATCCCATAAATGAAGATATGCTGTATTTTGGCGGTATACTCACCAGCATATGGATATGGTCCGGCATCAGATGTCCCTCCAGGATTTCCACTCCCTTGTATGAACATAACTGTTTTAGAATATCCCTTATGCTTTCTTTGTATTGATTATAAATTATTTTTCGTCTATACTTGGGTGTGAAGACGCTGTGGTATTTACACATCCACTTTGTATGTGCTAATGAGTTGCTTTTGTTAGCCATTCTTAATCACCTTTCCTTTCTTTAATAGTGACCTGAACACCTCTATTATACTGGAAAGGTGATTGTGCTATAAGCGCTTGTTGCACCACCCGCATAGCAGGTGGATTTTTGTTTCGCACATCTCCATTTTTCGGAACACGAAAAACTCCGATGTGCTCAACTGGCTAAAGCCATATCAAAAAGACGCATGGTTTACAGTCTCTGCTCCATGCGTCTTTATGTTGATATTTTAAGAAACTTTTTATACCAACTGAACAATCTCTTCTTCAAGTTCTTTTATATCACTTTCAAGCAATTCTGGAAAGTATAAACTCACCTCATCTATTGTAATTTTACCATCTCTCAACATCAGTATAGCCTTCTCTTTGGCTAAGTCATACTTTTCGCTTTTAATAAATGATCTCATAATCTGTTCTTCATCAAACAAACTCATCATAATCGTCACAACCTCCTTTTCCTTTTTAAGCAGATAATCCCTTAAAACATTTCTGTCCTTGCATATACGGATTGTTTCCGTAACTGCCTTCCTTGTCATACCGTGCATTTTTGTCTGCTCATTAAAGACTTTACAGAAAATAATATACTGATTAATGATATCGTCCTCATTGCTTTCATAGATAACCTTTGCTTTTACTTCAATGTCAATATCTGCGCCTTCAAAAAATTCTTTTGATAAAGATATTCTATCAGGCTTTCGGCATTTATTGCCCGTAAATATCACATAAAGCTCCGGCTTCGGCATTTTTACTTTTTTGCTTTTATAGTAGTTTTGGCTGGTACGTTGGAAATATTCGTGATAGCTTTGCGCCAGATATAGCAAAACTCTTACTAAAATATTCATTGTCCATGTGGACTGAGCCTCTACCAGTATCATCAGCTTATTGCCCACAATAAAGCCTAAGTCATTATATAAATTGTCTGTCAGCACATTTTCTATGGTTACGTCAGTTAATGAATCTTCCGTAGCTGCGGTATCCTCTGGATGGAGTGTTTTATACAACTTTAACAGATAACTTTTATCTTGAAAGAGGTTCAGGAACACGCTGTTTTTTGCGGTGCGCTTTGCCATAATTTCCTGTACCTGCTTTGTCTCGTCCTGCATCCTATCACCTCAGTTCCTTAAAATCTGTAGCAATAATAAAATATTATTTACTCCTGCTACATCTCAATTATACAAAAAAACACTCATGTTTACAATAAAATTCCTGCGAATTCTCTATGTATTATATTTTTCCTTTCTTAAGCAGCTCACCCTGGTTATTTCCTTCATGTTCGTTCTGCAGACAGCACAGCTTCGCCAGTGCAACCTTCAATGCGATATCCGGCCGATAGGTGCCCCGTTTTATCAGGTTCACCATATCATCCAGAACATCCATCGCCTCACTGCACCTGTCAGCAGACATCCTTGGAACGAACGTGCGCCCGTTAACCCCTAATGCACTCAACGAACAATGGCACACCTCCATTTTATATGCCAGCCGGTAGCTTCGCAAAAGCAGCGACAGCACACCAATCACATTATTGGGCTGATTCTGCAGGATTAATTCCGCCTGCCGGAACACATCACTGTATTTTCCTTGCATAATAAGCTGTATCAGCAGGAAAATATTCTCCTGTTCCCGGTCCAGCACCGTATACTCCACGGTTTCCTTCGTAATCTCCTTCACAGCACACAGCCGTTTCAATGAATGAAGCACATCATACAGATTTGTTTCCTCTGAATCATAATTAATCAACTGCAGATACCGCTGATATGCCTCTGTAGTAATCTCACATCCGGCCTTTTTCACAAACTGCATGACCGTCTTCTCCAGAACATCCCGGGACAGCTTTTTGAAAACCTGGACTTCTTCTTTTTTGAACATCTTGTACACTTTGCTCCGCCTGTCAACTTCCTGGACAAAAATATAGGTGTCCGTAGTTTTCCCTTTTTCAGATACATATTTTACGAATTCCCCGCTCTCTTTCAAACTATTCGCGCGGTAAATCAGCACCTTCTTATCCCCGAATAACGCATGCTGACATAAGAAGTTCTGCTCTGCTTCCGTAAATTCACTCGTTTCCATAAGGTTAAACTCCGGTGTTTCCACTTCATCTATAATTTTTTTGCGAAACTTATCAATCAAGTATGGTTCTTCCCCATACACCAACCATTTAGGCATATTGCGTTCCTCCCATAATCTTCAGCTTTTCTTCAAATTCCTTGATAAACATACTCTTTCCTTTACATATCTCCGTTAAATACAGCCGTTCCTTTGCCCTCGTCATAGCCACATAAAGCAGTCTACGTTCTTCCTGGGGCTCGTTTTTTTCAAAATCATCTACTCCATAGACCAGCACCACCGGGAATTCCTTTCCTTTAGAGTCATGGGCTGTCAGTAATTGAATCCTCCCTTCCTGCCCGGTCTCGTAAAACAGCCTGGTATCATCCCGAAAACGTTTGACCGAAGAAAGGTATGTCCACATCTGACCTGCATTTCTTATATTCCGTTCCCGAAACTTTTCATCCAGTATCTCCAGCACCTCCTTATAATCGATCTGCTCATCACAAAATAATTCCATGGCACGCAGTATTGCCTGCCGGGCTGGCAGGACAAAGCATTTCGCGGCCCGGTATATTTTTGAAAAAGCCTGTAAAATACGGCTGTCAGAAGCTGTGACACTCAGATATCTCGTCTCCTCCTCTCCGGCAAGGGGATAAATCATCCCCCTCGCCAGGTAATCCTCGTAAAGTGTCCGTTTCGATTCTCCTTTTTCAGGTATTTCACCCAGCATATTCAACAGCCGGAACCAAACCATATCATCGGAAAAGTCACCAAGATAGATTGTCAGCAGATCTAAAATTGCTTGAAATGTAGAATCATTACAAAGATAATATTTCGGTTTATTGAACCCAAGCATTGTTTCATCCGGATGCGCTTCATTATATTGCCCTAGCATACTGCACATGCATTCCAGCTCTTTATTCGTCCTTGCAATCACCGCGATATCTTCCTGCCGGTATCCCATGTGAAGCACATCCTGGATAAATGCACCTATCCGGTTTGCCCTGAAATTATGGATTAAGACAGGCAAAAACTCCGTCTTTACGTGTGCATTCATTTGAAACGCTACCCGTTCTATATTATGGCTTATGAGTGTATTCGCCGCCGTCATAATCCCCTTTGCAGAACGGAAATTATCATTAAGCCTGATATCCGCCGCATCCGGATAGATTTCTGAAAATCTTAACATGAACTGATTGCTTCCGCCCCGAAAGCCGTAAATGGACTGATCCGCGTCCCCATATAACGCAATATTATTACAGAGCGGGTCCGTCACAAGCCGAATCAGGCGTGCCTGCATCTCATCCAAATCCTGGGCCTCATCCACCATAATATAATCATATGCCTTCTGCATTTTCTTTTGCACGCCCGGATATGCCTCCAGTATTTCCACAGCCAGGCGCACCTGATCCTCATACAGAATATAACCCATTGCACGAAACTTCTGCTCATACTGCTCCTTTATCTGCAGAATACCGGCCACATCCTTCTGAGGATACTGTTTTTGCAGTTTTTCTGCCCCATACTGGTTGATAAAAGAGAAATCTTTCAGCAGGCACTCCAGGAGTCCGCCTGCGGTACATATCCTCTCATAACTGGCTCCCTGGATGACCGGCATTCGATTCAGTATATAAAGCAGCATCTGCATGCAGTCAACCTTGTTTACAAGTTTCTTTTTCCCGATCAGGTGCTCATGCTGGCGAACAATTCGGTATCCCAAAGCATGAAGCGTCATAACATCCGGCTTTTCCTTTGACTCTATCCGTTCCATAATCTCTCTCCCAGCCCTTTTTGTAAATGTAACTGCCAGGATTCTTTTAGGACTGACTCCATTTTTCATCAGCCGGCAGATACGGCCGGTCAGAACCTCTGTTTTCCCGGCTCCCGGACCGGCGCACACCCGCAGCGCCCCGTCACGATGCCGGACTGCTCTTTCCTGTTTCTCAGTATAGCTCAGCGGTTCCCTCACTTTCATTTTATCCGTGGCTTCTCTTTTGAAATGTATCTGTACCGGCGGGCTGCAGATTTCTGTAAAAATGCAGTTCCTGCAACTCTCCGTATGTACATGGCTCATAATTTCTCCAAGCCTTTCCTCAACGCTCTCCACGCCGGATTTCCAGAGTTCCTCCTCTGTAAAGCGCAGGATATTGTCGCCTTTCTTTTCCTCAAACATTGAAAAGTACCCTGCCCTGTCACTTGCAGATTCCGCCCGAACCATCATAACCTCCACCTGTTTTTCAGGATAACAAATCTTTATTCCACCCATAAGGCAAAGTAATTCGGCAGAGAAAAAAACGTGATTATCTGCCTTTTTCGCATAATAAGAATATGGGCGGGAGAATCTCCGGTATAAGATAATTCCCTGAATTTTTCCATCCGGCTTCTCTATGACTAAATCCGCCTGAATCTGCAGATTATGGATTTCATGTCCGGCATAGGAAGCCTCAAAATTTACCTCCAATGGCTTCAGCGCCTGTGCTTTCCCCGCCGTACGCCCTGACAGCCAGCAGTATAAGCGTCTTATCCGAAACAGGTCATCCCTGACGGCCTGTTTCTTCTGCCAGCTTAATTCAAACCATTGCTCCGCGTATTCTTCCCGAAGGACAGACTCTATCTTTCCGGCCGCATCCTCCCACCCCGCCTTCCCGGCGAGCTGGATGGCGGCTATATCCAGAGCTTTCCGAAAGGATGCCTCTTTCTGAGTCTCGTAATGAAACACGGTCTGTTCCAATTCATATTTCTTTGGACATTTGAGCAGAGTCATTAAATTATCAGCCTTCATGATATAAGCCCAAACTCCAGCTGAATGTCCATGAGCTGGTATACCTTGTCTCTAAAATCCCGAAGCAGTTTTCCTAATACTACACAGGATATCACCCACTGCATACTCAGCATTGAAAATGAAAGGTGATTATATCCATCACATCCCGTATCAAAATAAATATAGTAATTATCTCCCAGGTATCCGTTATCATGTACATTCGTATAAGTCAGAGGATACATCAAGTCATCCAGCACATCCTCTATTGCCTGTTCCTCTTCTGCAAAGTAATTATGAACCATCTCTTTATGTTCTCTGCGAAATTTTTTATATGCGCCAATCGACCTGTTCTGCATAATAATAATCTCTCCATCTTCCATAGAACCATACGACCTTTCTATCTTGGATAAATTTTTCCAGAAAAGTGGTAACCATGAATCCGGGAATCCCCTTGTATGCAAAAGATCCAACAACGCTCTCTTCCTTGCTTTTTTCTCTTCCATCCATATCTCCACAGGAAAAATATCTTCCGAAATCATTATTGAAAATACATCAAACCCAGCAATAAACGCCGCATTTGAAAACAGGTCGCTGCAAAAATACTCATATTCTACATAGAGGTCCAAACACTCTTCCTGAAACACCCACTCCTTTTCTGTTCTTGATAAAATCAAATTGGACAGACTCGAACAGGCCAGACTTGTGTGATATCTCTCATCAAATTTTTCCCAATAACGGTATAAAAGCAAAATACATAACGCCGTATGAACGTCTTCTGTAAATGCCATCATATCATACCCCAAAGCTTCTATCCAACCTCCCCAAAAAGAATCCCTGTCAATTCTCATAATCTCCTGAAATGTCATACTAATACTATCTACCTTTCTTCATAAAAATGGAAAAAACTATCAGCTATTTCCAATAGTTTTTCCAGTACATACAGTGCAACAAAGAAATTCCAATTAAGGTTCCTAAATGTAATTCCATGTTCTATATCTTCGCCTATGTAAAACCCAATGATATAATATCTGCCCTTTTTCACATGGCTTTTGACCCACTCTCGTGCAACAGGCTGTTCCACAATACGAAGCGCCCGTCTGATACGCTCATGTTCCCTGGCAAACTGATTATGTATGATATCCTTGTTATCTGCCGCAAACTCCAGATACTTTATGATTTTTTCACTGTACAGATATATTGCGGCCCTCCCATATGGAAAATCAAGGCAATCCAGGACCGGTCCAGGAATTTCCCCAAACAGCCCTGTCTGGATTTTGGTAAATAATTGCTTCTGATATTTGCTGATGTAATCAGCCCGTACCGTATCATCCCAGGATAGCAAATCCTCAGAATCTACATCCATAACCGTTTCTGCAACTGACAAATCAATAAATTCCTTTTGAAAGGATGACCAGTTGATAAAAGCTTCCCATAACTCCCCGCCGATTTCTTCCATAACATTTACCAGGCTGCTGCGGCAGGAATTCTTTGCTGCGTAGTCAACTTTGATATTCAGCAGATTAACAGATTGAAAATGCAGTTCTATATCTCCATGGACCAATTTTTCAAAGAACACACAAAATAGCTTTATTGGAATTAAAATATTACAGTCCTTATCTTCTAACAGCTTCTGTATTTCTTCTTCAACATCAAAATCAAATGGCGTTAAATTACCTGTCATAACTGTGTTAATATTCATCATGGCTTCTCCCTGAAAACCGAATAACCTTTAAATGCATCAAAATAATAAATCCCGCCGTTCCACTCCTGTTCAGACAGAATCTCAACCACACATTTCAAAAGCAGATTTGCTGCCAACAGATTCGTAACCAAATGCTGCGGCTGCCTCATATTCACCCGCTGACAGCTCTCCTCGCTTCTTGGCAGGGAATCGTCCTGCAGGATTTCCGGAAAATAATGTACCCGGTCAGGGGATATCTCGCTTCCTGCAATGCGCACACCTACAACAACTTCTCCAACTGAATATTCATTCGCAGAATCCAGATAGAAACAGGAAATGCTCTTCCGGAAATATGCATGCAGTACTTTTCTGCACGCATGATTATCCACACACCCAATCAGGATCGTTACATAGTCTTCCTTTTCAAATTTCTCCAGTTCATATACATGTTTCAGATATTCCGGATAATAACTGCAGGTTACCTGAAATGCCTCCTGTAAAATCTCCGCCATAACAGCCGCCTTCTTCCGTCCGATATCCTCCGGAAGGAACGGCTGTCTGGAGACATTATGTTCCTCCACCAGATCTCCGTCTATTAACAGTATGCTGCAGCTATTTTTAATGGAGGCTCTATATAAAAATCTGCCAAGTTCTTTGATAAAATTACCTCCGGTTCCTCCGCAGCCAACAATAATAATATTATATCTCATGCCTCTGACCTTCCTTCAAAAATATCCTCTAATGCCACTTCACCGAATATGCCTGCGACACCTACTCGAAGCGCATACCCAGGCGTATGCCTGTCCAGATTTCCAAACACCATATACAGCCGTATGCCTTTCTCGTCTTCATTATCTACGCTCGAAAAAAAGGCTGAATACATTCCGTGGCTATGGATATCCATAACCAGAATATATTTCTGCTCCATCTGCAGATCTCTTTTGAATTTAACGGAACCTCTGGTTACACATTGCTCTGGTTCAAAGAGAATGTAGGAGTCTTTGGAATTATCATAGAAAATCTGCAGAGCATGCTCAAGCGCCGGCGTCTTCTTAAAAATCCTGATTACATCCTCCAATATCCGTCTCGGAATTTTGTGGGCAGACAGCTGAAAGGCTGCCTGATCCTTTTTTGAACTGTTACATCTGAAAACGCCAAATGGCGTGGTTTCCACACGCCATTTGTCCTGATACTCATCTTCTATGATCTCATGCTTCCATCCTGGGTTCAGCGGCCGGATTTCAAGCCCTTTCCTTGAACTGATCAATACCGGCACAACAAAATGCCTCTGATCGTACTGCATATCCGTCCTGTCCTTCGTATATTCGGGATAAACACCTTCGAGTACCTCTCGGATCTCCTCCAGGGTCGCGGAACGTTTCCCCTGAATATCCTCCGGATTAATCGTAAGGGAGAATCCGCTCGCCCTTACTTCCACTGGAATTGCAATCGATTTATCCTTCTCTTCCTGACCCGATTTCATAACTGGAAACAGATGATTCTGCTCCTCAATATAGGCAAATCCACACTCAGAAAATTCCGGATAATGACTGGCAAACTTCTGTTGGAGCTCTGCCTCTGTCACCTCTGAAACGCCGAAATCCTCCTCCCCATATGTTTCCTGTATCCCAAGATATCCAACCGTAACAGGGAAGGTATACTTTTTCCCGCCTGGAGCATTTCTCTCCATAAATGGAATCAGCAGCTTTTGTATTTCATCATACTGGAATCTGCAGCCGTCATATTCAGGATGTGCTTCTACCCACAATGCCCTTATCTCATCCAATGACATCTTTGTGTCCAGCCATAAAGACTCTGTACCGGCTGTTACTTCCAGTGGGAATTCCAGTTTATCTTCATTCGTAAACTCCTTGTACATAATCTCCGGCCGGATATAAGTTTCTATTCCTTCTTCTTTTTCTTCTACATTCATAACAGAAATTTTGAAGAAGATACCGGCCAGTTCCCTGAACGTGCTGCGGATGTTTTTCTTGAGCGTATCTTCACTCCACGTGCCCGCAGCCTCATCATAAAATATCTGACGCAGATGCCCCGCACAAAATGAAACTGGCAGCTTGTAATTTGTTCCCTGCTTCTTTTCCTTCTTTTCTTTTTTCTCTTTCTTTTTAGGCTTTGCAGATGCCTTCTTTTCATCCTTCAGTTCTTCTTCTGTAATTCCAAAAATATCAAATAGATCCATTCCTGTCCTCCTTCTTTATGATACCCTTAATCATGGTGCCAATATTTCCCCTGTCGCTCATTACAAGCAGCTTTTCCGGAAATTCCTCTTCTTCTTTTAATTTCTCCAGCACATTGCGCAGGTTGTCTGTCTTCCATTTCACCGAGCGCTCCGCAGTAAAATAATCATTGTTGCAGGGACTGTCATAAAACAGAGAGCATACTACATCTAATTTCCTTAATTCCGTAATCTCCGGCAGACTGTTGCTCCCCCAGCACACTTGATGTGACTGCACATTTACATTTCCATACGGATAATTATATAAGACAGACTTCTCATTCCACTGTGTACCCGTCAATGCATATACCTCCGTTGAACAAACCCGCCCGTGTATAATATGAAAACAGAACAGAAGTGCAGGAAACGGGATTGTGTACTTTGTCTCCTCAAACTGTAATGGGATTCTCTGCTTTGAAACTGTCAGCAGCATATGTCCGCTTATTGTCATATCGGATTCCCTCCGGATCGTCCCATCATAATAATTCTGAGGCAGCCTGCCAATTCTGTAGAATACATCCATATTCCTGGCATTTTTCATTGCTTCCAGCAGTCTGTCAACATCCACATACTTTGCACTGCGCGTTTTGTCTCCCCGGATTACTTCTACATGTGCGGCATGATAATAATTACCGCCAAATTTTTCATCATCCAATGTTATAACCGTCTTCATACTCAGTACCTCATATTAAATAGCCCTTCTCATTGCTATACTGCATCCTGGCATGGATTCCAGGTTAATCACCGGATAATCTTCCTGCAGTTCATTATTTAAGATAGTCCCCAGATGATTTAGCAGATAAACAATATATTCCAGAGAAGCCTTTTTTAGACATGCTTTATTCCCTGAAACAATTCCCATTACCTGTTTAAAATCATCGTTATCTCTCGGTTCTACTTCCTCCAGTTTATCAATCAGCGCTATCAATTCATTTACTTTTATCATATTCCTTCCTTTCAATGTGCAAATCCACAGTAATTCAGCACATAATCAAACCCAAGCCCATTTTCATACAGCGGGCGCATACAATAGTTGTAAAGCCTATAGTCATCAGACTTCATCCTCTCAAAGCGGTTCGGATGAGGTTCCAGCTGTACCCCCATGCAGCAGTAGACACAGCCGGATCTGTAAACCCCTGTATTTTGGAACACGCCATTGCGGCACTCTATTGTCCCATAGATACTGCAAATGTTGAGATTATTTACGGCAATATACCGTAGGATATCCTGACGGGTCCAAAAACCTAGGGGCTGGGATTTTGGGTGCTTTGCATCATATACATTGCAGCCTGTACGGTTATATTCCCTCTGCCTTCTGTACCCTTCATCCTGTGTGATCCCAATATAGGGAACCCTGCCTGTTTCCTTGTTATATGCATAAATTGGCTGCTTTTTCGTAATGTCACAGCACAGTTCGCTGATATCAAAAGGTGCATTTACAAGGAATTTCCACTTTTCGGCCAGCTTTCCAAAACTTCCTCTTTCGTCTCCGTTCAGAAGATAATTTCGATAACGGGCGCTTAGGTTGCCATGCCGCAGCTTTCTGATTTTTGCTGCCGTCTCTTTACTGATCAGTGGGTATCCATGCACTTCCAGCACTTCCTTGAATGACATTTTTGGCCTCAAAACAGTCACATTATCATATAAGGAAACAAATCTGACGATTTCCGGATACTCAAGCCCGGTATTCACAAATACCAACGGAACATCCCCGACCGTTTTTCTGACAAGATCAACAAGTACCGTCGAATCCATCCCGCCCGAAAAAGATACATAGACGTCACCCTCGTGGAAATCATACCAGTCCTCAATTCGCCTCCTGGAGAGGATAAGCTTCTCTTCAAAAGGAAGATACTTTCTCTGGGCAAACTGCCATTCATTCAGTTTCAGTTCATTGTCCATTATAAACATCTTATCCGCCCTCTCCTATAAAACCATAATCAATCTCTTCTCCTGCCAGGTATAGGATAAAAACTGCGACTTCATATAAAAAAAAGTCCTGAGAAATGCTTTTTTCTTTCATTCCATCAGAACTTTTTCCTGTATTTGCCGCCTGTCTCTTTTTGAATCTGGCCAGCCACCTCCGGGCGGTTTTTACCGCATGATCCTTATTCCCGATAATCCTGCCGTTCTCCAGTCTTGCCTCTTCCAAAGTAACTGTCTCTGCTGTGTCAAATTCATAATTCCCTATATTCAGTTTGTTTTGGAAATATTTTAATGCCTGATACGAAACATGCAGATTTTTTATCACTGCGCTTACCACGTATTCGTTAAATATTTCCCCGTCCTCGATCATTTCCGCATAACGGAATGCGTCCGCGGAATAGGCATAATAGAATCCCAGCGACATATGATAGTTATAATCATCATTTCCCGCTGACATCCCATGAGACCTTAGAAATTCCTGGACATCTGTATCCTCCTTCTTCTTCACTCGATCTGCCATTTCTTTCTCTTTGTTGTACGCATAACAACTTCCTCCTTCTATTAATATTTTTGCATAAAAAAACATCTGGCATAGTACCAGATGCAAAATTCTTCCCACGCTTCCCCCTGATGATAGATAAAAACCTGTTACCAGGGATTTCACGCCTTCTCCTCTTCCTAAGAATCAGAGTATGAAAAGAATCTTTATGCGTTCATTATATTGCATACGAAGCAGAATGTCAAAAACTTTATAATGTTAATCCACACTAATTCCAACCGCCCTTTTCTCTTATTTGACATTTTACAAGCATAAAATACAAAACCTTACTGTTAGGGTGAAATGTATCCGCAGCCTTTCCCTACTTCGGAGGCTCCACCCTTACTTTCACTAACTCATTCGCTGCACGGACAACGTTGTCCCGGTAAGACAGATTCTTATAACGTTTGATCTGAATCTGTGTGACCCCCATCTGCCTGGCTACCTGCTCCGGGCTTGCTTCATATGCAAACATTGTGACCGCACAAGTATTTCTCAGCGCTTCTGCACTGTAATTCGGTACGCCGGCAAGTTCTGTATATTTCTTCATGAGCCTGCTGATATACATGGTATTCAGCTTATTCCCGCGGCTGTTATAGAACAGATATTCTTGTTCCTGCCTCTGGGCAATATACTGCCCTAAAATCACAAACACATCCTCCGGTATAAAACAGGGGTCCTTCCGGCTTGGCAGTTCCGCATACACACCATTGTCATATGCAACAATATCACACAGCTTCAATCCTACAATCTCTGTCGATGAAAGCCCTACCCTCTGAAGCAGGGCAAAAATACAATATGCCTGGAGGTCATCCTGCGCTTCGGTAAATATCTTATCAATATGTTCTACCGGGATCGTCTTTGCGTATTTATCTATCTTTGCAATCCTTTTTAAATAAGGAAGGAAGTAGTCCCGAAATGATGCCGGGACCTTGTATTTCCCACGCTCATCACAGATATATTCAGCCAGGGAATGCAATTCCCGGATTTTCTTTGCCATTGTGCTTGGCTGCATCTTTCCTGTCTCCAGTTTCTTCTGCAGATATTCAAAATAGGCTTCTGCTTTTTCATAGTCCAGCTGTAAAAAATCACTCTCGCAGAACCGCATAAATTCGGCCACATCTACTTCATATGACGCAATACTGACTTCATTACGGAAATGTGCAGTAAAATCTGGCCAGATTACTTGCAGAAACTGGTCGGAAGCGTGTATGTTGTTCATTTGGCCTGCCCTCCCTTGTTGACTGATCCGCGGAAGCGGATTCACAATATGTTATAAGTATATATTCATACTATAACATATATTATATGTCAAATTCAAGTGATACTATAAATTTGATTACTCCGCACTATCTTCTACTTTAGCATTCCCTACCACAGATTCCTTAAAATCTTTTCATAATCAACACGCAGCGAATTTACCTGTCTACTTGGCAAGGAGCAATATCAAATCAATATACCATTTTTCGGAACTCTAAAAACTCCGTAATTGATAAACAGACTCTAGGTCTAACAAAATAGCGCATAGCCCGCTGGATTTCCACAAAAACTATACGCTAAATACACATAACTATATTTTTATACCCGGGGTCTTAAGCCAAACTACAGATTCCCCTTCAGTCCTATTTCCGCAGCCTTCTCCTTCATGCCTTCTATAGTTTCCCGAATCACTTCATCCAGTTCCATCCCCAGCATCTCACAGCCACTGCGGACAACATCTCGATTGACGCCGAACGCAAAAGACTTATCCTTAAATTTCTTCTTTACAGACTTTACTTCCAGATCCAATACACTTTTGGATGGGCGCATCAGACATACCGCATTAATCAGACCCGTCAGTTCATCCACTGTAAACAATACTTTCTCCATCCGGCTTTCCGGTTTCGTATCCGTACAAAGTCCATAGCCATGACATTTCATAGCACGGATATAGGCTTCATCAATTCCCCGCGCCTGCATGATTTCTTCTGCCTTTTTGCAATGTTCCTCTGGATATTTCTCATAATCCAAATCATGCAGCAACCCGGCCACACCCCATACGTCCTCATCTTCGCCATTTAAACGTGCAAAATGCCTCATCACTGCTTCCACAGCCAATGCATGCCTTTGGAGCGCCAATGTCTTTGTATATCCCGTCAGCAGCCCCCACGCTTCTTCCCTTGGTAACTTTCTTTCCATTGTAAAACCTCCTAGTATAATAATGTAATGTTTCCCACCGCTGGTTCAGCGGCAAATTAAAAAATTGTATAAATGGCCGCGGTACCCATCATACGGCGGCATGACATTCCCGTAAGGAAATGCTAACGAAAACAAACCTGTACCAAAAACATGTACAAAACCGTTCCTCCCCCGATGCTGAGCAACGTGTTCTTTCGCCATTTATGAAGCACAACAATAGAGGAAACTGCAATCATCTCCGGTATCACAAAATACTTTCCGGCAAAAGCATCCTTTAGGCAGTAAACCACCAAAAGCCCAATCACCGCATATGGAAGTACCGTTCCCAAATAAGATATGTATGCCGGCGGCTTCTTCCCTTCCGGAAATATAATAAACGGAAGAAACCTTGTAAGCATAGTGCCAGCCACCACTACAATTATTGTAACAATCTCCTGTACGGCTGTCATAATACCGCCCCCTTATCTTTTCTCTTCTTATCAGCAGAAAAACACAGTATAATCAAAGCCATCGCCGGCAAAATAAAATTCCCGCTCCCAAATATCAGCAGACAAAGCAGAGAACATCCAAGACCTGTCAAAGCCGGCCGGTGGTCTTTTGCCTCCTCCCACTGATTTATAAACATCACTACAAATAAAGCTGTCATGACAAACTCAATCCCCGTTGTATCAAAATGAATGACATATCCCAAAAGAGCCCCAAGCGTCGCTCCAGAGACCCAGTAAATCTGGTTCAACAGTGTTACAAAAAGCATAAACCAGCCTTTATCAACATCCGCAGGAGGCGTTACCGTACAATTGACAGTAAAAGATTCATCACACATGCCAAAAATCAGATATGGTTTCTTCCATCCCGTATTTTTATATTTTTCCAACATTGATATCCCATAAAACAGATGTCTGGCATTCACCATCAATGCCAGAAAAAAAGCATGCAGCGGATGAAAAGCAGACAGCAAGAGTTCTGCTGTGATAAATTCCATAGAACCAGCAAATATAAACATGCTCATAAGCATTGGATAAACAAATGAGAAGCCTTTACTCCTCATCAAAAACCCATAGGACATCCCAAGAAATAAAAAACCCACACAAATCGGCAGTGTATAAGGCAATGCCGCCTTAAATGCTTTTGTTTTCATCAAATTTTTCTCCCTTTTGTTGACTTCCTTTTCGATATTTTTTATAATGTGGAATATCATACTGTACATTCGTCTGATATTTTGAACGATTTTGTTTTTTATATTTTACAACTGTTCGATATATCTGTCAAGCAGAAAGGAAATTTTATGGAACTGGGAAAAGTTATAGCAATTAATCTGAGAAATTTAAGAACAGAACGGAACCTGACACTGGGACAGCTATCAAAAATATCAGGTATCAGCAAAGCGATGCTGTCAGATATAGAAAAAGGCGGCAGCAATCCTACCATCAACACCATCTGGAAGATTGCCAATGGATTGAATGTGCCATACACCCGACTAATGGACGGTATCGAAAAAGAGGCGACTGTTATACGCAGGTCAGAAACTACTGCACAGAAAGGGGAATCCGAGCATTACCGGGTATACTGCTATTTCAAAAGTACTCCCGTCCGGAATTTTGAACTTTTTTATGTAGAATTAGACGCCCAATCCTCCAATGCCTCTATTGGACATTCCAAAAAAGCCCAAGAATATGTTTATGTGATTCGCGGGGCGCTGATTCTTCATACGGAAACAGGGGATTATACACTGGAAGAAGGAGATTCTCTTGTATTCGACTCCTCCATCGGTCATACTTACATCAATCAGAAAAATATAATGGCGGCTTTCATGGTAATCAACTACTACCCTAATTAACATCTTCATCTGCCTTCCAATACAGACTCACTATAATCCACGTTCACTATTGTCTGCCAATATTTTGTCAAATTTAAAAAAAGCCACTATAGGATACCTATTCCTATAATGGCTTATCATCTATTCTGAATCTTCCTTTGAAAGCATTTCAAGGATTTCCTCAATACTTCTTCCTGACTCAGCTACTGCCTTGTACAATCTTTCTTTTTGAGCATCTTCAATTTGGCTGTTTAATTCCTTCTTCTTTTCTTTCAATACTTTCATATGTTCTTTACATTCTGCGATATCCTTTTCCACAGCTTCCAGCTGCTCTTCCAATGTAAGATTATTTTGTTTTTTACGTCTTCCAGCCATTGCTCGTCCTCCAATCAAAAATATTATCTACATCCTACCACCGATCCGGTGAAATTACTATACTTTTCTTTCCATTTTTCTTTAATATTTCAAATCCACGATGGAGCAATATTGTCCGTTCAAGCCACTTAATCTTCTTTCAATAAGTCAGTACTTAAATCATCTTCACTCAGGCGTGAAAAAACCCCAACGTAAAATCTCGGATTTTGCAATAGACATCCCGGCATAGGATTCTATTTCTTCCGGGGTGATGTCCTCATCCAGCTGTGCAAACTGCTTGACATATCCGGCAAGCTGCTCATCGCTTAACGAGCAGATCTCGTCCCCGGTATCTCCGGCAACAAAAAAGGGCCGCATACCACATCCCATCGATACGCCGGTTGCCCTCCATGCCGTTCAGCTTGTTTTCTTCATTGATTACCAGAAGCGTCCCATCGCCATTGCCGATATTCAATCCGCCCCTACACAGCCCTCTGTTCCCCTTCCAGCGTGTTTGGGATCTCCGATTAATAAGGTTTCCGGTGCGGCTCCACCACCAGAATGCGGATAACGTTATCTGCTTTCTGTGTCTGTTCTGGATGGAATGGAACCTTCTTAAATCCAATGCTATCACAGAAGTAAAAGCCGGCTGATTCCCCATTTTTCACTTCCTCGATATCAGATACGGATAAGGAGTGTCGTGTAGAATAATCGTGTTCCTTGTCATACTCATAGAAAAACCAGACGCCTTTTTTCGTATGCCCGACATCTGCATCGGAATTTTCAAAGTAGCTGCTATACTGATCAATGGTCTGCCTTATTTTTTGATCTTCTGTCAATAGTATTACCTTCCTGTGTTTACTTGCAGCGCCGCAGTACAAACTATACCTGCAGTCTCTCCAGAAGTCCATTCACAGAATGCAACAAAAAAATTTCCTTTAATTTGTGTATATCCAACAATAAAGCTCTGCTCTATGTTTTACTTATGCCATTGTCTATGCATTCCTCATATCCTTCTTCCCAACAGAAATAAAAAGAGTCCATACTCAATACTTTATTTTTACTAGCCAATTCTAAACAATCCCAAGTTTTTTCATCTCTCCCCAAGTAATTATCTGTTCATATGGAACTGCACTGACTGTAAATTCCTTTCCTTGAAAATCTTGTAATATTTTATAACATTTAATTTTTTTCTCTTTGCATATTGAGTATAATTCTAACTCTTTTTCCTTATCCATCTTAACACCCATAAATAATGCTTTTGGTCTAAGCTGTGTAAGCATACGATACGGTTTATACTGCTCATTATAGGCACGTGAGAAAAGACGCCATTCCTTTTCGTATTCCCAATCTTTAGACTTTGTCAGCAGACATTTTGATATAATTAATGTATCCTCATGATATAACTCCATTGGTATCTGAGATACTTTACATAGATAATCCTGCAATACTGTCGATAAATATGTTGTTGCATCAAAACGTATATCATTATAGATTACTGGTGCGATTGAAAAATTCAGCATAAAATTATTACACCCTCTTCTATCATTACAATCACAACTACATTTTTTAAGCACTTCTTGAAAATTATATTCTAGACAAAATCCTCTGTGACTATCCGCATAATGCCCCCACATGAGAGTTGAATCATTTTGTTCTGAAAAACATGCAATTTGCCTCTGTGCTTCTGCACTCTGAATATCTATATAAAACTTCTCAATAATCTTATTAAAATCCTTTGAAACAAATTCCTTTATTTTCTCTTTAAAGTCTACAATTTTTTCTCTTATGATATCCTCTGCAAGACCATCTGGAATGCTTTGAACCATCTGTTCCAACACATCTGGTGAACAAATTTCTCTTAATTGCTCAGGAACTTTTCCTGCTTTTACATCTTTCAACTTTATTAAGACTTCCTGTGGACTCAATATACTATTGATATTATTATTTATTAATCCCATGTCATAAAATGGCACACACTCATATGGATCATTAAATTGTAATATACTACTTCCCCAGACTTCATCTTTCTTTAATGCATTTACTGAATTTTCATTACAACTTCTAAAACGATATAATGTTGAAGGAGTATTTTCCAGAATCCAGTTACATATTCGGCTTAATTTTTCAAATGCAATTTGGTCTTCACTTGTACTGTTTATTATAGTTCCATATAATAATTTTGCAAATTCTTCCCTATTAACCATTTCAAATATATTCTCTCCTTATCCTCATTTACCTGTTCTTCTGCATTTCTTAATCCAATATGCTATTTAAAACTTCTGCAAAATTTGCCTTTATCCTCTTTTTTACGATATCAATTTCTTGATTATATCTATTTGCCAAATACAGATATATTTTCTCATTAAAATTCAGTGTATACTTGCTTTTCATCCCTTTAGTAAAAGGAGCATCACTTTCAATTAAAATTCTATCAACTGGTAACTTATTAACAATATTTCTCCCTCTTTCACTTTCAAGCATTTGATGGTTTACTGATAAATAATATCCCCTAGAAAGAGCTGTTTCTAAATCCATAATTCTTCCCGAATACCAATGCAGAATCACTTTACCATTAAAACCATCCAATATAGAGATAACCTCTTTACTTGCTGCTCTGCTATGAACACTCAATATCTTTTCCTTATTCGTACACCATGAAAGAATATTTTGAAATACTGCAATTTGGCTATTCTTTTCTATGTCAGAAGCGCCAGCAAAATCTAAACCAACTTCACCAATAAATCTCGTTTTATCGACTAATTGATGAAATAGAACTTGCTGGTACTTATATTCTGCAACCAATTCCGGGTGAAACCCCAAAGCAATTTTCACAAATTTTTTATCTGCATATTTTTTATCATATCTTTGAAATAGTTCCGGTAAATTTGTTACTGCAATTGTATATGATTTTTTCGATTCTATATATTCCAATACCTTATCTCTATTCTCATACAAATCAAAATGCATATGGGCATCCATACTAAATTCAAACATTTACACTCTCCAAATACTGTTTTAATTCCTTCATTCCTCTTACATATAAATCAGCATATTCTTCCACCTTTTCACTTATTTGTCCAGAACTTTGTATTTTAAGAAATGCTGTGCTTTCATCAAAATTTGCAAGCGCATACCGATAGGTTCTCATAGCCTGTCTTGCCACTTGAAGAAAACTATAGCTATTATCATAGTATTTACTTGTGTCTTTCAAATCTCCTCTTAATATCGCTGCCCTTCTAATTGTACAAGGCAAACAATATCCACAATGCATTGTATATTTCATTCCTATGTTCCTTCCATTGTCCGGATGAGAACAGGACATTGTATGTTCTAAAATTGTCTGCAAGAGATCTCGGTTCTTACATTCTAAAATCATCTCACCTTTTGTCTTAAATTGAAAGGGGTTGATAATCCTTATGTCCAATCCTAAATCCAAAATCAATTTCTGCAACATTTTCATATAAAACGGATGAGTTGTTCTTGTACTGCTGCTGCCTAATCTTGTATGTGCCAATGGAATATTAAGTGAAATCAGTCCATTTTCCGGTATAATTAGTTCAATACTTTTATTCATAGCACTGGCATAAGCTATCGCATGAGCAAAAAACATAAACGAACGCGATCTTGTAGTATCTTCCTTCCCGTCCATTACCGAGGCATGGTTTTGTATAAACAGTTCTTCTTTAACACCATAGAAATGGATAAATTTTTCTTTTAATGTGTCCTGATATTCTTTTGTCCCTTTGCCTCCACCATAATGACTTACAAAAAGAATTTTTTCCCTATTCTCCTGCAAACTCAATAAATTTAGTGCCCCTATACATGAATCTAACCCTCCAGAGAACATGCAGATTTTTGAAATATCATTATTATGATTCTTTACTCTCTCCCATCTTTTTCTTGCCTTAATTTCTTTCTCTACATAACTTCTAGACCGAAATTCAATTATCCAATGATCACCTGTCAAAAAATCCAACATATCCTCTACAGAACTTTTTAATCCATTCCATTTTTCATATGCTAAGACAGGTACATGAAGCTCTATATCTCTACTCCACGCATCTTTTCCATTCTCACGTAACATTAAACGGTCTGCCCCAAAAACAAACAATGATAAATATAACAAATCTAAAGCTTCATCCTGATAAAAAACAGGAAAAACATTTTTTGTATCCCAAAATCTATACCAAAACTCTTTGCTATTGTTTATGTTAATATATCTACAATCGGATACAGTATATGTATCATCCTCTGACAGCTTACAAACTACTTTCATTTCATATCCTCCAATGCGGAATAACATTTTTTATATAATTCCTCTACCCCAGCACTTATTGTCTTATTTCCAAATATCTTTTCTCTTATTCCTGAGGAATGGAATGCTACGTCTACAACATTTGAAACATACGATTTCATTTCATCTTCAATCTGTAATGTCCTTTCGATATCGTCAGAATTCTTCTCCAGGCAATACTCCAAATCATTTAATATGCGCCCCCATATATAACATTCCACATATGCCCCCACTACTTCATCCATCAAATTATTATCAATTTTGTCTAAAGCCTTTATATCCAGGCCATTACTTTCAATAAATTGATATATCTTAGACATTGCATTTATTTCTGCTTCTCTTGCAACGGCATCTTCTTTCGAATTAGATGGAGCAGATACATAATTAACCAAATCAGAACATATCTCTTTTGCACCCTTACCCTGATATTCTATTCCTAGGTTTTCAAATGTCTTTTCATATCCATCACGTTGTATACCAGCAAACAACCTACTGATATTGGCAGTTGCTCGTATTCCAGAACTAGAACTTTTTAATAGTTCTCCGGCTCCTCCTGATGATTTCACATAATTACTTACTGTTTTTCTGATACTTCCTCCATTTCCATTGATGTATTTTGAAAATTCTGTTTTTGTGGCTTGCCAACTAACAATAGGTTTTACATAATCATTTGGCAACAATTCCTTCTTATCCTTATTTCCCCTATGACTGCTTGAGGTTCCCATGTACAGCCCCTCCTCTAATCTAGTATTTTTTGTAGTTCATTAGAAATATCACTATTTTCCTCTGCCCATTTACGCATAATCTCTTTGCATCGAGATTTATCCTTACATTCTGTATAAAAGGACTCCACAAACGGCAATAAAGATATTGTCAATTTGTTCCCCCGGATATCATCAAAATATGCCAACGTAGTAATTTGAAGTTGCTCATTCAGTACACCCCAATTCACAAAAACTTAAATTTATCACTTAAATATTTTTCATCTGATAGCAAATCATTATATAGCCCCTCTAATATTTGCGTCTGATCCATCATGCTTAATTTATCAACATTCTTTTTTGCCTCCCTAAATATACTATCTGAATGTTTGACTAATCCATCAAAAATTTTCTTTGCCTGCTCTGACATTTTTTGTATATCAACAAGTGTTTTATCATTCACAGATGAACGCATAAAATAAAAATACTCCATCAGATTCTTATCTCCTATAGGTGGCTTGATTTTAATCCACTGTCTCACCCATAAGTCGTCTTTCCATGGAATAAGAGCTTTTAGAGCCGATTCATCTTCTGATTCAAGAGCTCTCAGTTCTGTTTCCAGTAAGTTCTTCCCTAATAACTCAACCATTTTTCGGAATAGAGATGGATTAAAATACTCTACCTCCATTATCTTTGCCAATATCTGACTATTCAAGGTTATTCTTTTAAATCTCGCCATTTTCTGTCTCATATCCATTGTATTTAAAAATCTTTTACATTGCCTTGGATTGCCATTTAATCCACTTGACAAGATTCCTGATAATTGCTTTGACAATATAAGACTCTCATTTAGTTTTGTTGCAATTCTGTCATCATATCCCTTTAAAACTGTCATATCTATTGAAAATTCCAATGGACTTTCCGCCCTTTTTTCTTGCAAATATGATAACAAACCATTAAACTTCTGTTCTTCTAATTCATTTTCTGCTAAAAGACACAATATATAAAATTCTGTTTCATCTTTATTCATACTTGGTATTCAGAATCGGATATTGGATAATTTTTTCCTGATATTCTTTTCCAATATCCATATTAATGCCCTCTATGTCTTTAAATTTATTTTTGATTGCATAGGACACATGTCTTTCATCAGCGCCAATTACAAAAGCTACTTTTCCATTAAATAAAAACAGCCTCATTGCTTCTAATGTATCTAAAATAGTATTTGGACTGCATCGATCCAATTCATCCACATAAATAACAAGTTTCTCAATTCCTGCCGCTTCTATCAACTTTGCAAATTTCTCTCTGAACTCTTTTATATCTTCCCGCAGTTCCTTATAATCTAACTTCTCCTTTATATCTTTAATTACTGCTTCTTCATCTAATTCCCCTAAAACTTTTTTGATTTTTTTATTACAGACTTCATTGTCAAATTAGCAATTGAACCGATTCCACCTGTTAGTGCCAAATCAATTCCAAATTTTATTCCTCCTTTAATTAGTTTAAATTTATCAACACTTTGATAGAGTGCCCGTATTATCTCAAGCGCTGTTCCTTCCAATTTTCGGTTTTCTTTTATTCCATCTAATATTGATGATAAAATTGCCGTCTTTGCATCGTCATAGCTCTCATACAACCAGCCATTAAATAATAAACAGACTGTATCATCTTTTTGCTCTTTAAGCTTTTTCATACACATATGCATCAAACTCGATTTGCCACTTCCCCAGTCACCATACAAACCTATACAAGATGGAAGCAACTTTTCATCATTTATGGTATCAATCATAATATCAACAATATACCCATAATCTAAATAATCAATTTCTGTTTCACTATCTCTCCACATAAATTCCTCCATGATTCTGCCTATAGTAAATATTTATTGGGTAAATTTACCTTTTTCTTTATTTCCTCCACTAACTGGTAAACCGTCGTACATGGACACATCTTAGATGGTATCGTTTTTCCTTCTCGAACACACTGCCCATACTTCTGCCTTGCTATTTGTAGAGCTTTTTCTTCATCTCCTGTCCGGGAAATCTTTTCATACAATCCCGCATCTGATTTTGAATATTTTTGTCCTGTTTTTCTTTGAAAAATCTTTTCAAACTCATCACAGCATACCCAAGATTCCATAATAGCTGGCATTGCTCCATAATAGGAGTACATCCATATTTCAAAACATGGATTTGACCAGCCCACATTTATGCCCAATGCCTCCGCTTCCTTTATGATTTCATCAAAATCTTTTACCTCATCCCTGTCAAACACAATCCAAGGCATACGATATTGCGCATCATATGCTGTCATTTCCAGACATTTATCAATCATTACCCTTGTCTTAGTTTCCACTACCTTGATTACTAATTTATTCTGTATGTCTTTCGGAAGCTCTTTATGCAGTCCCTGAAAATAGCATCTTTCTGTTGCCTCTGTATCTGTAACCACCAAATAATAACCCAATTCCGGAATCTTTAATGGCTGTCGCTGTTCTCTGGTCTTTCGGTTACCAGTCCTGTCTTTTCTTGCCATATTATGATCATCCCTCCTTAAAGATATCAATACTCTTTAATGTTGGAATCGCACCATACTTTCCAATCAGATAATTTTTTTCGTAGCTTTCATCTTTTCGAATCCTGGCACCAGATTCATCTACAAAGTCCGCCAGAGAATACAATTTAGAAATCCCCTGTCCATCTTTTTCCGTAAACCACACCTCATCCCTCCGAAGAAGCTGATTAGACAGCTGCCATGTATCATGTGTTGTAAAAATCAACTGTGCATGATTCGTATTGATTTCTGGATTCAGGAAAGTAAGCAAAAAGTTCCGAACCAGTAACGGATGCAGACGAGCATTTAATTCATCAATGAAAAATACGCTTCCCTTTTCCAAAACATCCTGTAATTCTGGATACAATGCAAACATTTTCAATGTCCCCGCCGATTCCATGCCCAAAGGAATAGCTGCAAATTCATCAGAATCTATTTTTTTGTGCAATGCACTGATTTTATATGTTTCTTCTTTCGTTTCAGTGTCATGCGGAACCCTTTCTATCTCAAAATCTTTAATGTGCTCATCAAAAGAGGCAAAATACTCTATCACTTTCTTTTGCACACTATCATCGTCTACAAAGCCTTTCGGCAAACGACGTGACAAAAAGAAATTGGTAAATGGATCCCCAAAATCTGCGAACTCATTTGCCAGAAACCAGTCCCGAATGTCTTTACACTTATTCACTTTCAATTTTGCTCCAAGAGAAACAATTAAAACCTGCTTCTCCAATGCCACCTGAATATTCTCCCTACTGCTCTTTGGAAGACCTGACAAGTCCAGTGTATTTTCTTCAATAGAACGATAAAAAACAGACTTAAACTTACGCGCTGTCTTAGCCTTCGAATTCAGCCATTCCTCTGTAACTCCATGTCTGTCAACACAAAAGCCATAATTATATGTTTTTTCTGTCTTATCCCCTGAAATTGTAAAATATATTTCAAAACTAGACTCAGCATTACCTGAAATACTATCAAACAAAAATGGAGTTGGCCGATATTCCTCAAATTTTTCTTCTTCATCCCCATATTTGAAAGATTCAATCACATAATCTGCCATATATTCAAACGCATTATATATATTAGACTTTCCACTGGCATTTGCACCATATATAGCCGCCATAGGCAAAATTTTTTCATTTCCTTCCGAAACCACCCTGTCAGAAAATTCTGTCATCTTTGCCGCAGATAAATCCAAAATTGCTTCATCTCGAAATGATTTAAAATTTTTAAAATTAAATTGTATAAGCATGCTTGCACCTCACATTTTTCTTTACTAACTATTGTATCACATTTTATCATTTTTTCAACATGTAAATTCGATTTATTCTCACTTATATGTATTTTATTATCGCATTTTAACATAATTATCTTTGTCTATCCATAAATTTACAATAAAAAAAGATGGGTCCAGCTACTTCCTGCCAGATACATCTATTGCTATCCTCACTTTATGTTATTTATCTGCTAACGCTATACACACTTTTTACAGCTATCTGTGTATACTGTTCCTTTTCCTGCCCTTATGGGAACACGATACACATAATACACACTCAAAACGGGGCTACAGTTTAGGGTAGCCCAAATAAATTTCATCATAGCTATCCAGACTTTCCGGCACGGATACCAGCTCTGGCCTCGCCTTTGCCCTCAAGTCATTTTTTGCCTGCTCAATACAAGTATTGTAATCGGCGGCATACGGAACCTTTTGCTCAATCTTGAACAGATCGGCTCCAACTGCGGCGGCGATCATTTTTGCCACCTTTTCCGAAGCCAGTACCATGGAAATCAGTTACAATGTAACCGGCCCCCGCCGAAAAGAGCTGGCAACTGCAGTAAGCGACTTCATCGGAACGGCTCCGGCAGCGGGGTTTTTGGTGCCTACAATTTTTCCAAGGCAATTCCGTATATAAAAATATCCGCTAAAATGTTCTCACGGCATAATGTCGGAATTATACTTTTTAGCGGATATTGTTTTTTGCCCCCAACTGTTCCTCCGATATCCAAGGCCTTACCGTCTTTTTACTCCCTGCTTATTGTATCCACCACCGTCATTTTCTTGATCTGCTTCGCCGGCCCCATAACCGCCAGACATACGGAGCCAAGCATAATGAACACAATCACCAAAAGCTCCCATCCCGGAACGCTCCATTCATCTCCCCATCTGGAAGTCACAAGGTTTTGGAACAGAACCTTATTAAGAGGCAGCCCAATCACACATCCTAAAAGAACACCAAAGACCGTATAGGTCATTGTCTCACCCAATACCATCCTGTTTAACTGCCGCACAGTCATTCCAATCGCCCGCATCGCGCCATACTCCCTCATCCGCGCCGACACGCTCATGGCAATGTTATTGATGATATTAAAGAAACCAATCAGAGCAATCACTGCCAAAAAACCATAGAGAAATACGGACATCGAATAGCTCGCCCCTTTCGTTTCTTTGTTTCCGATCCGTTTGTCAGAAAATGCAACACTACTGCTACATTCCTGTTCCATTACCTTGCGGATCTCCTGCACCTGTGAATCCGTTGCATCCCGATTAAGCTGTACATCAAGAACCGCATACCCGTCTTCTCCTGTCAGTTTCCGGAACAATTCTTCCGAACAGACTGCCATCCCTGTCATACTGTCTGTATTACCGTCCACTCCATAACTGTACGGAACATCTCCAAGGGTACCGACGATGGAAGCTTCCTGCTCCCTGCCGCCTGCCGATACCGTGACATTGCTGCCTGCTGCAAATGTATTCCCTTCCCGATGTACGGAAAGCATGCCTTTTCCATCTATCGCATCCTGAAGATTTCCCTCAATCAGAGAATCCTTTGCCCACTGAAATTGCTGGTCATCATAAGAAATCACGATAAGCGTGCTCCCTTCTCCTGGAACCGTAAACTCTGCATAACCCCTGCCAAATGCACGCTTCACGCCCGGGTATTTTCTGATTACTTCATCAAGCTCTGACGGAATCTGATTAGTATAATCTTCCTTATAAATATAAAGATCAGGAGCGGACGCACGAAGCGGCGTAAGCGCATGATGCATAAAATCAATAGCTGTGCTAAATGCAAGGAACAGGATAATACTGAATGCAAAAGAACCTGTTACCAAAAGGAAATTCTTCTTATTTCCAGAAGCATGATGAACCCCCAACGCCATATCCACTTTAAAAATCCGTGTATTTGCCGTCCTTTTCACTGCCTGCACGGTTCCTGCATTTCCGGAAACTGCTGTTAACGGAGACACTTTCGCAGCACGCTTAGCCGGAGACCTTGCAGCCAGAAGTACAGTAACGAATCCCACGATCATTCCGGCTGCGACCGCTATATAACTGACTCCGAACACCGGCAATCCTTCAAAAAGCCCCGGGCTTAGACAACGCAGCATTCCACAAAGAACCCATACCATACAAATCCCCGCAATAATGCCCGCTGGAATGGCCGTCCTGCACCAGCCAAGCGCTTCTCTTCGCACAAATCGGATCACTTGCTTTCCGGTTGCTCCAAGGCATCTCATCATACCAAAGAATTCTGTCCGCCGTGCGATATTACTGTTCATACTTGCTGTAATCATAAAGATTCCTGCAACCACGACTAACGCCGCCAAAACTACCGCCACAAAATATAACTGCAGGATGTAGGTATCCTGGCTCTGAAACATTAGCATAAGAACCTTTACATTCTGACGCACCTGCCCCTCTTCCAGGCCAAACTGCGCGCTGATCTCACGGATTGCTTTCTGGATATTACAAAACTTCCGAAACTCTACATAATAAAGCACTTCCTGTGCCGATTTTGTTTCTTCCGGCCGCAATGCAGAAAATCCGTCCGTATTCAGATACATGCCAAACGCGTCATGCTCTGCCTCTAATGCCGTATCTTTCGTAATCCCGGTAATATGATACTGCTTCATCTCCCCCTGAGGAGTTGCCATGCTGACAGTATCTCCCACCTGCACGCCCAGCCGAGTCTTTGCACTCTCATTCAGAACTGCCTCTTCGGTATTTTCCGGAAATGCTCCCTCTGTAAGCTCCGCTGCCGGAAACATTTCCAAAAGCTCTTTGTCAAACCCACAGACTGCCGTTTCAATTCCCTCAATCCGATAACCGTCTCGCAGATGATAATTCAGCACCCCATACCGCGCGATATGCTCCACCTCCGGTCGTGCTTTCAAAAGCGCTCCCTGTTCTTCATCCACCAAAAAACCTGCATGCCAGCTTCCATCGCTCTTAACCGCCTGTATCATCTGGGAACGAATCTCCATATCCGCCATCCCAAAGATCACCGTGACCAGAAACACTGCCAGCACGATGCAGAGCCTGGTCATCCGATTCTGTTTCTTATGCTGTTTCGCCGATATTTGTATCAAATCCAGATAATGCTTCAATCCGACACACCTCCCAGCTCACTAAGCTCTCCGTCCGTAACCTGGAACACCCGGTCTGCCTGGGACGTCAGGTTCATATTATGGGTAATCATTAAAACAGTCTGCTGATAATGCCGTGACGCCTTGCACAAAAGATCCATTACATCCTGGCTGCTCTGGGAATCCAGATTCCCGGTCGGCTCGTCCGCCAGGACCAGCGCCGGCCTCGTAATCAAAGCACGCCCTATGGCCACCCGCTGCTGCTGTCCGCCAGAAAGCTGTCCCGGCAAATGCTTCCGTCTGTTCGTAAGCCCCAGTACCTCTAAAATCTCATCCACCCGTTCCTGATTCGGTTTCTTGTAATCTAACAGAAGCGGGAAGATAATGTTCTGCTCTACATCAAGCTCTGGAATCAGATGAAAGGACTGAAAAATAAACCCGATATTCTGTCTGCGGAAGACTGTCCGTTCATTTTCCCCCATCGCAAATATGTTTCTTCCATTTAAAAATACGTTCCCAGAGTTTGCCTCATCCAGCCCGCCAATACAGTTCAGAAGCGTGCTTTTCCCAGAACCGGATGCTCCGACGACCGCTCCGAATTCTCCTCTCTGCATGGATAAAGAAACATTCTTTAACGCATCTACACGGGCCTCCCCGCTTCCATAAACCTTACAGAGATTTTCTACTTTTAATATTTCCATACAATCCCCTGCCTTTCTCAACTATTCTTTTTTGGATGGACAAAAAAAGAATAGCATTTTAACCTTACATTCCGGTGAATGGAAGCTTACAGATTCGTAAGAAAGGTCAGCCAGAAGACGCTCCCCTCTCCCGGCCTGCTCTCCACAGACAGATTTCCCCCCTGACCTTCCACAATTGATTTCGCCAGGGAAAGCCCAAGCCCTGTCCCATGCCGGTCACTGGAAGACCGGCTCCGATAAAACTGTTTAAAAATATGATGGATGTCTTCCTGCGCAATGCCTGACCCGTTATCTTCTACTGTCATGCGAAAAACTGCAGGGGTTCTTTTCCACGATACACGGATAACATCTCCCGTTTCCGTATGATCAAGCGCATTTTTTATAAGATTCCCAACCGCCTCTTTCGTCCACTCCTGATCGCAGAGCAGTCTCTCCTCTGGCCTGCCGTCTATCAAAATCTCTTTTCCCTCCTGCTTCGCGCGTTCCAGCAGATCGTTCACTGCCTGCCCTGCGACTTCTGCAGCAAAACACTCCCGTTTTTCAAAAACTATATTCCCAGTATCCAGACGCGCCATTTTTAAAAGAGACTGTATTAACCGCTCCATCCGTTCCAGAGATTTCATGGATTTCTGAGAAAAAATCTTCACCGTTTCTTCATTCTCCGGCTCATCCTTTATGATCTCCATATACATATTTAGAGCTGCAAGAGGCGTTTTCAGCTGATGTGAAATATTCGATATCATATCTCTTAAAAACATCTTTGCTTTATGTTCCATCTCACTCTTTGCCTGCAGCGACATAGCAAGCTGTTCAATACTGCCAAACAACTGGAAAATTGCCCCTGTTTCTCCTGCGGGCAGATGGTTTTCAAACCGGTTCTGGTCATACTCTGCAATCACCGTTTCAATACTCTCATACATCTGCTCTCTTCTTCGCAAAAACAATCCCGTACCGCCCAACACCATAATCGCAAACACCAGACCTGCTGAAAGCAGCGCTGCAATCTGCCAAACGGACGTTTGTTCTACAAGCAGCAGCAGATAACTCTGCGTATGTTCCGTATGTCCGATGGTTTCCAGCAATTGCTTCCCGTCTTCCGTTACCTCCACATGATTCCATGCAGAAGCCACCAGCGCAGGTGAAACTTCCTGTTCCAACAGATAAGAAGCTGCCGCAAGCTCGCGTTTTATAAGAATTCTTCTGATATCCTGTGCCTGAAAAATGCCGCAGATTCCCAAAACGCAGATCTGCAGCAAACAAATCACTACAAGAAACAGATAAAACCTTCGTGTCTGCTTTTCATATAGAAATTTCAAACCTCTCACTCCTCCCACTGGTATCCAAATCCCCGGACTGTTTTCAGATGTTCCGGCCGAGACGGGTTCTTCTCCAGTTTTTCACGCAGGCGGCGTATATATACGGACAGTGTGTTATCATCCACAAAGTTCCCTGCGCCGTCCCACAGTTTGTCCAGAATCATCCCACGGGTAAGAACACGCCCGCTGTTTTGCAGCAGCAGACAGAGAAGCCTGTATTCTGCCCCTGTAAACTCTGCCAATTTATCTCCTAAGAATACTTTCCCTTCTGCAAGGTTTACTATCAGCTCACCCGAACGCAGGATATTTCCTTCCTCATTCTTCCTATTACTGCGCCGCAGTAGTGCGCGGATACGGGAACACAATTCTCCAAGCCTGAACGGTTTTGTAATATAATCATCACCTCCGCAGTCAAGACCGCGGATTACGCTTGTTTCCTCATCGGATGCCGTCAGGAAAATGATAGGAACCTGATTTCCAGATTCCCTGAGTTTCTCACACAAGGTAAATCCATTCCCATCCGGCAGTGTCACATCAAAAAGAAGGATATCAAAATCGCTGCTCTTCGCAATTCGTTTTTCTGCCTCCTTTATCGTTCTGGCAACATCTACATCGAATCCGCTTTTCTTCAGAGAATATGTCAGACCGTCAATCAGACTGATATCGTCTTCAAGAAGTAACAGTTTCAGCAAATCAAACGCCTCCCTTTATTCGCATAATAACTCTGTTAAAATATATTATACATTATTCTCATGGAACAATATATATTTTTCTCAGATAGCCAATATTTCCAGTATTTACAAGACTTTCATATATCACATTCTAGTATTTTACATCACGTTTGACACCATTCTGCATAAATCAGGCAGCAGGCTTCTGCTCTAGCCATTTTCAGAAAAGTTTGGATTTCAGGGAAAATGAATAACATAAGGGCGTGTGCAAGGGAGATTGTGAACGAAGAAATTATATACACATAGGCAAGGCAACATGGCGACAGAGGGTAAAAGCTCTGTCGTTTTTCTTTTCGGATAGTTATAATGAATGTTCATATTTATCTACTTGATACAGTTCGTTCAAGCGGCTATACTATATACAGTACGCAATAGGAGGTCAAAAATGTTTGAATATATGACAGCACAGGAAGCCGCAGAAAAATGGAACGTATCGCTTAGGTGGGTGCAGCGGTTATGCAAAGAAAATCGTATTGAGGGAGCAATAAACATCAACCGTGTTTGGCTTATACCGATAACTGCCGAGAAGCCTATTGATAGAAGAAAGAAGAAATCCTAAGTGAGTATTAAAGTTTCAGCATGAATAAGGCAAACATAGAAAGGAAAGTTCAAAGCAGAGAACAAAAAGAAGCCGAAAAAGAACGACAATACGTTATGCGACAAGAAAAGAAAAAGCTAAGCATAGAGGGAGGTAACATCTATGAATAAAATATATTGGGACAGAGATAAAATCTCAATCATAACAGACCAAATTGAATCTGTCCCACATAAGCATTGGACAATGCAGTTATTTTTAAGCATAGAAAAAAATTTGGAGATAGGTGTAGAAGATAATAAAATTTCATGTAGATGTATTGTTATAAACCGCGACATATTACATAGTTTTTCAACAGGCAACAACATATATTTTACTATGATAATTGAGCCGACTTCAAGTTTAGCCATTCAATTGGAGGAACGAATGGGAGGAATGAAGTATTATATTTTTGATAATCAAGATATTGAATACATCCAAAATTTATTATTTTGCCTTATTGATAGCGATGGACTGAGAGAATATAGAGAGTTTATGATACAACTATATAAGTTCTTAGGGGTAAAGGAGCAAGCTAAAATATATGATGATAGGGTTAAGGATTTGTTATACGAAATAGAACGGTGCAATTGCGATACACATTCGATTGCTTCTTTTGCTGATAAAGTGGCGTTGTCACCAAGCCGACTGTCGCACTTATTTAAGGAACAGGTCGGAATGCCCTTAAAAAGCTATATTCAGTTTCATCAAATGCAAAGAGCCTTTTTAGCATTATTGAATGGTAAAAGTATTACGGAATCGGCAATGATAGCTGGTTTTGATACACCATCACATTTTGCAACGGTTACAAAAAAGATGATGGGAATGTCTGCGAGTATTTCTGTGAAGAATAGCGTTTTTTTGAAAGTTACAGAAGAAGTGAACTGATATAATTAAACCAAACAGGAGGTTTAATTATGGATATGCAATTTCTTGAAGAAACCAAAATGCTGAATTATCAGTCTGTTGGCATACAGAAACTCATCAACGAAAAGCGATGGGGAGAGTTGAGTGAATATGAAAAAATTAAAGCTATTTATGGATTTGTGCAAAATGAAATACCTTTGGGCTATAACCGTAACGATACATTAACTGCAGAACAGGTATTAATGGACGAATACGGACAGTGCAATACAAAAGCAACACTGTTAATGGCATTGCTAAGAGGTGTAAATATTCCGTGCCGTATTCATGGCTTTGAAGTATCAAAAGATTTTCAGCATGGAGCAACCACAGGTATCATTGCGGCACTTGCACCAGATAAAATTGTACATACTTGGGCAGAAGTTTATTATAAAGGTCAATGGCTTGCTTTAGAAGGAGTTATTACAGACAATCAATATCTTGAAGCCGTTAAAGCAAAATACTCTCATGTTCAAGGCGAATTTATGAAATTTGCCATTGCGACAAAAGACTTTCAAAAGATTTCCGTTGATTGGAATGAAAACAACACTTATATTCAGAGTGCTGCTATTGTGTCCGATTTGGGCGTTTTCCCAAATCCCGATAAGTTTTTTGAGCATTATACACAGCATTGGTGTAAAATGAAAGACTTTATGTATGTTCATTTCGGAAGAAAAATTATGAATTACAATGTTGGTAAAATGAGGAAAAGCCATATAAAATCAATGGATACATTGTCCTGCCTGCGGAAATAAGACAAGATTACAGAATCCTTTGACGTATCTATTGATAAAGTTTTTGAATATGGGAGGGACAAACATCCATAAAGAGAATGCAGGAGGTAAAAGAAATGATTTTATTTATTCAGTGTGTGGTGTGTTGTTTGCTTTTTACATTAGCAATTCTACCGGCACAATATAAAGACCCTATCAATATGATTATATCTTATCCGCCTAAGATTAGACAAAGAGTGAAAGAATTACCACAATACAAAGGAATGATTAAGCAAAGAAAAAAAGCTCATGTAGTCAAAAAAATATTTGGGTTAATATTTTTTGTTATTATTTTGTGCTTCGTTGCCTATTTGTCTGGATGTAGGAGTTTTAATACAGCCTTTATTCATGTATTTATCATATTTTTTGTTGTGAATATCTATGATTTGATTGTTTTAGATTGGGGGGTTTTCTGTCATAGTAAGAAGTTGAGAATATCTGGCACAGAAGATATGGAAAAAGAATATAAAGATTATATGTTCCATGCGAGAGGTACTTGTATTGGAATTGTTTTAGGGTTAGTAGTAGCATTGTTATCGGGATGCATAATACATTTTTGTTTTGCAGTATAAAATTCCCATTTGTCGGGAAGTTGCAAAAAGTGAAAAATCGGAATTTCATAAGGAGAGGATAATGGTTAAAGAAGTAAAATGGACAAAATATTTATCGCTGAGTTTACTTTCATTTGGAGGATTTATGCTTGAATTTCTGTCAATATTTGGAATTGAAGTTATATTTCTGCATGTAGATATACATATTATCATTTTCCGATAAGCGGAAACAAAAGGGAGAAGATTTCTTTGAAAAATTGGATAGTAATACTTGCTTGCTTCATTGGCTGTAAAATTATGACTTTCATTGATTGGCATACATTAAAGTTCATTGGAGAAGCACAGGGTAAAACCGTATTCCAATTTTGTGCGCAGTATTTATACTATATATTTGAAGTAATGCTTGTTATTCTAATCATAATATATGGGCAAAAAGCGATTGAAACCTTGTTGAAAAAAGAAAGTTCAATTCCTTTTGGCGGTATTATATTGGCTATGACATGGGGAGCGTTTCATTTCGTATCAAGAGGAGTAGGACTTGAAATATGGAACGGAATTTCTACTATGATATTTTCTGTTCTTAGTGGTGTAATGTATTTAAGATTAAACAGGAAATGCTTGTATAGCTATCTTTTTATCGCTATAGGTTATTTACTATAACTTCCAGTTTATCGGCTCTATTTTATTTCATAAGGTTTTAAGGCGAACGTCCACCATATAAAAAAACGGTGTTATGGTAGGCGGTATTGTTATGCCCGAAAAGACTTAACAGACACTCTCCAAACACTCCAAACCTGTTTTTGAAGTTTGGAGGGATTTTTTTATGTCCTTTTTTCGGGCAGTAACCTTGCTCATACAACGCAGATTTTATCCATACATAGCATATCGGGGAATGGCAGAGAGCCAGTTAAAAAAATCCCTGCCCATGCAACGCTACTTCTCACTATGAAACAAGAAGTATAATCTCCGCTTAACAGAATATGTATTTCCTATAACCGTAGAGGTCACAGAACCTTTGGAGGAAGATACGGTGAAGTATGCACCAAGAAAGGTATATATCAAAAAGGATGGCGATTATGTGGAGCTGTCCTATCAAGATTTCTGCCGCCGCAGGCAAACCGACCAGAGTTACATGGACAAGCTGTTTATCCCCGTGCAGGGCTGCCTGCTTGAAGTCGTGCGGGAACAGTACACGGATTTCTATCGGGATAAAGAACGGTGGCTGTCAGAAAAAACGTGTGCAGAACTGACCGCAACCACCAAAAGACGGAAACTGACCGAGCGTGACCATTCCATAAAGACAAGGTTAGCCAAAGCAAAGGAACAGGCAAAACAGCCGACAGTTACCGAGGGAAAACAGCACAGAAACCACCGTAAGGGAGGAAGAAATTTAATGAAAATGTGATAGAAATATGGGCGTGATTGTGGTAGTATCTTAATTGAATAAATCGTAGCTTATGGAGGTACATTATGAAAATAAAAAAAATGCTTGGTGCAGGAATGATTGCTGTTTGTTTAATGACAGGTTGTGCAAATCCTATGGTTGCCATATATGACAACGATATAAAAATAGCAAGTAACACAAATTCATATAACCTTAATAATTACGAACAAACAGCAAAGGACGGACATTTTACGGCAAGCGTTGAAAAAATGGAGGGTATGGACACCATATGGGTTTTTGACGCAGAGGAAGATAAATCTTTAGATATAACATACACAATAAATGTTTCCTCCGGAAAGATGAAACTGGTATTGATAAATCCCAAGGGAGATGTTTCAATCATTGCTGAATGTGACACCGAAATATCAGAGCCTATTCAAAGCACTTTGAATGTAGGAAGTGGAAACAATAGAATTAAGATAGTTGCGGGCGAGAACACAAAATTTGATATTGAAATTTCTATTCAGGAGGGAGAATTTAAGGAGTTAGGTTAAATATTAGAATAACTGTCAACTATTACCACAATCACAACTGAATAAGTAACATAGCGTCAGAGCGTATAGAAAACAAGTCTATGCGCTCTATTTTTATGTAAAGGAGCAGAATTTTATGGGCAAAGACAGTAGCACACAACAAAGAGCCACCCGACACCACCCACCCACAAAAATTATCGTGGCAAGGCACTATGTAGGCACTGAAAAAACGGAAACGGTATTCAAGCAGATAGCCGGGGAACAAGTAACAAAAAAGGTTAAGGAGATAGCGGAAAACAGCGTAAATTAGCACTGGAAATACACATAATCGGGCGCAATGACACTTTCATTCCCGATACGGATATAGGCTTCCATGACACCGTCAGCCTTGTAATAATAGGGTGTGGTACGCCCGGATATAACGGTCAAGACAAGTAAGTCTTTTCCATTTTCCCGTTCCGGCACAAGAATGAAGTTTGGATAACCATAAAAGCATTAAGCCTGTTTGAAACAAATGGCCGGCGAAATACCAGTCTATTTGTGTTACAAAAAACATTTTGACCGTGAATAGTAACAGATTATCTATATTTTTTTGTAGATTTATTATTGTATTATATAGAAACATCCGCTATAATACAATCACCGAAAGGAAGTGAGCAAATGGCTTTTTCTTATGACAAACTCTGGAAATTACTAATAGATAAAAAAATGACTAAAGAAAATTTCCGTATATTAATCAAAGCATCCCCTACAACAATAGCAGCAATGGGTAAAGGGGAAGGCATTTCCCCTAAAGTCTTAGACCGTATATGTACAGCTTTTAATTGCCAACCTGGTGATATCATGGAGCATGTACCTAACACTAGTTCAGAAAGGGGAGAAATATTTCAAATGACAGAATATGATTTTATTAAAACCGTAACAGTAAAAATTGATAACAGGCAATCCGTCCCAAAAGAAGAAATTAATACCGCCTTGAATTATCTTCATGCACTTCAATCAAGCAATGTATATCCAAGCTCTAAGATTGAAGCTATGCATATCGGTGGAGTACTCGCTGATGAATTAAGCAAAAAGTAATTCGGAAAGGAAGTGTTGCCATGTCAGCATTACAACCACAACCTATCATTACCACTCTGGAAGAATATGAAGCACTCCCGGAGGATACAAGAGCAGAAGTCTTTGACGGACAGATTTATTACATGGCCAGTCCATCACAAGATCACCAGACTATTCTCACAGAACTGCTTGTCTCTATCCGCAATCATATACGGAAGAAGGGCGGAGGATGCCAAGTATTCCCGGCTCCATTCGATGTGAAGCTTTCTACGGAGCTGCTTACCATTGTCCAGCCTGACATCATGATTGTGTGTGATAAGGACAAGCTAGATGGTAAGCGCTGCAATGGTGCCCCAGACTTCATCATTGAGATTGTTTCCCCAGGGAATCCGTCAGATGATTATATCCGCAAACTCTATTACTACAAAAATGCTGGAGTCCGTGAATATTGGATTGTAGATCCACGCCGTAAGACTGTGACAGTTAACTATTTTGAGGGAAATATGCTCAATGTTCAATATTCCTTTGATTCTACAATTAAGGTTAATATCTATGATGATTTGTACATCAATTTCTCTGATATTGCCGGTTTGCTGAATATTTAGCCAAAAGAAAAGGCATGTGCTCCGCTGCATATGCCTTTCATTCCGTCTATGTAATTTTCTGTCATTCTCTACTGTTCTTTCTTATTTTCTTCTAACCACTGCTCAAAATTTCCCTCTGGATTCCACTTATAAAACGCTATTTTCATATTTTCCAAAATAATTTGTGCATTTGGATGGGCCTCTCCCAGTACCCTTTCTTTAATCTTCAGACTCTTCTTTTGCAGTTCTTCCGCTAAATTTCTGACACCATTTACACCAATTTTGACACCGTTTTTTTGTAAATCAGTCAATAATATACGAGCATAGACGATATATAATGCTTTGATATAACGTATTGACGATGGGAAACGGCAACAAATACTAAGAGCAATTTTATTCTCATGGGATATTTTCTTACAAAAATGTAAGGTGAATGCTTAATCTGAAAGCCAAAGCAAAATTGCCAACGGAAAATCCGCTGGCAACCAACATTTACTTCGATAATTCATATTCAAAAGAAGCCCTGTCTGTCTTAAAGGAAAAGAAAATATGTTCTCCCTTCCGAAATCTGTAAAATGCCTGGCAAGCCGCGCTTTCGTGAATCGTCCTCGTCATGTCTCCATTAGCAGGAGCTTTAAGAGGGCGCTTGACTCCCTCCAGCAATCTTGCTTCTAACTCCAAATCTCCCTGAACAATTCGAAGTTTCCCATTCTGAGCCTGTACTGCTCTTGCCCCCAAATAAGTTGCCAGCCGATATTCTCTGCCCTTCCATAACACAACACCTATGACGCCGCGAAAACGAAACCCTGCAACGGGAACATCGGCCACAGATAACATCAGCGACCCGTCCGGGAAACCGCACTGTGTCCACACATATTCTTTAGGAAATGAACATCCCTGGTCACCCTCCCAATATCCGAATGCATCCTGAAACAAATATTCCTGGCCATTAACGTACACCCTGCCTTGAACAAAATGCCGCATGCTTTGCACACTATGCCGGCATTCTAGAAAAGGCAGTACGGAAAATGGCCCCATAATATCATATTTTAAAGGAAAAATCGGTCCAAAATGCGATTTTCCATTTATATTTAACTCTGGCGTATGTATTGCCAAAAGGATTCCTCTCTTTCCAAAGCGATTTTGTCCTATCCGAATATCCTCTCCTGTCCGATGAAATGCAGCAACAGGGAAATCAACTTTCCATGAATGATGTTCTGTAATGATCTGAATGGAACAAAATTTCTTTTGTTCTGACTTGTGGACTGCCGGTATAACTGCCAGCGTCTGAGTCGCAGACTGACATTTAAAATACCATCCATAAAAAAAATTACGCATAAATTCTGTCCTCCATTGAGAGATATTTTATTTTTCCTCAAATAGCTGTCATTTATACACCGCAGTCCCTATAGTCAGAATCACTGATTATATTTTGCTAATGTTTATTCCCACTGAAAGCACTTCACCGCAATTCCCGTGCAAACAATAGCAACAGCCCCCATGACCGCTACCGGCAGCCACAGGTTATCAACAGCCAGCCCCAGTGATGCCGCTTTCATAAGCTGTATCCCCTGTGTCAAAGGAAACAATCCGACAATCTTCTGCAGCATCTTTGGCATTACCTCAAACGGTACAGTTGCTCCTGAAAATATCAACATAGGGAAATACAGGATACTGGCTATAACGCTGGCTATTTTCGTATCTTTTGCAATCCCGCCTACCATCATGCCGATACTTAAGGTAGAAATCAATGTAAGAAACCAACTCCCAATAAAGGCAGGCCAACTCCCACGAAACGCCACTCCCCAGAAGCATGCAGCGGCCGGAAAGAGAAGAACCATAGAAACAAGGGCATACAATACATAAATCGTAAATTCTACAACGAGAAGCATGACCGGGCTCACAGGAGTCACCTGAAAACGTTTCAGGATTTTACGTTCCCGATATTCCGATACCACAATCGGCAGACCCATAAGGCCTCCGGCACAAATAGATATGGTACACACCGCACTCATAGACTGCTCCAGAAACGTATACTCTGCTCCGGGATATGCCGGCCTGGACTGATAAATAATCCCAAGGACAACCAGTACTACTACCGGCATAATCACCGCAAAAATAACCATATTCATATTTCGGATATTCAATTTTAGTTCTGTTTTCAAAAGATTTGTAAAAGTCCTCATGCATCTGCCTCCTCATCTGAAAATTTTAAATAAGCATCCTCAAATTTTTCACATCCGCTTTGCTCTTTTGCCTGCTCTATTGTTCCATAAAACACCGTCTTACCTTTTTTCAGGATACAGACCTCATCACAGAGCGCTTCCACCTCATCCATAAAATGCGATGTAAGAAAAATAGTCAGCCCCTGCGCTTTTAAATCCTCCAGAATCTTCCACACTGTCCTCCTTGCCTTCGCATCAAGCCCCGTTGTAAGCTCGTCTAAGAAAACCAGCTCCGGCGCCGGGATAAGCGCCAAGGCAATAAACAACCTCTGACGTTCACCCCCTGACAGACTTTTTACCGCATTTTTCAGCTTATCGCCAATTCCAAACCGCTCACAGAGTTCCCTCCAGTCTGACGGGCTGTCATATAAACATGCTATTTCCTCGCATATTTCGGAAACTTTAATCTCTGGCTGATAATCTCCTTCTTGAAACTGGACGCCTACCTTTTGGAACAGTGCCCGGCGTTCTTTTCCTGGGTCACGTCCCAATACAAGCGCTGTCCCTTGTTCGGCCCGCCTGGTTCCTAAGATACATTCAATCGTTGTACTTTTCCCTGCTCCATTTGCTCCCAGCAGCCCAAAGACTGTGCCATTCTTAACGGAAAGATTCAAGCCGTCCAATACCTTTTTCCCGTTATAAATTTTTGTAAGGCCGCTTACTCTGATGGCTTCTTTCGCTTTTCTCATTTTTATCTCCTCTCTTACTCCTGTTTTCAGATTGCAGTATAGCATTACCCGGAAATATCTTCTCGACTTTTTTTGGCATATTTGAGGTGCCGCGCTTTTCAGCTGATGGAGCTTGTATGAGATAAGTTATGGTGGAAATTTCTTTTCTGCCGCTGGGCAGATTGATGTTACTTATTAGCCTTTGGTAGTGTTTGCATAAGCGCAAAGAAATGTTGTGTCTCGCCAGTATTAAAATACGCATACCATTCTTCCAGCGTGTCGGGTCTAAAAACGCCTAAGTGCTCAATAATCTGCTTTGCCCACAGCAAGGCTCCAGATGCACTTGCGGTAATGAGATTGTCACCCACAACAGAAAGCTTGTCCACAAAGCAATCTGTCCCTTTATAGTTGGGGCAAAACATTTCAAGAAACCCTGCTCCGTTGCTTGTGTGCGGGCGCTGATCTAGCAGTCCTGCGCGGGCCAGAGCAACAGTAGCGCCACAGATAGCGCACACAGTAGCACCCACAGAAAGTAGCTCAGTCGCTTTCTTGATAATAGCACCATGTTTCGGATCATCCCAGGTGTTTCCCCCTGGCAACAGTAGAACACTCTTATCATTCATCACAATATTATCAATTACACAATCTGGAATAATGTTAAGACCGCCCATTGTTTTTATGGGCTCTTTTGAAATACCGACCGTTTTGACCGATACGTCTGGTGCATCCTTTTTGAAGAATCGACCAGAATTTAATTCCGCGGTAACGTACCCTATTTCCCAGTCTGCCATAGTGTCAAGAGTATAGACATAGATCGTAAACATAAATCTCCTCCATCTTCATAGTTGATTAGTCTGCTCCCTTATTGTATCATGTAATTGTTGACATCATTATGTCAGCATTTATGTGATAATAAAAGAATTTGAAAGGCGGCTCTCGAATGAAAGTAGATAGACTTGTTAGTATTATTATGATACTCCTTGAAAAAAAGAGGGTAAGCGCACAGAAGTTAGCAGATACGTTTGAAGTCTCGCCCCGCACAATATACCGCGATATAGACACAATTAGCATGGCAGGTATTCCTATCCGTTCTACATCAGGAGTAGGCGGAGGATTTGAAATTATGCCAGATTATAAGGTTGATAAAAAGGTTTTTTCGGCGGATGACCTCTCAGCACTTTTGATGGGCCTTTCCAACCTTTACAATATAGTTCGGGGGGATGAATTGATACACGCTTTGGCAAAAGTCAAAAGTTTTATTCCTGCCGACAGAGCGAAAGATATAGAGCTAAAAGTGAACCAAATATGTATAGATCTGAGCCCGTGGGTAAGCAACAGAAATACTCAATCGTATTTGGAAATTATAAAAACTGCTTTGCAGGAAAACAGGGCAATTTCCTTTAGTTATATAGATCGTCATGGAAATAAAACAACACGAACAGTCGAACCATATCAGCTTGTACTAAAAAGCAATCATTGGTATTTTCAAGGATACTGTTATAGCAGAAATGATTACCGCTTATTTCGATTGTCTCGCATGACAGATTTGCAAATGAAAAAAGATACTTTTGTTCCACGGGCTTATCAAAAACCTATTTTAGACATCGCAGAAATTGTGGAAACACTGCAAATAGAAATCAAAATCCGTATCCATAAATCTATAATGGACAGAGTACTTGACTTCTGCGCTTATGAACACTTTACGCCAGATGACGATGAATATTACATTGTAGACTTCCCCTTTATTGATAGAGACTACTACTATGATATACTTCTAAGTTTTGGCGATAAGTGCGAATGTCTGGAACCTTTACATATCCGTGAAAAAATAAAATATAAAGTACATAATATAGTTGCCCTATATGATAATTAGAATCTTAGATATTTACTTTATTCTATCGCTCTGACAATGCACATTAAGCGCCTTAATTGCACGCAATTCTATATATCCCCGTTCCCCCCGCGGTTCCAGCTGGATACGTGGGCTATCGTCATCCCATTCGTAACCAATCACTGCCGGATCATATTGGTTCATAGAATACTGTACGGAAAGGATTGCCTGGGAATAATCTTCCTCCCTGAACGGCTCACCCTGAAAAACCAGATACTCCGAAGCAGGCAGGGAAATGATATCAAATCCTTCCGGGATCCCACCTGCATAGTCTGACTCCACTTCTACCCCCTGTACATAAGTAGACGTACCCGGCGTCTTAAATCTTTCAGGCAGCCAAAGGCAGACGGGCTCCCCGCAGAGAGAATCCATACTCGTGAGAATTCCCCATATGTCACAGTTTACCTCGCTGCAGTAATCAAAATAATCCTCTGCGCAAATACCCCGCTTGATGATTGCCTTGCGCTCTGGCTTTCGGATTACCTGTACAAAAACACTCTGCAAATTTTCCATATCAACAACATCCTTCCTTAATTCTTTGAATTTCACGCCATAAGGGATAAAAAGCGCAATAGGAACCGGGTCCTTTACATAGTCTCCTGGATTACAGCCAAATTCTTTGTAAAAGGCTCGTGTATATCCGTCCACACTGCCAAAGCCGCACTCATAAGCTACATCTGAAACAAGACACTGCTCCTGCTTCAGCCGCATAGCGGAACGTGTAAGACGCAGCTTCCGAATATATTCCGCCGGAGTTGCCCCCAGATAATTCTTAAACAGCCGGTAGGAATGCCATGGGGAATAGAGCGAAACTTCCGAAAGTTGAGTTAATGTAAGTTCTTCTTCCAAATGTCCCTCAATATATTCCTGCATCCTCTGAACAGCCTCCATTTGTTCGTTCATACCGCCCTCCTGATATACTGCTAATGCTCCACCCTGTCAGAATCCAGATTCAAAAACCATACAGTTAATGAATCTAGTACAACCTCGCAGAATTCACTGTTAATTATGCAATGCTGTACTAGATTCCGGCCAGGTAAAACACTCGATTTATTGCAAAGACCTCCGTAAATATTCAGCCGTAATCGTTTTCCCATGCCAAGCCATCTCTGACGGAGTTCCGGTAAAGACAATTTCCCCTCCGGATGTTCCGCCATCCGGACCGATGTCAATCACATAATCTGCCAGCTTTACCACATCCATATTGTGTTCTATCACAATTACCGTATTGCCCCGCTTTACAAAACTGTCCAAAAGCTCCATGACTGCCTGTACATCCGAAGCATGAAGCCCCGTTGTCGGTTCATCCAGCACGTAGATATTGCCTCTCTTATCCAGATATTTTGCCAGTTTCACCCTCTGGCGCTCTCCGCCGGATAACGTAGACAGAGGCTGCCCCAATGATAGATAGGATAACCCAACCTCCACCATAGCATGTACAGCTTTGCGAATCTTTGGACAGCCTGAAAAAAACTCTTCTGCTTCTTCCGCATTCATGTCCAGAATATCCACAATATTTTTTCCATGATAGGAATACGAAAGGGCTTCTTCACTGTACCGGCTGCCGCCGCAGGCCTCACAGGTGGTCGTCACCGGATCCATGAAAACCAGCTCTGTCACAATCACTCCCCGTCCTTTACAGTCCGGGCATGCCCCTTTACTGTTAAAGGAAAACAAGCCTGCACCTACACCGTTCTCTTTCGCCAGCAGTTTACGTATATCATCGAAAAATCCTAAAAAAAGTTGCAGGCGTAGAGCGTCCTGTGGCCGTCACCGGAGACTGATCCACTAAAATCACCCGTTCCTCATACTGCTTCGCAAAAATATCACGAATCAGCGAACTCTTCCCCGAACCCGCCACACCGGTCACAGCGGTCAATACATTTAATGGAATATCAGCGGAAACATTCTTCAGGTTATGGATATTTGCGTTTCGGACCGGAAGAAACCCTTCCGGTTTTCTGGTCGTTTCTTTCAATGGTATCAACGCTTTCATGGCATTACCTGTTAGAGTGCCAGAATCCAAAAGCCCGGTATAGCTTCCCTGATATAGGATTTCCCCGCCTTTTCTCCCCGCCAACGGTCCGATATCAATCACTTCATCTGCAATGGAAATCACATCCTTGTCATGCTCCACCACCAAAACACTGTTCCCCTTGTCCCGCAAGGACAAGAGCAATTTTGTCATACGGTGGACATCCCGCGGATGCATTCCGGTACTCGGCTCATCAAATATATAAGTCATTCCGGTAAGCGCACTTCCCATATACCGCACAAGCTTAAGACGCTGCGCCTCACCGCCTGATAAAGTGGCAGACTCCCGGTTCAGGGAAAGATAAGGAAGCCCAATGTCGATCATCCGGTTCAGAGTTGTAACCAGCCCTTCTGCAATCGACTTGCCCCTTGGATCTGTAATGGTTTCCAACACTTTCCGAAGCTCTGTAAGCTCCATCCCGCACATCTCGTTAATGCTGTAACCTGCGACTTTGCAGGAAAGCGCTGCAGAATTTAAGCGTTTCCCATGACAGAGCGGACATTCCAGAGGATGCACATAATTTGCCAGACGTTTCATGGATGTCTCGCTCATATCGGAATTGTCACGTTTCAGAAGCAGGCGGCTCATCATATTATGGATTCCCTCTACTTGCTTCGACACACGCTCTCCGCCCTGTTCCCTGGAGCCATATAGCAGGAGGTTGCGTTCCTCTTCCGTATAATCACGCCATTTTTTTTCAAGGTCAAATAAACCGCTTCCTATATACTGTTTCCAATACCAGTTATTCACATGAAATGTAGGGAGATCCACCATCCCCTCATTCCAGCTCTTGTCCTCTGCAATCAACGGCAAAATATCAAGCTCCATCACCTTACCGATTCCAAAGCATTCCGGACACATCCCGTTTGGATTATTGAAAGAAAAATAGGAAGCTGTACCCACATACGGTTCCCCGATACGTGAATAGAGAAGACGCAAGGCAGAATACATATCGCTGATCGTCCCTACGGTAGACCGGGCATTCCCTCCAAGCCTTGTCTGGTCAATGATGACCGATGCAGACAGATTTTCAATCTTCTCTGCTTTCGGCTTCTCAAACTTGGGGAGCCTGCTCCGAATATATGCCGTATATGTTTCATTCATCTGCCGCTGGCTCTCTGCGGCAATCGTATCAAATACAATACTGGACTTTCCGGAACCGGAAACTCCGGTAAATACAATAATTTTTTCTTTTGGAATTTCAAGAGAAATATTTTTCAGGTTATTCTGGCACAATCCCTTTATGATAACGCTGTCTTGATGCGGCATATCTGTTCCCCTTTCTTAAATTTTCTGTTCGCAGTATAGCATTGTTCCAGAATATAGTCTCGACTTTTTTTGGCATTTTTAATCCGGTTCTCCTGTCTCATTAGACAGCGCTTTCCCTCACGATAGCAGAAAAATTTATTGTAAACCGTTTTCCAGAGCATTTTCAACAGCTTTCTTTATGACCTTGCTTGAGTTGGTCGCACCCGATATGGCATCCACATCAATCTTCTGTTCCGAAACAATCTGATCCACAATCGTCTCTGCCGCCTGTCCGCGTTCATTTTTATGCTCTAATATCCTGATCTTCTCAATCTCTTTATTTTGTACTGTAACTTCAACCTTCGCATAAATGAAATTGACATTGCATTCTCCAATATAAACTCCGTCGGCAACATCACTGATACGGACGTCTCCAATAGAAATTTCCTGTACTGCCTGCTTATAATCCCATACACTTTTTAAATAAACTGTCAGAGCAATCAGTCCTAAAAAAACTGCGGCGGCAGCAACGCCTACAAGCAACTTTTTATTATGTTGTCTCATTTGAATCGCCTCTCAATCTTTCTCAAGATGTGGTCTGGTACGGCCTTCCTCTTTCCTGTATTGGCACAGACGATTTTCCCCATTGGTTTCATACCGGCAGTTTTAAAAAATTCATCCATATTACGGATTGCGCCTCTGCTTTGCCCGAATATCCAGGAAAACGGAGCCGGGGTATTACAGGCGGTCAGCAGCATATATTTCTTTCCGCACAATCTTGGTTTTGGGAAAGCTCTCGTCTCTTCCATAGCAATTCCAAGCAACCGGTCAAAAAGATTTTTCACAGGAGCCGGAACATTTGCCCAATATACGGGAGCAGCAAGGATCACGACCTGACATGCCCCAAGCTGAGAAGTAATTTCATGGATATCATCCTTCAGCACACATTGCTCTCTCTTTAAACATGCCCTGCATCCTGTACAATAGGCAAGATTTTTTTCATATAAATTGATTTTGGTAACGGCATATCCCGCTCTTTCTGCAGCATTAACAGAATGTTTCAACATAGTTGCTGTAATTCCACCCGAATGAGGGCTCCCTAAAATCGCAAGCGCTTGCTTCTGGATCATTGTTTTACCTCCATACCTGCAATAGACTGGTAGATCATATCAAATCCACATTGAAGAAATTGTTCTTTGGATAATCCCATAGACTGTTTGATGTAATCCGCTTTACTTGCCGTAAACTGAATCAACCCTGACAACATTCCCCAACAGGAAAACGAAACAGGCGCAATGTCTAAATCTGCCCGCAAGTCGCCCTTTTCCATACCGGACATCAAAACAGTCTTTATCATTTCATTAATCTCTTCTCCCACCTGAAAAGTTTCCCTTTCCTCCGGATAGAAGTCCTGGCTCTCAAAATGAAACTTTATTTTTTCCAGCGTCATTTTGAAATAGAACGGATATTCTTCCTGGTACCGTACCAGTTCCTTGCAGATAAGGTCATACTTTGAACGTGTGGATTCCTGATGCTGTATGGCAGATGAGATGTAGGCGCAGAGCTTTTTCATGCTGCCCAATACCAATACGCTGACAATTTCTTCCTTGCTTTCAAAATACACATAAAGCGTTGCCTTACTGTAACCTGCTGCTTTTGCAATATCATCCATAGATGTCTGGGAAATTCCCTTTTCCATAAAAAGCACGGCTGCAGCAGAGGCAATGTTCTCCCGATGCACGCCTCTCGGTTCTTTTTTTCTTCTTCCCATAATCCCTCCAATAATTAAACTATTAGTTTAATTATATGGAAAAGGCTTTCGTTTGTCAATGTTTCTCTGAATAGCTTAGACTGTTCTTTCTGTTTTTTATATCATATTTCCATTCTTTCGACTTTCCGTACCATATTAAATGTCAACAGGAGCCCCGTCACAAATATTACAGATGACAAGCTGAACATAATCGCAAAGCTTTGATTGATATCCGCTGCCATATTCACCAACAGCATACTGAGTAGAATCGCACTGATAATTGTCATTGAATTAGATTTTTTTATAAATCCAATGCGTAAAGAACAAAGGGTGATTCCATCCGCAAGACATGCCAGTACCAAGGCATTTCGATATGCTATAGCAATATCTATAAACTGCAGATTATCGTCCAACAGTGAAAACATATAACCTGTAAGTGCAAATACGATAAAGCTGCCAAATGTACATACAAGTATTGAAGCAGAAACAAACAGCAACAACAGTTTAATTTTGGCCCATACTATACTTTTCCTATCAACGGGGTATGTGAACAAAAGAATTACATTTGCACCGCTGTACTCCCTTATCACATACCGGTATCCCATGGCAGATGCTAAAGCTGAAAATGCCATAAGTCCGACAGCCCCTCCCATAGCTGATATTCCCTGATAGGTAGAAAATAGTTCCACGGCGTACGGATCCGCTGTGCCGAGGCTTGGCACCCAAGCAAATATGTAAGCCAGCCCTAAAAGACAGATGAAAATAGCGGACGCAGCAAAAAAATAGGATTTAATATTTGTTTTTTTCAATTCCATCCTCATTAAATTCATTTTTCCGTACCTCCGCTCATGATATTGACAAAATAATCCTCCAGTCCCTCTGGACAGATTTCCCTTACTTCCGACATAGGTACTTCTCTGGCAATACTCCCATTCACCAACACGCCCACCCTGTCAGCTATATACTCGATTTCGCTTAATATGTGGCTGGAAATCAAAACTGTCATATCATAATCTTTGACCAACGCCAAAAACAGTTCCCGCATTTGCCGGATACCCATAGGGTCGAGGCCGTTGACTGGTTCGTCCAATACCAGAAGCTTCGGTGAATGGCTGATTGCCCTGGCAATGGCCAGCCGCTGCTTCATGCCGAGAGAAAATTTAGAAACCGGCTTCTTTCCGGTATCAGCAAGCCCCACCATCTGCAAACTATTATCAATGGCTGTTGACTTACATCCCATATAAGCCAAATGAATCTCCAAATTTTCTCTCGCTGACAAATGCTCATAAAATACCGGCGTTTCAATCAAGATTCCCATCTCTTTCAGAAATTTTCTGTCCTGAACCTGAATTTCTTCTCCATCAAATTGAATGGCTCCTGTATTTGGCTGCAGTAAACCGGAGATTAATTTGAACGTAGTGGACTTTCCGGCGCCGTTTGCACCGAGTAGCCCATAGATAGTGCCGCGTTCCACACTCATATTGAGATGCCGCAGCACTTCCTTTCCATCAAAGACCTTGACTACTTCACGAACTTGTACCATCTTCGTTTCCTCCTACATACCACATGAATTAATTCCGCTTAATGGCCTTGCATCCAATCTTGTCTTACACCCAAGTTTTTTTGCAATACAGCACATCACGAATCTTTGAACATATCGGAGCGGGCCATTCGCAATGCGGATCTGCTTTGCCGAAAGATATTCCGGTATCGAGAAAGACTCCATGATTTCAGGCCGGAAATAACCATCCTTTCCAAACTGCTGTCCGGCTTCCACAAATGGCTGCAACAGTTTTGCTCCTAGTCTTCCTCCCATCAGGCTGAGACCGAACATATCTCCTTTGATGATCGTTCCGCCATACGCACATCCAAGCTGTGCCGGAAGCATTTTTAAGAATTCTTCGCAGCATCGTCCTTGAGATACTTCCGGGAATCCTCCCTGCAGGAGAAAGGATACTTGGGTTCCCGGCTGTTCCTTTGCAGATACACCTGCTAAAAACTCCAGCATAATCCCTGGCACATTCTCTACATAAAGCGGCAGGGCAAACAGGACATTCTCATTCTCTTCAAACGCAGCCTTTGCTCTCTTCCACTGTTTTCGGTCTGAGAGATACCAAGTCTCCGATGTATTCCCGCTGCTATTCAAACCCGCGCCAAATGCAGCAAGGATCTTCGCAGTGTTGCTCTTAGACTGTGTACGGGCAGCACCGCTGATCATTACGAAATGCATACAGCCATCTCCTTCCACGCTTCAATTGGATATGCCCCCAGACTGATTCCATGAAAATTCAAACAAAACCGACTCATCCAGTGTGATAAATAATCCTTATTTCCTTCACCTGCATATAGAAGCCCGAATTGGAATTCTTTTTTATAACGAGGAACATGGCGTGTCTGTCCGTTTTCAATTCTGGTATACATAGTCGCCATGGGCAGCATCCGGTCTATTATATTTTTCATTTTATAGCCAACAAATCCTAGTGTCGTATCAGAGATAAAAACAGTAACATCATATTGCAAATAAGCCCTTAGGATCTGTTCGTAATCATCTTTGACAGCGCAAATACCAGGTGTTTTTAACCAACAGGCATTGCAGCCAATACAAGGTGTTATCTTCATATCTTTTATATAAAATGTCTTACACTCCGCCGTCTTTTCCTCCAGGCGGCATATTGCTTTTTCTGCCAGCAGATGCTCTTTAGGCAATGTATTGATAATTAACAGCCTCATTCTTTTTTCTCCCTTCTATTCAATAGGGCCAAAAAAAACCGGCCCTGCAAATAATACTGTAAAGCCGGTGGAATCCCCCAAGTCAAGAGGAAAGTGTAATTCATTTTAGAGGAACCCATACTTCGTAAATGTGTTTGTCTATATCCTCATTTGGCATCGCCATACGGACAAAAATATACACCATACCGCGAAACGCTGCCTGATTTTCTTTTGCCCATGCATGGCACAGAGAAAACATCTTTTCCGGAACCGAAGTGTCATTATTATCTGCAAGCAATGTGGTATACAGGCATTTTCCATGCTCCAGATAAACATTTTGCTTCTCATGTTCTATTTTTCCGGCAGGTTTTACTACATACATTTCTGAGCCTTTGTAACCTGTTTCATCAAAAGTAAGCGTCCGAACCATGCTTGAAAGAATATCCTCATTCTCCACGTTGAGAAACCGCAGCACTTTATTCCTGTACTCTCCAAAGGAAGCTACGGAAGGAAACCGCTCTGCCACATAATAAAGCGGTAGTTCCCGGATCTCAAGCTTACCGGTATTCTCGGAAAACTCCTGATAAAAACGCTGTGTCTCCTTCAGACGCTTCTGCATCTGAGAAAGCCGGTCTATCTGAGCCTGCAGGCTGTCTGACTGTTGCTGAAGCTTTTCGGCATATTCCTCTGGCTTTGCCTCTAGTATTCCTTTGATGGCAACTGGTGAAAATCCCCGTTTCTTATAGAAATCAATCGCCATCAGACGGGAGATGTCAAACAAGTCAAATTCACGATATCTGCTATACTGCCCTCTTTTCGGCTTGATAAGTCCGATTTCCTCATAATACCGCAGGGTTTCACGGGTAAACCCCAGATGTTCAAAAATATCTTTCATATGATAAACCGCCGATTCCGCAATATCTACAAGTATGTCGCCAACTGCCTGACTCTCTTTTGCTTTGATAGTATCTCTGGAATAACGCTTATCCAAGGGTTTTGGAGCGTCGGCCGGAATAAACCAGGTCTTTCCTTTTTTTACAGCGCCCTCTATCCTTCCGGCCTCACAATAATAAGCAGCCATCCGGCTGGACACTTTCCATTTATTTGCAATCTCTGCAGCAGTGAGATAATCCATTTCCATCCCTCCTGCATCTATTATATTTCAGATACCTGAAATATAATAGAAAGTAACCTTGGATTTATAAAAATTATCACCAGCTTGGCATTCCTTTGCCTAACAGGAAATATTATAGTATTTGTGATTTCATTTATTTCTCCCGTTCTTTATGTGACTTGATGATTCGCAAAAAATCTACGGGAAGCAAAAGCACCTGTTTCTATAAAAATAAATGCCGTCGGAATAACCCATATTGCATATAATATGCCGTTATCCATTTGTTCTATTGACATGAGAGAAACAAATTGAGCATGATACATAGGTAAAAGCCCTATAAACCGAAACAATGGATTACTTTCCGAAATGGGTAATACAGCAGGGAAAAAGTACACTGCCGCTGAAGCAACCAGAGCCACCATCTGATTCCTGCTGATAGCTGAGATTAGCAGCGTAATTCCCGCAACACTCAATGTTCCCGTAAAAGCCAGCAAAACTTGATATTTCAGCAAAGTTCCACAGGTAATATTAAAAGGAATATACCCATTATCAAATGGCATAGGCGCAAAAAGAACGCTGCAATTCAATCCATCTCTTCCATATAGAACAAATGCAAACAAAATATTGACGGCAGCTACTGCCAGTGTCACTATAAATGCAGCAATCAAACCAGCGCCCACTTTCGCCGCCCCACATTTCGTCCTTCCATATCTACTTGTAAGGATAATATTATCCACTCCGCCATATTCACCACAGAAAACAGGTGCGGTCATAATAGCAATAACCAGCGAAAGAATGAAAAAAATCTTAACCATGTTCTGGCTCGTTGTAAGCCAGCCGTCAACATAACCAATCCTGACTTCCTCACCGCCAAATGCATCCGAAACACGAACACCGTTCCAGTTTCCATTCATATCAGAAAACCGCGTAAAAACTGCAGACTGCAGAGCGTTATGATAGAGATACGCAGCATTCATTCCATGTAAGTTCGTTTGGGCAGCAAAGTCATTCATCATTTGCTGAACTTTTTCATCTGTCAATACTCCCTCATATTTCGCCGCAATCTCCTTATCAATCTCTACGGCTGTTTTTCCTGTCCCTTCCTTGCTCACTCCATCAAATGCGTATTTATTTTGATAGCTGGAAAACCCCAAAATGGCAGAAAAAAACAGTACAAAAAGCAAAGCAATCTGTGTCAGGCGTTTTGAAAATATTTTTCGTAATTCAAATTGAATTAGTTTTTTCATTCTTCTGTGCCTCCTTTGAAATAAAATAGATACAAATCTTCCAAATTAGGCTGCACCTGCGAAGCATCTGCCATAGGCGGATGATCTGCAATGATCCGTAAAACCGTTTTGTTATTATTCATGTTGCGCAAATTGCTGGTGATAAATGCTGCTGCATATTTCTCCGCCTTTGCCGATGGGACAATGCACTCCCACACCTGCCCATTGATTTCAGACGTGATCTCCTGTGGTTTCCCGAAGTGAATAATTGAACCGGATTTCATCATAATAATTTCCTCTGCAATAAACTCTACATCAGAAACAATGTGGGTAGATAAGATTACGATACGATCTTTTGCAAATGCACTGATCAGATTACGAAAACGGACACGCTCTTTAGGGTCAAGCCCTGCTGTCGGCTCGTCTAAGATTAATATACGCGGGCTATTCAACATTGCCTGTGCAATTCCCAATCGCTGTTTCATACCGCCGGAAAAGGTTTTAATTTTATGTCTGCTTTCTGCAGATAATCCTACCTCTTCAAGTAATTCGTTTGATTTTTTCTGCGCCGCTTTTTCACCCACTCCCTTTAGAGCTGCAACATACAGCAGAAAATCAAGTGCGGTAAAATCGGGGTAATACGCAAAATGCTGCGGCAGATATCCCAAAAGATTCCTATACTTTTCTCCAAGCCCTGCAATGTTTTTCCCATTCAGAAATATTCTTCCAGAAGTAGGTTTTTGAAGATTGCACAGCAGTCTCATAAATGTAGTTTTCCCCGCGCCATTTGCCCCCAATAGTCCATAAACACCATTTGATAAAGTAATGTTCAAATCATTTACGGCTGTCTTCCCGCCAAATTGTTTGGTCAGCCCGACTGTTTTTAAAACCATGTCAAACTTCCTTTCCTATGTTTTTATGACGAGTATAACGCGTAAATTTCAACTTTTTATCTACAAAGAAAGATTTTTGAAAAATGCAGATACCATAGCTCCATTCGGCGTATTATCAATGTTCAGATATCCGCCATGATGTTCGCAGAGCAGCCTGCAGATATATAATCCAAGGCCAAAGTGTTCCGCACGGTCTTCTTCTGTGAAATATGGATTCGTTACCTTATGTACAATATTCTTATCAAAGCCTTTTCCGTCATCCAATACCATGATCAGCAATCCTTTATTCTGTAAAGAAAAAGACAATGTAATGGACGTCCGGGCATAGCGGACGGCATTTGCTAACAGATTATTGCATACTTGTAAAATGAACGATCTATCTATAAAAAGTTCACAGGCAGGCACCTCATTTTGCAGGTGCAATGCTTTTCTATTTTGTGTACATACCATTTGTGCGTTTTCCTGTAGAGAAGACAAAAACGGCTGCAGAGAAACCGCCTCGTACTTCGGCTGTGTGTCCTCCAAACGCCTGAGACTGCTCATACTGCTTACATAAGCCTCCATACGGGATATGTGTTTTCCCATAGTAGCAGCGATTTTTCTTGTCCGTTCATCTGCATCTACCTGCAGCATTTCATTGTAGCCTTTTAATACTGTAAGCGGGGTACGCAAATCATGAGCAAATGCCGCATTAAGTGCTTTCCGTTCTTCGACCTGCTTCCACATTTCAGAAAAATTATTTACAAGAGCCGTGCGCATGATTTCAAAGGAATCCACAAGCTCCCCCAACTCATCCTTACTGTCGTATCCTACCGCAAAATCCAAGTCATTATTTGATATTTTTTCAGCCGCAATGCGCAAGTTTGCAAGCGGCTTTTTCAGCTTGTCCCTGTAAAACAGAAATGCCGCCGCTATAATACATAATGCGGAATAGACAGGTGCAGCAATCGTAGAAAACAGTTCTAATAAAGTGATAATACGTTCATCCTGCCCGGAAGGCATAACAGGTACATTCCCGATATAGGTGCCGTCGCCCAGTCGTTTGCCCTGCTCATTTGTCAGGTAATATTTTTCACCGGCCAACGGGTAAGACTTCCTTATTGTATCCACTGTGTTATCGCATATGGAAATTGTCATGATAGAGAGAATAAGAGCAAGTACCGCAAAAACTGCCACGTAGAGCACCAGACTTTTCCTAAGAGATAAATTCAGTCTATAGTGCTTTATTTTCTCCATTTGTATCCGCACCCCCAAACTGTTTCAATATATGCCCTGTCCGTATATGCTGCAATCTTTGACCGTATCCTTCGGATATGCTCCGCCACAACACTGCTGTCCCCCATGCTGTCATAACCCCAAATGCGCTCATAAATCCGTTCTTTCGTAAAAACCTGTCCCGGATTTTGAGATAACAGTTCCACAATATCAAATTCTTTTTTAGCAAGACCAAGACGCTGCCCCTCAAAGAAAAGGCAGCGCTCTGAATAATCAACCGTCAGGTCACCGGAGAACTTGATCTGTGCATCAAAGGTACGCCTTGCTTCCCGGCGCAAATGCGCAGTCACCCTTGCTTCAAGCTCCATAAGGGAAAAGGGCTTGACAATATAATCATCACCGCCGACGGCAAACCCTTTTACTTTGTCTGTATCTTCTATTCGCGCAGTCAAGAAAAGAATAGGGCAGGACACATAATCCCGAATACGTTCGCAAACCTTCAGGCCATCCAGTCCGGGCATATTAATATCAAGCAAGATAATATCCGGTTCCTGTTCCACTTGCTTTAATGCTTCTGTTCCATTTACGGCTGACAGGACAAAATATCCTTTGCTTTCAAAAAGGCACGAAGCATTGACACAATATCTGTTTCATCATCCGCTATTAATATTTTTTTACGCATGCTGGCACCTCCCCAATTGCCTGGCTTCCAAATTCAAAATCTATTTCGCACTGATTGTATCCACAATAGACATGTTACGGATTTTCTGAACCGGCCCCCTGATTGCGAGAACCACTGCAATTATTACTGCCGCTATAATAACAGCAAATTCCGCTGCAGGAATATTCCATGAATCCCACCAGCTTATCAAACAAAAGCTTATTACACAACACTCCAAAGATACCGCCGCAAATACTTCCGGTAACCGCATATGCAACGGCTTCCGCTACAATCATTCTGGTTAGCTGCCGATTGGTCAAGCCAATCGCACGGAACGCACCATACTGCTTCATTCTCGCCGCAACACTCATGGCTATACTGTTCATTACATTGAATATTGTAATCAGTGCAATAAGAACCAGAATACTGACTTCCTCGTCAGAAGCCGTCAGAAATATAATCGGTATCTGCCTATTCTGCCGTCTTACCTTTTCACATACATCAAATCCTGTTCCATCCGGTAAAGTAACATCAAGCAGTAATAGATCGTACTCACTGATAATTGACAGGGACTCAAGGGCTTTTTCCACTGTCCGTACAACCGTAACATCAAATCCGTTCTTCCCTAGAGAATACTTGAGTCCATCTACCAGACTCACATCGTCCTCTAATAATAATATTTTACTTATCTTTAGCCATCTCCTGCCACACAGATATTTTCTTTCATATGCTCATGGGCAGCACATCAAAATCTTCTGATTTAAAGTTAGAATAGTATCTCCCTTTTTCAGCAGTAAATTTTAAAACACAATAATCAGGATCTGTCACGCCCTGGGGATAATACATAGTATCACCCTCAAGCCAGATCATCTGCTTAGCTTCAGCATCCTCTAAAACCTCCATGGTGCCAATCAGCATAACTCCACGGAAAAAACGTTTGTCATAAAAATAAATGCTGGCATTTGGATTTTCCCTGTATTGAGCTACCCGCATAGAAGATGTATTAGTTGTAAACCAAAATTCCTTGATTCCCACTCGTTTTCTGGGCGGCAGCATAGCTTTCATATTTGGGAAACCTTCCGCGGAAATCGAGGCAATGAATGAAACTTTCTGCTTATCTATTAAGTTTCCTATTGTTTGTTCTGGATTTCTCATTTTGTCGTCTCCTCCACTCTTTTCAGCAGCGTTCCCGTCTCCAGTATATTTCCTCTTAGAAAGGCATTAACTTTCATCCGCTTTTTCCCAGGAAGCTGCACTTCTTTACTTGCTTAATCCTCCAACTTACAATTTTGCTATCGCTTTTCTGAGATCTGCAATATACCCGACCTGCTGCTTTTTCAGATACCCCTTTACAAACAAATTCATAATCGGGTTCTTCACCTGGACTTGTTCTGTAAAAGTAATCTGTGTACCATCATCGCAGCTCTCAAATATGCCGCTCCAGTGACCTCTCATGTTCTGATTTTCCATATCAAAGCGGTATTCTCGGTATGGCTCCTTTGCAGTGATCCGAAAATGTGTTATAAATTTATCCCTTGTATACTCGTCAAAACGATTTTCATCAATTATTTCGATTTTAGATAAATCACTTCGCCATTCAAAATTCTCATTATCTGTAACAATATCCCAGACCGTTTTACAATCACAGGGAAATTGTGCTGTCACTCTTGAGATCTTCACTGGACGTCCCTCCACTCTTTTATTGTTTTTTCCAGAAGATCCATTTTAGTTCCATCGTTTGAACACAATAATCTCTGCATCAGTTCCAAAGCCGCTGTACTCAGACACCATGAGGTATTTCTCGTCAGCGATGATCCCGTAGCACCTGTCGCTGTCCTTTTTTTGCAGCTGGTTCCCCAGATAGATCCTGTTGTCATCCCAAAACTTTACAATCTGGCTGTTGGGAAGGGCATATTCAATGTTGGCAAAGGAACCTTTCAGCGCATTCAGCTCTGTTACTTCTTCCATATCCGGAATGTGAAGCGCATTGAAGGCCGCAATCAGCTTTTCTTTCAATTCACTTAACGCTGTCTTGCCTTTTTTACAGCATGTGCAACAAGGCATTCCGCCCCAAAAGGCTGGCCTCCTGTTGCCGCACACCCGTTACAAGTGCTGCTTAATTCACAGTTCGTACAATCAATTCCACAAATAGATTTCATTATGTTTTCCTCCGTATACATTATTACTCCATAGCTTTCCGGTAATAAAAAAATTCTTTCATTGCTACAAAGATAATTTTATTGTATCTACTTTATCCATTACTTTCAACGAGACAGTCCACTTTTGCAAAATAAAGTGCCATATTTGCAAATTTAGGGAAAAATTTAGCGAGAGCTGTAACCACATTGGTTACAGCTCTCGCTATTTTGGACTAATCATTTCTCGAAAGCCTCTTCACTTTTGATAACCCCGTGTATCTTTTCATCATAAAAACCAACAAAATCCCCAAACAGCTCCAAATCTAATGAATTGAACCTTTTTTCCCTGTCAAGGTTTTTATGTATATAGTCAGCTCTATCCTTCGAAAACCGTTCTTTGTTTTCGGAGACATTATAATCGTAATCCAGTGTTTCAAGCCATTTGTCAAATTCCGCATTAAATTCATCCCTATAGGTTTCATCATTGAAATAATTATGTCCCTTATCCTGGAAATGAATGAAACGAAACCGGGAATCATCTTTATATTTTTCATAATAAATGTCGTAGCCGTATTTGGCTGGAACAACTTCATCATCCAAACTATGCAGGATCATAATGGCGGCATCGCTCTCTGAAAATCCGTCCATCGCAGTATTTGAGGCATAGCCGCCGTATTTCATCCTCTCGTGGAGCTTCACAAACGGCAATATAAGATAGATACCGTTCCCTGCCTGTTTTTTCCCCTCTGCTTCAAACATATCCGATGAAGAGTTAAAACCGGAACACGCGATAACTGCTTTTACTTCAGGATGATAGGTAAGTACACTGCAAACACTGTAACCGCCCCAGCTATGCCCGAATAAAACGATTGGCAGATCTGGGAAATTCCCACTTTCTTCCACAAATGTGATTGCATAGTCAAGATCTATCACTCCCTGTGGAAGTCCTCCGACTCCTTCGCCCTCGCTTTCATCATTTCCCGTAGCGTCATAAGCAAAAACGCAGTATCCATGATGCGCAAAATAATTCGCACAGTCCATATAAGAGTTGTGCCCTCCGCCGCCAAATCCGTGAGCCATTACGACAATTCCATGCGGTTTTTCCTCCGTGGTATACAGATATCCCGTCAATTTCTGTCCCTTATTGGAAGCGAACTCATATTTCGTGCGCTGCAATCCATCAAAATCCTCAACACGCCGTATAAACGCCTCATCACTTTCAAAACGCTGGTTAAAATTCTCGTTGTATATTATCACGGATAATGCCCAATCTCCGGCAATGAGCAGCACCATGACAATAGATAATACAATAATGAGAATTTTTCTCTTGGATTTCGTTTTCATATTGGTCACCTCTTCTGCCTTATAACTTCAACACAGCAATCAATTCATTGCAATCTATAGTAAATAGCCTACAGCGATAAAAAGATAGCTATACAAACATTTTCTGTTTAGTCGTAAATACATTACACCGCTAAGAACAGAAAATATCATAGTAGAAATTCCATTCCATATTTCAAGTCCTACTCCTCTCGACACAAAATGAAAGGCTCCCCACGTCACAGCCAATATGATACCGCCGAAAGGAATCGGACTTTCTTTTTTCAACAAGGTTTCAATCGCTTTTTGCCCATACATTATGATTAGAGTAACAAGCATTACCTCAAAAAGATAGTATAAATATTGTGCACAGAATTGGTATGCATTTTTACCTTGAACTTCACCAAATACTTTTAGAGTATGCCAATCTATAAAAGTCAAGATTTTGCAGCAGATTAAGCAGGAAAATGTTATGACCCAATTTTTCAAAGAAGGATGATCCTCTTTATTTTCTCTTGAGGGAAAGTGATAATACTTCTGCGAAAAAAATAGTGCCATTACAATAACAACTGCCCATATAAAAACCATTATCATACAATGAACGCTTCTTTGGTTTGCGGTATAGTTCCATATATCTACATGCAGAATCATGAATTCGATTACAAATATTGAAAAATATTCAAGCATAAATGCTCCAAACAAGAGCAGGCTCAGCCATAGATATTTTGTCCATTTTACTTCTCTAGCCATTATCTTCACCTTATGAAATCCTAATTTTACACTCTCTGTAACTTCTCGACAAATTTTAATTGAACAAAATCGCTGTGCGATGGCCTGCCAAGGCTGTGGCATAGCGATTTTGTTCAATCCTGATTTATACTGCATTTGCACTTCCGATTTCTAGTAAATTTCCCTCTGGGTCTGCTACATAAAAATTATGAATACCAAAAGGATAAGTAATGGGTTCTCCTGTGGGAAACTGCACCCCTAACCTCGACAGACGTTCATATTCTGAATCCACATCAGCGAAGCTGGGCAACCAGAGGGCAATTTCAAAAGTCTGGTTGATACCATTTGGAGGAATATAGTCCTCACCTAGCCTTGACAAATTCTTCTCTGCTATACATAAACAAGGATAATTCACCGCTCGCTGTTTCAAAGTCTGCAAATGAACCACCATTCCATTGCGTTTGAAAGCCTAATATATCTCTATAAAATCGAACCATGTTGTCCATGTTACCAACGAGTAAACTCACGCCTACACGCACTTCTTTTCCATTCATTATCATTATCTCCTCTAAACTACAGCTTCCGATTTATCATTTTCTGCCAATATAGCCGCAGACTTTTTCTTAATATTGCAGATACTCATTTCCAAATGTTGCAAGCCTCCTGCCTTCTTTCTCTATTTGCGTTTGGAAAATTTCTCTTTTGCGTATTCATAGGCTTCCTGGATATATGGCTTTAAATCCTCAAAAGTCTTTTCCGATGGGTTCAGGACACACAGCCACCCCATCCACGCATAAACCGGATGCGGCAAAAAACGGTCAACCGTAGAAAAATCATAATCCATTTCCACAATTCCGCCTGCCCCCGGACGTTGTGGCACAGCCCCAAACAGCTTCACAAACGTCTCCTTACGGACACCCAGGTTCACCCGGTAAATTCCTGGTCTGTTAAGCTTCGAACCTCTGTCATTATTGCCATCCTTCTCCTTGACCGTCAATATATACACGCCCCGTTTCAGTGCACGGCCGGGATTATAAAAAATTGCCTTTTCTCCCCAGCTCTCCACAAGGACACTCCCTTCCAGATTCTCCATGCAATACTCCAAAATCTCCTCCGGCTTCATTCAATCTCACTCCCTGTACATTTCAGATTCTTTTTATAAATCTCCAATTCATAAGTTTTTCCACTACGCTGGTCTGTCTTCTGCTCCAGATGCTGGTATACCAATCCACAGGATAATGCCAACGCCTTTGAAGCAAGATTCCCTGACCGCGTAGAATAATAAAATTCCTGACCGCCTAATGAAACGCAGTATTCCATCAATAAACACAGTATCTGTTTCCCGTATCCCCTTCCGACATACTCCGGACCCAGGGCAATACCAGTCTCATGATAAATGTGCGGCCCTGTTTCCTCCACTCCGGCAAATCCGATGGCCTGCCCGCTGATCTTCTCATAAACCAGCCACGCATCATGGGTTTCCTGCCATGCGACCGTCTGTTGTATCCTCTCCCTGGCCTCATCCTCATCAGCCGTCACTTTCCATATCATATATTCCGCCGTCTCCGGCCTTGACCAGACATTACAGTATATGGATCTCCAGTCCTCATATTTTGCTTTCCCAAGAATAATATCTTCTGTCTCCATCCACCTTTTATCCCTCATAAATTGCCCTGTCACAGCCAGACCGCCCAGTATCCGTAATAAAAAGTCCCACTCCCATGATACAGTTTCCCATTGCTGCTCAGGAGTCTCCCGCAAACGCAATTGCATGCTATCAGAAAATCTTTGATTTTGCCAGTGAAAACGTATTCGCATTATCCGGGTTCTCCTATGAGGTCATCATCAATGAAAATGTAATCGACCGAACGGAGGATGCCGTTGTCCAGATTCAAATTCCCATAGAAAAAATATAGCGAAAGATTAAAATTCACTTCCGCTATATTTAACTGTAAGCACTGCAACTATTTTTTCTGAATCCAATACTTCATAGATAATAATGTAACCAGAAACAAATAACTGACGATACCCTTTATGAGCATAGAACCCATATTTACGCTCCGCTCCACGATAGGGCTGCTCTTCTAAGCTGAAAATCGCATCTTCAAGCCTTTGTGCCAGCATTAATGCATTGTCACCGTAATTATCATTAAGAAGTGCCTGTTCATAGATTTTGTCTATATCACGATAAGCCTGCGGAAACATCTTAACAGTATATTTATCCAAAATGTTTCCTCCTCAATTGACTTAGAGCCTCTCTTGCATCTAACAGTTCTGCTCCATTTGACACCTCCTGCTCCGCCTCCAGGATTGATTTGTCAATTCTGTTCATGTTGATCAATTCATCATAAGCTTCTATGCTCATAACCACCAAATCTCCATACCCATTTTTTGTAATAAACACCGGCTGTTGCTGCTTATGACAAATTTCAGATATTGCATTTGTATCTCTAAGTTCCGTAATTGGCTTAATTACTGGCATTTAAACGCACCTCCTTTGTACATAATAATAACATTATTATGTACATTTCATAATACATATATTCTTATTACAATTATAGTTCCTTATTCGCAATATAAATGTAAGCATCCTCAAGCGTTGCCTCACAGGGACTGCAGTTCATCCGGGGAGGCGCTTCGCTGATCAATTTCACCTGCAATTCATCTCCCATATACTGTTTCGATGACACATGATATCATACTCTAAAGATTATTGTAACAAATTCCAAAACATTTACTGTTTTAAGCTAATCAGAATACTATCATGAGTTACCTTTTCAAACATTCCAAATATACAAAATATCTATGACAAAATTTCATCATACTTTTTCAAACTTCTATACATTTGATAATATAGTCATTATACATTTTTCTATATAATGCGACAACATCTTTTATCATATCCGCTGACTATCACAACATATCTAAAAATATTTTTATCTATGTCATATCAACAATGGATGTTCATTGCTCGATGTATAGCGAAAGAACCTGCTAATCCGATACTGCACAAACAATATCGGATTAGCAGGTGTGTTACTATTCCATCAGCATCTTCCAGACATCCTCTGCTTCGGAAAACTCTTCAGCAAATTCCTGGCTCGATGTACTATATTCTTCGTATGTATCTACAAAACCGTATTTCAACCGATCTAATTCTACCTCTCCCAATCTATAATCCCGTTGAAAGTTCTCCCATGACTCTTTTTTATCATCGCTTTGGTACAGCATATCACCGATTTTTATTTTTGATCCAACCATAATATAGATTACCTCCAAATCCATTGATATCCCGACCAGCCTCATACTACCGTACTCTTTCCATTCATTACAGGAAAAAAGCAAAAAATATTGTTTAATCTTCCTCAGCTCCTCCCTGGTAAAAGGAAAACATCTCCTTAAAACATGTACCACACATATTCTGGCCTTTTGCAAAAAGCCCTCTTTCCTCACAGGACATGTTTGGAAAAACATTCTGTATCAGATATGGCGCACCATCCTGATACTCCCGGTATTTTTGTGCCTCTTCCTTTTTCACGGTAAAACAAAAATCCTTATAACAGATCCGACAACTCGCAGTAAGATATTCTTCATCCTCCCCAAGGGTCTCCTGCCATGTAAGATACTTCTCATAATTTTCATTTGTGCAATCCCTTAACACTTCCTTCTTAAATGAAAATTCCGGATACACCACATAGCCGGACTGATGCTTTTTCCGGTTCTTTTCCCGAACCCTTCTTTCTCCAGCACGTCCACAATATCCACCCCCATATTATTTACATCAATATAAGCGCAATTTCTTCCCGGTGCATCGTCCAGGCAGCAGGTAAGATTACCATATGGCTCACCCTCCTCAAACAATGCAATTGCCAAAGTCCTATTATATGCATAATATGTCGGCCAAACCTCCAGCTTTTTTTCCTGTCCGTAATTTTAAAAATCTACTCATTTTCATCTTCCTTCCCTTGTCATCTTTTTCATTCATTGCTGCTATAGGTCTGTTCCTATTCCTGCGATCAATTCATTTACCTGTAAATCCTGCCTTTTATACTTTTCCTGATACTTCTCCTGGCTTATTCTCTTTTCATCATTTCTGCCACTAATTCCTAATTCTTCCTTGCCTTTCCTCTTAAATAACTCCTTCCATTCTCTAATCTCTTTTTGTTTTCCACAAGAAAAACACACTTCCGATAGCTGCCCTCCTGCTCTATGCGGTTATCGCCTCCTATGCTGTCAAGATACTGCTCACCGGCTTTTGACCGGGAGATAAACATGGATATTCCCATACACACCATATCCTTTGGCCTCCATTCCTTATAAAACAGGCTGGCCGCAAACCGTACCCCATCAGTCTTGCCTTCTTCTTCATCAGCCTAAGTATCAGCTCTATTGCCGGACCGGCCATATCCTGCGGAAGCTTCGACATATACGCCGTTTCCAAAAACAGTATCAATTCCTCCTTCTGCTTCACTTCCTCTTTTTGCTTCTCATCTTGCCGAAATACCGGCGCAGACAGGTCTGCAAATTCAAGCTTCGGCAGGCTGCTATCCTTCTTTATACTTCCATAAATCCCTTTGGTCAGGCGGATCGCAGCGCGCAGCACAATTTTTCCATCCAATGACAGATATATGACCTTTTTATTCGCATCGTGACATGCCAGCAGACATTGTTTGTATACGCCGTCCACATAGGAAAGACAGGTAGCCTCCGGCACCTGCCCCATCTGCATAACCGGCAGCAATCCATCTTCTTCCCAAACATGCAGCCGGTCGCTTTTCTCCTGTATGTTTTCCATCCATCTGTTCCTGCTGGAATCAAGAATCGGATAATCCAGCTCAACCGCCAGGTCGTCCCTGAAATATTTTAATTCCCGGAACCTGCCCATCAGCTCCGCATATACCAGCCGCCTAAGCGCTTCTTTTTTCTCCGGCACATTTCTCAGATATGTGCCCATGATATATGCGCCGTCCTTATAGATAAACTCTTTGATCCGCGCCTCATTATCCCGGATAAATTCCTCACTGAAGCCAAATGCTTCTTTCAACTTCTTCCAGTCTTCATTCTTGTCCAAGATCTGTTCCCTGACAATCTGTATATCTTTCTCCCCCTGGAAAAAACCCGTATTCTTGCAGATATACCTTGCTTCAGCCACCGTCTCTATGTCCCCAATCAGATACTGCATCTGTTCGTAATGCTCCAAAAGCCGCATTCCTACTATATTATCCAGTCCTTTGATATGGGAAAATGTTCTTTGCATCCACACAGAAAAAGGCTGCACCGACAACTGCCTGGCCAGCGGGGGGGATCTCCATATCTATCTGCAGGCAGTTCTTATTGATTACTTCCCGTATTACCTTTAACCGTGCGTCCACTCGAGGGAGCGACAGGTTTAGATAAAGCTCGGCATACCGTTCAGGCAAACCGCTCAGGACCCGTATCTCCTCAAACGTGTTTCCTCTATCATAGAACCGTTCCAGAATATCTACCGGCCACTGTTTTATCTTGAGACACTGCTCCAGATTCCTTGCGTTTATCGTATTGAGATTAATCACCCGGTCATAAAACTCTCTTTGAAACAGGATGGAGTGAAAAGGTATCGAAAGAAAAGTTCTTTTTTCTCTTTGAGCAGGGAAAGAAATGCCTTTTTCTTATGGGTGATGGCATAAATCATCAGCTCCTCCATCCGTTCACCCTTCCATTCCTCTATAAACTCATTATTATAGAAAAACGCAATATAAGAAGCCCTGTTCCCTGTCATCCGGTGCGCTTCTTTATCCATTCCGTTCGCCACCTTATCTTTCAGGCGGCGAAGATCATACACCAGGGAGTGATTGCTAAGTAGGAACTCCATAAAAGAAGGCTTCTCCTCATCAGTAAAAAACCGATCTGCCCATTGTAAAAAATCTTTGATAGTTCCCGGCTGCTCTTTGATCTGCCGGAAATTTTCATCATCTATGCGTTGCCTGTTGCCCCCTATTCTCAATATCTCGTCCAGCGCCTCAAATATTTCATGGCTGTGAACAATGTCAGAAAGGCAGCCATCATAATCAGACAACGCATTAAGCATCTTGCCCGCAACTACTTTACTGTAAAAAATCTCCCTGTTTTCTGCCAGCAGACTTTCCCCGCAAGTCTTTTGCAGTGAAAAATAATTGTGTAATCCGTTTCTTAGCAAAGACTTTTGCTCCAATGACAGTTCCAGATCCTGATAATACTTAAGGTATACCAGCAAATGCTCCCCGGCTACACCCTGATCCATTAAAATGTCAGCAACTCTTTCCTTATTATATAGAAGCAATTCTTCTGCCTCTGTCTGTCCCAGCAGCGTTCCCACTCTTGCCGGTGACGAACCAATCTGCAGAAGCCCCAGGACATATTCTAACAATTCAGGTGTCTCAATCAGGCGTTTCTGCACATCCGCTTCTAAATACTGGAATTGAGAAGCCGCTTCCGATTCCATCACTTTCTGGCAGCCATCTAATAATAACTGCTCGTCACACTGTTTCGTCAGGCTTTTCTGCATTCTTGTTTTTTCAAGCAGCCGGCAGCACTCTCTCCGTATCCTAATCTTTTCCACATTCATCTGCAACAACCTCCATCTTATTAATAATTTCCTGAACCGTCTTCCACTCCAGCGCCCCGTGGGCAAACAGGTCAACTATATGGTCTGCCAGTCTTCCCGCTGTGCGTTTCTTTACCTTGCAGTCTTTTTCCAGATAGCTGTCAAGCAGTTCCAGACATATCTCTGCTTTTTCCCTTTCAGAATACAAGCGAGATAAATGTCTGGCAATCGCATCCTGAATCCCATACATATCCTGCGATGACTGGATATCCGCGCAAATCTGTTTCCGGAACGTCTGCAGCTCTTCCTGCCGGCGCTCTTTTTTTATCTGTTCTCTCCTCTCGTTTTCCTTTTTCCGGAAAGCTTCCCATTCATCCGTTGAAAAATACTCTCGATATAACCGGTTCCTTTCTGATTCGCCAACATCCTCCTTGATGAAATGAAACAGAGAAACACTGTCCTCCGGAAAGTTCTTACGCACTCCGTACATCAAAAGAAAGTTGTAAAGAAATTTTTCATATTCCTGCGGCATCTCCCTGTAAACCATCAGTTCCACCCAGTCAAAGAGCTTCGCCTGTCTTCCACGGATAATATCTCTTCTTTGAACTTCATATTCTGAAAACGGTATCCATAACTCTGCACCTTCACTGCGTCCAGCACAACATTGCGGTACCCGAAAAACCCGTCCAATTGACAGATTCCGTAATACCTGTCAAATGCTTCCCAAAAAAGATAAACTTCATGACTTGTTAAATAGCGGGCAACCGAACCTATATGGCCTTTCATAATACTCCACTTATTTTTGAGCGTTTCCGCTGGCATATGTTTCTCATCCTCCGCATACTCCTCAAGAAGCTTTACCATATCTATCTTATTTTGTTTTACTAATAACCGAAATACATCCTTAACATAGAAATCTGGCATTTTCCAGAATAACTCTTCATACCGTTTTCCCGTATACCCCTGGTAATTATCAAACCACAGATCAATATTTACCGATTCCTGTGAATACAGGCTGACGCTGAATAATTTGGTAAACTGCTCCTGCTCCATCCATTTGGATACCTCACAGGATTCTTTATCCGAAAAATCCAGGTAGAACCAATCCTCCGGCAGCCGCCTGTCTTTTTTGATTCCATATAGATACTGGTACATCTGCCGATCCCGGATATGTACATTTCCTATCAGGCTGCTCAGTATCCCCTCAGCGCCATCTATATGGATATCATATGACTCGTAATCCTTTAATAAAGATTCACAAAACGGAAGCAGCCCTGGATCTTCAATCTCTTTTGCATTTATCAGTTCTTTTAAGCCAAAAAGGGCCATCCGTTCTATAGTAATAGACTTCTTATCCGGCGTTTCCAGGCTCCACACAGCCCCCCGCAGGATCAGGTTCAGATAGATGAGCTCCTGTCTGGAATATCCTGCGTTCTTGAGATGTTCCCATGCCGGTGTACCCTCTTTCACGAACTTATTGCACAATTCCAGCAGTGCTTTTAATACATACATGTCCTTTGTTCTGCATTTCTGTATCTTATCGGCATACATCTGCAGCACCCACGCATAAAGTCCATGATTTCCATATGCCCTTAATGTCCGTCCATTGCCGAGGAACCGGATAAAAAGCGGTTTTACAAAGTCCCATGCTTTTGGATGCTCCTGCAGGACAAACGCCGCAAATACAGCTTCTTTCGTTTCCTTATAATCATGCTGCAAAATCTTCTGATAGAATTTCCCCTGTTCCTCCACTTTCTCTGAAAGCAGGTACATAACACAAGTCAGGTAAAAATCCTGCTCTGTATGGTTTTTTATTTTCCGGATAAAGTTCGGATACTGCGCCCCGACAAACATAGATTCCTCTAAAAGCATCTTGTTCTCTGCCAGAGCCAGTCCAAGCGCTCTTTCCTGCTCAATACCGCCTCCGCAGCGTTCTTCGTACCGTTCCAGAACTTCGCCCGGGTAATTTAAACCATACTGTTCTTCCATAGAACTCTCGAAATCCCCTGCTCCGAACAGACTTTTCCACCCTGTCTGTGTGTCGAATTTCTTCTCATCAGCCCCTCTTACAATGAGGGACTCCATCTGCTGCAGCAATGGGATTGCTATCGTACCTTCTAATGTAAATAACCCCATCCTATTTCCTCCATTTCTTTATACAGGCGGCTGTCCGCCTTTCCATTTCACACCGTATCATCTTAACCCGGCCCTTTAAGTAAATGTACATGCAACCACCCCCGTCTGGCCCGATGCCCGCGGGAATAAAAAAATAGGAAATATATGGCTTATACGCTCCATATATCTCCCGATTCAACAGTTACCCGGATCATGATTCTCCTTTAAAAATCCGCATTTTTGATTTAGTTGTAATATCTCCTTTATTTCCCTCCTTTTTCCCATAAAAAAATCTGGCCGAAACCAGACGCATTTTACCCGTATTATCTATATAAACCCATTTCTGGGGATTTTTCTCCTGTATGCCAAACATACGCTTCACACTATAAAATAATCTAAATATATATAGATTATAATAGATATTTTTCCATATGTCTATACCTTGGTCAAATCATTCACGAATCATGAACAAACAGCAGAGAAGATTTCTCTTTCTGCTGTCTTTCATAAGCTTATAATAATTTACAATCACTTAAAATCTTCTCTATTGCTTCCCACGCAGAAAGAGATGGGTTTTCTTTATAATATCTATACCCTTTATACTGAAGTAATGTATATCCATTCTCCTGATTCCTCTGCATGATATTTCTCGCACGTTTGATAGCGTCAATTACATTAACAAGATTCATTTTGCTCAAACAGCGTTTGAAATTACCCTCATGTTTGTACTCATCCATGTTTTCAAATTTCTCACAAAAGGCTCTATTGATCAGTGTAATATACTGTTTTCTATGAGCGTATGAAGTATTGCAATCTGCCATGTGCAGTAAAATCCATAAGTCGAAAGTGAAATTGCTATATCCCGATTTATACTTAATCTGCTTACCTAATTGCTCTGCTTTCTTCATATTATCCATAGCGTCTTGGAATCCCTGTACATGAATAGGCTCATCACTTTCATAATCAAAGAAATGATATATCTCAATCTTTCTTGTAACAGTCAAAGATTTTGCGTGTTTTAGTGGATTCTTTTTCACCGGACAATCAATCGAAACTTTACAGACAGATTCTTCCGTATTGTTAATCGATCCTGCAGCCATTTCAAATACCACTGTTCTGTTTCCCCACAACACTAAAATAGTATTTATTGGTCGGCTTTCTCTTTGCCATAACTACACCTCACCTTCTCTGGCCAAAATCTCCTCAAAGATTGGTGTAAAATCAATATCCTTAATCGCACCATATTGGCTGATAAAGTATTTGCCCATATAATCCTCATGCTTACGAACACCTCTATCACCCGTTGTTCCAAAATCAGACAACGCATACAAAATACTTTGATGGCTGTCATCATCGCGCTCTACGAATTTAATTTCATCTCTTCTGAACAGATTAGAGTTCAAAAAGATTGGATTGTGTGTATTGAAAATCAGCTGTGCATGATGGATATTGATGTCATCGTTATGAAAAACATTGATAATACTCATCAACGCTATTGGGTGAATAGATGCATCAAACTCATCAACTACAAGCGTTCCTCCAGTCTGAATTGCTTTTATAACTAATGGAAACATATTGATAAAGCGGATTGTCCCGTAAGATTCAAAAATTTCTGCTGCAATAGCCGCACTCTTTTTATTCTTCATATCCTGAAAAACAGAATACAGTTTTGAGTCCGACTCATCTTCCCTTACGACATACCCTACTGCATTGGAATTAACTCCAAATAGTTTCGCTGCTTTATCCGTTGTCTTTTCCACATAAATTGCTTTTTTCTTAGGATCAGCAAATTTTTTTATCAGCTGCATAGAGTCGGCACGATAAATTACCATAAATTTATTTGAAAACCAATCTACAATTAGTTTTTCAAATCTCTGTGAGAAAACAAGTTTAAATCCATTTGTTAAAAACAATTCATCTTTACTTAAACTGTTCTTAGCAATCTCACTTACACTTTCCACATTTTGCTCTGTCACATCCGAAAGGAACTCTTTAATCGCTTTCATATTTCCGATATACAGATCATCGGCGCGCTGAAAAATCGGCTCTCCATTTACAAAAAGATTTTCTGATACGATTTCTCTTGGATATTCCTCATCAAGAAATCCTCCTAAATCAATCCCCAATTCATACAGAATTCTAAACTTATCTCCTGCATCTTCTTCATAAAATTCCACAGAAAAACAAACCGGCTTTCCTTCTATTGCATTATTATTTGGAATCAGCTACAATGCTGCCGCTGCCGGATTTGGTGATGATTTTTCTTCAGAATTTCTAATATTTCCTCGTAATATAATCGCACGGAGAACGTCCATTGCACCTATAATATTTGTTTTTCCTGCAGCATTTGGACCGTAAATTACTGAAGAGCTTAAACCACGGATTTCTTTTCCTTTTACCTTTGTTTTCATCAAACTATAGTCTAATCCTTTCTACTACTTTTGGTACTGTAAACTTTATATGCTCAAAATCGACTCCCCCAGTAAATTCAATGGTTACAGAGGTTATTAGCCTATCCCCCCTTCTTTGGCTTAAGCGATCAAAAAAATCGGAAAGCCGGTGAAGGCTGAAAGTCCATCTAATTCAGCCTTCACCGGGTTCCTGTAAGTATAATATAATTGGTCAACACCAAGGAAAGAGGTTCGATTTTTTCATAAATCGTTTTACACTATCCTAATTTTTATCTTAGTTTAAATAACGCAAAAATGATTCGTAAAAAAACTTCTCCTTTTTTTTCTTTACTATCCTGAGGTATTCCTAACCTGTCAAGTGCCTTTTGAACCGCTGTTTTTGCTGAATGCACAGTAGTCCCCAGAATATCACGTCCGCCGCCATTATAAGCGCTCTCCAATGACATGGCAAACAGACTCGTAAGGCATGTAAGCTTGCCTCCTGAATTCACCCCATACCCATACCCATTTATACCACATTCTTTCTCCGCTTTATTCCAGGCTTCTTTCACTTCATTTGGCGCTTCCGGTCCCAGAATGTCCAGTCCATCAAATGACTTTTTGTTTTTGACACTCTTATTATTATAAGTATTCACATAATTATTTGTATAAAAACCTATTTCCATGAAAATCCATCTCCCAACTTATAAAACATTAATCCATGTACTGAACTCTTTAGACGTTTGAACAGACCACGCACTATATTCAAATTTACCACTTGTATAACTCGTATTAATCGTCCATAATCTTAATACTCCGTCCATGATATTATCACCATTTAGATCAACATATTCCGTATCGGTGGACTACATTTCCATATGTTTAAACTTTGCCCAACGCACAGAACTAAATCCAACCTCAAGTGTTATGACCTGAAACCAATCTCCACCATGATCCAACTTTGTTGCATACTGGCCTGCAGATATATGTTCTTCTCCTGCATCTTGTGAATTTACCCACATAACCTGCATGCTCGTCAATGGTGCCATTGCCGGACGTGACAAATTCTCACCTGAAAGAATAAGATCCTGCATAGACTCATTTTCTTCTAATACTTCCTGAATGCTATTATACTGTTTAACATTACTTTCATCCTTTGCATAAGCAGTAGTACACATTCCTAACATCATAGCTCCTACCAACATCAATGATACTAATTTGTTGAATTTTTTCATTTCCTAGTCTCCTTTGTGTCAAATTAATTTATAAGATATCTTATACATCCAGTATATTATTTTTTCTTAGGATTTCTACCCATTGTCCGTAAAAATGCATTTTGGGCTGTCAAAATTTTCTTTTCCCACTAACAAGACTAAGAAATTATATAATCACCTATCTAAATATAACAAAATTTCTCCTAATATTTGTTTTATTAGATCAAAAGCTTAATTTGAAAAGCTTTGTCTCTACTTAAATATGCAATCGTACCATCATATTTATTCAAAATCCGCTCCACATTTTTTAATCCGTATCCATGTCTCATTTTATCCCCTTTCACAGATACTAGCCTTCCCTTCTCCATAACAGGAGCTTCCTTAACAGAGTTTTCTGTCTTTATAAATAATAACTGTTTTTGATTCTCTATCTTTACAGATATCCATTTATTCGCATTTTCGTCCATTCTCATACATGCCTCAATCGCATTGTCAAGAAGATTCCCTAACAGGGAACATGTGTCACTATCATCAAACAACCACTCTGCAATCGGTACTGCCTGTATTGTAAATGTTATACCTTCTTGTTCTGCCAGGGTTCGCTTCTGCTCCAGAAGCATATCTGCTATCTGGTTTCCTGTCCATACTCCTCTCTTTGTGTCAAAAAAATTCTGTTCTATTTCTTCTATATATTTATCTATCCCTTCATAATTCTTTCCATCTTAAAATGCTTTAAAACTAATATATGGTTCTTTAGATCATGAGATAACTGCCGGTTCTTTTCCATGGCTTTTTCTAATTCAGTATACTTTTGTGTCACCATAGTGTCACGCATAATCAGCAATTCTTTTTCCTTTTCAAGCGTCTTGTTCTTCAAGAACACGATTCCGGTAAAAAGTGTAATCAACAAAACGCCTATAAGAGACAGCCCCGTTGTTCCTGCTTCCTGTTCTCTGCCCTCAAACATCATATTTACAATTGCTATCTGATAGTACTTTAGCATGAAACACATAATAATCGTAATCGCCAATAACAGATTTTGAAATTCACGTATGTATGCTTTCTCAAATTTCAGTCTGACAATCTGATATACACAGCATGCAACGATAAGCCTTACACAAAAAAAGAGGATACATTCCATTATTGAATTCGCATATAAATAGACCACATTTTTAAATTCATGCCTTAATACTATCATACTCACAAAAGCAGCGAAAAAATCCAGCAATGCCACTAAAGCATAATATAAGATAACTGTGATAATTCTTAAAAATTTATACTGCCCACTTATCAATAACACACATATACATGTGACAGCAACACATACAATAAATGCAAACTGCGAAAAAAATATCAGACTGCGATTTCCTCCTACATCTATACCTGTCCCGACAATATTCGCACATAAAATTACCCATTCTCTTTTACAAAAATACTGTTTCTCTAATACAGTCCCGCATAACAGCCAGTACAACATCCCCACTTCAAAAAGAGAAATTCCCATAAGAAGAGCTTTAATAACCATTACAGATTCCCCTATACAGACTAATCTGCTCTTTTATTTTCTTGAAGCTGATTCTATTTACAAAAATTCTTGCTCCATTATCCATCAGGACCATACCGTCCTTCATACTGGCAATATGAGAAACATTTATAATGTATCCTCGTTCAATTAAGATAAATTCATCACTTTCCAGCTTCTCGCTCAGCTTTTTTAATGAGATCCTTTCTTTATAAATAGCATGTTCAGTTATGTAGCAAATATATTTTGATCCCTTTTCCTTCTCTATGTATATCATATCTCGATAATACACTCGCACCTTACTCGTCGGTGTGCCAATCATCCTAAACTGTTGTTTCTCCTTCTTCACACGGTCAATCAACTGTCTAAGGATAGGCGGCAGCCTCTTTTTCATATCTTCTTTGAGAATATATTGATACGCCTCTAGTATGTAACTCTCCGATGCATATTCAAGATATGCTGTCAGGAATACCAGGTAAGGACCGCCACCCTCTTCATGCAGTCTTTTCCCCAACTCCAGTCCACCCATATCCGGCATATCAATGTCTGAAACCAGGATATCAAACTGATCTCCCTGTTCTATCTCCTGAAGAAAGTCTTTCGCCCTTGTATAAAAAAAGATTCACCTCATCCTGCGGCAAAATTTCAGTCTCAACACACTTTCTGACATCTTCGAGAATTGCTGTCTCATCATCTATAAGTGCAATATTCATCATTTGCCCTCTTTTCTAGTCGATTCCGTCCACCTTACGCTTATAAGAATACCATAAATTAAATTTTTTCATCCCTTTGTCCTTTAAAATTCATTTTTGACCGTGAAAAATCCCAAATCCATGCTTTCATTCTGCAAGAATATAATATTTACCCCTATTTACATTATGAAACACAACTTCCTCATCCCGGACATAGAGCTTACAGGTATTCTCCCACAAAGTATTTTCCCCATCCTGCTTTATCACCCTTCCACAATGATATGTATATTCTCCAATCTGCCTGTTTCGGGTTTTTTCTATAATATCTTCCACCGCATCAGATATTTTCATCGAATGCAAACCTGGATTCCATTTTCCTAGCAGCTGGTTAATCCGCATCTTCTTCAAGGGAACCCCAGCTTCGTTTTGGAAACACCTCTTCCTCTTTCTCTCCAAGAGCATCCAATACAGCCTGAAATTCCGCCTTCCCGCTTTCATATGGATACCCCATTTCCAGATAAGCATAGATATGCCATACTGCTTTGTCCAGATACCTTACATCACCTGTTGTCTCATACTTATCCCTAAGCCAGACGACACTTTTCTCCAATGCATCCTTGCTTGATAATCCAAGGTCTTCGATGTCACGAAGCCCCAATTTAATAACCTCTACCTCCATACTATTGTATCTCGTCATTTTCTACTCCTTTATAAAACCCACGTATTGTATACGACACATTATAACAGCCCATATATTTTACTGCATCATATTGTCCGGGAAAACTATATTTTTGACTCTAAAAATATTTCATC